>JAGLBA010000009.1 GCA_018260475.1 Chryseobacterium sp. | reverse complement strand
AGAAATTCCTGTGGCGGACCGCGCTGCCCGAAAACGGCAATGGTCACCAGGTTTCCCTCCTTGCAGCACCGGCATTTCTTGAGCAGCGTTTTGGGTGTGAAGCTTGATATTCCTTACTTCCATACAGCGCAGTCCGCAACCGTAAATCAGCCCGATGAGCAGTTTATGTTTCAGGAGTTCAGCACTTTGAAGCATTCGCCAGATCTCTTCACGGCTTAAAATAGTGGGAAGTTTTTTGACTTTTGGAATCGCGGGCAGATGGAGGTAGCTGTAAGGCAAACCTTCGGTTTTCAGCAAAAACCGCAGTCCGTAAACGGTATGTTTAAAGTACGACTGAGAAGGGGTTTTTGATCGCTTTTGAAGTTCAAAAAGGTAATCTTTGATGTCTTCCGGGTCTAATTCGGTAGGGACTTTACCGAAATGAAGCGCTAAGGCTGCAACGTGACGGGAATAATTTTCGAAGGTACGCTTGCTTCTGCCCAGGATAGAGATATTTCTTTCGAAGCGTTGCAGAAGTTCGGCAAAACCGTTAACTTCGCTCGAGGCACGATTCAGGAATTTGTTCGTCCTTAAATCCTCCGGAGATTTTTTTTTGTAGCCATTTCATGAGTTTTTAAAAGGTTAATAAAAACAAAGTTACTAAAACGGCGAATGGGAAAAGCTACCGGAGGTTTAGTTCAACAGCGGTTTTGCAAAATTCACCTAAGCGAGAAAGCGGGATGAAAGAACTTCGCAAAGCTACCGGGCCGTTACTAGCAAACTTAGCGGTCCCAAAACAAACAGACAATTTTAATAAAAATGGCAATACCAAAGAACAAGGACGAGTTAGTATAAAAACTCCGTCAGCAAATATTGCAAGATGCAGTGCAATGCAAAATTAGTAGAGCAAAGCCGCGAAGAGCTGTATTGAAGTCAAACATCAACCGGTTTTCATAAGACATTAAATTACAATTAAACCTTAAATAGCAATTTAAAATGATAACAAATTCATTAATCTCAATTACAGGTGCTGTAGCCGCAGTTGTAATTTCGTTAGTTGGAGCGCGGCATAATTTTCGATATAACATTCTTTTGCAAAATAGAAAATTAAAAGAGGATCATTATGTGGCTTATTTGGAAGCTTTACATAATCTTTCCACACAGAATATAAATAGGGAATTCGGGGAGAAATTCGTCATGGCTCGAAGTAAACTTCTTATAATAGCTGATGAGAATGTTATAAAAGAAATGTTGTCTTACGAACATAATGTTTTTGGAAAAGAAGATTTAAACCAAGTACATGACATATATCTAACAGCACTCATCACAGCTATAAGACATGATTTAAAACTTGTTGATAAAGATTTCCCAAAAATAAATTTCAAAAAACTCTAAAAAACAATATGGGTTATTGAGCTAGAAGCCGACAAGAGTTTGCCATAAGTGGGCTTTAGTATTAGTCTTATCAGCGACAAAGCAAGAATAAAACCCTAATAAATGCTTGTTCAAAATATCTTAGCACATGTAACCAAGCCATATGAACACATCAAAATTATAACTAGTGTTCCTCAGCAAAACAATATGATTCTAGTTGACACTATTAATCAGATTAGCGTTACTAAAAAAAATTGAAGCTACTTATGTTTGGTGTTTAATCATTTTAAAAATTATTAAATTGGTATTCTTATCTATTTATTTTAGGCAAGGCAATAAGAACAATTCATTTTGACAGTCCAATTACCTCACGGTTAACTACTCCTAAAACTTAGAAAAATTTCAAAATTTATTTATTTCAAAAGCTGACCAAATCTTTTCCTTCAAATCCGAAGGCAATGACACCACTTCCTTAGAGCAAGAAATAGACAACTTAGTTTACAAACTATACGAACTCACTTATGACGAAGTAAAAGTAATAGACCCTGAATTTAGTTTAAGCAAAGAAGAATATGAAGCCATAAAAATGGAATAAAGCCTACGCAATTTGCGAGCACAATTTAAAAAGAAACCTTAAAACTATAGATTTGAACAACTTTTAAGAAATTTACAGAAGATATCTTTTGTGATTTTTTATGGAAAAGATTTGAACATTTAAAAAATTCTTATTTTTGTTTTATAGTAAAATAAAAATGATGCTGTTTAGTCCTATAAAATTCCGAAATGTAGAACTCCCCAACCGAATCGTAATGTCGCCTATGTGCATGTATTCCGCTGAGGATGGTTTGGCTAATGATTTCCACTTTGTTCATTATGTTTCACGTGCGCAAGGCGGCACGGGACTTATTATTTTCGAAGCGACTGCCGTTTCTCCAGAAGGCAGAATTTCCCCGTATGACCTCGGAATTTGGGATGATTCGCAAATCATTAGTTTGAAAAAAATCAACGACTTTATTCACCAAAATACCTCTTCCAAAACCGGAATCCAGCTGGCATACGCCGGGAGAAAGGCATCCACCATCAATGGTAAACAGATTGTCAAGCAGCAGGGAGGCTGGCAAACTGTCGCGCCGTCGCCGATGTCTTACCAACCGGGAGAGGCGGTGCCGCATGAACTTAATACAGAAGAAATCTCCAATATCGTTTCTCATTTCGCATTGGCGACCAAACGCGCTGTGGCAGCAGGTTTTGATGTTGTTGAAATCCACGCGGCACACGGCTATCTTTTGCATCAGTTTTTATCGCCGCTTACCAATTTGCGTACCGATCAGTACGGTGGGTCTTTTGAAAACCGAAGCCGATTATTGTTGGAAGTGGTAGCTGCCGTTCAACAGGAACTTACAGATAATCAGGCGCTTTTCGTGCGTATTTCTGCGGATGAATATGCCGAAGGCGGGTGGGATCTTTTGCAAAGTACAGAGCTTTCTAACATGTTAAAAAGCAAGGGTTTAGATTTAGTGGATGTTTCTTCAGGTGGAAATATTCACGGAGTGAAAATCCCGGTGTTTGATGGTTACCAAGTGCCATTTTCCGAGCATATTCGTAAAAGTGCTAACATTCCTACGGGTGCTGTGGGGCTGATCACGACGGCGACGCAAGCCGAGGAAATTTTGAAAAACCATCAGGCGGATTTGATTTTTTTGGGTAGGGAGTTGCTGCGGAATCCGTACTTCGCGGTACAATCGGCGTTTGCATTAGGGGAAGATTGCGCTTTTCCTATACAATATAGTAGGGCGAAAAAGCTTAAATCCATATAAAATGCATATTGTTATCGTTGGAAAATTAGAATATAACCATTTTTCATTTATTTTTTCTTTACCTTTAAAAATTAATTAAAATTCAATAATGACTAAAAATTACATCCTTTTGTTACTGTTCGTAGCAGCGAAATTTCTTGCACAAGAATCTCCGGAACGAAAAATGATGATCCAGCGCGAAAGTTCTCAATATGCGAAGTTGGCAGGGTTTAACCAAAACCCAAACACCCTGAATTATGATTTGAAATACCAGCGTATGGATTTGGATTTGGATCCCGCGGTGTATCGTGTGGCGGGCTCGGTAACTTCGCATTTTTTGACAAACCAGAGTTTATCCACGATCTATATGGATTTCACCAATGTTATTCCGGTTTCTGAGGTGCTGTACCACGGGACTCCTTTGACTTTCCAACAGTTGGCTACCAGTGAGTTGAAAATTGATTTCCCAGCTGCACTTCCGGCAAATACTTTGGATTCTCTTACGGTGAAATATGCAGGCGCACCGCCAACGGACAGAAAAGCATTCTCAACCTCTACGCAAAACGGAACACCTGTATTATACACATTATCAGAACCATATGGAGCCATGGACTGGTTTCCTACCAAACAAAGCCTTAATGATAAAATTGATAAATTTGATTTTAAAATTACTACTCCATCCAAATACAGCGTAGCTTCCAATGGGAAATTAATGTCCGAGACGATATTGCCAACGGGCAAAAAACTAACCTTTTGGCGTACCCAGTACCCCATGGCGGCTTATCTTGCGGCATTAGCCATCACCAATTTTACAAAATCGAATGATACCATGGGAAATCCGCCGTTTCCTTTTATAAATTACCTATATCCTACCACCTCGGGGAATAGTTCGGTGATGGCAAGCATCAACTGGACCAAACAGGCGATGCAAGTATTTGAAGACCACTTCGGGCCTTACCCTTTTAGAAATGAAAAATATGGCCACATGGAATTTAGTTATTCCGGTGTTTGTATGGAACATCAGTCGATGAGCTCTATGAGTTCTTGGGGTCAGAGTACGATAGCGCATGAGCTTGCGCACCAATGGTTTGGCGACAAAATAACCTGTGGTGCGTGGAATGACATTTGGCTGAACGAAGGTTTTGCTACTTTTGGGGAACATTTAGTAAATGAAAAACTCCTCATGTCGCCATCTCAATTTATGAATTACTTGCAAAGTCAAAAAAATTATATCACCAGTCAGCCGGGTGGTACGCTCTATGTAGCCAACAGCAATCTGGGTAACGACGGGGCAATTTTTAGTGGACGACTTTCCTATGCCAAAGGAGGCTATGTGCTTAGAATGATCAAATGGATATTAGGAGATGCTGCCTTTTACGCCGCGGTGAAAGACTATTCGTCCCGTCCGGAATTGGCTTATAAATATGCAAAATCGCCGGATTTAAAAAATTCTTTGGAGCAATCTACCGGGAAAGATTTCACAGAATTTTTTATGGATTGGCTGTACGGAGAGGGATACCCCACCTATAACATAACTTGGAACCAAGAAGCGGCAGGTACACCGGTGGTTTACAATGTAAAGCAAACCCAAAGCGTGCCGTCTTCGGTAAATTTCTTCGAAATGCCTTTGCCAATCAAAGTGACAGGAACCAATGGCGAAGTCGCCTATATGGTTTTGGAGAATAATGCAAACGACCAATATTTCACTAAACCAGTAGGATTTCAAGTGGCGTCTGTCACTTTTAATTACGAATATCAGATCTTGGAGAGAAATTCTACGGTGAGCAAAAATAGTGCGCTGGTATTGGCGTCGCAAGATGCCGCGTCATCAAAACCCATGAAGGTTTACCCAGTTCCAGCACAAGATTATTTGTCTATCAGCGGAATTCCTTCCAATTCAGGATATGAAATTTATTCGGTAGATGGTAGATTACTAAAGAAAGGAAGCAGCAATGCCGATGAAAAAATCTCAGTGAGGGAATTTGTTCCAGGCGTTTATTTTATTAAGATTGAAGGCAAGAGTTTCAAATTCACGAAGAAATAATTTTTTTACTTTAAATGAAAAAACCACCAAATTCGGTGGTTTTTTTGGTTTAAATAACGACTTTACGCCTCAAACGCTTTTTCCAGATCCTTTATCAAATCTTCTGCATCCTCAATTCCTACGCTTAGCCTTACCAAATCGTCGGTAATTCCGAGTTCTGCGCGCTTATCTGCTGGAATAGAGGCGTGGGTCATCAAAGTAGGGTGGTTAGCTAAAGATTCCACACCGCCGAGCGATTCCGCAAGAGTGAAGACCTTTAGATTCTCCAAAAATTTTGTGGCGTCTGTTTTCTCATTGCTTTTAAAGGTAAATGAAACCATTCCGCCGAAGCCATTTTGCATTTGCTTTTTGGCTAAATCATGTTGTGGGTGAGAAGGTAAGCCAGGATAAATAACTGTGCCCACCTTCGGATGATTCTGAAGATATTCAGCGATTTTTTGTCCGTTTTCGCTGTGCCTTTGCATTCTTAGAGCCAAAGTTTTAATGCCTCTCAAAACCAAATAAGAATCGTGCGGACCTAAAATTCCTCCACTTGCAAACTGTATGAAGTGCAATTGCTCTCCCAATTCTACAGTTTTAGAAACCAGTGCTCCAGCGATAACATCGGAATGTCCACCGAGGTATTTTGTAGCAGAATGCATCACAATATCTGCACCTAAATCCAATGGTTTTTGTATGTATGGAGTGGCAAAAGTATTATCCACCGCAACCAAAATATTTTTGCCTTTTACCAAATCACAAACCGCTCGGATGTCGATGAGTTTCATCAATGGATTGGTAGGCGTTTCCAACCAAATGAGTTTGGTTTTATCAGTGATTTTTTCTGAAATATCGGACGGGTCATCCATATTCACGAATGTGAATTTCAGTTGATATTTCTCAAAAAGTCTAGTAAACATGCGGTAAGTTCCGCCATAAAGATCGTCGCAGGCAATGACTTCATCCCCAGGATTTAATAATTTTAAAACACAGTCGATCGCTGCCAATCCCGATCCAAAAGCCAAGCCACGCGCACCATTCTCGATGCTTGCAAGGCTGTCTTCCAAAGCTTGTCTTGTGGGATTTGCAGCGCGCGAATACTCATATCCAGAGTGTTGTCCCGGAGATTTTTGTGCAAAAGTGGAGGTTAAAAATACCGGTACATTTACAGCGCCGGTCACGGCTTCGTGGTGTTGCCCACCGTGGATTACTTTAGTATTGAAGTTCATATATTAAATTTGTTGTTTGATTTGTTAATCTGCTGATGCATTTATTTGATCTAAATTTCCTTATTACCGGGAATTTAAATAAAAAAACATAGCTCAAAAAACAAGACTATTACATTTTTATCGCGGATTTCATCGCAAATTCTTCGGCCATTTCTTCCATCCATTGGGCTACATCTTCCTCACCAGTAGCGCGTTGGTAAGTGTTGGCAAGGGAAATAAGGATTTGGTGAAGAAACATTTTCATTTGATCCACCGGCATATCTTTTGTCCACAGGTCGATGCGGAGAGCTTCCATAGTTTTGTCGTCCCACACGGAAATCATGGTGGCTTTGGTTTCCTGTTTATCGATGCCGCCATCTTGGGCGTTCCAAGTCATTTTTTCAGGAACATGGTTTTCATCTAATTCGATGTCGATGGATATTTTGGTTTGTTTCATTTTTGATTTGTTTATTCGTTTAAAAGTTTATCTGAATCTACAGATTCTTTTTTAATAATTGTATTTTATAGTAATTTGAGTCTGTTAATAATCTTCTCGGTCTTCCATTTGCTTTATAGATTTTTTTATCTAAAGCTCTTGCATTTTGCCGAAATTCCAATTTATCCAAAGCGTAAATCAACGCATCAGCGCTATTCCGGTTTATAACCGCTTTCTTTAAAAATTCCTTCGGAGCTTAAGTTTAAAAAATCAACCAATTTTGTATCTGGTTTTTGTTGAAAATACTTTTTACAAATTTGCCATCCTGTGAAAATTCCGATTTGTGGTGAGGATTGGTTGTCGATTTCGGTGTAAAATTTTGAAAATGGAGCAACGGCAAAAAAACGCTCATCCAATCGAGGATCATCACTAAAAATCAAGTTTTTCTCAACAAAGTAATTCCAAACATTTGCGTCGTTGGCTATTGCCCATTCATATTGTTGCGGCGTGTAATTTATTTTTAAATAATCCGGTGTTTTCGGCAAGAATGCGTCTTGCAAAATCATTATTTTACCAGAATTTACCATCTTATCTAAAAATTTTTGATGCGAAAGATCGGGCTGAATGATAGTTTCTGCAAAAATTTGCGACACTTTTGGGACAATATTTTGCGGGTTCATAGTTTTAAGAAAATACAAGTCAAGACCTTCGTACATTGGATTTTTTTCGCACATAAATGCGGAAATATCAATGAAAAGCATATTCTCCTGCGGTTGGTAGAATATAGGGTCTTGTATGCTTTGTAATGCTGATGAGTAAAGAAAAACTTTTGGATTTTTAAACTTCGGAAAATAATGCCGAATGTGAGCAAAAAGATTTTCTAAATCCGCTTTTAGTTGTGCCGTTTTTACATTAGCAACCGCCTCGTGGTAGATTTTTATTTCGTCGGCGTCCTTTCTTCTGGCGTTGTAATCCTCGTCTGTCACGGTTCCCTGGAACCACGGATATTTTTGTTTAAAGGTTTCCAATGGTATATTTTGATCGTAGAATTCTTTAGAAATATCGGTGATTTCAATTTTTTGTGGCTTTGGATTGACTTCGATGTTCCATTTATTTTCTTTGCTATTATTGCACGAAATAAAGGTGGAAATTATCACTAGATAAAAATAAAAATACCTTAAAAAATTCATGATGGCTTTTAGTTATTTAAAACGGGTAAAATTACAAATTCAAGACTAATATTTCGTTCGTTGAAATGATTTTTTGAAGCACTTAACTATTTCCTTCGCCAATTCGAGAAATATTCTGATATTTGCAGTAATATCGGGGTGCCGCAAGGCTGAGATGATACCCGCTGAACTTGAGACGGCTAAGACCGGCGTAAGGAATATTATAATCATAATTGGAATTTCCACCTTGCCCGAAAACCGTCTTTATTTAATTAAAACTAATGAAAATGAAAGACGAAAACCTGATTCACAAGCAACAATCGGAACTACTCCAACAGGGAATCAGAAATTGGCAAGGTCGTAAAGAATGGTTTTTCAACCGTGATTATACGGATACTTACGAGCAGTATTACGAAGGCCCTTATAAGCGTGCAGAAGTTGACCAAAAGAGGGTGATGGGCAATTTGATGAAAGCGGATCCGCGGGTCAAAACCCTTCTAGAATTTGGTTGCGGAACTACTCGATTTACCAGATGGTGGCATGAAATAGGTCTGGAGGCCACTGGGGGAGATATTTCACCGTTTATGCTTTCCCAGGCACTACACCTTTTTGGCGGAAATCTTGTGATGGCAGATTCACACTTTATGCCCTTCAAGGATAGTACTTTCGATGCCGTCATTTTTATGAATACTTTTGAATATTACAAAGATCCACACCGTGTTTTACAAGAAGCCGCGCGTGTTTCGCGACACGGCATTGCTATGGGGATGATGAATAAAATCACCCCGAAACTAATTCGCCGAAGAGTGCAACAAGCGGTTGGCAAAAATGAATTCTATCGCACGGCAACTTTTTATACGGTGGGCAGTTTGAAAAGAATAATTGCAGAAGCACTGCCGGACAGGGATCTTGAAATTTTTTGGAACTGCACAGGCTTGCCGTCGTGGTTTCCTTTTAGCGAGTGGAAAGTTCCCGTTGGAGACTTTTTTGGTATTTATATTAAATTTAATGACTAATGGCTGGCGGAAAAATTTCACCTTCAAAATTTAAAGATTTTTTTGGGGGCAGCTTTGGTAGGAGTTCTTCTAATATCATCGCCGGACCAGCGTTTGGCGTAGATACGGCTTTGGTTGCTATAGATGGTGGTTTGGCAATGGCCATGGCGAGCGATCCGCTTTCTTATATTCCGGGGTTAGGAGCAGAAAAATCTGCCTGGCTTTCTGTTCACCTCACGGCGAACGATGTGGCTACAAGTGGTGTTATGCCACAATATTTTCAAATGGTTTTAAATATGCCGGATTATCTTTCGGAGGAAGAATTTCGTGATTATTGGCAACATTTACACTCTTTCTGCGAAGATGCGGCTATTGCCATTACTGGCGGTCATACGGCTTTTGTTCCTGGTCAAAATTCTACTATTTCCGGGGGAGGAACGATGGTGGCGATTTCAAAAAGAGAAAACTTTCTTACCTCACAGATGGCGCGTCCCGGCGATGTGCTATTAATGACCAAACAGGCCGCCATTTCTGCCGTTGCTATTTTGGGATTAAACTTTCCTAAAAAGATGATAGAGATTTTTGGTGAAACCAAACGAGATTATTTTGAGCGTCTTTTTTATCAAATTTCAATTATGCCGGAAGCAAAAATCGCCGCCCAACTTAATAAAGAAAAGCAAATAATTCACGCCATGCACGATGTTACCGAAGGCGGAGTTTTAGGTGCGGCGTATGAGTTTTGCACTGCGGCAGGACTTGGAATAGAGGTAGATCTCGGCAAAATAAAAACCAACGAAATTTCTGCCGAAGTCTGCAGGGCTTTTTCATTACCTCCGGAAAGAATTATAGGTGCAGGAAGCCTTCTCATGGCTGTGGATCCAAATTTTGCAGATCAAATAATAGAACATTTTAATAAAGAAAATATAGATGTAACAGAAATTGGTAGATTTTTGTCTGACAGCGAGGCTAAAATAATCTTTGACAATGATGGGCGTTACCCGCTAGTTTATTTAGAGGAAGATCCATATTGGGAAGCATTTTCTAAAGCAATAGGTGATGAATAGAAAAATTTATCTCATTGCAGATGCGTCGGAAGAATTTGACGTATTGCACTTGAAACTTGAACAAGCATTGTCTAGCGGTGTAGATCGTTTGCAAATATTTAATACCGAAGGTGCTAATTTAGATCAACTGTTTGAAATTAAAAAACTCTGTCGCTTTTATCATATTCCACTTTTGATATATAATAATATTTCTATTTTTGAAACTTTGGAGGCTGATGGGATTCATTTTGACGCAATTCCAGCCGATTTTAATAAAAAACAAAAGATATTGGGCGTTACCGTAGGAAATGATGTTTCGGCACTGCAACAGGCATATAAGCTGGGCGCAGATTATATTTCTTTCTGCTCGGTTTTTCCAACACGGTCTGCAACCGCCTGTGAGCTGGTGAATCGTGAGATAATCAGTTTGGCGCGGGATTATTATGATGGTGAAATTTTCTTGGCGGGAGGTATATCAGAAGAAAATCTCGATAAACTCACAGGTCTGGATTTTGATGGTGTTGCCATGATTTCCGAAATCATGAGGGCGGAGGATATTGGTAAAAAAATTAACAATTTAAAAACAAAACTCAGTGCAACATAAAATTTTAGAGAAACTATGCTGTCCTTTTGACCATGCCGATCTTGAACTTACTGTTTTTAATTCGGCGGAAGAAACAGTGACTGATGGTTTGCTAACCTGCAGCAACTGCAGAAGATATTACCCGATTATCAGTGGGATTCCCATTATGACGCCCGATGAATTTCGTGAGGAAAAATTCGAACTTCCGTTTCTTGCAAAATGGAAAAATGAGCTTCCAAAAGAATTAGAAAAGTTTAGAATAAAAGAAAATCACTTGCTTTCTTGAAGAAAAGTGAAGTTTCTCGTGGATATCTTTTCGGACTTCATTATTTTTATAGTTAATTTAAAGCACAAAAATCGAAAATGAAGCCGATGAAGCCGATGGTGCTACATGTTTTTGGTATGAAGTAAGAGCCGATAACCAAAATCCAAGAGCCACCAACTAACAACTATCAGACAATAACCAACAACCAATATATGCAAACCGATAAAGTAACCGAAAGAATTGTAACCTGGCTGAAAGATTATGCCGAAAAGGCCCATGTAAAGGGATATGTCATTGGAGTTTCCGGGGGAGTGGATTCCGGAGTAGTGTCCACATTGTGTGCGATGACCGGACTGAAAGTTCTGGCGATGGAAATGCCCATTCGTCAAAACCAGGACCAAGTAAACCGCGCATTGGAACACCTACATTTCTTAAAAGATAAATTCCCGAATGTTGAAACTAAATCTGTAAACCTGACTCCTGCTTTCGAGGAACTGTACAAAACTTTTGATGTAAAAGATGATGATTTTCCTGCTGAAAAACTCGCTTTTGCCAATACCAGGAGCCGTTTGAGAATGCTCACGCTGTATTATTACGGTCAAATTAATGGTCTTTTGGTGTGCGGAACCGGAAATAAAGTGGAGGATTTCGGAATCGGATTTTATACCAAATATGGCGATGGCGGAGTAGATGTTTCCCCGATTGCCGATCTCTACAAAACGGAGGTTTACGAACTGGCGCGCTCGCTGGATCTCCCGGAATCCATAAAAAATGCCATTCCTACCGACGGACTTTGGGATGTGGACCGCACGGACGAACAGCAGATTGGAGCTACTTATCCAGAACTTGAAAAGATCCAAAAAGAGTGGGGTAAAAAAACGGAAGCGGATTATTCGGGGCGTGATTTGGAGGTTTACCAAATTTTTAAACGAATGAATGCCGCTGCTCAGCACAAAATCAACCCAATTCCGGTGTGCGATATCCCGGAGGAATGGCGGAATTAATGGATAATTCTCTAATATTACTTATTGCCAATTACCCATCGCCCATTACCGTTCCTTATTTTTAAACTTATGAATCAAAATAAAAAACTTTATCCCTATCTTATTATTTGCGTTTTAATTGCGGTGTTGGGGATGTATCTTTTTAATAATTTTAAAATTGAAAAGAAAAATACATACATCACTACACCGACTGATTGTTTTAATTGTGCTAAAAACGATAAAAATTCATTACAAAAAGATCTAAGTACGCCGGTTTCTTCGGGACAGACTTCCTCATCTGGAAATATTGAGCAACTCACCGAGGAAAATTCTGTAATTAATTTCGTTAAACAAAACCATGAACTTCCGGATTTTTATATGACCAAATCCGAAGCGAGAAAGGCAGGTTGGGATGCTTCACAAGGAAACCTCTGCGAGGTACTTCCCGGAAAAGCTATCGGGGGCAACCATTTCAGCAACCGTGAAAAAACTTTGCCCGCAGGAGCACAATATTTCGAGGCGGATGTGAATTACCATTGTGGGCACCGAGGCGCAGACCGCATTGTCTTCACCAAAAATGGTGATGTGTGGGTAACACACGACCATTATAAGAATTTTGAAAAAAGATAGTTTAGGACGATTTGTTTAAGGGTTATTCTACTATTTGAATTAAACTAAATTAACAAAACAAATAAACGCATCAACAAATTAATAAAAAATGAAAATAGATTTCACAAATATTGGGGATTACGAAGATTTCTACGCCGAACTAAAGAAGCACATCACTCTACCAGAACATTTCGGAGATAACTTGGATGCTCTCTATGACAGCATAACGGGCGAGGTAGAACTCCCTTTGGAGTTGGAGTTTGTCAATATGAGTGTGGATCAGTTGGAAACTTTCGAGGATCTTTTGACGACGCTCGAGGATGCCGATGATGAGGTGGAGGAATTCAACTTTTCCTATTTCTTAGAGCAGTTTGAGGATCATGAACTTTAACGATGGAAAAAGAGTTTAAATTTAATTTTGAAGTCATAGATGGCTTTGAAAAATTGCAGGAGGAAGACCAAAAGCTCTTCAATACCGCAATGGATGCCAGGCGAAAGGCCTATGCGCCGTACTCCAATTTTTTAGTAGGTTGTGCAATTTTACTTGAAAATGGTGAAATAATTTCGGGTAATAACCAGGAAAATGCCGCTTATCCATCGGGGTTGTGTGCCGAGCGAACGGCTATTTTTTGGGCATCAGCAAATTTTCCAAATGTTGGAATCAAAAAATTGTTCGTAATAGGCGCACCGAAAGATGCTGTTTCATTCATCGCCATTCCGCCTTGTGGCGCGTGCCGACAGGCGATTTTGGAGTATGAAAGCCGACAAAATACTGATGTAGAAATCTCTTTTGCCTCGTTGGAAGGCGATATTATCAAGACGAAATCTATCCGAAATTTGTTACCTTTTTCCTTCGATTCATCTATGTTATAATCATTAACACAAAAGCCATAATTTTTTTTTAAATATAATTTGATTTGTTTTCTTTATAACTTTTAATCTTCTGGATGTTTTTTGGTTGTAAAAAAGATATTTTACTCTTATTATCGTTAAAGGTTGTGGTTAAATAAAAATAACTCTTATATTTGAAGAACTTTCGGTAAAGGGAAACTGGTGAGAATCCAGTGCTGTCCCCGCAACTGTAGATCACTTTTTTCATTTATTGGAAAACATAATTGTTCTAAAAAAGCCACTGGAAACGGGAAGGCAGAGCAATGTGAAAGTCAGGAGACCTTACCAAAGTGCTAACTAAATTAATGCTTTCGGAGGAAAAGCCTGACTATGATAATAAGAAAACTATCTGCCGTTTTCGGCTTCTTTTGCGTATTTTCTGCTGCCCAAGAAACACAGATAGATACTGTATACATCTTTGACCGCCAACTAAAGGGCGCGGCCAAAACCCAGTCTGTTCAGAGAATATCAGCAGAAAATTTCCAAAGAACATCTACAAATCTATCCGAAACACTGCGTTTTCAGACTTCTGTTTTCATCAAGGAAAATGGTAGGGGTATGGTTTCTTCGCCATCATTTCGTGGGACTACCGCTCAGCAAACGGCTTTTGTATGGAACGGAATCAATGTCAATTCCGTATTCCTGGGTCAGGGTGACATCAATAATTTGGGCCTTCTTGGGTACGATGAAATTGTTGTTAAACCTGGTGGCGGAAGCGTGCGGTATGGCAGTGGTGCGATAGGGGGAAGCATCCATCTCAACAACCAATTATCTTTCCGCAAAGGTTTTTCTTCCGAATTATTTGGTGAGATTGCATCATTTGGAACTATCAATTCTTCCTGGAAAACAGCTTTTAGCAGGGATAATTTGAGCGTAAATATTTCTGCATCGCACTTAGAAAGCAATAACGATTATGAAGTCGCGGAAAAACTCTATAAAAATACCAACGGACAATATACAAATACTGTTTTATCCACGGGTTTTGGTTATCGAATAGGGTCTTCGAATAAATTCTTTTTGCAGTCGCAATTTTTTGACGGACATCAGCATTTTCCTATATTTTCCGAAAACCAGATACGCACTAAATATGCGACAAGATCTTCCCGCAATATCATTAACTGGAATTATCAGCAAAAATCGATTGAAAACGACTTAAAAATTGCTTTGTTAGAAGAAAATTTTAATTATTTTGCGAATAAAGACCAGCCGAAGAGTAGCGGTGGTACAGCGAACACTTTTTTGATTAAGGAAGATTTTTATTATCAAATAGCACGGAATTTTTCACTTAATGTATTGGGTGAATTTCAAAACATAAGAGGACAAGGCTATCGATCTGGCATTCATAATGCAAAACGCACCGTTTTTTCTGCCGCGGGATTATTGTCATATCAACCGACCGAATCTGTCTTTTTTGAAGCTGGTGTAAAAAAGGAATTGATCGAAAATTACGAAGCACCACTGCTGCTTTCTTTTGGTACCCGCTGGCATCCGGCCGAATTTTACACCTTAAAACTTAATACTTCACGAAATTTTCGTGCACCTTCTTTCAATGATCTTTATTGGCAGCCGGGCGGAAACTTACTGCTGAAACCGGAAACTTCCTGGCAGGCTGAACTGTCGCAAGAAATAAAATTTAAAAATTACCGTATTTCGGCGACACCGTTTTTCATCGATATAGTAGATATGATCCGGTGGTTACCCTCAGAGGGCGGTATGTGGACTCCCGTGAATACTAATCGCGTAAGATCTTTCGGGGTGGAAGCAGCGATGGGCTATAACCAAAAATGGCAGGACCATTTTGTTAAATTCAATATCGGGTATGCCTACACCCATTCACAAAATTTAGAGACTAAAAAGCAGCTGCAATATGTGCCGTTTCAGAAAGTATTCGGGACGGTGGAATACGGCTGGCGCGACTTCGGGATTTATTTCCAAGGAATGTATAACGGATTGACTTACACCACATCGGATGAAAGTAATGAAAATGCATTGCAGCCGTATTTCGTACTGAATACGGGCGTCTTTACAACGGTTTTTAAGCATTATAAAATGGGGTTCAAAATTAACAATCTTACCAACCAAGTTTATGAAACCACTTCTTTCTATCCTCTCCCAAAACGGAATTTTGCATTTAATTTTAACATAAACCTATAAATTTATATTATGAAAATCAACAAATTACTTACTGCGGTCTTTGCTTCCGCATTACTTCTTACAACCGCTTGTCGAAAAGATGACGAAGTTTTAACAACCCCGAAAGGTGCCTACGAAAACGGCTATTTTATCGCTAATGAAGGGAATTTTGGAAAACCGAATGCGGAAGTTTCATTTGCTTCAAAAGATTTATCCACCATCGAACACAAAGTTTTTGGTAGTAATAATGGTGGTGCGCAACTGGGTGATATTCTACAATCAGTTGGTTTTGAGGGAGATAATGCTTATTTGGTTGTAAATAATTCTAATAAAATTGAAATTGTAAATCGCTACACTTTCAAAAAAGTGGCTACGGTGACTGAGAATCTTGTCCAGCCAAGATACATTGCAATTTACGGCGGAAACAAATATGTAACTCAAAACGACTTCTTTAGTTCAAGAAAATTAAATATTTATAACAATGCTAATGCGTTTGTAAAAACTATTTCTTTCGATCGTTATTCTGAAAAAGTGGTATCCGCTGCAAATTTTATCTATGTTCAAACAGATGGAACAGCTTATGATACAACCACTTGGCTTCCGTATGCGACCGGCCACACCATCACGCGTGTAAACCCGGCGAACAATTCCGTCGACAAGACCATCACATTATCCGATACGGGTATCATTCAAGATATGACCGCGGACAGCAAAAATGTGTATGTGGTCAGTAGCAGTTCTGCGGAAACAAACCTTTACACAGTGGATGCGGCGGCAGGAACCTTTACTAAAACTGTGATTCCGGGCATGTCGGCGTCGGCAATTGCATTGGATGGTAATCAAATCTATCTAGTTGCTGGGAAAAAAGTGTACACTATGGTAGCTGGTTCTTCGATGCCTCCTACTACGGCGATCGTTACGCTGAATTTTACCCCATATGGATTCAGTGTTTTGGATGGAAAAATCTTCGTATCCGATGCCAAAGCCTTTACCGAAGATTCCGAAGTTTCAGTTTACAATACCGCAGGAACTTTGCTGAAAACTTTTAAAGCAGGTATGGGTGCAAATGGTTTTTATAAAAACTAATTTTCACTAAACAAATCTTAAAACCCTTCGGATTTCCCGGAGGGTTTTTGTATTTTTGAACTCTAAATTTTGCATTATGAATATGATTATCCGCTTGCTACTGACTTCGGTTGTAGCTTTTTTTCTCACTAAATTACTTTCCGGAGTTCATTTTAACGATTTTTCGACTGCCATTATTTTTTCGATCGTGCTTTCGATTTTAAATATGGTCGTAACTCCTATTTTGAAAATCCTTGGATTACCTCTCACGATACTTACCCTAGGACTTTTCTCTTTGGTAATCAATGCGATAGTAATTCTTATCTCCGATTATTTTATTGATGGGATGCAGGTAGATGGCTTTTGGTGGGCATTCTTTTTCAGTATCGCTTTGTCGGCCATCACTTCACTGGTGGGTTCCATGTTTTTGAGCGAAGACTGATGAAAATTCGTGAGTTGCAGAGCTTGCTGGACGAACAACCATCCGTATCCGGCAATACTTTTTTTGTGGGCACGCTGCATGTTTTGGCTTGGTTGCTCTCTGCGGTATTCTTGGTTTTGGGCATAGGGCTTCTGGCGGAGGGGCTTTTTCATTATAAAATATTCCTCGATTGGGTTGCGCGTAGTTTCAAAATTATATTGAATGATGACCAGCGCGCAGCCATTTCCAAAAGTTTTGGACTGCTTTCGTTGTTATTGTCTTTCATTTTTGGCGCGGTTATCGTGATCACTAAGATGATTTTGAAACGCAACCATTTTATCATTAAAACCGAAGAATGGATTTATTCCAACATCCCGGAAATAAATACAATACCATTGCGGAAGCCGGTGAAAAAGTAATTAAATGTCTGAAAAGTATTTTTCAAATAACTGTGATCAGCAATTTCTATTTCAATATATTTCTGAAAAAGTTTGTTGCCAACTTGCGTTTTTAAAGAAGATATTCCTGTATCGATGAGGCGTAGGCTATCGTCGCTGAGTAGGATATAATCGTAAGCTCCCCCGGAAATTTTAGTAGGACGCTTCAGTTTGCGATGCGCAAAAACAGCCTTGTGAAATTGTATCAAATCATATAATAAACAGTGGTCCAAAGTTCTCGTTTTCGGCTGCATGCGCCCGAAAACGGTGGGGAAATGCGTTTTATCGCCAGCATTTCATCGTCCAGTTCTTGATCGTAAATCAGCCTGTGGAATTTGGCTACCCAACCATATACGGCATTTGAAGTTTCATTTTTTTTCCGCTTGCGACAGGATGTCTGAGCGCGTATCGCTGGCAAAAAGTTCCTCTACTTCTTGTTCAGATAGTACGAGCACACTTTTATTTTGTCATTTGGAAAGTAGACGAGGATAGTTTATGATGCTAAATAAATTCCGTCTTTTCAGTTGATTTTGCCTTCAACAAAAACCAAATGCCAAAACCACTGAGTAATAGGAAAGTTCCGAAAGCAATTAAAGAAACGGTTTTCCCGGTCTGTATGACTTCCGGCTCGAAAATCATTTTAAGGGAATGATTTCCAGCAGGAATATGCACGGCACGGAGCAGATAATTCGCCTTGATATAAGGCGTTTCCTTGCCATCCAAAATCATCTTCCAGCCTTTTGGATAGTAGATTTCCGAAATTACGGCGAGTTGTGGCGTTTGGCTTTTCGTGGCAAATTTCAGCTCATCGGCTTGGTATTTTATCAAAGATATTTGCGCGGTACTGTCGGCTGCCAAAGGTTTTCCATTAAAATATTTTTTATCGGAAGTAGAAACTACGGCGGTTTTCTTGGTGTTGATGCCTCCTATCGCGTCGATTTCCTCATTCGGGGTATTTGCGAATCTTACATCAGAGACAAACCAAGCGTTGCCATTTGCCAATGGATTTTGCTGAATTTGTGGCTGTTCAGGGCTTCCACCTACTACATATTTTGTATTAAGCAAGTTCAAAATCTCAGGGATTTGCTTTTGTTTAATGCTGTCATTAGCGAAAAAATAGGTATTCACTAAATCATCGTATCTGCGAAGTTTCACGGCATGGTAACCGCCCACGGAAGCAATGAAATAGGAAGTATTGGTTTCGTTAAAAGGTCCAATCAGTTGGTTGAAAACACGGTAGTGCGAAGTATCTTTTTCGGAAATGGTTTGCAAAGCTTTGTTGATGTTTGCATTTGCCAAGAGTGATTGCAGGTTTAGGTTGTCGCCCACCTTATCTACTAATAAATCTGAACTTTCCGTTTGGAAAGGGTTATCCGCAAAATTTTTGTCGATGAAATTATCCCTGTTCAGATAATCGCGATTCACCGTCCAAAGGTCAAACAAACTAATCGCCCCAATAATCATTAATGCCATATTTTGCGACAATTTTCGCTTTAAGCTCAAAAATAAAACGCCCGCAGTGGCTACTATATAGAATAGGGTTTTCAAAGCATCGGTACGGAACATTTTGTAACGCTCGTCTATCAAATAATCCAATAGCCATGAGGGTAGGTAGGCTTTTTCGGTTTCGTTGTAAAAGCCTAAAATGCTCTTGCCAAAAACCAAAAGCAACAAAATAAGTCCTAAAACTGCGCCAGAAACAATAAGCAATGTTTTCTGTTTGTATTTCTCCGTCAAAATATTTTCCTCATAAATTTCCGTGGTTTTATTTGAATTAAATAAGCGGTATAATCCTACAATTGCGATGAGAGGGAAAAGCAACTCCACGACTACCAATATGGAGCTCGGCGCACGAAATTTATTGTAAAAAGGTACAAATTCAATGAAAAAATCTGAAAGCGGCATAAAATTGCTACCCCAAGCCAATAAAATGCTGAGAATAGTGGCGCCCAAAATCCAATAGCGGTATTTTTTCCAAGCGAAAAAGAATCCTAAAATGGCTAAAAAAACCACAACGGCGCCCTGGTATGCTGGCCCCGATGTCCCCGGCTGTTCGCCCCAATAGGTTGGACTTTGCAAGCCTCTCATGATGTGGTCTACTTCATTTTGCGAAGTCGCATTTTCCTGTATAAGTTGTTGGATTTCCCCCATCATTTGCTCGCCATCAGCGCTGTTACTTGCGCCACCCATGAGTCTCGGAATCATGAGGTTAAGGGTCTCTGTTTTGCCGTAAGACCAGTTGAGAATGCTTTCTTTATCCATTCCCGATGTTCCTTTGCCTTGCTTTTTAGTAGTCAAAATCTGGTTGCCACGCACGGTTTCTTTGATGTATTCCGCATTCGCCATAATTCTTTGTGAATTCATACCCACGCCCAGGACGCAGGCAAGAGCTACAATTCCGGTCGAAATTCCAAAATGCTTCCACGAAATTTTATGCGTTACTGCACGGATGAGTTCGGACAAAAATAGAAAACAAAGTGCGATGAACAGATAGTAAGTCATTTGCGGGTGATTCGCCGATATTTGTAATCCCATGAAAAGGGTAGTGATGATGAATCCTAATATGTATTTTTTGCGGATGTAAACCAATAGAATTCCTGCTAATAGCGGTGCGAAATAGGCAATCGTATGCACTTTCCCGTTGTGCCCTGCCGCGATGATGATATAGAAATAAGTAGATAGCCCGAAAAATGTTGCGCCCAAGAGTGCATATTTCCAGTTTCGTACTGCCACCATTCCCAAGAGAAAAAATCCTGCAAAAAGCACGAAAATATAGTTCACCGGTTTGGGGAAGAAAAACAGTAAGTCATCAAAGTTTTGGATAATATCGCCTCGGAATTGCGCACCCATTTGGTAAGTGGGCATACCACCGAACATGCTGTCGCTCCAATAGGTTTCCTTGCCGTATTGGGCGCGGTAGTCCAGTAGTTCTTTTGCACCGCCTTTGTACTGCACAATGTCGTGCTGGAAAAGCATTTTGCCACTCAGCACGGGGCTCGCATATAGGAAGGCCAATATTGCAAAAACGATGATGCTCCCTGCGATGAAGATGATATTTTTATTGGATTTGAGCATTTTTTCGTAGATTAATAGTCTGTATTTTTTAATAAAACCCTTTCAAAGTTCAAAACATCTGAAAGGGCTGATTTTAAAATTTCTTTTCTTCTTTTATTTCCTCATACACGGCATCTTCGGCATCCCATTTCAGGCCGTTTGGGTTTCGATCCAGCGGTTTGCTCTTGCTTCGCTGAAAATCTGCCGATCTCTGTGGCGGTACTTGCTGGGTAGGTTTGTAAAACACTCTGAAAAACAGTCTTTTCAGAATGTTCCAAAAGAAAAACAGGATGATCGTAATCAGGATGAATTCCAGGATATGTTTCATGGTGCGCGGTTATTTTGCGGAAGGATTTACCATCACGGTGGTGTTGGAAACGCTTTTCATGCTTTGTGTTTTCTTCCCATCACTGATGCTTTCTGTTTGGGAAGTTTTCAAGTTTACATTTTGGTTGGTGATCCAGCCAGTTGCCTGATCCAGAACGATGTTTCCATTTTGGGACATCTCGGAACTCATGGTATGGGTCATGCCTTGTTGGGCTTTTTTGTCGGATTTGTAAGGAATTCCGCCGGTTACTGCTACAGTCGCTTTGCCGTTTTCTACACTTTTCAGGGTAAAGGTGGTGGTCATTTTCACTTTTCCGTCTTGCGAAGCGTTTTCGGATTCCGTCCATTTTTCACCAATTTTCGCTCCTTTTTTAGGTAAAACCATCAGATTTTTGCTAAATTGGTCTTTTAAGACTTTTTCGTTAAAACTTTCCTTGAAACTTTGTGCAAATGCTGCTTTTTGTTTCCCATCCTTAATCATCGTTCCAGCAGACGCGGTTATTTTATTGTAAACAGGTTCGAAACCGGAGATGGAGATTACCTCGCCATTCTCTTTCATTTTCATCTGCAGTTTGTTTCCAGTCAAAGCTTTATTTACATTCCACATCATTTTCAGTTGGTCTTCTTTTGGCGCGGCGGCTTTGGTATCTACGGCCATTGTTTTGCCGTTCATACTTTCAGAATTTCTTTTGCTAATGAGGTTGATGCTGATGTCATAGATTCCGTCCTTAAAATCATTTACCGTGAAACTCATTTCATCGGTCGATTCAGAGGTGCCGCTCATGGTTTTTCCGCTAGGATCGGTTACTGTCTGTATATTTCTAGTGTAAGTGGTAAGCGGATAGGTTTGGCCTTTTTCTAGTTTGAAACCTTGTTTGTAAACCCCTGCAGAATCCTTAATAGCAAAGGTTTCTTCTACTTTTTGGGTCTCTTCCACAGGGACTTCCACGGAAGTGGTTTTACCGGTTACGGGATCGGTTTTGCTTACCGTTTTTGTTTCTTTCTTACATGAAATGAGGGTTATGGCAAGCAATGCAATTGCGGTATATTTTTTCATTTTGAATTTTATTTTTTTCCAGAAATCAAATCTGCGTCTTTGTTTTATTAAATTGTTATTTCTGAGGAGATTGTTTTGAAGTCACCAAGACGATTTAGTTCTTTCACGAGTTCAATTTCTTTCTGCTCTACTTTTAAGTTTTTGATGGCCCATTTGTACTGTAGATCATCCTTTAATTAGTGAATTATTTCTTTCATTGATTCAGATTGATAATTTACAGCTTAAAAAAGAAACGAACTAAAGCATCAGCAAGTTAATCAGTCACCAATTTTTGCCTCACCGCTTCGTACAAAATGGCGCCTGCGGCTACGGAAACATTGAGTGATTGCGTTTTCCCCGTTATTGGGAGTTTTATTTTATCGTCGGCGTGGTGCAGGACTTCCTTAGAAATTCCCGTTTCCTCATTCCCCAGCACGATAGCACAAGGTTCCGCAAAACTGACATCGTAAATCAGTTTTTGAGCCTTTTCTGTTGCTGCAAATACTTTTACACCGCTTTGTTGAAGGAAATTTACCGTATGCGACAGGTTTTTTTCTTTACAGATTTTAATATTATAAATTGCTCCTGCGGAAGTTTTTATAGCATCGGAATTGATGGGTGCGGCGCCTTTCTCCGGTAGGATAATCGCATCTACGCCCGTACATTCCGCCGTACGGCAGATGGCTCCAAAATTACGAACATCCGTCAGGCGGTCTAGGATAAGCAGAAAAGGCGTTTTACCCTGCTCGAAAAGTTGCGGCAGCACATCCTCGATGCTCTCAAACGGCACATCCGAAATAAAAGCCACCACACCCTGATGGTTTTTTCGCGTGAAGCGGTTTAATTTTTCGATAGGTACATAATTCGGGCGGATTTTATACTTCGCCAAAAGTGCCTTTAGTTCAGCGAAGATGGGACCTTGCAAACCAGTCTGCAGGAAAATTTTATCTATGGTTTTATCCGCCTCTATCGCCTCTATCACAGGTCTAAGCCCGAAGATGAAGTCATCTTTCGGGTTCTTATCGTTTAAGTCCGGTTGGTCATCATCCCGATTTTCCCTGTTGTGGCTGTCGTTGTTTCCGTATTGTTTTCTTATCAATTTATTTTTGATTTTAATTCTATCCTTATAATTTATCATATTCTAAACCTCTATCCACTAATTAAATCCCTCTACCAGCAGCGCCCTTTTCTGCGCCATTGCATAGCCGTAATGAAGGCTTTCGTGCATATTATTGAAGATGATGGCGTCCTGTATGCTCTTCAAATCCATCCCGAAACTGGTGGTATATGGCGTATAATCCGAGAAAAAATCCGCATCGTAATCCGTCATTAGGATTCGTGAAGTTTCCGTAAGCAGAAATTCCAAATCTTCAATTTCGGATTCTTGCACATTCAAGTTGGGGAGCGTTCCTTTTTTATAGGTATCGATCCAATATTTATCTATCCGAAATGGGTTCCCACTCAGATAATAGTGCAAAAGTTGTTGTGTTGCCACAGTATGGGCGATATTCCAGTATATATTATTGTTGAAACCATCCGGGATGGTCATCAGTTGGTCGTGCGGTGTGGTTTGTAGCATGTGCAGCAGGTTTTTACGAACCTGGCGGTGTGCTTGAAAATGATAATTCATTTACCAAAATTTTTTAATCCTCAAAAATAGTCTAAATCGATGAAAGCGCAAAGGGAGTTTTTGCTAAACCATAGCGTTCTTGATGAATCTTAACATTTCTTTGTGAGTAACTCAAAAAATTCTTATTGACGGAAGAAGAAATTAATTAAAATACAACTTAATTCTTTAACAAACTTTAACCATTTATTATTATTTGTTGTGTTGATTTTTGCCCTTATTTATCGCAATTTTACCGATTAGTTTAAGTAAGAATATGGCAGAATTACATCAGGCAGAAGACATCCGCCAGCTCACCGAAAGGGTGCGCGAACAGAATTATTTTTTCACCCTGCTAAAACAGGAAATCAATAAGGCGATTATAGGTCAGGATTACATGATAGATCGCCTGATGATTGGGCTTTTGGGAAATGGGCATATACTTTTGGAAGGTGTTCCTGGATTGGCGAAAACTTTAGCCATTAAAACTCTTGCAGATGCTGTGGCAGGTGAGTTTTCCAGAATACAGTTTACCCCGGATTTGCTGCCGGCAGATGTCGTGGGTACGCAAATGTACAGCGTGCGCGATAATGATTTTTCAATAAAAAAGGGACCTATTTTTGCGAATTTCGTATTGGCAGATGAGATTAACCGCGCGCCGAGCAAGGTACAGTCTGCTCTATTGGAAGCTATGCAGGAGAAGCAGGTAACCATAGGCGATGAGACCATGCCCTTACCGAAACCATTTCTTGTATTGGCGACGCAAAACCCTATAGACCAAGAGGGTACCTATCTTTTGCCGGAAGCGCAGAGCGACCGTTTTATGCTAAAATGTAAAATCGGATACCCAGAAATGGAAGATGAGCGAAAAATTATGCGGATGGTTTCTTCCTCTCGCCAGCCTCAGATTTCGCAAGTTATTTCGATGGAAACAGTTGTGGAAGCGAAAAGTTTGGTAAACCAAATTTACCTTGATGAAAAAATAGAAAAATACATTTTGGATATGGTTTTTGCCACCCGCTATCCAGAGCGATACGGTCTGGCTGAACTGAAAAACTATATAAGTTTCGGGGCTTCTCCGCGTGCAAGTATCAATCTGGCTATCGCTTCTCGAGCATTGGCCTTCCTGAAAAATCGTGCTTTTGTGATTCCAGAAGATGTGAAAGATATTGCTAAAGATGTCCTCCGCCACCGTATCGGATTAAGCTTTGAGGCCGAGGCCGAAGAAATTTCATCCGAGGAAATCGTTGATCGTATTATTGCTAAAATCCAAGCGCCGTGATTTTGTTTTGGAAACTTTTTAAATTTTAAAGGAAGCATATATTCTTTATGGAATTAATAATCCGAAAAGCACAGCTACAAGATTGTTCAGCAATGATGGATCTCATAAAAGAACTCGCAATCTTTGAAAAAGCGGGTGACCAAGTGATGATTACAGCGGAGCAGTTAGCGGAAGATGGATTTGGGGAAAATCCTGTCTGGGGTGCATTCGTAGCACAGGCAGATGGCGCAATCGTGGGTATGTCGCTTTATTACACTCGCTATTCTACATGGAAAGGGCGTAGACTTTATCTTGAAGATTTGGTCGTTACCGAAAAAATGCGTGGCACAGGTTTAGGAAAACTACTTTTTGAGGCTACAATTGATTATGGTAGGCAAAATGGTTTTTCAGGGATGGTATTCCAGGTTTTAGAATGGAATAAGAATGCCATAGAATTTTATAAAAAGTATCAATCTAAATTTGATGACGAGTGGCTAAATGTTTCTGTGGAATTTTAGAACCCGTCTTGTAAAAAATGCAAATCAAAGACATTGTCCGTAAGGTAAAACAAATCGAAATTCGTTCGAAACGTAAGTCCGAAGCTACACTGATGGGTCAATATCATAGTGCCTTCAAAGGACAGGGAATGACTTTTTCCGAAGTGCGCCCGTACCAATTTGGAGATGAGATTCGCCGGTTCGATTGGAATAAAACCGCCCGCTTCCGCGAACCTTATGTAAAGGTGATGGAGGAGGAAAGAGAACTAACGGTGATGCTGTTGGTAGATGTTTCAGCATCAATGGATTATGGGACAAAAATTGCCTTAAAACGGGAATTTGTAGCGGAGATTTGTGCGAGTTTAGGATTTTCTGCTGTTGGTAACAATGACAAAGTAGGACTGATTCTCTATGCTGATAAAGTGTACAAAGTAATACCACCACAAAAAGGCAGGAAGCATGTTTTGGCTATTATTTCACAAATTCTGACTACAGATTATGTGCCTGCCAAAAGTGATTTAGATGGCGCTTTGAAGTATATGCTGAACATTTTCAAAAAGAAATCCTTTGTGTTTGTAATGTCGGATTTTGCTGATGATTACTCAACCAAGACATTACGCGTAGCAGCAAAAAAGCATGCGCTTCTGGGCTTGAGGGTATATGATGAAAAAGATAATGAAATCCCGGATATTGGTTACACACTTTTCCGCGATTCAGAAACGGGAGAGCAGGTTTGGGCGAATACTTCCAGCGCGAGATGGCGCTACGAATACGCCGAACAACAAAAACTTAAAATGAGAAGACTGGAAGAGGATTTTAAAAATGCCTCTGCCGGATTTTTGGACATTCATTCCGGCGAAGATTACTCCAAAATACTGTATCAGTATTTTAGGAATAAATAAGAGAAACTCCATTTTATTTAACAAAATCAAAAATTGAAGAAACTATTTTTAATATTTACATTTATTAGCGCATTTGCCTATTCGCAAACGGTTTTTTCTACATTAGATAAAAAACGGATTGCACTTGGCGAGCCCAATGTATATAAAATCCGAATCCAAAATTTGGGTGGCAAAGATGTGGTTTCCGCACCTAAAAATGAACTGTTACCTTTCCATTTTGAGGAAATAAATGACAGCATTTCTAAAAAGCCGGATTCCTACGAAAGGACGATAGAATTTGCGGTTTTTCAAGAAGGGACATTTAAGATACCTGCTTTTGATGTAAAGATTGGCGAAGAAATTTTTCACACCGTTCCCTACGAGGTAGAAGTAGTGAATACTGCGCAAAAAGGAGACGAAATCAGCGACATCATGAAAAATAAGGAAGTCGCACTCAGCATGAGGGATTACTGGGAGGTTTATAAATGGTATGTGCTTGGGTTTTTAATTCTTTTGGCAGCTATTTTCATCATTTGGCAGCTGGTTAGATATGGGCGCCGCCGCAAAAGTGCATCAGTGGTAATGACCAACCAAACGCTGAAAGATCTGGACGCCCTTAAGAAAAAAGGTTTTATGGAAAGCGGCGATTACCGTTCTTTTTATGTGGAATTGATAGATATTTCCCGCAACTTCCTTACACAACAATACCATATTCCAGCTAATGTCCTGCTCACCGATGATTTGGTGAATTACATGAAGCAAAATCAAACGATTTCCGAGGAAAATGAAAAAGTAATAGAGGATATTTTCCTTCGTGGCGATATGGTGAAATTTGCCAAGACATTCCCGGATCAGACAGCGATGCAGAAGGACTTTGATGACATTATTGCTTTGGTAAAAAGGTCCTCTAATGACCTTGAATTTGAAAAACTGCGAAAGGATGTTTAGCGGATGGAACTTTGAATTTTATACGCCGTGGGCGCTGCTGTTATTTTTGCTGCTAATCCCATTGTTAATCAGGGATTTGCGTAAGAAACAACGCAAGGGAATTCGTGTGCCGTCCACAATGAATATGAAGGGAAACGAAAGTTTTTTGTTTGTACTTTTTTTGTTAAAAATCAGCAAATATATCATTCTTTCAACCTTGATTATTGCTTTGGCAAGGCCAAGAACCTTCACCATTTCTGATGAGCAGGACCCCAATAAGGGCGTGGACATCATCCTCGCGATGGATGTTTCGCTCTCTATGTTGGCTAAGGATTTGGAACCCGACCGTTTGACGGCTCTACAGGGGATCGCAAAAGATTTCGTCCAACGCCGACCGACCGACCGGATAGGGCTGGTAACTTACTCCGGAGAGGCAATTGCAAAAGTACCTGTAACATCCGATCATCAGGTAGTTCAAGAGGAATTAGATAATCTGAATCCGCTCGAATTGCAACCCGGGACATCCATTGGCGATGGATTAACGGTTGCTGTAAATCACCTAAAGAATAGCAAAGCGAAAAGCAAAATCGTTATTTTGATGACCGATGGCGTGAACACTGTAGAAAATGCAATGCCGCCGCAAACCGCCGCCGAATTGGCGAAAAATAATGACATAAGGGTGTATACCATTGGCATAGGGACAAATGGTTTCGCATTGTTTCCTGCGCGTCAGGATATTTTTGGAGAAATTATTTTTGAGGAAATGGAAGTTAAAATAGATGAACCGGCGCTAAGGGATATTGCTGTTACGACTGGCGGAAAATATTTCCGTGCGACTTCCAACCAAAGTCTGAGCGAGGTATACAATGAGATAGACCAATTGGAAAAATCGGATATAAAATCTGAGAAAATTTACAACTACCAAGAATATTTCAGGATTTTTCTATGGATAGCATTTCTTACCCTAATTCTAGATGCGCTGCTGAGGTGGGTGTTCTATAAAACCGTATTGTAGATGGATTTTTATTTGGGAAATTACTGGTATCTTTTACTGTTGCTTGTTTTGCCGGCGATAGGTTTTGCCGTTTTTAATTTTATAAAATGGCGGTCGGCAAGGCGGGAAATATTTGCCGAGACCCGTTTTCAGGAATCACTTTTTGAAAAGCAAGGGTGGTTTACCAAAATTTTGCCGCTGATGTATTTGGTAGCATTTCTGTTTTTGATTTTGGCAATGATAGATATTTTAGGAGGTAAAGAGGAAATCAAAACCCAGCAAAAAATGAATAATGTTCTGTTTGTGCTGGATGTTTCCAACTCGATGAATGCGGAGGATATTCAACCAAACCGACTTACCGAGGCCAAGAATATCATGATTAATTCTTTGAAAAATTTTACCAATGATCGTGTGGGCGTGATCGTTTTTGCCGGCGATGCAACATCCATTATGCCACTCACTACAGATTTTTCTGCTGCCGAAACCTACATTGGCGGGATAGAAACTTCGGTAATGAAAGTTCAGGGAACAGATTTTTTGAAAGCCATGCAGGTGGCAGAAAATAAATTTAAAAATATTCCCAAAGGCTCCCGGCAGGTCGTCCTCATCAGCGATGGCGAGGATAATGAGGGTAATGATGAGTCTGCGGCAAAACTTGCTGCGAGTGCAGGTATTTCTGTGACGACTGTGGGAGTGGGGACCGAGCAGGGGGCACCCGTTCCGGAATATCTCTATGGTCAATTAATGGGTTATAAATCCGATATGTTGGGAGAAACTGTGGTGACGAAAAGACAAACCGCCGCCCTCCAAAACATCGCCGAAAAATCAGGGGGAACTTACATAGATGGTAACAACCTGCAAAATGCCGTACAGCAGATTTCGGAAAGCCTGAGCAAGAAATCCGGTACATCGCAAATGACCATAAAATCTCAAAATTCGGTACATTATTACCAATATCCATTGGCCGTTTCCATCCTGATTTTCTTCCTTATTTTTCTTATTAATCCAAAACGGGATTTTAATATATAAGGAGTTAGGGATTTGGAGAATAAGAATTAGAGTTACGAGTTACGGGTTTCCGAGATTTGGGTTTATAATATTTTGATTTGAATAATAACTTTCGGGTTGAGGTTATATACCATCATTCATTTATCATTATCTGTAAAACAACCGCATCAACCAACTTCTGTTTTTAACCTAATTTAACAATAATCACTCTTATTATTAACATATAAACAGGTATTTTTGTCTGTTAATTAATGATGAATAAACTTTACTTTTTACTGATTCTCTTTTTTACCGCTTTTTATAGTGTGAAAGCGCAGAATAATTATAATGCCTTGATTCATAAAGGAAATAAGGCCTATAATTCAAAGGATTACGAAGCAGCTGGATCCAAATTTTTGGATGCTGCCAAACTGAAGAGCAAAGATTTCGCAGCCCACTATAACCTCGGAAATTCCTTTTACAAAAGAAAAATGTACAAGGAGGCACTAGCCGAATATAATAAGGCACAGGCCCTTGCCAAAACCAAATCCGATCGCATGGCGGCGCTCTACAATATGGGCAATGCCAATATGCAGGAAAAAAACCATGAAAAAGCCGCCGAATATTATAAAAAAGCCTTAAAACAGGATCCTTATAACGATGCCGCACGGAAAAATTTCGAGATTGCGATGCTAAAAGACAAGCAAAAAAAGCAAAAAGAAAGTAAAGGTGGAGGCGGAAATAAAGGCAAAAATCCGCAGGAACCTAAGGATAACAATGGTAAATCCCCACAGTCTGGCGGACAAGACAAACAGCAGCAAGGTTCCGGTGAAGGAAACGACCCGAATAAATCTGAAAACAGCAATTTGCCGAAAGATTTAGAAAGACAAATCCTCAAAAATGCCGAGGACAAAGAAAGGGAGACTGCCCGTAGAATCCTTAATAAAAATGGGTACTCCGTTCCGCAAAGCAACGAGAAAGACTGGTAAATGACAAAGAAATTATCCCATATTCTGTTGGTTTTTCTGTCGGTATTCTTATACGGACAGGTGCAACTTACGGCTTATGTGGATAAAAAAGAGTTGCATGTGAACGAGCGCCTCAATCTGACGATCGTCTTTGAACTGAACGGTAACGACCTCTTGCAGGAATCCCGCGTAAAACTTCCTGATTTTTCCAAATTTGAACTGATTGGCACCGGATCCAACCAAAATTCCTTTGTAGAAACGGGTACAAATACCGTGGTAAACCAAATTGTTTACCTCGTAGCGCTGGAACCTAAGGAAGCTGGAAATATCAAAATTGGGTCGGCTTTGGTTAAAGTGAATGGGCAATTTTATAAATCGGAACCTTTTGAAATTATTGTAAAAGAAGCCATTGCCAAAAAGGAAAATAAGAAGGACGATATCCGCTTGGTTTTGGAGGTCCAGGATAAGGAAATTTTTGAAAATCAACCTGCTACCGCTGTCGTAAGGGCTTACAGCAAAGATGTGGGAAAACTAATGAACATCGGTGCGGTGAATTTTGCTCATCAAAAAAATGTAAAAATCAAACCTTTACGATTGGAGCATCAGGATATTGAACAAAGTGCGCGCGCGAAGTCATCGCGGGTGTTGGTAACGCTAAATATTGTGCCGGAAACTTCAGGTTTTGTTGAATTAAAGCCGGTTTCTGCGCTTTATAACAATGGTGGTGCTCCTATTAAAGTTTGGTCTAATCGTGTTCGGCTCAACATCAAAAAACTGCCTGCGGAAGCTCCTGTGAATTTCAAGAAATTGGTGGGGAAATACAATATCAATTTTTCCCAAGCCGACCCGGACGCGCGTGTGCAAATAGGGAAACCTGTTCCCGTAGTTTTAAAAGTTAGCGGACGAGGCAATCTGGACGAAAGAAAAATGCCCCACTTAAAATCCTCAAAAAACTATTCGTTTTACAGTCCGCAGATCAAAACTGAATCTACAAATTCTGAAAAAAGTGTTATTTCTGCGCAATATTTGGTAATACCTAATATTCCGGGAGAAGTTCGGATAGAGGCGGAAAATTTTTCGTACTTCGATCCGGCGGTTAAAAAATACATCAACCTTGGTGTTCCAAAAGTGGCACTCACCGTGCTGACCCCCGAACAAGTTTCTGAAGACAAAAGCACCATGGAGAGAGTGAACGAGTACAGCAACACCGTTTTGGAAACCGTGAGTACGCCCGTAGTTGCCACTCATAAACTGAAAATAAAACCGAAAACAGGTCTGAAATGGCAAACGATCATCACCAATTATTCTTTGATAGGTGGTTTTTTTGTGATTCTATTAGTCGGAGCGTGGTTTGTGAGGCGGTATCTTTCTACCCAGCAAAAATCAATGCAGCCTTCTGGGACGGTGCGGGAAACAGAAAATGATATTCGTCTAAAAATGGCGCCGGATGTGGAGGCGTACATTTCCTTTTTAAAAAAATTAGTGGAGGAAAAAAATTATTATGAATTTTTCAAAAATTATGATGCTTTGGATGCCGATGCTGAACGCTATGTAAAAAACAACGGCGCCGCCTCCCTAAACCAATGGTTGGAACAACGAAATGGTATGAAAACTGCCGAAGAATATAGGGAATTAAAACAAAAAATGGAGATAGAACGCTATGCGCCGCTGCATTCTTCGGAAGCACTAATGCCTCTGGCTGATGAAATTCAAAGGGTATATTCTGCAATTATATAATATCTAAAAAATATTCATATTTTTGCGGAAAATTAAATATAAGCACCATGTTCGAAGAATTTTCAGTCAAAGAAGTATTAACCTGCTTTATGGTTTTGTTCGCCGTAATTGATATTTTGGGATCCGTTCCTATCATCGTTACACTGAAACAGAAATTCGGACATATCGAATCCGAAAAAGCGTCCGTAGTGGCACTGATTCTGATGATTTCTTTTCTATTTATTGGAGATAAAATACTAAAATTCATAGGGGTGGATGTCAATTCCTTTGCAATTGCAGGGGCATTTGTTATCTTCATCATTGCCATAGAGATGATTCTTGGGATAGAAATCCATAAGCAGGGCGAGGCGAAATCTGCTTCCATCGTTCCCATTGCCTTCCCCCTTATAGCTGGAGCTGGAACACTTACCACGACGCTCTCGCTTCGTGCCGAATACCACGATATTAATATTATTTGTGGAATTATTTTGAACTCAATTTTCGTGTATATCGTTTTAAAATCTGCCAACTGGTTAGAGCGCAAAATGGGCGAAGGATCTTTGCAAGTTTTGCAAAAAGTATTTGGAATTATACTTTTGGCGATCTCTATTAAATTATTTACCGCTAACTTTGCACAGCTCGTACAGAGTTATATTAATTTCTAATTATGCAGACTATTTATAAAGTTTTTCTGATTATTTTCATAATCATCATTGGGATAATTCTCTATTCTTTTGATTGGGAATCGGGTATAATGCACGAGGCCAATACTAAGTATATTTTGTCTTTGGCTGCCGCAATTGTGGGTATTTTGGCAGTTTTTGTATTGAATACTTGGTCAAAAATTGGTTCTAAAAAACCGTAATATTCTTTAAAACGGCTTCGGATTTCAATTCAGTTTCGCGCCATTCTTTTGCGGGATCGCTCTTCGGTGTGATGCCGCCACCTACGAAGGCAATGGCTTTGTTTTGATAAAATTCTGCACAACGGAGGTTGACAAAACATTGTATGGTATCTCCCGTTTCTATGCGGATGTATCCAGAATAATAGCCGCGTGGATATTTCTCAAATTTCTGTATTGAAGTCTTACAAAACGCTTTCGGGATGCCGCATACTGCTGGCGTCGGGTGGAGTTCATTGATGATTTCATTAAAATCATCGGCGTTTATCCTGGCGGAAAACTCTGTTTTTAAATGCTTGATATTCCCGGAAATATGGTCTTTCGGAGCGCTCACTTCCAGATGCGAGGTGTAATTTTTTAGTATTGCAGAAATGTAATCCGTCACGGTTTTTTGTTCGTCAATTTCCTTTTCAGTCCAATCTTCATTTAATGGTAAAGTCCCGGCAAGGCTCACGGTTTCAAATTCCGAAGTTTTCTTGTTGAATTTCCCTAGTAGTTCCGAAAAAGCACCAATTCTCGCTACTCCGTTCGCGAACGCCATATAAGCAAAAGCGTTTGGGTGGGCGTTACAGATATTCTGAAAAGAGTGACTGAGATCGACCTTTTTCCCATTGAAATCAAACGCTTTTTGTCTGGCGATTACTAATTTTTTGAGTTTATTATCTTTGATGAATTCAATAATATGCGAAATTTTATCGATATATTCCTGCTGGTTTTCTTCAACAAAATCCTTCAACAGAATCAATTCATCAAAATCAGTTTTTGGCAGATTATTGATTGATTTTATTTGGCCAAAAAATTCAAGATTTTTGCTCTCATCAAAAGGAACGAAGGTCACCGTGGGGGTTGTTGAGATGCCTTCTAAAGTACAGATATTATTATCAAATGGAAATTTGAAATATAGCATTATTTAGCGATCACATTATTTGTCATCGTAGTATAGTTGAGCAGTTGGCCCTCTTCATCTCGGATTTCAATTTCGGAAACATGCGTTGTATTTCCTTTACGGATGAATCGTGCGGTTCCCGTTACTATACCGTCTCTTTTGCTACGCAGGTGGTTAGAATTGATATTGGATCCCACAGCATAAGATTTCTCCTGATCGATGAATATATTGGATAGGCAAGAACCCAAAGTCTCCGCCAACACGCAACTTGCACCGCCATGTAGAACACCGAACGGCTGGTGCACACGCGGAAGCACGGGCATCGTGGCAGATAGGCTATCATCCGAAACATCGGTGAAGACGATTCCTACGGTCTTTACCATAGTTTCCTGTCCCCAATTGTTCAGGAAATTTAGGATTTCCTCTCTTCTTTGTTGGTCCATAATATTAGGTTTATTTAAAGTTTTAAAAATTAAAGAGCTTTAATAGATTTTCGGGTTCCAGTTTTCTTTAATTTTTGGTTGAATATCGTGTATAATATAGTAGTTTTCTATCTCTTCCATCACTTCCTCGAAAGGCACGCTGGCTAATTTTTCATACGGAATTTTATAGCCAAGAATAATGTTTTTTCTTTTGAAATCACCTGCCGCAAGCACGATTGGGACTTTGGCTTCCATCGCCATGTGGTAGAATCCTTTGCGCCATTTCGGTACCCAGCTGCGCGTGCCCTCGGGCGTGATCACGAGGGAGAAACTGTCTTTTTTGAATTCATTAGCCACAAAATTCACGAGGTTGTTTTTCTGGGATCGATCTATCCCGATGCCACCCAACGCCTTCACCACGCCGCCATACCAAGCCTTTGTGTGTTCATCTTTTATAATGATTTTTAGTTTTTTCCCAAGTGCCCAGTAGGAGAGGTTTCCCAAAATATATTCGTCATTAGCCGTGTGTGGCGCTACCACGAGAATGCAGCGATCCAGATTATCTACATCGCCGTGTAGGACGATTTTCCAGCCTACTAGTTTCATTGCGAGTTTTCCGATCAGTTTTTTCATAGTTTTTTTGCAAAATAAAAAAGTATAACCATGAGGTTATACTTTACAAATGTATTGAAAATTTATGTTATTTCTATAAAAAACGAGTTACGAAATCTATGACTGAGATGACGATTTCTAAAACAAACTGCACCATAATTATTAGTTTTTGATATTGCTAAATTAAACTATTTTTCAAGATTAATATCAAGGCAAATGTTAAATTTTAATTAAAATTAATTCATTATTTCGTAGTGATTTCTACTTTTTTCTTACCTTCTTTCACGGTGACATTCAGGTTTTTCAAATCATCCAGGTTTATATTCAAGGAATCCATCATGTGTTCGCCTTCTTCTTTGCTCACTTTTTTACCATTAATGGTAAAGGAATCCTCCCCGGCTTCATGGATGTTCAATGAATGTTTGCCTATTTTTATGTTCACATTCGCGTTTTTATCCTCAGTCTCATCGCTGTCATTTACGGAAAAACCATTCTCGTCATTCAGCGCAATCACCTTTTTGTTTTTAGGAATTACCAGTTCGTAGGAGATGTCATAGTCGCGTATTCTTTCGCTATACGGGTAGGCGTAATAGTTCGGAAGCAGGACTTTATTGTCCACAATTTCCACTGGCACGCGGACATTCATCGGGATGTTGTAGCCATCTGCTTCCTTGTGAACCATGAGGTAAGGAGCGAAATTTCCGTCTTTTCTGGTTACATCCAAGTTCGGGTAATCTTCCATGTACACGGTTTTTCTATCGGTAAAAATATCATTTCCGTAGGCTTTGAAGGTTTGCGGAATCGCCACTTTTTTCAAATCAACAAAAATTGTGTCCGATGGTGAGGAGATTGCAACATTCTCGCTGGCATCTATGTTTCCGGAGTATTGTGTTTTATATTGAAACGCCTTGAAACCAAACAGCACCCCTGAAATCAGCCAAAATACAGCCAGCAAACTGAGAATATAGCCCGTATTGTTCAATTTTGTTTTGGGAGAAAATAGTTTTATCGCAGCGTATAAAAGCAACATCGCAGGTATGAAAAGCGTTAGGAATATAAATCCAAGACCCATATATCTCATATAGCCGTCTTCCAAAATGAATCTGAAATTACCCGGAATACTGATCATATCCGTATCGAATCCTGCGCCGAAAATGACTACGGACGAAAACAAAAGCGGCAAACCAATTAACGCTGCCAAAGCGCCCAGTACAAACCTTAGAATATTCCAGATATTATCGCCGGCAGTATTGATGTAAGGCTTATTGGCATTGTAAATTTCGCCCATTCTTTGAGTAGATTCGTTGGCAAATTGCACAATTTTCCCAGATTCTTGTTTGATGTTATCGAAATTGACAGGCTTGCCCTTCATACGCAGGAAATCTGCGGCGGTCTGCGCTTTCGGCACTGCAATCCAGAGGATGATGTAAACTAAAATTTCCAAGCCGGTGGAAATGTGTGCCGAAAAGATTCCCAAAATCGCGATCACTACCCAGATGATGCGCATCCACGAAACCTCCATTCCTACATAATGCGCTAATCCCGCACAAACACCGGCAATCTTTTGGTTTTCCGGGTCGCGAAACAGTTGTTTTTGAGATGCTGAAAACGGGGAAGTTTTTGCTTTAGAAGTATCGGAATAGTAGGCTACTTCCTGCTCGCCGATGGCTTCCGGCGTACCGATCTGGGCAATCATATTTTCCACATCTTGGTAGTTGATCACGTCGCGCTTCCCGAGGGATTCTTTGAAGATTTCTACCATGCGGATTTCGATGTCGTGCATCACTTCATCTGCCTCGGCAGGGTCCAGCGAGCCGCGCAGTGCAGTGAGGTAGTCGGAAAGTTTCATATAGGCTTGCTCTTCGATCATAAAAGAAAAGCCGGCCAGTCCTATAGATAATGTCTTGTTCATGGTGTTTACTTTTTAATATTTCTTGGTGATTTGGTTTACTGATTCTGTGAGTTCTTTCCAGGTGATTTCCAGTTCAGCGAGGAATTTTTCGCCCTTCGCGGTGATTTGGTAATACTTTCTCGGCGGGCCTCCTGTAGATTCTTCCCAGCGGTAGGATAGGAATTCGCCGTTTTTTAATCTTGTGAGGAGCGGGTAGAGGGTACCTTCCACCACATCCAGTCTTCCTTTTTTGAGTTCGCCTATCAGGTCGGAGACATACATTTCCTTCTGCTGTATAAGACTCAAAATACAGAATTCCAGAATGCCCTTGCGCATTTGCGCTTTTGTGTTTTCTGTGTTCATATTATTTTGGTTATTGGTATAAAATTGAATATTCTTAATCTTGACACAGCAAAGATATTAAATAGTTTTAGTATTTTGCAATACAAAGTAGTGAAATTTTTCATTATTTTATTTAAGTCATTGATAATGAGCATGAAAATTTTAATGTTAAAACTTTAAGTATTTTAAACTAAAATGGTTTAAACCTCTTTTAAAATAGTATTTTTGTATCTTAAATGTTTATAAATGAAAATTTTATCCACTCTTTTTCTCTTTGTGACAGGTTTTTTATTTTGTCAAAATTTTTCTATACATGGGGAAATTGATGATAAGCTAGAATCCGAAGTCTTTTTGCTTAATGAAAAAAATGAACCCATCCGTTCGGCAATTTCTGAAAACGGAATATTTGATTTTAACGAAGTTCCAACCGGGAAATACCAATTAAAATTAATCTCCAACAACGGGATAGAAGCCGATGAGCCTATGTTCGTACTCGATAAAAATCGCAGTTTCAAATTTGAAAATTTTACCAAAACAAAGGTTATCGAGACGGTAACTTTAACCAAAAAGAAAAAAGCATTCAGCGTTTCGGGTGGGAGTATTTTAGTGGATATTGCAGGTTCGTCCTTTAGCAAAACGCCCACTACCACGGATTTACTTTCCCGGTTGCCGTCTGTAATTATTGGTGCCGACAGCGAGTCTTTATCCATGATTGGGAAAGGTACGCCGATACTTTTCATTGGCAATCAAGAGGTTGATTTTAAGGCTTTTGCAGCGCTTTCTCCTGATGATATCCAAAGTGTGGAACTGATTAAAAATCCTTCTGCTAAATATTCTGCGCAAGGAAAAGCGGTAATAAAAATCAATTTAAAAAAATCGGCAAAGGATGGTTTTAAAATGTCACTTTCCGAAACTTTAGCTTGGAGGAAAAAATTCAATAATTATAGCGCGGCAAATTTCCATTTTAAGAAAAATAAATCTGAATTTAAAGCAAATCTGGGCTATAACCAGCTGAACCATTGGGAAAGTAACGGCTATGATTATTCGGTTTTGGGTAAAAATATCCGCTCAAATTATATTATAGAAGCCCTCACGAAACGCCCGCAATACTTGGCCGGTCTTGGGTTTTACCAAGATTTGAATGATGGTGATTATATTTCATTTTCTGCCAATGGCGATTTCCGCACAGATTCGGGACCGTTTCTTACCCAAACTTTTTATTCTCAAAAGGACCAGCCACAGCAAGTTTTAACTAAAAGTATCACAGCGGATAAGAGAAATTATGCCAATGCTTTCTTTAATTACAACAAAAAATTAATTTCGATTGGCGCCAATATCTTCACGGGATTCCAATACACGATGCGGAACCGGACTACGCTGTATGATTTTTATAACGATACCAATAATTCGGGTTTCCTCTATGCACAATCTCGCGATAATCAATCCGATGCATACGCGCAGTCGGGTAGGATAGATGCTGAAAAAAACATTGGTGAAAGTTATAAGATTGAAGTGGGCGGCAGTCATACCAATGCGGTCTCCACTGCAAATAATTGGGCGAAAGCCAGCAATTCGGCTGCTCCGGAAATTTATAAATATAATTTTCAGGAAAACAACCTCGCCGCATATTCGCAGTTGTCGAGAAGTGGAGAAAAGTGGAGTGCAAAAGCAGGGCTACGCCTGGAAACTTCCGATGCCAAAGGAAAAGTAATAGAAGGAATGGGTGTAAATATTGATAGAAAAAGAAGTGATCTGTTCCCAAGTGCGGAAGTTTCTTATAAACTCGATACGATCCAAACCATCACGCTAAATTATTCTAAAACCGTTTCCCGCCCAAATTACGGCGATATCTCCGGCGGCGCGCTCTACAGCAGTCCGTATGTGGAATATGCGGGAAATTTCAATGTTCTCCCAACTTTTACCGACACTTTTACTGCAAATTATACAATAAATGACTGGTCTGTAACGGCATCGGCCTACCGCAGCAAAAATCCGGTGGGTTATACTTTAGTTTATGATTCGGTGCGAAATGTCTCGCGTTTTACGGTGGTGAATTTTGACCGTGATTCGGGGGTATCTTTAGGCATGGATTTCCCTGTAAAATGGCGCAAACTGACTTCCCAAAACAGCCTTTCGGCGGCGTATGATAAAACGACCGATAGCACGGCGGCTCTTCGTAAATCCCAGCCTTATCTGTATTTTTATTCCAGCAACACCGTGACTTTGCCAAAGGGATTTGACTTTCTTTTCGATGGCTATGTCCTCACCAAAAGAACGCAGGGAATTTATGAGCGCAATGCCCAGTATATCTTGAATTTAGGTATGAATAAATCTTATAAAAATCTGGATTTTTCATTAAGGTTTAATGATGTTTTTAAACAAATGAAATTCTCCGAATTACTCAATTACGGCGCTATCAGTTCAAAAAATATCTTCTATACCGATACACGCGAAATATCATTAAACCTAAAATACAATTTCGGAAAAGTCTCAAAATCAGCATTTAAGGAAAAGAAAGTTAATGATGAAGTCGGGAGGTTGAAGTAATTACCCACCACCTATCATCCATCACTCATTACATATATTAAATCCTCTCCAATTCCCCTGCATCTATTTGCGTTTTGAAGGTGCCATAGTTCACGGTGACTTTATTTTTTTCGATTTTTTCGATGGTCCCCACGCTGGTGGAGCCGGAGATGCGCACGCGTTGACCGGGTTTTAGCCAAACTGCGCGTTCTTTTTTCGTTTTTTCCTCTATTTTTTCGTGCGTTTCGGCAATTTTTTCCCGAACATCCTGCTGTTTCAGTTGCTGCGTGATTTTCCGTTTGATGACTTGTAGGCGCTTGGATTCCGTAGTGTCCGTGCCTATTTTACGGAATTTTTCCTGCTCCAAAATTTTCACAAAATCCGTCACCACATCCTTTCGGGCCTTTCCATTAATGTAGGAATCTATAAAACCTTCTATCTTGTTCCCGAATTGCAATTTTCGGTGTTCTTCTTCGTAAAGTTTCTGGAAATTGAAAAGTTTTTGTTGTAGTTGCTCGTTCAGTTTTTGTAAATTATCGCGCTTATCTTCCACAGAATCACGCGTTTCCGCAAGATTAGATTTTAGTTTTTCCACCTCAAATTTTTCTTGTTGAAGTTTTACGATAGTCTTATCCAGATTTACCACATCTTTTTCTACCTTTTTCTTGGCGGATCGAATGATAAATTGCGGTATTTTATTCTTCTCCGCCACCTCGAATGTAAACGAACTACCCGCTTGCCCAATTTCCAGTTTGTAGAGCGGTTCCAATGTTTTTTCATCGAAAAGCATGGCGGCATTTTGAGCGTTTGGCAATGCCTCTATAACAAGTTTGATGTTGGTATAGTGGGTTGTAATGATCGCAAAAGATTTTTTACCATAGAAAAACTCCAAGAAACTTTCCGCAAGCGCGCCGCCCAGTTCAGGGTCGGATCCAGTCCCAAATTCATCAATCAATAGCAGCGTTCCGGCATCGGCTTCGCGAATGATGCCCGACATTTTTTTCAATCGGGAAGAGTAGGTGGAGAGGTGGTTTTCAATGGACTGGTTATCTCCAATATCCGTCATGATCTTGTCAAAGAAAAACATTTCCGACTTGGGATGCACGGGAACCAAAATACCGCTTTGAATCATGAGTTGGAGTATTCCCACGGTTTTCAGCGTGATGGATTTCCCACCCGCATTGGGTCCGGAGATACAGATGATGCGGTTATGTTCCGTAAAGGTGAGAGACTGCGGAAAAATCTTCTTTTTCTCCTCCAGATTTCGGATGAAAAGCAGTGGGTGAAAGGCGTTTACAAGACGCATGGTTTTGTGGCGGTTGATTTTTGGTAAAATTCCGTGGATTTTCTCGGCAAATTTTGCCTTTGCACGAACCAAGTCTAATCCAAATATATACTGCTGATAATCTGCTAATTGTGGTTGAAATTCTGCAATTTCTGCGGTGAGTTTTCTCAGGATCTTATCAACTTCTTTTTTTTCGGCCTCTTCGTTTTCACGCAGTTTGAAATAGTGTTTTACCACGCTTTCGGGTTGAATATAAGTAATGGACCCAGTTTTCGAAATGCCCAAAGTGCGTCCCGGGATTCGTTTTTTGTAAGCCGATTTCACGGCCAATACGCGTTGATCTTCTATCACCGTTTCGCGGATATCGTCCAGCATTTCACCCGATGCATAGGCCGCTAAAGCGCGCCCGAAATTTTCGTCAATGGTTTTTCTCGCGTGTTGTATTTCCGTTCTTAAGGTTTTAAGCTCTGGCGACGCCTCGCTTTTTACCTCGCCGAAACGATTGAAAACCTTATCGATTTTGTCGATGATTTCTTTCCGAAATTCTAAAATGCGAACTTCTTCCAAGAGATTTGGGAAGGTATCGGCGAGCGTTGGGAAGAATTTTTGCAGTTTCCCGATTTGCTCCGTGATGTTTTTTATTTTGATAAATCCCGCATTTTCCAGTCGGAAATTCTCAATGGTCATCACCTTGATTTCCTGCTCTATATCCTCGTATTCATGAAAGGGAATGGCGTTTGCGCTCTCAAAACTTGTGAGATATTCGGCAGTTTTTTTGAGTTGTATTTCTGCTGTTTCCAGCGGTAGCGGTTGCAAATTCATAATTCTTTCCGCCGTTTTTGGCGAAAAAGCAAATGGTGCGATTTCCGCTAGCAATGCCGGAAATTCTAGTTCCTGTAAATCTTCTATATGTATGTGCACAGCGCAAATTTAGCGATTTTTATGGTAGTTTTTATTGATGAATAGGGTACTTATTTTTTGAATTTCAATTTAAATAAATGTTGTTTTAATAACTTTATAGCCAAAATATAATACTCATGCATATCCACCACATCGCTATTATTTGTTCAAATTATGATATTTCCAAAAGATTTTACACCGAAATTTTAGGATTAAACATCATTCGAGAAAATTACCGCGCTGAAAGACATTCTTATAAACTGGATTTAGCGATTGGCGATCATTATGTGATTGAATTATTTTCTTTTCCCGATCCGCCACCGAGGCCGTCGCGCCCGGAAAGTTGCGGCCTTCGGCACCTGGCTTTCGCGGTAGATAGTGTGGACGACAAACGTACGGAACTCATTAGCAAAAACTTAAATTGTGAAGAAATTCGAACAGATGAATTTACCGAGAAAAAATTCTTTTTCACACAAGATCCAGATGGCCTTCCGTTGGAGTTCTACCAAATTTAAATCCCGTTAATGATAGTCCGCCTTTTATTTTTTTATTAAATTAGTAAAAAATTAAAATAAGAATAGAAGAATCAGCCATAATTTAACAAAAAAAAATTATTAAAAATGAAAACTAAAAATAAATCTGCCGCTAAAGGTGCGGTGCCTGATGAAGGACTCTACCCAGAAATTATCCGCCCAAGTTACACAGGCAGCGACAAACTTTTCAATAAGGCAGCACTGATTACAGGCGGAGATAGCGGAATTGGACAAGCCGTAGCCGTTCATTTTGCCAGAGAAGGGGCGGATGTTGCCATCGTGTACCAAACCCATGACCGCGATGCCAAAGAAACTAAAAAATTAGTGGAAAAAGAGGGCAGAAATTGCATTTTGCTAAAAGGTGATCTCACCAAAAAAGTTTTTCGCAAGAAAATTTTCCAAACGGTAAAAGATGAGTTCGATACATTAGATATCCTCGTGAACAATGCCGGTGTGCAATTCCCGAAAGATGATATTTCCGAAATTTCTGATGACCAAATCGCTAAAACTTTTGACACCAATATTTTAGCAATGATCAGTCTTACGCGGGATATGTTGCCGATCATGCCTGCTGGCGGGCGAATCATCTGCACTACTTCCGTTACTTCCTATCGCGGCAGCGATCATTTAATAGATTATTCCGCTACGAAGGGCGCTATAACGACTTTTGTACGGTCACTAGCAGTGAATTTGGCAGAGAAAAATATTTTGGTCAATGGTGTGGCTCCAGGCCCAATCTGGACGCCTTTGGTAAAGGAAACCTTCGACGATCTGAAGAATTTTGGTAAAAAAACGGCTCTAAAACGTGGCGGCCAACCGTCCGAAGTGGCGCCGGCCTATGTGTTTTTAGCATCGGAAGATTCCAGTTACATCACCGGAGAAATCATCCATATCAATGGGGGCGACTTCGTAGGAGGATAGAATTTTTTAATGTAATAAAGAAAAAAGGACAGTCGATTTTAAACTGTCCTTTTTGTCGAGAATTATTTTTCAAAAAACGCTTTTGCAATTTTTAGTGGGCGCATATTGTAAGTTTTTTTGTTGTGATGGCTGATGTTTCTCGCCAAAATATCCCTCAGCGCATGCAGTACCTCCAGCGTATAATCGCCTTTGTTCAGCATCACGCATTCCGCCATGGCGGCGTGGGCGGCATCGGTAACTTCTGAGCGAGTGGCAATGCCCGTTTTATGTAGGGTTTCCAGAACTTGTGTCGCCCAGATCACGGGAACATGAGCCGCTTCGCAGAACCAGAGAATTTGATCCTGAATTTCGCTCATCTTTTCAAAACCAACCTCTACCGCGAGGTCCCCGCGCGCAATCATCACCCCGAAAACATTGTCCTGCATCCCTTGCAGCAGCAGTTCCGGGAGGTTGCGTACCGCCTGCGGCGTTTCTATCTTAAGGACTATTTTTGGATGATTTTTTTCTGAGGAAAGTAGGGTTTGTAGATTTTTTAAATCTTCGGCAGATTTTACGAAAGAATAACCAATCAGATCGGCATTTTCACAAATAAAAGGCAGGCATTCCTTGTCGAAATCAGTAAGAGCATCTACCTGCAAATCGGTATCCGGGAAGTTGATGCCCTTTTCGGCTTTCATTTTTAGGTTGGCTTTGGAGTTTCGGATCAAGCCGAGTTTTGCGGTTTCATCATTCACTTCTAAAACGCGTGCTTCCAATGCACCATCGTCGAAAAGGATGTGCTCGTCCGGTTTCAGTTGAGCTACGATTCCATCAATTCCGCAACCGATCACAATATCTTTTTTGCTGAATTTAGCTGACTTCTCTGCCAAAAGAAATTCAGTTTTTTCTTCTATTTTAATGAAGCCTTTTTTGTTTCCTTTACCTAAAATCTCGGTGCGGATTTTTGGCCCGGCAAGATCCATGTAGATTTTACAATCCTGTCCAGATTTTGCAATGGCGGTGTTCAGATTTGAAATCATACCCGCCCAAGTTTGTTCGTCATCATGCGCGCAATTGATTCTGGCAATGTTCATCCCGGCCTCCAAAAGTTGTTGCAGATACTCGGTATCATGAGTAAAACTGCGATCGAAAGTGACCATCACATGAGGCATATTGCCTTCCTTTTCTCCGAAGAGCAGGTTACTTTTTTTATCAAGTTGTGCGTTTCCGAAACTATCTTCTGAGCATTCATTATCATCATAAACCTTTCCCAATCTGCTAAGTACAGCGCGAATTTGGCAGATGATGCTGCTTTCCGAGCTGGCCAAGGAGGAGAGTCCGAGGTTATGAAGTTCCGTTTGCAGACTGCGGATGTCTTCACTTCTGAATTTTAAGTAATGGATGAAGTTTTTGGCGCTATGCTGCTGGTCTTTATGCAGTTTTTTGATGTTTTCCTGCTGAATCTTTTCTGCATCCAGCAATGATGTTTCAAGATCTTCTAATTTTGTATAGATGTTTTTAAAATCTTTTTCCATCCTTTTATATTTTCCCGAAGTTACGGATTGCGGTTTTTATTTAAAATGAAGTTTGTGTTAAGTTTTGATGAACATAAATTAAGCGGATAAATAAATTCTCACAGATTTCACAGATTTCCACGAATCGTTTTTGTTAGCAATAAATATCTCATTCAGATTGATTTGATTTAGCGGATGATGGAAGAAATCTCACCCATAGATTGGTTTGAATATTTGTGCAAATCCGTGTAGGAATAATATTTTACGGATTGATCGGATTAAAATTAAGTTTAAAATAAGTGTGATAGTTTTTTTACTTTTGTTAAAACGATTTTTTTTGAAAGATTACTATTATTTTCTTGGTGTAAAGCAGGATTCCAGCGAGGAGGAAATCCGCCGTGCCTACCGCAAACTTTCCCTAAAATACCACCCGGATAAAAATGATGGTGATGCATTCTTTGTGGAACGCTTCCGCGAGGTACAGGAAGCCTACGATACGCTAAATGACCCCGAACGCCGCAAGATTTTCGACCAAAGTTTTGGACAGCAGAAGCCTTTCCGAAATCATCTTCCGCCTTATATTAGAAATTTCTCTGCCAATAAAGTCCGTGTGAAAAAAGGTGAGGAAATCATCCTCAACTGGCAAACTAACAATGCTGATCTCGTTAAAATTTTACCATTCGGATTAGATACGACTTACGGCGAACGGAAATTCCGCATTACGGATTTCAAGAATGGGCAGTTTCATGTGGTGTTGCAGGCAACCAACACCCTCATTAATCAATCTGTGGTTCAAGGAATTACCTTTAACGAAATTTTCGAAAGTGAAAGCGAGAAGTTGAAAAATGATGCGGAAGAATTGTTCAAATCCCAGCAGCGAACCGTACAAAACCCGGATGGCAGACCGAAAGTATTTGTTTGGGTAGCAATTGCTTTAGTTGTGTTTGTTATTTTAATACTCCTAATATCTTAGTTTTTAAGCCAACCCACACATACTGCAAATGTCTATCTCAATAGCACAAAGATTCGATAAATTCGTATTTTTTAATTCGATAAATTCGTCTTTACCAACAATGCTTAAGAAAGTAAAACAATCTTGCGGATTTACCCGAAAAGCCGTATTTTTACATAATTTATATTTCGAAACAAAATTTAACCTTATTATATGAATACCACACAGTTTGTTCGCCGCCACATTTCCCTGAACGAAGAAGATAAAAAGGCAATGCTTGATAAAATCGGCGTTTCCGGGATTGATGAACTGATAGGGCAGACCATCCCAGACTCTATTCGTCTGGAAAAAGACCTAAATATCTCCGAGCCACTTTCCGAATTTGAAATGCTGAACCACTCCAAAGAACTGGCAGCTAAAAACCAACAATTCGACAATTATATTGGCTTTGGATACCACAATGTCATCCTGCCGGCGGCCATCCAAAGAAATATTTTTGAAAATCCTGGCTGGTATACTGCCTACACACCTTACCAGGCGGAAATCGCACAAGGCCGCTTGGAGGCGCTACTGAACTACCAAACTGTGATGTCCGATCTTACAGGTTTCCCTTTGGCAAATGCCTCTCTATTGGATGAAGGTACGGCTGCTGCGGAAGCGATGCACATGTTTTTTGCTAATAGAAGCAAAGACCAAAAGAAAGCCGATGCCAAAAAATTCTTTGTTTCGGAATTGGTATTGCCACAAACCGTAGCGGTTTTGAAAACTAAGGCGGAAGGTCTTGGGATAGTTGTAGTGGTAGGTCATCATGAAAATCATCAGTTTAACGATTCCTATTTCGGAGTACTTTTGCAATATCCAGGGAAAAACGGCGTAGTTCTGGACTACACTGAAAATATCACAACTTACAAAGAACACAACCTTCAGGTGGCTGTTGCTTGCGACCCAATGGCATTGGTGAAATTGAAATCTCCTGCCGACATGGGTGCCGACTGTGCTGTGGGAACTACCCAGCGTTTCGGAATTCCGATGGGGTATGGCGGGCCTCATGCAGCATTTTTTACCTGTAAAGAAGATTATAAACGCGATATACCTGGAAGAATCATCGGGGTTTCTCAAGATATGTACGGCAAACGCGCGCTGAGAATGGCTTTGCAAACACGCGAACAACACATTAAAAGAGAGAAAGCGACTTCCAACATCTGTACGGCACAAGTTCTTCTTGCCGTGATGGCGGGGATGTACGCAGTGTACCACGGGCCTAAAGGCTTGAACTATATCGCAGACCAAATCCACTACAAAACCAATGCGCTAAATGATGCGTTGAAAACCTTCGGGTATGATGTTGTTGAAGAGCCGGTCTTTGATACTGTGAAAATCCGCATCAATGAGGGTGAAAAACAACCGCTGATGCAACTGATGCGCGACCATAAAATTAACCTGAACTTCTTCTCCGAAGGGGTGGTAAGCATTTCTGTCAATGAAACGACTACCGAACCTAAACTTCAGGCTTTGTTGGATGTTTTTGCTTCATTCAAAGGCAAGCAAAGTTATAAACTAAACATAAAAGAGGAATATTCGATTCCGGCGGAACTTTTGAGAAAAGATGAAATCCTAAAAGAAGAAGTCTTCAATAAATACCACACGGAAACTGAATTAATGCGCTATATCAAGCGTTTGGAAAGAAAAGACCTATCTCTTACCCATTCTATGATTTCCCTTGGATCTTGTACCATGAAATTGAATGCTGCGGCGCAAATGATGCCTCTTTCTTGGTCAGAGTGGGGAAGTGTGCACCCTTTTGTCCCTACAGAACAGGCTGGCGGGTACCAAGAAATGATTAAAGAATTGGAGAAAGACCTTGCCGAAATTACAGGCTTCGCAGGAACTTCACTTCAGCCGAACTCAGGTGCACAGGGTGAATATGCAGGACTTATGGTCATCCGCCAATACCACATTTCCCGTGGAGATACCCACAGAAACATCGTATTGATCCCACAATCTGCCCACGGAACAAATCCTGCATCTGCTGTAATGGCCGGTATGAAAGTAGTGGTGGTAAAAAATCTTGCCGACGGACAAATCGATTTTGAAGATCTGAAAGCCAAAGCAGAAGAGCATAGGGAAAACCTATCCGCAGCGATGATTACTTATCCATCTACCTATGGTTTCTTTGATGATAATATTAAGGAAATCACGAAGTTAATCCACGATAATGGCGGACAGGTATACATGGATGGCGCAAATATGAACGCCCAAGTAGGCTTCACAAGTCCAGGGAATATCGGGGCAGATGTTTGTCACTTAAATCTTCACAAGACCTTCGCGATTCCTCACGGCGGCGGTGGTCCTGGCGTAGGTCCGATCTGTGTGGCTGCGCATTTGGTGCCATTCTTACCAAGTAATCCGAACATCAAAACTGGCGGTAAAGAGGCGATAGATGCTATTTCTTCTGCCCCTTATGGTTCGTCATTGGTACTAAATATTTCTTACGCATATATTAAAATGTTGGGTGCGGACGGTCTTAAAAAATCTACCGAACATGCGATTTTGAATGCCAACTATTTAAAAGAAGTATTGGCGGAACATTTCCCAATTCTTTATGCCAACAAAAATGGCCGCGTGGCACATGAATGTATCGTGGATTTCAGACAGTTTAAAGCCATCGGTGTAGAGGTAAGCGATGTCGCAAAACGCCTTATGGACTACGGTTTCCACGCCCCTACGGTTTCTTTCCCTGTGGCGGGAACGCTGATGATAGAGCCTACGGAATCCGAAGCCAAAGAGGAACTTGATCGTTTTGCAGAGGCTTTGATTTCCATTAAGAAAGAAATCGATGAAATTGCAAATGGCGAAGCCGATGCTAAAGATAATGTTCTTAAAAACGCGCCACATACTGAGCAACTTTTGATTTCCGATAGCTGGGACAAACCTTACAGCCGCGAAAAAGCCGCTTATCCATTGAATTGGGTACGAGAACGCAAGTTCTTTGCGTCTGTATCTAGAGTAGATGATGCGTATGGCGATAGGCACCTCATCTGCACTTGCGAGCCTACGGAAAGTTATATGAACTAATTTTTTAATTAAAATCCTACAAATTCCCGGACAAATGTTCGGGAATTTTTTCGTCAATATTTTCCTATTTTTGACCTATGGATCTTAACCATTTATTTACCAATCAGCGCACGGGGAACCACCCGAATTCCACGGCGACACGCACGGATTATCAGCGAGATTTCGATAGGATCATATTTTCTTCGGCTTTTCGGAGACTGCAGAATAAAACGCAGGTTTTCCCGCTTCCGGGCAGCGTTTTTGTGCATAACCGCCTTACGCATTCGCTGGAGGTATCATCAGTTGGCCGAAGTTTGGGAAATGCAATCGGTGAGTTTATTTTTGATAAACATCAACAGGACCTTTCTGCCGATGCCCAAAATTTTTACCAATACAACCTCAGCAATGTTATTGCGGCGGCGTGCCTTTGCCACGATGTTGGCAACCCTGCGTTCGGTCACTCCGGGGAGGATGCCATCGCCAGCTATTTCGAGAGAAATGAACAGGAACTGAAGGCTATTTTTAATGAAAAAGAGTGGGCAGATTTGATCAATTTTGAAGGTAATGCCAATGCCATTCGCGTTTTAGCGCATCAACAAAAAGGCAAGGACGAAGGCGGTACACAACTGACATACACCACTTTGGCGAGTATTGCCAAATATCCATGCGAGGCTATCGCGAAGAAAAAAGGCGTACTTCATCGCAAGAAATTTGGTTTTTTTCAAAATGAAAAAGATGTTTTTTTGGATATTGTCAAAGCTGTCAATTTAAAACAAGAAAGCGAAAGTCCCACGATTTTTAAACGCCACCCTTTTGTTTGGCTCGTGGAAGCCGCCGATGATATTTGCTACAACATTATTGATATGGAAGATGCGCACCGCCTCGGCATTGTTTCCACTGCAGATTGCGAGAATTTGTTCTTCGACCTCATCAAATCTGAAAACCAAAATACCGAAAGGGTAGAGCTAAAATTGGCGGCAATTTCTAATGCCAACGAGCGTATTTCTTATCTACGGGCAAAAGTCATCAATGCGCTCATCAACAAATCGATAGAACTTTATAAATTAAACTTCAACCAAATCATTTCCGGTGATTTGGATACCGCGCTGCTGGATATTTATAAAAATGAAAACACCTCCTTGCAAAAAATAGAAGAGTTTTCCATCAAAGAAATTTACAACCACAAAGCCGTGGTCGAAATCGAAAATGCAGGCTATAATGTGATGTATGAATTGCTGGATCATTTCATTCCATCCATTATAAAAAATAAGGATCACCGGAAGAACTATGATAAAATGGCGCTAAAACTACTTCCAGGGCAGTTCAATTACGACGGGGAAAGTGTTTATAAAAGAGTGCTAGGCGTGATAGATTTCGTTTCCGGGATGACGGATAACTACGCCACCGACCTTTACCGAAAAATAAAAGGCATCGAGATTGGGATGTAATAAATCAAGCCTATATTTTGAATTGATTATTTTTTTTTTAAGATTAAATCTCTTTATATTTACTAAATTATAAACCAATAATATTAAACAGTTAAATTATAAATTATGGGCTATTTAGGAGTATTACTATTTTTTGGACTCATTGTTCTATTTGCTTCGTTCTTCACGGTGAAACAGGAATCCGCCGCTATTGTGGAGCGTTTTGGCAAATTTAATACCGTGCGACAGTCGGGACTGCATTTGAAAATTCCCTTTATAGATAAGGTGGCAAAGCGATTGAACCTCAGGATACAACAGTTGGATGTTTTGATAGATACCAAAACGCTCGACAATGTGTTCATCAAAATGAAAGTTTCGGTGCAGTATCAGGTCATTCGTACACAGGTAGGTGATGCGTATTATCGTTTGGAAAATCCAGAAAATCAGATTACTTCTTATGTTTTCGATGTCGTGCGTGCCGAAGTACCAAAACTAAAATTGGATGATGTATTCGTTCGTAAAGATGACATTGCCGTTGCCGTAAAAGGAGAATTGCAGGAAGCGATGCAAAGTTACGGTTATGATATCGTGAAGGCGTTGGTAACCGATATAGACCCGGATGAACAGGTAAAACATGCTATGAACCGCATCAATGCCGCAGAACGCGAGAAAACCGCCGCAGAATTCGAATCCGAAGCACAGCGCATCCGAATTGTAGCGGTAGCAAAAGCGGAAGCGGAATCTAAAAAGTTGCAAGGACAGGGTATCGCCGACCAAAGACGCGAAATTGCCAGAGGTTTGGAAGAATCTGTTAAAATGCTGAATAATGCAAACATCAATGCTCAGGAGGCATCCGCATTGATTGTGGTTACACAGCATTACGACACGCTGCATTCCATTGGCGCCAATAGCCGCAGTAATTTGGTATTATTACCAAACTCCCCAACGGCGGCAAGTTCTATGCTGAATGACCTGGTGGTAGCCATGTCCGCAGCACAAAAAGTAGACGAAATTGATAAAGCACACTATCCCACGCCACCGAGTCAGCACAAGCATTAAGATTTTATTTCAAACAAATATCCCGGTAGAGTTGCGCTACCGGGATTTTTTTATTTAAAATTATTTTTATTCAATTTGCTGTGCTTTTTACCATATATAAAATAGAAAATAAGTCCGAGAACCAGCCAAATCCCAAACCAAGTCCAGTTTTGTACGCTCATCCCCGTAAGCAGGTAACAGCAGGAAATCAGCCCTAGAAGCGGTATTAATGAATAGTTTTTAATGAAAGCCAAAACCCACATCACCGAGCAAACAATAAAGAATACAATCAATGGAATATTTTTTAAAGGCTCACGAAATACATCTGGTAAGGCATTAGGATAAACGAAATTGACCAAAAGCATTATGGAAGCGATGATGATTGGGAAAATAAATTTTGCATTGATGTAAGGAATTTGGAATTTACCTTTTCTTTCTGCGATTTCCTCTTTGGATTGAGGCGAAAGTAATAATACGCCACCACAAACCAGCACGAAGGCAAAAAGTGTCCCGATACTTGTGAAATCCAACACGAGGTTTTCATCTGTAAAGAAAATAGGTAGCCCTACCACCAATCCTGTCAGAATAGTCGCAAATGCGGGCGTTTTGTATTTAGGGTGGATTTCAGCCAGTTTTGGAGGCATTAGACCATCGCGGCTCATCGCCATCCATATTCTTGGTTGTCCCATTTGGAATACTAATAATACGCTTGTCATCGCCACAACGGCAGAGATAGACACAATAAAAAGCATCCATTTTACACCTTTTAAGGCGAATATTTCGGCTAATGGATCGGTTACGCCAAGCAATTTGTAAGGAACCATTCCTGTAAGTACCAGTGCTAGAGCGATATATACTACAGTACAAATGACCAACGAATAAATCATGCCTTTTGGGAGGTCTTTTTGTGGGTCTTTTGCTTCCTCGGCAAGGGTAGAAACGGCATCAAAACCAATGTAGGCGTAGAAAACGGCAGACACTCCAGCCATCACGCCGCCAAAACCATTTGGTAAAAAGGGCGTCCAGTTATCAATGTCCACATATAGCGCCCCCACCACGATTACAAGCACAATCACGGCGATTTTAATCCATACCATAGCGTTGCTGAAATTCTTAGACTCCTTTGTGCCGCGGTACACGAGGTAGGTAATCAGGGTGTTGATGAGTAGGGCAGGCATATCAAAAATCATCTTCAGATTGCCAATCATTGGCGCATTTTTCCAGGCGTCCAATCCTTCACCGGGTTTATTTTCTAAAAATGCCGCATGCGCAGATTTATAGTTAATGGTAAGCCATTCGGGGAGGTGAACTCCAAAAGTTTCCAAAAGATTGGTGAAATAGCCGCTCCATGAGAAGGCGATATAAATGTTCCCGATGGAATATTCCATTATGAGCGCCCAGCCGATGATCCAAGCGAAAATTTCGCCGAAAGAAACATAGGCGTATGTGTAGGCACTACCTGAAACAGGAACGCGAGATGCAAATTCGGCATAGCACAACGCTGTGAAACCGCAGGCTACCGCGCAAATCATGTAAAGGAATATGACCCCTGGTCCGCCCGTAAAACAGGCATTTCCTATGGCGCTAAAGATTCCGCCCCCGATGATGGCTGCGATACCAAAAAAGGTTAAGTCCTTTACAGTCAGAACCTTGTTCAGGGAGTGGTGTTCGCCTTCGCCGTCCTCCGCAATAGTCCCATTGATTGGTTTTCTTTTAAAAAGTTGATTCATTGAATGCTCATAGTTTAGTTTAAAAACAAAAGTAGTTAATTATCCTTAAAATTTATTAATTAAAAATTAAAATTCTATTCATATATTATCGAATTGATTGGTTTACATTATCAATCCTTACCCCTAATTTCCACTCCCTAAATTCCATTCCCTTGTTTAAGCAATAACTTTTCTCTATTTTCGTTGCATTAATAAAGACAAATTATTCTCAAATAGAATTATGAATTCAAAAAAAATTTTTCTTCCCGCTGCGGTTCTGTTTTTCGGGATTTCCGAGGCGCAACTCACAAAATACTATACCGCACGCAAGGATTATAAATATGACCTTGCGGAAAACCTTTACCAAACTAAAATCTACGGTGCTGCACAGTACGAATATGTCCAACTATATTTCTACAACCAATCTCTTACGGATTCCAAAAAGGAGGCTGCTCGTTTTTTTGATAATGTCATCGGTGTTATTTTGCAAAAAAATCACGCCGAGGAAGGCCTTGCGTCTTTTATGGAGGATTATCCGAATTCGGCCTACTTTGCACAGGCGAATATGCCGCTTGCAGATTATTATTTAGCCAAAAAAGATTTTGCTAAAGCGCTTGAAACTTTACAAAAAGTAAATCAATACCAACTTTCCCGCGAAGAAAACACGCAATACGTCCTGAAGATGGGTTATGCCAAATTTATGGAAGGCGATACCAAAGGCGCAATAGATGCTTTGGTGGAGGCCTATGCAGCAGCCAAGGGTAGCGAGAAAAATGATGTGGCGTATATGCTCGGGCATTTGTATTATAGTGATCTACAGTCAGATAAGGCGTTTTCATATTTCGATTCTATAAAAACAGATGAAAAATATGCCGAGATGGTTCGTCCTTACTATGTGCAGATGTTTTTCAATAATAAAGACTACGACCACGCCATCTCCGAAGGAAATGACTTGCTCAATTCCAATATTTCAAGTGATTACAGTGCTGAAGTTCATAAAATTATCGGGGAGAGTTACTTTATGAAAGGTGATGAGGCGTCGGCTTACCCACACCTGAAAAATTATTTGGAAACACAGAAGTCGCCATCGGAGAGTGATTTGTACGAAATGGGATTTGTTTCCGCCAAACTTGGTAAATATGACGAGGCCGTTTCATATTATAACCAATTACTCAACAGCAATTCTGCCATGTCCCAAAATGCGTATTATCAATTAGGAAATGCGTACTTGCAAACCGGCAAGAAACAGGAAGCACTTTCGGCGTATCGTTCTGCATATCAGATGTCTTACGATTCTAAAGTGCAACAACTGGCACACGCACAATATGCCAAACTGAGTTACGACATCGGCAACCCTTTCGAGGCAGCGCCTACCGTTATTCAGTCCTTTATTTCAACACATCCTTCGGCGCCACAAACTGCGGAACTGCGCTCGCTTTTGGTAAAATCATACCTCTATTCAGGGGATTATCGTGAAACGCTGGCTGCGATAGATAAACTGCAAAACTCCACTCCAGAAACGGATAGGATAGACCAAGAAGTATCTTTCCTTTTGGCGACAGAGGAATTCAACAAAGGAAATTTTGATGAAGCCGAAAAATATTTCTTGAGAAGTTTGGAACTGAATGAAAATCCTGCCATCACGCCGCGCGCAACCTACTGGTTGGCACAGACTTATTACCAAAAAGGCAACTATCCATCAGCAATTGTTCGTTATGAAAAACTTTTGGGCGAAAACTTTACCGAAAAACAACAGTTGGATTACGATTTAGGATACGCCTATTTCAAATCGAAAAAATTTGACAAAGCCAAGAAGTACTTTTTAGACTATCTAAAAAATCCTAATCCAGAGTTTAAAAATGATGCCGAATTGCGTTTGGCGGATACCTACTACGCAAATAATGAACTAAAAGAAGCCATCGCAATTTACGATAAAGCAGAAAATGCAGATGACTACACGCTGTTCCAAAAGGCGATGGCGCTTGGTTTCAAAGGCGATATGGAGGCGAAGATTTCGGAATTAAAAAACCTTAATACAAAATATCCAAATTCTGAATATGCCGATGACGCTTGGTACGAAACGGCCACAGCGTACGCCTCCATTGATGATTACAACAATTCCAACGAGTATTTTGGGAAAGTCATAAAATCAGGTATCGACAAAGATTTGGTGGCAAATGCACAAATTTACCGTGCACAAAACTACATCGATCAAAATCAGCCTGAAAAAGCTTTGACAGAATTAAAAACCCTTGGAAATCAGTATAGAAATACCGCTTACGCCGGAAAAATTGTGCAGGCATCGCGACCGATTTTTATTAAAAATAATGACATCCCGGGTTACGAGAATTTTGCTAAATCATTGGGCGTCAATATAGATGCTTCTGAAATGGACGAAATCACGCTAACAAGCGCGAAGAATTTTTATGCTAAAAAAGATTACAAGTCGGCAATTCCATTTTACGAAAAATATTTAGCCAAAAATCCGTCCGGCGATGGGCGTTACCAAGCGCAATATGAGTTGGGCGAAAGTTACTTTCAAACGAAAAATTCCGATAAGGCACTAATCGTTCTGCAGGAACTGGCAACGGTACAAAATGATTATCAGCAAGATGCACAAACAAGGATTGCACAAATCTACATCGCTCAGGATAATACTGCGGAGGCGAAAAAGTATTTGGAATCGCTGGTAACTTCATCGGATGTTGCTATTAAAAACTTTGCAACAATCGAGTTGATGAAGATTTATGCTGATACAAAAGATTTCGGGAAAGCCGAAACGATGGCGGATGAAGTTCTTAAAAATACAAAAAACGCAGCAAGTATCTTGGAAAGCGCGCGTGTCATCAAAGCGCGAAGCCTCATGAACAGTGGTAAAAACAGAGATGCGCAGGCGGCATTCGCATTGCTGGAAAATTCTGCCAATACGGAAGTGGCTGCGGAAGCACTCTATGCCAAGGCTTATTATCAAAACCAAGCCAAGGCGTTTAAGTCCTCAAACGAAACCATCTTCAAACTGGCAAACAATTACGCTGCGGAGGAGTATTGGGGTGCAAAAGCGCTACTGGTGATGGCAAGAAACTATATCGGCCTGAAAGACAATTACCAAGCAAGTTATACCACCGACCAGATTATTGCTAATTATCGGGACTTTCCGGAGATTGTGGCGGAGGCAAGAGCCATCAAAAATGGTATCAAAAAATAATTTAGGGAATCATACTAACTAAAAAACAAAAATGCTCGAAAAAGCATTAATTCAATAAAAAAATACGATGAACAAGCGCCTCATTATATTATCCATATTATTTGCCGGATTCTCGCAGTTCGGTTTTGCACAAATTAAAGAAGAAAAACTTATCTTGGACCGCAAACGCGAGCCGGAAATACGCAAAATTCAGAAAAAACAAACTTCCGTAGCAACGATAAAAAACTATCCGCCAAAAGAGAAAAGGACTCAGGATTCCCTAAACCTTCGTTATGATATACAGGATGTACCGGCTGTGTCTGACTTCAAACCTTCCACGATACAGGGGGCGGACATATCCCCGAATTTCCAGAGTTCCTACCAAAAAAACTATCTGCGTGCGGGTATGGGGAATTACGGTAAAACCCTCGCGGATGCGAATATTTCAACGATTTTGAAGAATAAATTGGAAGTAGGTGTGGATGCGCATTTCGTATCTACAACGGGGTTAAAGAAAGAATATCCTTGGGATTCCGGGCAGGCTATAGCGGAGTTTGGCGCCTTTCTAAATTATTATGGGAATACAGGAAAAATCAATGTGAATGCTGACTATGAACTGAGTGATTATAAATATTACGGCATCTACGCCCTTGCGCCGGCTGCGAATATTGGGCTTTCCCAAAAGGTAAATCAGGTGAGCATCAATGGTTTTTATGACCATTTTTCCAATGAAATTTTGGATGATGTTCGCGTGAAAACCAATTTTCTTACCGATCATTTTGGTGCTAGGGAAAGTGCGCTGGAATTAGCCACAAATTTGACCAAAAATAATATTCATCTGGGGAAAGATGGCGGCGGTATGGCGGTCGATTTCGGATTAGGGTTGGGTGCAGAGATGCAGAATACCAATTTTGATTTGCTCAATAAAAATGCGGCAGCTTTTGTTTTGCTAAAGGCTGAACCGAGTGTTTCTTTCAACCTTGGGAATTCTCACCTTAAACTTGGGACGGTGTTTAATTATTTAAACAACACACAGTCTGATAAAAACGGCGAAAATATAGCAAATGGCAAATCAAAATTCTATCTGAATGCTGAGTTGCAGGTGGGTGTTTCGGAACAGTTTAACATCTACGCTGGTATGGATGGCGGTGCACAACTCAACTCCTACGCAAGTCTTTTAGCGGAAAATCCGTACTTGGTTTCAGATCAAGTCATTAAGCCAACAGAAACGAAATACAGCATTTCTTTGGGTGTGAAGGGCGATGTGAATAAAAATATGAAATACAACATTTCTGGAACTTACGCCAAAGTAAACGATGCCGTTTTCTATATTCACAATGATTTATTTGATTATAATAACACGCTGAACCGCTCTGCCTACAACTTTGCCAATGTCCTATCCACGGTGTATGGCAGCGGTACGATGAATAAAATAAATGCCGATCTGAAATGGTATCCGATACAAAATCTGGATGTGGAAGGTGCTATAGAATATCAAAAATATAATGCACCAGAAGCGAAAAACACCTATAACGAGGACGGAATTACGGCGAGTATCGGTGCAAAATACCGTATGCTGAATCAGAAATTATTATTAGAATTCAAAACCGTTTTCGATACCGGAAATACGGTGGATGTATATGATTTATCTATTTTAGGCACGCCGGGCGCTTATGTTTCTACCAAACGGGAGGTGGATGTGCCTGGCTATGCAGATTTAAACCTCTCTGCTGAATATAAAGTTCATAAAAATTTAAGTATTTTTGCACTCGGAAATAACCTACTGAATAAAAACTACCAAAACTTTTATGGATATAAAAAGCTGGGAGTGCAAATAACAGGCGGCATTAAATTTTCCTTCTAAAACGGCTCCATAGTTTAATGGATAGAATTAAAGATTCCGGTTCTTTAGGTTGAGGTTCGATTCCTCATGGGGCTACTTTTTACAAAACAGGCACTTCGCGAGAAGTGCCTGTTTGTTTTAAAACTTAGTAAAAGTATGGCTAATCATTCTAAAAATCAAAATAGCGCTCTCATCTTTTGTGTTATTTTTTAATGAACTTTCTGTAATTGTCAATATAATATTTGACATGTAATCTAGAAGAATCGGCTTGTTTATTTTTCTTGTCTTAATGCTAAATCTTGGACACATTTTTCTAAATAATAGTTTAGGCTTATTCCTTTAGATAACAATTGTTTGTAATTAAAACAAGGACTAACTTCTCGTTTCAGATGCGAAAAATCAGCATGATTATTTAGACCTCTCGCAGAAAAAATCAAATGTAATAAAGAGAATAGAAACCAATATCTCTATGATGCAGACGTTCACCACCCATATTAACCTTGCAAAAACGTTTCAAGGTTTAGAAACATGGAGGAAATCAAAAATACCCTCTTTTACATTGATTCAATATTTGACTTTTCATCTTAAATTGAAGTATAAACAAAAGAAAAAAAATAATCTAGATGCACAATAGGTTCTTTCATGTATTTTTAAATTAGTATATTTACTGATAGATTGATAGGCATAAAGTTATGTCTGTTATAAACTTAATTACCTGTTACAAAACTTTTTAATATAAAAATTCTAGTTATGTTTAAATTTAAAAATGTAGATGCTGGCTTATTAGTATTGCGTGTTACCGTGGGTGGTCTTTTATTGCTACACGGGTTGAGGAAAGTGGAAAAACCGGATGAATCGATGGAGAACCTTGAAAAGATCCTAACGAAAAATGATCTTCCGCCAGCCATGTCAAAAGGGGCGTATGTAGGAGAAGTGGTTGCGCCGATTATGATGATTGCTGGATATAAAACACAGACGGCGGCATCCATTGTGATGTTCAATATGTTGATGGCGGTCTATACTGTAAATCTGGATAAGATTGATAAGAGAGAAAAAAGCGGAGCATGGGGCTTGGAAGTTCAAGGTTTTTATTTTTTTGGAAGTTTGGCCTTACTTCTAGCTGGAGCAGGAAAATATGCTATTGATAAAAAGCAGTAAAATTAGTTTCCCAAAGTATCTATTGTTATGTAATTTTGTATTGAGAAACTGTAATTAAATTCCTAATAATAACCAAAAAAATAAAATGTTATGAAATCAATACAAAACATAGATTTAGGTCTATTGTTACTTCGCATTACCTCTGCCGGTCTTATGCTGTTCCACGGCATCCACAAAATTCAGCACCCTTTGGATGCTATCCATCATTTGGCAGCAGATCTTACCGCTGCAGGCTTGCCGGGATTCTTTGCCTATAGTGTACACCTTTCGGAGTTTATTGCTCCTATATTGCTTATTATAGGATGGAGATCAAAAATTTGGTCTGGATTAATGGCCGGGACTATGGTATTTGCAATCTACGCCGTTTTTCTGGATCAAATCTTTATGCTTAAAGAAGAAACTGGAGCTTGGGCAATAGAACTGCAAGTATTTTATCTGATGACCGCTGTAGTACTGTTCTTTACTGGAGCAGGTCGTTATGCGGTCTCTTCTAAACATTGGTTAGATTAATAAAATAAATTTGATTAAAAAAATTAGCCTTCACATTTGGAAGGCTAATATTTTTATGCGTGATGCGAGAATGTGATATTATACCTCGGTCTTTTCAAAGTCATAAACCCACATATTTTTGTTTTCTTCATTGGATTTAAAAACTTTAAACGGGTTCGTGCGCACATAAAATTCAGCTACACCATGGATGGTAGCCTCCACTAAATGACCCGCGTAGGAGCTGTAATTTTCTCTTCCCAAGGTTACGTGCATATGAATATACAACTCCTCATTTTTATAAGACACGTTACCTATCGCGCTAGCAATTTCCATTTGTTCTGAGAAAGTTTGCTCTGAGAATTCTTCTTTTTCAAAATCGAAAAAACCTAATTTAGCTTCATTTGTCGCACCAATACCTGTAATTTCCGCTGATCCTATTTGTTCGCTGAGAATAAAATCTTCTAGAGATGAAATGATTTTTTCACCATTGTTAATATTAACAATATATCCGCCATCAAATTTTTTAGCCTGCCAGGTTTTTCCCTTTATTACTTCAAAATGTTCCATAATCAATAGTTTTTGATAATTATTTTTATTAATTTGAATCATTTAATAAAATAAAAATACCAGTGCAAAATTACTCTGGTATTTTTAGAAATTAAGTTAAATAATGGCGTCAATACCAGCTTTAACCATATCGCCGGCCGACTCCAGTTTACCAGTTAACACTTTTTTAGTGAAAGATTCTGCAAATCCCTTCATTTGATCCATAGTGACTTTTGGAGGCATAGCCAAAACTTCCGGATCTGTAAAGATATTTACGAGGACGGGGCCATCATAGTCGAAGGCTTGTTTTAGTCCTGCTTCCAACTCACTATTTTTATGAATTTCTATACCTTTCATATTCATTAATTCGGCAATCTTATGAAAAGGAGGATTTACCATATTGGTATTCCAGTCAATATAACCCGCCACTTCCATTTCCAGCTTCACCATTCCTAAAGATCGGTTATTAAAAACAATGATTTTGATAGGCAAGTTATACTGCATAATGGTGGCAAGATCTCCCATAAGCATAGATATACCGCCATCTCCACACATGGCAATTACCTGTCTGTCTTTCTGAGCTAGTGCTGCACCAATGGCCATTGGCATTGCGTTAGCCATAGAACCATGGTTAAAAGATCCCGTAAGATATCTGTTGCGCTTTGCCTTGATAATTCTGGCAGCCCACACCGCCGACATTCCCGTGTCCACTGTAAAAATGGCATCATCTGTAGCCAATCTATTGATAATTTGAGCTGCAGCTTCTGGGCTTACATGGTTTTCTTTTGACTCTTTATCGGGCGACACTTCATAAGATTCTAGATCTTTCTGAAACGATTCTTTGTGTTTTTTTAAAAAACTGTCATCCGTTTTTTCATTAATGAGTGGCAATAGAGCTTGTAAAGTGTCTTTTATAGCGCCTTCATAAGCATAATCCACTTTTGCTCTACGACCAATTTTATTTGCTCTCGTGTCAATCTGAACAATTTTATTGTCTGTGGGCAAAAAATCTGTGTAAGGGAAATCTGTGCCCAACATCACCATCACATCCGCCTCATGGCTAGCGTGGTATCCAGCAGGATTTCCTAAAAGACCATTCATCCCTACGGTATATGGGCTGTCTTCTTTATCAAAAAATATCTTTCCTCTAAAAGAGTAGGAAATTGGTGCCTTCAGTTTTTTAGCCAGTTCTTCCACTTCAGCTACTGCATCTTTCGCTCCCAAACCACAGTACAGAGAGATTTTTTGATTGTTATTTATCAACTCTGCCAGTTCTGAAATAGACTCATCATCAGGTCTGAAGATTGATTTTGTCTTGTACGTTTTAGAGGAGGTCTCCACCTCAACGGCTTTGGCAGAGGCCACATCTCCGGGTAATCCTACCACGGCGACACCGCGTTCGCTGATGGCTGTCTGTATGGCATGCTGCATTACCTTGGTAAATTGTGCCGGAGTGTTTGCCATATGCACATACTTGCTACAATCTTGAAATAAAAGGGTAGGCTGTGTTTCTTGAAAATTATCCGTTCCCAATTTATCAGTATGTACTGTGCTCGCAATAGCTATGACAGGATTTCCGGAACGGTTTGCATCATACAGACCATTAATCAGATGAACATGACCCGGGCCAGAACTTCCCATGCAACAGCCGATACCGTTTAGTTCTGCTTCCATTGAGGCCGCATAAGCGCCTGCCTCTTCATGCCGCACATGAATCCATTCAATTTCACCGTCTCTTCTGATGGCGTCGTTAATAGGATTTAAGCTGTCTCCAGTAACCGCGTATATTCTCTTAACTCCAGCCTGTTTCAGCATTTCAACCAGCTGGTCAGATACATTTTTAAACATATTCTTTATTTTTTTTGTTTAATATCTAATTACTATCACATAAATTATTCCATTTTTTACCTCAAAATATTAAATATATTATCACAACTTACATGTTGTAAATAAAGCATTACAACAATTAAAACAATGACTTCAAACTTAATTTAAAGAAGAACACAATCTTTCCTTATTTAGGTGGCATCAGATTTTATTTCGGAAAAAATCTCAATTTCATTGACTAATAAATTATGAACCGGGCATCTTTCGGCAATCTCAAAAAGCCTGTTTTTCTGTTCAATGGTGAGATCCGCTCCTTTAAAATCTATGTACCGTTTAAAAAAAGATTTTTTCTCTTTCGGAAAGCTCTCAAACTCAACTTCTACATCAATCTCTGGAATGTTCCATTTTTTCATGTTAACATACGATTTCAGCGTAGCCAGAGTACAGGCGGCTAAACTTGAGGCTAATAATTCAAAGGGGTTAAAGCCTCTGTTGTCTCCACCAAAGCTCTCGGGTTCATCTGAATAGTATGTATTTTTCTCTGTACTTAATTTGGTCAAAAACTTGTCGAAACCAATCGAACCGTTGACCTTTACACGATATCCCATTTATTTTACTTTTAATGAATCTTCAGGTAAAGGTACATACTCCACTTCATCATCAATGACTTTCGGAAAAGCTTCCGTATTCTGATGATACCAGTTTAGTTTTGCTTCCTGAATTTTATCCCTACTTGTATGAACAAAATTCCAGTGGATAAAGCGCTCTTGAGGGAAAGGTTCGCCACCAAAAAGATATAACTTGCTGTTGGCTTCCATCTCAAACGCGCACAGTGAAGGGTTTTTTGCGATAATTAATTGTTTGGTTCCAAGATTTTCACCCTCTATGGTGACGGTGCCATCCAAGATGTACATAGCGACTTCGCCATACAATTGCTCTCCAATGTTAATCGTCTTTTTCTCCGATGTACTTATTTCAATGAAGTACAGTTTGCTATAAACATTTACCGGAGACTTTCTGCCCAGAGCTTCACCGGCAATGAGCTTATATTGTACGCCGTCCTCTTCCCATGCTGGAATGTCTTCCTCCGAAACATGTTGAAACTCCGGATCTTTATCTTCCAACTCTTTAGGTAAACCGACCCAAATTTGTAGGCCATGAACAACTTTCTCTTGACTTTCTAAATATGCCGGTGTTCTCTCCGAATGTACCACGCCCTTTCCTGCGGTCATCCAGTTAACTGCGCCCGGCTTTATCTCCAAAGAATTTCCAAGGCTGTCCCTATGCTGTATAGAACCTTCCATCAAAAAAGTAAGGGTAGATAAACCGATGTGAGGGTGCGGTTTTACAGCCATATTATCATTTGGTTGAAATGTTTTTGGGCCCATATGGTCTATAAAGACGAAGGGTCCCACTGATCTTTTTTGACGGAATGGCAATAGTCTCCCGACTAAAAAATTACCAATGTCGGCCGCCTTTTCTTCTAATATTAATCCAATATTTGACATTTTAATTGTTTTTTAAAGTTCATTATAACCAGGGAAATGAGTGCTCACAATCGCTTTCCATTCTGGATGTTTTTTTATGTACGCGAATACATAAGGGCAAAAAGGCAGAATTTCTTTTCCTTGCTCTTTTAGATGGGTCAATGTCTTTTCCACCAATGCGGATGCAATGCCAGTTCCCTGTAATTCTGGTTCCACCTCTGTATGAACTAGGGCAATGCTGTTACCGAAATCGCCGTAGTTTATAAAACCTATGTAGCCATTATACTCTAATTCAAAACGTTTTTGTTTCTCGTTTACTCTTAATTCTAAAGATTCGAATTCTGGTTTCATATTAAAATTTTTTTGTTAAAGTTACAAATAATCTAGGGTATCCACACACATATTATCTGTATTTGTATGTTGACTATATCAATAAAATTTGTTAGAGGTTATTTTCGATTCTTTTGTCAGGCATTAACCAAAGAAGAGCCACAAGCGCATAGCATAAAAGTGCCAAAGGCGAATATATAAATGACAAAGCAATCCCAATTATATAAAGCCCTATTGAAATTTTCTCTTTTCGCTGACCTTCTAAAGCATTTGAAATGATAGATTGTTTTCCTTCCGCGCTGATGACCGCTCTTTCCAAGATCATAAATGAAATAGCGCATAGCAGAAGATTGATTCCATACAGAGCGGACGGCTGTTTGTCTAGTGCGAATTCTCCCATCCATGAAGTGGTAAATGGGATTAGCGAGAGGAAAAATAGCAGTCCTAGATTTGCCCAAAGCACCAGGCCATTCACGCGTTGGGTAGCTTTAAATAAGTGATGGTGGTTATTCCAATATATTCCGACATACATAAAACTGAGTAGATAAAACAGGACCTTAGGAATTAGAGAAACCAAATTGGATAATTCAGCACCATCGGTTGGCGCTCTTAGTTCTAAAACCATAATAGTGATAATTATCGCCAATACGCCATCGCTAAATGCTTCTAATCTGTTGGGAGTCATAAGATGGTTTTTTATTTATGTAAAATTAACGAAAACAAGTGTAATTAGAGCACGGCGGTCTACTCTTCCCCAAAAAAAAACGAATACAACTAGTCAGCCGTTAAAAGCCACTCAATTTAGCTGATTGATAGTTATTTATATTTTACATTGCTCGTGTATTTCTGCCAGTTTGTGAATTTTATGGTATAAACCTTGTCTATTTTAGTTATGATTTCCAAACAAAAATCGTCTCCCAGGCAGATTTTTTGTTCTATCTTGAAGATACGATCAACCAAAGTCATACATTGTTTATTTTAAGCAGGCCGTATTGATTGGCAACTATTTGAGGATGCTTTTGCGCCACTATATTGCGCGGATAATGGCTGTCCCGCAAAGCCCATACGGTTAATGGTGGGATTGTTAATTTTAAAACATCTCCGTAATGCTGCTGATGAAGTGTGGTAGAGCAATGGACGGAAAATTTGTATTACCAGTATTTTTGTGGGCTTCTACAATTTTCTGCAGATCCCGCAAATGCTTTGAGAGGCCAGCTTTATTTTACTAGCAGTAGTAACATTCAATTTCAAAGGAAAGATGAACAAATGGAAAGCTTCCATTTGTGAAATTTTAAGTATCATTATATTTCAAATGATTCAAGTTGGGAATCTGTTTTGAAAAGATTATTCCACTCAAAATATTGAAAAACTAAAGATAGGCAGCTGGTAAGTGCTGACTAGATATATTGATAAAAAAAAACACCCGCTGAAAAGTGGGTGTGGTCTTAAGTGTAAGTGCTGTAATATATTGATTACCAGCACTTAATGCAGAGAGGAAGGGATTCGAACCCTCGATACAGTTACCCGTATACTACCTTTCCAGGGTAGCTCCTTCAACCACTCGGACACCTCTCTAATTGAAGACTGCAAATATACAAAATTTTTATATACATCCGTATTTTTATCGGGGAGAAATTTCCCCGCAGATGTTTTTCTCAAAAAGTTCCACGAAAGATCCCTCCAATGCAGGATTTCCCGAGAGGTGCATCGCCTTGGTTATGGCACTTTCCGCCGTCATATCCCGACCGCTAATGGCTCCGATGCGCCCAAAAATATTGCTGTTTTCATACTTCCCGAAACTGATGCCACCCGAAACGCACTGGCTCACTACCACAATTTCCGTCCCCGATTTTTTAATGGCAGAAAGCACATCCTCCGTTTTCTGGTCGCTGAAAATCGTACCGCTTCCGAAGACTTGCAAAATCAGCACTTTCATTTTAGGCAAGGCCGATAAAAAATCCAAATTTATACCCGGAAAAATTCTCCAGAAAAATACGCTGTCACAAAGGTGAGTATCAATAGAGAAAGGATTGTTTCCAGGACGGTACAAACTATCCTTATCCACATTCAGGTGCACGCCCGACTGCCCCAAAAGAGGGTAGTTCGGACTTTGGTAGGCATCGAAATACTCCGCAGAATACTTCAGCGTACGGTTACCTCTTAGGAGTTTATACTCAAAATAGATGGCCACTTCCTGGATCACAGCCTCGTCATTTTCGTAGAAAGACGCGTAGTAGAGGCTCGTCAAAAGGTTTTCCTTCGCATCCGTCCGCAGGTCGCCCACCGGCAATTGGGAACCCGTCAGCACAACCGGTTTTCGAAGGTTTTTCAGCATAAAACTCAGCGCCGAAGCCGTGTAGGACATCGTATCCGTACCATGCAAAATCAGAAACCCATCGAAGGCCGAATAATTTTTTTCAATAATCTGGCAGATCATCTTCCATTCATTAGGTCCCATATCCGAGGAATCCAGCGGATCGGCAAACGCCTCCACCGAAACCTCGCACTCCAGCAAGTTCATCTCCGGAATTTTGCTAAAAATCTTATTAAAATTGAACGCTCTCAGGCTCCCCGTTTCGTAATCTTTCTCCATGCCGATCGTCCCGCCGGTATAGATTATCAGTACCTTTCTTTTCATTTAGACAATTAAAAATCACATTATAATCGATACCATCCCAGACCCATCCCCTACAAGGACATTCCGAGCGAAGTCGCATTACACACATCCATTCCCGATGTCATCCTGAGCAAAGCCGAGGGAGCCCAACAACCAACTACTATCAACCGCCCATTTTTTTTTTGGGCGGCATTTCGGGCTATCCGCTGTATCTTTTTTGGGTACATTTCGTCGCCTCCCTTCGGTCGGCGCCGCCCCGTACCCAAAAAAGGATGCCGCTTCTATCCCGGCCGCGCGCGATTCGCCGCCACACTTCCTATCTTAAGCCTCAACTTCACGCTTCCATCTCCCTACAATCACAAATTAACTACGATTGAAGTTCCAGCCAGCGCATTTCATACGCGTCCATAGTGTTGGAGATGGACTCCAATTCGGCAGAGAGGGTAGCAATTTTATCGTAATCCGTTTCTGCGCCCAGCTTTACCAAAATTTTGGAGCGTTTCTCCTCCAGCTCAGGCATTTCTTTCTCTATTTTTTCCAGTTCCGTTTTTTCCTTGAAAGATAATTTCCGCGTTCCAGTCGGTGCGGTTTTTGCCATCGGCTTTTCCACTTTTGCCTCAGATTTCGGAGCGGGAACTTCCTTTGCTTCAGTCTTTTTCGGTGTGGTCTGGTCGGAAGTTTTCTCTTTTTTCTCGCGGTATTCCGTGAAGGTTCCCACAAACTCCTTCACCTTGCCTTCACCCTCGAAAGCCAGGATATGGCCAACAATTCTGTCCATGAAGTAGCGGTCGTGGGAAACGATAATCAGGCAGCCTTGAAACTGCGTCAGGAAGTTCTCCAAAACCGTGAGGGTAGGGAGATCCAAATCATTTGTAGGCTCATCGAAGATTAAAAAATTTGGATTTTGGTAAAGGACATACATTAGGTGCAGTCTTCGTTTCTCCCCGCCGGAAAGTTTGGAAATTGGCGAGTATTGCGTTTGGTCATCAAACAAAAACAAGCGCAAAAACTGAGATGCCGTCATAGTTCTGCCGTTCGAGAGCGGGAAGTTTTCGGAAATATCCTTTATAAAATCTATGACGCGCTGGTCTTCCTTATATTTCAAACCTTTTTGGGAGAAATAGCCGAATTTTATCGTTTCCCCGGTTTCTATCTCGCCACTGTCGTATTTTTCCAATCCTTGGATGATGTTCAGCAAAGTCGATTTTCCGGCGCCATTTTTCCCGACAATCCCCACTTTTTCACCACGCTGGAATTGGTAGGAGAAATCCTTTAGCAATAGTTTATCCCCGAAACTTTTGTAAATATGTTTCAGTTCCAAAATCTTATTTCCCATCCGCTTCATCTCAAAATCGAGTTCCAAAGACTGGCTGGAGGTATCTTGTTTTGCCGTTTTTTCGGTATCATAGAAGTCATCAATTCTAGATTTGGATTTTGTGGTTCGCGCTTTCGGTTGGCGGCGCATCCATTCCAATTCTCTTCGGTAGAGGTTTTGCGCTTTGTCGATGGTCGCGTTTAGGTTGTCCTCGCGAATGGCTCGGTTTTCCAGATATTGTGCGTAGGCACCTTTGTGAATATAAAGTTTCTGGTCCTCAATTTCCCAAATCATATCGCATACGGCATCCAAAAAATAGCGGTCGTGGGTTACCAAAAGCAGCGTGATTCGCGCTTTGGAGAGGTATTGTTCCAGCCATTCCACCATATCCACATCCAAGTGGTTGGTGGGCTCGTCCATGATCAGGAGCGTGTGCTTGTGTTCGGCGCGGGTTTCCGTGAGGAGTTTTGCAAGCGCCACACGCTTAATCTGCCCACCGGAAAGGTTTTTCATTTTAGCCGAGAGATCTGTGATTTTGAGTTGGGAGAGGATTTGTGCCATCTCGTTTTCCAAATCCCAAGCCTTGTGCTGCTCCATGCCGGCAAGTGCGGAATCCATATCGTCAGGATCGCCGGAAACGAGGGCGTGGTGGTAGTTTTTCAAAGCCACAATAGGAGCGGATTCCAAACTCATCATAAATTCCTCTACGCTCTGCTCGCCCTCGAAATCTATTTCCTGATCGAACAATACCACCTGAATATCTTTATTAATGACCACTGTGCCGGAATCCATAGTTTCCTGACCCATCAAAATCTTTAAAAGCGTAGATTTCCCTGAGCCGTTTTTCGCAACAATCGCGATCTTGTCGCCTTCGTTAACATTAAAACTAATATCCTCAAAGAGGGTGCGGATTCCGAAAGATTTTGTAAGATTTTCTGCGGTGATGTAGTTCATAAGTATGATAGATAGATGATAAGTGCTAATAGAGTGCAAAAATACGAAATAATACAAGAGTGTGCCGCTGCATATTCCGGGAATAAAAAAACCACCCAAAGAATGAACGGCTGATGGTGAGGCGGTGTCGGTTACGCCTTTTTCACAAACTCAGATTTGAGAGCCATAGACCCGAATCCGTCGATTTTGCAATCAATATTGTGGTCGCTGTCAGGTCTTAGGCGAATATTTTTCACTTTCGTTCCAGCTTTCACAGGTTTTGGTGCGCCTTTCACGGGGAGGTCTTTCACCACCACCACGCTGTCGCCGTTTTGTAGCACATTCCCGTTCGCATCCAGGATTTGGTCTTCGGTTCTGGCTTCGTTCGGGTCCCACTCATAGAAGCATTGGGAGCAAACTTGCAGATTATCTTGCTCGTAGGTGAATTCGGAACCGCATTTTGGGCAAATAAAAGTGTCGCTCATAATATTTTTCTTTGCGCAAAGATACGGATTTGCCAAAAATAGAGATATGGTGATTATTTAGGACTTGTTTTAGAATTAAGACATCGCGAAAATGCGAGAAAATTTTTCTGGAATCAAAAAATCTTTTTGAAAGATAACCGTTCAACGGTTTTATTTGTTTGGGCGTGTCCCTTCCTCCGCTCTCTCGTCGGGTCGGGCTGTTCAGGGCTCCGCTTCGCTCCGGTGCTTTGCACTGCTCCCTTCGGTCGCACCCTTACCATCCCTCACGCGGCGTGCGTGATATTCCACTGCTAAACAATTATTTGTACATATGGTTTTAACAAAATGGTACAGGTACGGATTGCAAATCTTCTCATCCGACAGGAGAAGGTTTTCGAAATAAACTTTGCCAAACTACGCCTCGTTACCGTGTCTTTGTAACTTGCAAAACAGAGAAATAGGGACAAAAGAGTAAAATTTGATTTTGAAATGTACTTTACCATCTTTGCAACCTTTATTTGTTCACCAAAGAAGGTTTTACTTTTAGTGCAATACCATCCAAATCTTAGGGAGTGGGGACATTTCCAGTAAGAGCAATGGCAAAGCTGAGAAAAAAATGTTTAATGACATAAAAATATTTCCCATAGTAATAAATTAACCGATAAGCACACCCTTGAACCTTAACTCCTGAACTTTGAACTTTAGGGCGATGAATCTCGTGCGCCCCGGCCTGAGTGGAGCTCGTTTTGTGAGGAGGAACGACGAACAAAACAGCGGGAACGGAGGACGGAAATAGGCGCCCAAATTATTTGCACCACAAAAAGTAAATTATAAATTGCCTATTTTTGCAAAAATCTGTTTTCGCTGCCGCGGAACCAACCAAAATTGATATGGAACTTATACACAGAAACCTCCTCATAGGAATACACGACGCGCTACAGGAAACATTTTTCGAGGATAGGAAATACGCCGATAAGGTAATAGAACGCCTGCTGAAAGCGAATAAAAAATGGGGTAGCGAGGATAGAAAAGTGGTTTCGGAGATTTTCTACAATATCATCCGATGGAAAAAACGCCTGGAATATTACATGGGCGAGGGCGTGAAACCCAACAATATCTATAAACTGATTTTGGCGTACTGCCTCTGGAGCAAGACGCATTACAAGAAATTTGAGGAATTCGACGGGATAAAAATCGCAGATATTTTGACCAAACTAAAAAAAGGCTATATCCCGACAAAGGCGATAGAGCACTCGATACCGGAATGGTTGGCGGAGACTTTGGAAAAGGAACTCGGTCCGAAATGGGAGCGAGAAATGACGGCTCTGAACGAGCAAGCGCCTACGGTTCTGCGTGCGAACACCTTGAAAACTACGGTGAAAGAATTGGTCTCAGATCTTGGTGATGAAAATGTGGTGAGCCACCCGATCCCGAGATATCCGGATGCGGTGCAGCTGGAGGAAAAGAAAAATGTATTCCTGACTTCGGCCTTTAAGGACGGTTTGTTCGAGGTGCAAGATGCGTCTTCACAAAGGATAGGTGAGCTGCTGGATGTGCACGAAGGGATGCGCGTGGTGGATGCCTGCGCCGGAGCGGGCGGAAAAACCTTGCATTTAGCCGCGCTGATGAAAAATAAAGGTCAGATTATCGCGTTGGACATCTACGAATGGAAACTCGCCGAACTTCGCCGACGCGCCAAAAGAGCGGGCGCACACAACATAGAAACCCGACTGATAGAGGATACGAAAGTGATAAAGCGCCTCCACGAAAAAGCCGACCGCCTACTGATAGATGCGCCATGCTCCGGCCTTGGGGTGCTGAAAAGAAACCCGGATTCTAAATGGAAAATAGACCAGGATTTTATAGACAGAATTCGTGGCGAGCAGCAGCAGATTTTACAAGATTATTCTAAAATTATAAAAAAAGGCGGTAAAATGGTCTACGCGACTTGCTCGGTTTTGCCTTCGGAGAACACAGAACAGGTGAAAATCTTCCTGAGCAACAATCCGGAATATTCCCTCATCAAAGAAGAAAGTATTATGCCTTCCGAAGGTTACGACGGATTCTATATGGCGCTGATTGAGCGTAAGAAATAAGCTTCACAAGAAATGAAAAAAGTCAAAGTAATGCATTACTTTGACTTTTTTGTTTTAAAAAATCAGTTTTTTATGAATTAAACCTCTCGAAAGCCGCTTTTTCAAGCATTTCCCGGTCATCCGGATGGGAGATTTTGATGAGTGCTTTTGCGCGCTGCTCCAGGTTTTTGCCGTATAGATTGGCAGATCCGTACTCGGTCACTACATAATGGATGTGTCCGCGGGTAGTCACTACACCGGCGCCCTGTTTCAGGAATGGCACGATACGCGGAACGCCTTTTTTTGTTCGGGAAGAGATGGCCATAATCGGTTTGCCGCCTTCGGAAAGCGCCGCTCCACGCATGAAATCCATCTGTCCACCAATACCGCTGAATTGATAAGTCCCGATGGAATCTGCGCAAACCTGTCCTGTTAAATCAATTTCTATCGCAGAATTGATGGCGTGCAGTTTTCTATTCCGCATAATATTAATCGGGTAATTTACCTGCTCCACATCATTAAAATGGATGGATGGATTATCATCCACAAAGTCATAAAGCCGCTTGGTGCCGAAACAGAAACTCGTGATGGTTACATTGTCATTATAACCCTTTAATTTATTATTGATCACATCATTCTTAATCAAATCGATCACGCCGTCGGAAAGCATTTCTGTGTGTACGCCGAGGTTTTTGTGGTTCCCGAGGCATTGCAGAACCGCATCCGGAATAGTCCCGATACCCATTTGCAGCGTAGCGCCATCGTCTATAAGTTCAGCGACATTTCGCCCAATCATCATCTCTTCTTCGCCTACTTTCGCACTGTAATCTATGGTAAGTAATTCTTCATCATGCCAAACTGTTTTAGTGAAACAGGAGTGGTGAATCATGCCGTGGCCGTGAGTGCGGGGCATATTTGGATTTACCACTGCGAGAATGGTTTTAGCAGTATCCACCGCAGCGCGTGCAACATCCACCGAGGTGCCCAGGGTGCAGTAGCCGTGCCTATCTGGTGGCGAAACTGTGACCATAGCAACATCTATTGGCAGGTGCCCTTTTTTGAAAAGCAAAGGGATTTCACTTAAAAAAATCGGTACGAAATCGCCACGATCAGAGTTCACCGCCTCGCGTACTGGAGTGGATACGAATAGGGAATTGATAAAAAAACTATCCTTATACTGAGGTTTTGCAATTTCCACATTGCCCTGCTGGGTGATGGATATGAATTCTACATTTTTTAGCCGCGAAGCCTGTTTTGCCATTTCATCAATCAAAATATTGGGAGTACAAGCGCTACCGTGGGAAAAGACGCGGTCGCCAGATTTTATAAATGAAATAGCCTCTTCGGCGGATACATAGTTGATCATGGGAGTTGGTTTTATTTCGTTCTAATTTACTTTTCGTGGGGTAGAGGAATGAGACTTGTCAAAGTTATTTTAAGCATTACTCCTGCACCCTGTCTTTCACAAAATTTTCCGGCTCGTCCAGCCAAGAATATTTATAGCCGGTGTCTTCCACTTTTAGGGCTTCTTCGGTGATTTTTAAGGGACGGAAAGGATCCACCATCACGGCGTATTCTTCGGTGAATTTTTTGCCGATGCTTCTTTCCATCGCGCCGGGGTGTGGCCCGTGGACGATGCCGCCCGGATGCAGCGTGAAGTCCATTAGATCAATGTGGTTTCGGCTCATAAAGTCGCCCTGCGTGTAGAAAAGCACCTCGTCCGAATCGATATTCGAGTGGTTGTAAGGCGCAGGAACCGCGAGCGGGTGATAATCATACATCCTCGCCACGAACGAGCACACCACGAAATTGTGCGCCTCAAAATGTTGGTGAGTTGGCGGTGGCAAATGCACGCGCCCCGTGATTGGTTCAAAATCAAAAATACTCATCTTGAAAGGGTAGAAGAAACCGTCCCAGCCCACCACATCGAAAGGATGCGTGGCATACACGAAGTCCCAAACCAGATTTTCTTTTTTTACTTTAATCAAAAATTCGCCTTTTTCGTCTCTAGGCTCGCGGAAGGTAGGCGTCACAATATCGCGCTCGCAGAACGGCGAATGCTCCAAATGTTGCCCGAACTCGTTGCGGTAGCGCTTCGGAGTATAGATGGGAGAGTGGCTTTCCAGAAAGAAAAACACCGTGTCCTCGCTCTCAAAATCCATTTGGTAAATCGTGCCGCGCGGAATTATAAGGTAATCGCCCGTTGTAAACTCCAGGTCGCCCAAGAAAGTTTTTAGCACGCCTTTCCCGTGGTGTACATAGAAAAGTTCGTCGCATTCGGCATTTTTATAGAAATATTCGGTAGATTTACGCGGTTTGGCAAGACCCATTTTCAGGTCATTGTTCAGCATCAAAACCTTTCTGCTATCCAAAAAATCATCTTCTGGCGATACATTCATCCCCTTGAACATCCTTGGCGTCACATTTCTGTCCACCGCGATTTTCGGCGCCACATCCTTTGGCTCGCTGATGGATTTTATTTGCGTAGGGCGGTGGATGTGGTAGAGCAGCGAGGAAATACCGTGGAAACCCTCAGTTCCGAAAAGTTGTTCGTAATAGAAGTGATCGTCGTTAGATTTGAAAACCGTGTGTCTTTTATGTGGGATTTCCCCTGCCTGAATGTATCTCATGGAAAAATGAACTTTGCGTAAAGTTAAATATATTTCACAAATTTTTGCGGTATTTTCTTAGAAAATCAGTTTTGTTTGAAAGTTTTTTAGGAGCCGGGAACCTGCTGTCCACTGTATCTTTTTTGCGGGTGTTTCGCCGCCTCCCTTCAGTCGCCTCCGCTCCACCCACAAAAAAGGATGCCGTTCCCATCAGGGCTATGTGGGATTCGCAGGCACGCAATTCTGTAAAAATATTTAATTAGCCTAAATTGGTAGAAATTCAAAAAATAATCTCGCAGATTTAGCAAGTAAAACAGACAAAAATTTTAGCAATAAAAAAAACTCCCTAAGCAAATTAATCTGCGAGAGACAATAAAAAAGTCCTGCAAATGCAGAACTTTATAATTAAACCGTCAAATCCAATCCCCCGAAATTTCCCGAACTCATCATCATATAGACGCCTTTGGATTTGTCCAGCGTATTCCAATAAGCGTGAAGGTCTTCCGCATTGGTGAAAACCTTTAAATTAGGATTCTTAAATTTCTCCCTAATCAAATCTGGCGAAATAGGCTCCATTCGCTTGATTTTCAAAGCATCTTCCGAATAGAATACTACAGCATCTTCTGGGCCGTCCATAGTGTGCTGGTATTGCTCCAAGAATACCGGATTTAGGGAAGAGTAGGTGTGAAGTTCCAAAAATGCGTGTTTTTCCTCTTTTGGGAACTGCTCGCAGAAGGCTTTCACCGCCGCTTTCACTTTGCTCGGCGCGTGTGCGAAATCTTTGTAAAGCGTACCGCCATCGGCTCTTTCTACCTTTTCTAGGCGTTTAGAAGCACCTTTGAAACTCATGATGGCTTCATAAAATTCTTCTTCCATAATCCCTAATTGCGTACTAATCATTCTCGCCCCTTCTAAATTCAGCAGGTTGTGCGCTCCAAAAACGGAAAGCGGAATATCGCCCATTGTGGTTTTCAGATTTACTACGCCGTTTACTATTTCATATTCTGGTGTTTTGTAGGGAATTTTTCGGAAATAATTTTCCGCATTTTCTACTAGTTTTACCACTTCCGCATCCTCTTCATTATAAACCAAAACGCCGCCCGGAGTAATTGTCGACACAAACTTTCTGAACTGATCTATATAATCATCGAAAGTTTTAAACACATTGATGTGATCCCATGCAATACCGGAAATTAGGGCGATATTCGGTTGGTAAAGTAAAAATTTAGAACGCAAATCGATAGGCGAGGACAGATATTCGTCGCCTTCCAAAATCATGAAATCATTATCCTCCGTGATTTTCACCATACAATCAAAGCCTTCCAACTGCGCACCCACCATATAATCGATGTCTTTTCCGTGGAAATTCAGCACGTGCAGAATCATAGAAGTGATGGTGGTTTTCCCATGTGAACCGCCAATGACTACGCGGGTTTTTTCTTTACTTTGTTCGTAAAGGAATTCAGGATAGGAGTAGATTTTTAAACCCAGTTCCTTTGCCTTTGCCAATTCCGGATTGTCGGAATGGGCGTGCATCCCGAGGATAACGGCATCTATATCCGAGGTCAGTTTTTCCGGAAACCATCCCAATTCTTGCGGGAGTATTCCCTTTTTTTCGAGCCTGGACTTTGAGGGTTCGAAAATCGCGTCATCAGAACCCGTGACTTGGTAGCCTTTGTCTTTCAGGGCGATAGCGAGATTGTGCATGGCGGATCCACCGATGGCTATAAAGTGCGTTTTCAAATTTATTTTCTTAAATTTTTGGATATAATCAGATGTTCAAAAGCATTCACAACACCATTCCACCGCTGGTGGTCTTGCGGGAAGATGCCGCTGCCATCGTTTTTTTTGATGTTGTCCTTTTTTACTTTTATGGTAGTGGTCATGTGGTCGTACAATTTTTTATGATCTTCGCGGATTTGTCCGAGGTTGTTTTGCTCTATTGTTCTGTACAAAACTTGCATTTCCTCATCTGATAACGATGTTTTGTCGCTGTATTTTTTACCTAGTCCTTCGAAAAAATAAGAGACCGTGTTGTTCTTAATTAGTAGGTTTTCATACGACGGGGCGCGTCCTCCGCTTTTGGAATAGCTCAGATCATAATTTTCAAACACCTTTTGCGATTGGCAGGCATTCATGATTAAAATTAAAAATAGCAATACTGTATTTTTCATCTTAATTCGTTTATTATCAAATTTTATTCGATGGTGCTTCGGCGAGTTTTTTGGCTTTTAATTCCTCTTCATAGTCATTCAAAAGGTTGAAATCTGGCGTTTGTTCGATCGCTATCATGATTTTTTCAAGGATATGTGCAGCATTTTCATTGTCGTAATCAATGTCCAAAGGTTTTTTAAATTCCAGGGTAGGTTTCACACCGGTAACCTTTACCTTCAGACCTTTTTTGTCGAAAGCTCTGCGGAATCCATTGATTTTGATGGGAACTACGATGGGTCTTTGTTGTTTAATAAGTTTCGCCGTTCCTTTTCTGCCTTGTGCAAAAGCCGATGTGGTGCCTTGTGGGAAAGTAATCACCCACCCGTTGTCCAGCGCTTTCATGATGTTTTCTATTTCGCTCAAATCCACCAATCTGTTCACTTCTTTGCCTTCTGCGCGCCACGTTCTCTTTACGGTTACTGCACCAGCGAGTTTGAATATTTTTGTCATTAATCCTTTATTCATAGTCTCCTCCGCCGCCACATAGTAGATATCCACTTTCGGATTTAGTAGGTAGATTGGATTTTTGATGGTGTTAAAATAGCCATTATTCACTGCGCAAAATACCTGATACATCGCAGCTACATCGGCAAAATAAGTCTGGTGGTTAGACACGAAAAGTACATTGCTATCCGGCAGTCCCAACATGTGTTCCGTACCGCTGATTTTCAGTTTGTTAAAACCATTAAATCTACGGTAAGACACGACGCCGAGGATGAAGATAATCAGGCGTTTCAGGAAGTAAAGATTTCCAAAAGCATCTGTAAATATATTTTTCTTTGCCATTTAGATTAGAAATAATTTGCAAATCTACAAATTTTTCAGCAGCTGACTAAATTCACTGAGAATCATGGAAGTCGCGCCCCAAATAATATAGTCGTTGAAAACAATTACCGGCACTTCGGTACCATGAGAGGTCGGTAACACGCGCATTTCTGGTTTTGAATGTAGTTCAAGAAGGGAAGTTACAGGGAATTCGATCATCTCTACAACTTCGGTTTCTTGCGGGTAAAAAACAGGATTTTTTTTGGTAAAAGAAATGAAAGGGTGCACATAAAAGTTGCTCGGCGGGATGTAAATGGGCGTCATCTCGCGGATGATGCGCACATAATTCTCCTCCACACCGATTTCCTCCGCCGTTTCGCGTTTTGCAGTATGTTCAAAATCCCGGTCGGTTTCATCGCGTTTGCCTCCCGGTAAAGAGATTTGCCCGCTGTGGCGGTCATTTTCGTTGGTCGTGCGCAGGATGAGCGGAAAGTGCCATTCGTTATTCCTAAGATAGAGCAGAATATTTACGGCGGCGAATTTAGGGTTTCGCGCAAGAATTTCTTCATAGGTGAACACCGGTCGATAGGGCGGCGAGAACATACTGTGGGCATCCTCGCCTTGCAATTCGGCATTTTTAATCTTAAAAAGCAGGTCTCTTCCAAAAGTTTTCATTCCTACAAATTTAGAGAAATTTAATTGTAATACGGAAATTTTCAGGAGCCGGGAACCCGCTGTCCACTGTATCTTTTCTGCGGATGGTACGCCGCCTCCCTTCGGTCGCCGTCTCCCCAACCACAGAAAAGGATGCCGTTTCCATCGGGGCTATGCGAGATTCGCCGTTCCAACTCCACGCCAAAAACCCTTCCAGAATAAATTCCAGAAGGGTTTTAAAAAGATTTAGAGTTTATTTATTTGTTAGAGATTTAACATGAAGATTTTAAGCCAATGTCTTCTTGCTATTAACCTAATTACATTTATTATATTCTTTAAATTATTGGTTATAACTCATTCTATATCTTAATGTTAAATTAAAGAAAAAGCTTCGTTCATTTTATTTATAATTTTGGGAAGTGTAGACTATTTAAATATAAACCAGCTTTTAGAAATGATTATTTATTTCCCAATGCTTCCCTAACCTTCGGAGCAACTTTGGTACCATACACTTCTATGGCTTTCATCAGGTTTTTATGATCAGGCCCGCCAGAATCCATATGCGCCGAGAATCTCGTAAGCCCAAAAAGTTCCGCTGCGTGAAGGATTTTTTCCACTGCGTAATCCGGATCTCCTACGATGAGGTGGCCATGTTTTGATCTCCCGAAATCATATTGAGCTCGCTCATAAGGTGCCCAGTTGCGAGATTTTCCTATGCGGTCCATACCTGCTTTGTAGAGCGGAAAATGCCAATTTGTGGCGTCTTCACCCTTGTCATTGAAGAAGGAATGAAGGTGGATTCCCACTTGGAAATCCTCCATGGAATGACCATGGCTTTCCCAAGCCTGCTTGTAATATTCTATCAGCGGAAGGAAATTTTCCAGACTTCCTCCTATAATAGCGAACATCACTGGGAGACCCAATCTTGCCGCGCGAATCACGGACTGTGGCGTTCCGCCCACGGCAATCCATATGGGAAGTTTACCATTTTTTGGTTGAGGGAAAATTTCTTGGTTTTTCAGTGGTGCCCGAAATTTCCCTTTCCATGTGATGGTGTCATTATTATTTAATTCTAAAAGCAAGTTCAGTTTTTCTTCAAAAAGTTCCTCATAATCATTCAGACTATAGCCATAGAGAGGATAAGATTCTATGAAAGATCCGCGACCGGCCATTATTTCCGCCCGCCCGTCGGATAGGAGATCCACCATGGCGAAATCTTTATAGAGTTTCACCGGATCCGTACTGCTGATCACGGAAACCGAACTGGTAAGGCGGATATTTTTTGTAACCGCTGCCGCCGCTGCGAGCAGGATTTCCGGGGAGGCGACCGCATATTCCACGCGGTGGTGCTCGCCAATTCCGAAGAAATCGAGACCTACCTCGTCCATCAGTTTTATTTCTTCTAAAATTTCCTGCATCCGTTTTGCAGCGGGTTGCATTACACCTGTTTTACCATCGATCCCGACAGTTCCAAACATATCGATTCCTAATTGTAACATATCTTTAAATTTTTTATCATTTAAAGCAAAAAATAAGCCTTACCGCTCACGCTTTTAATTTATTACCATAGGATAAGAACCGCAATTTTATCGGAAATATTGTCAGTTTTTCTTAAAAAAATTCCCTCATAAAGATGAATTTTTTTTGATTTATAAGTGTTTGAATGTACTAATCAAAAGGTATAAAAATATAACCCTCTAATTTCTACTCTGGCTTATAACCATCTTTCATAGTCACAGTACGGTTGAAGATCGGCCTCTCGTCGGTAGAATCCGTGTCCTTAGTAAAATATCCAATGCGTTGGAACTGCAATGGCTGTCCCGGTTTGGTGTCTTTTAGGTAAGGTTCCCCAAAACCTTGTACCACTTTTAGAGAATCCGGATTTAGGAATTCCATAAAATCTTTTTCTTTTTCAGCGTCTGGTTCCGGCGTGGTAAACAGGCGATCGTAGATGCGCACCTCGATTGGCAACGCGTGTTTCGCAGAAACCCAATGCAGTGTTCCTTTCACTTTGCGCAAACTTTCCTCGGTGCCGCTTCCGGATTTAGATTTTTCATCGTAAGTCGCATAAATGGTTTTTATTTCGCCATTTTCGTCTTTTTCCACACGCTCTGCTTTTATGATGTAGGCCGATTTCAATCTTACCTCACCGCCCAGTTTCAAACGGAAAAACTTATTGTTGGCTTCTTCTTTAAAGTCCTCACGCTCTATGTAAAGTTCGCGCGAGAAGGGGATTTGACGTGTTCCGGCGTTTTCGTCTTCCGGATTATTTTCTGTTTCCAGCCATTCTTCTTGGTCTTCGGGGTAATTTTCTATGACGAGTTTCACAGGATCCACCACGGCCATTACGCGGGTAGATATTTTATTCAAATCCTCACGAACGAAGAATTCAAGTAGCTGAATATCAATCATGTTCTCTCTCTTCGCCACACCCACGCGGTCTATAAAGTTCCGTATTGCGATAGGGGTGTAGCCCAATCTGCGCATTCCGGAGATGGTCGGCATTCTTGGATCGTCCCAGCCGGTTACGGCTTTTTCGGCTACCAGGCGTTGCAGTTTTCTTTTAGAAGTGATCATGTAGGTCACATTCATCCGAGCAAATTCGCGCTGTTTGTTGCGTATTTTTCCCTCGTCATATACCTGATCCAGATACCAGTCGTAGAGCGGACGGTGGTTTTCGAACTCCAGCGAGCAAAGCGAGTGCGAAATTTGTTCGATGTAGTCGGATTCGCCGTGTGCCCAGTCGTACATCGGGTAGATTTTCCATTTTTCGCCCGTTCTGTGGTGCGGTCTTTTTAGGATGCGGTACATCACGGGGTCGCGCATGTTCATGTTGGGGGAGGTCATGTCTATTTTTGCTCTCAGGGACATGGTTCCTTCCTCAAACTCGCCGTTTTTCATTCTTTCGAAAAGCTCCAGAGATTCCCCCACCGGGCGGTTTCTGTATGGCGACTCTATCCCGTCCTCAAAAGGATTTTTCCTTTGTGCGGTGATTTCCTCAGAACTTTGCTCGTCCACATACGCCTTACAGTCTTTAATCATCTGGACGGCCCAATCATAAAGTTGATCGAAGTAATCCGAAGCGTAAAGTTCCTTATCATACTTGAAACCAAGCCATTCTACATCTTTTTTGATGGAATCTACGAATTCCTGTTCCTCTTTTTCCGGGTTGGTATCATCGAAACGCAGGTTTACAGGCGCGCCATATTTCTCACCCAGGCCGAAGTTGATGCAGATCGCTTTCGTGTGTCCCACATGTAGGTAACCGTTGGGTTCTGGTGGAAAACGGAAACGCAGTTTACTTTTATCCAAACCATTGGCGAGGTCGTCCTCTATAATTTGCTCAATAAAATTGAGGGATTTTTTTTCTTCTTCCATAGATGCAAAATTAACGAAAAAACTTCTAAGACCGGGAAGTGTTTAAAGTTCAAAGATTGAAGTTGTCCAAGGTTGAAAAAATGGAGTTTAAAAAAATCCAAAATTCAAAATTTTCCAACAACCATCAACTAAAAATCATCCATCCAAATAGTGGCGTGCCCCTTCCTCGGTCACTCCGGCTGCGGCGGCGAAGCCGCCGCGGCCTCCGTTCCCTCGTTCGGGTCGGGCTGTTCAGGGCTTCGCTACGCTACGGTGCTTTGCACTGCTCCCTTTCGGTCGCACCCTTACCATCCCTCACGCGGCGCGTGTGTAGTCGTCAGAACAACTGAATTTCTTCCAAAATAATTTCAGTTACCTGCTTGTTATTTCCACTTTTATCCTCATATTTCCTGTAGGTAAGTCGGCCTGTGATGGCAATTTCTTTTCCTTTTTTAACATGCTCTGCAGCAATATTCGCCATTTTGCCGAATGCGATGATCGTATGCCAATGGGTGTCTTCCTTTTTTATACCCCTGCTATCTTTGTAAAATTCGGTAGTGGCCAAACTGAATTTGGCTTTTAAATTATTATCCGTGAAGGCTATGATTTCTGAGTCTGCACCCACCCTTCCTATGAGGGAAACCCGGTTTCGTATAGACATAATTTTAATTTATAAAGTATCCAACGGACTTTTAATATTAGCTTTAGATACATCTGTGACATGGGTATAAACCTGTGTGGTTTTGATGGAGTTATGCCCCAGCAGTTCCTGTATCAACCGAATATCCGTACCGGTTTCGAGTAGATGGGTGGCAAAGCTGTGGCGTAAACCGTGGATACCTATATTTTTTTTCACTCCAGCTTTGTCCATCGCCCTTTTGAATACAGACTG
>JAGLBA010000099.1 GCA_018260475.1 Chryseobacterium sp. | reverse complement strand
CACAAACAAAAAATTTAGATATAAATGTAGACAATACTGTTTTCAGAAACATCCGCGGTTCAGGTTTGAACGCTGCACTTTTCCAATTGAATCTTAATTGTAATGATGACCAAGGACAATCTTCTTTAACGATTAATAAATCCAGTTTCGAAAATATTAAAAGAGGAAGAGCAGCCGCGCAGTCTGTATCTGTCATATATGGTGACGCATTACCCCTTTTGTCTATTACCGACAGTAAATTCTTCGGAAATCAAGGAGGTAACGGAGGTGTTATTGAACTAAACAATTCCGGACGCCTAATTTCAAAGGGGAACCTATACCAAGATAATTACGCAGGACAGGCTGGTGGTGTATATAACATACATGGAGTATACCCTTGTACCATTGCAGCAGTTGGTAATGCACTTGATTTTACAAATGACAAGTTTATTGCGAACCATGCTGGTATGGACGGACTAAGTGGACGAGGAGGCGCTATTCTTGTTGCAGGAGATGTCGCGGGTACTGGTCTAGTTGACAAACCTATCCACATTACCTCTTCTGAATTCTATGATAATTTCACCTCAGCCTTTGATGGAGGAGCGGTATTTGCAAGAACTTCACAAGAATTTATTGTTAAATCATCTGTTTTCTGTACCAACGAAGCAAACCGTTGGTTTGAAGGTAACAGCGCAGGTAACGGGGGTGCAATATTTGCTGTTGGTACTGGAATATTTGAAGTACATGGTTCTACTTTCGTGAGTAATAGAGGCGACCAATCAGGTGGCGCTATTTACTCGGAAAGAAGTACTACAATAGACCAATGTAGCTATTTTGAAAAAAATGCCGC
>JAGLBA010000098.1 GCA_018260475.1 Chryseobacterium sp. | reverse complement strand
GTTCCTTCGAAATACAAAATATCTTTGTCTGTGTAGAACTTATTGCCTGTAATTTTGAAATTGTTGCCAGTATCAATGTATTTATATTTTTCTGTACGCATCTGTTCGAGAATATAGGGGAGAGAAGTGTTTTCAAAATAGCCGCGTATTACCACTGCGCCAATATTCTTAAAAACATTATTAGATACCTCCACATCATTCATATTAATAAAATAAGCACCAGATTTTCTTGTATTTTGAATTATATTTCCTACGAACTTAGAACCAAAACTATAATCGCTAACAATACCATACATATAAGATCCATCAATAAAATTATCTCTAACTACGGCACCAGGCGAAAGACTAACTGAGATTGCTCCGGCAGCCAATGTTTCTGTTTGGTCTGAATTTCTGAGAACATTATAAACTTTGTTTCCAGAAACCAGTGCGTTTACTGATGTCATAAGATAAATCCCCATTCCTTTTACAGTGGTAGAGGAGCCCGTTTCTCCAATGTTTCTAACAATATTATCTACAATCTGGTTCTCCACCATGGTATTTCCATCTACTTGGGATTCATAGGATAAAATGCCATAAGCTAAAAAATTGGAAACATTGTTGTTACGGATGATATTTCGGTTTCCATGACCTATAAAGCCAATGCCTATTTTCAGAATATCTGCTCCATCTATATTATTGTCTGCTATTAGATTATCATTATGGAGATATCCCTTGCCAGAATAACCCATCATTATGGCACTCTCGTCTCCATTTTTAGAAATACTAAAAGCAGGGCTTTTTATCGTAATACCCCTTATGATATTACTAGAGCATCCTTTGGTAGTTGGAT
>JAGLBA010000097.1 GCA_018260475.1 Chryseobacterium sp. | reverse complement strand
CACAAACAAAAAATTTAGATATAAATGTAGACAATACTGTTTTCAGAAACATCCGCGGTTCAGGTTTGAACGCTGCATTATTTCACCTAAACCTTAATTGTAATGATGACCAAGGACAATCTTCTTTAACGATAAAAAATTCCAATTTTCAGAATATTAAGAGAGGAAGGTTAGCTGGACAGTCACCACCTGTAGTATATGGCAATGCACTACCATTACTCTCTATAACGGATAGTAAATTCTATGGAAATCAAGGAGGTAATGGAGGTGTTATCGAACTCAATAACTCCGGTCAACTTACTTCAAATGGAAACCTATACCAAGATAATTACTCTGGACAATCTGGTGGTGTGTATTATATCCATGGAGTATATTCTTGTAATTTTGCAACAGTTGGTAATGCGCTCGATTTCACTAATGACAAATTTATAGCGAACCATGCTGGTCTTAATGATGGTAATAGTGGACGAGGCGGAGCAATTCATGTAGCGGGCGACCTTGTTGGTACTGGACTTGTTGACAAGCCTATCCACATTACCTCATCCGAATTCTATGATAACTTTGCCGCTGGCTTTAATGGAGGTGCGGTATTTGCGAAAACTTCACAAGAATTTATTGTTAAATCATCTGTTTTCTGTAACAACGAAGCAAACCGTTGGGTTAGAGGCAACAGTTCGGGCAATGGGGGCGCAATTTACGCTGTCGGAACAGGAATATTTGAAGTACATGGTTCTACTTTCGTGAATAATAAGGGTGACCAATCAGGTGGCGCTATTTACTCGGAAAGAAGTACTACAATAGACCAATGTAGCTATTTTGAAAAAAATGCCGC
>JAGLBA010000096.1 GCA_018260475.1 Chryseobacterium sp. | reverse complement strand
CAAGGTTTAGCAGCAATTAGTTTTCCTTAGCTCTTTCACGCAAAAAATGCATTTTTCCGTTAGATTGCCTTAAAGTATCAGCTTTTTTAGCTCATTTATTATTATAAAAAGCGAAAAGTTATTAATGGTAAAATGATTGCCGTTGAATAAAAGAAACTTTCTCCTTTTGAAAGAAAGAATTTCAAGCCTTAAAAAAGGATTAGTCGCATTGCTTAACTCTTCGTATACTTTACGTCGAATTCGTAAACGCTTTTAAAAATTTTTCCGTTCAAAAAAATTTTTTTCTTAACACTGCAAAAGCTTTTTTACAATCACTTTAAATGAAAAATTAAAGAGGCAGAGAAAGTGAGCGAGAGAGAGAGAGAGAGAGAGAGAGAGAGAGAGTGAGAGTGAATAGACCAAAATCAGGCATTTCGCTCACGATCACGATTTTTCAGAATTTTTTCTTTTAATTTTTACAATAAATTGTTGCAATAATTTTCAATAAATTGTTCTTGTCATTATGTTCCCGCGACTCAAAAAGGTTAATTAACGCCTTTTTTTGAGTGTTGCCAAGTTGAAAGTTGGCGAATGAAACAGTGTTGCCAAATGAAAAGTTGAAGTGATTGGTGCGGTTTTGAGGTTAGAACGTTTTGCTGTTTACTGTTTTTTATTTTTCCTTTTTTTTGTTTAAAATAATTTTATTTTTCTTATTTTAATTTTTCCTCTTTTAATTTTTCACGAGAAATCTATAAATTTTTTATTTTCCGTCAAAATTAATTCCTCCTAAGGCGAAGTTTAAAAACTTGATGAATTTTTCACTGACTAAAAAAAAAATTCAAAAATTCTTCCCAAAA
>JAGLBA010000095.1 GCA_018260475.1 Chryseobacterium sp. | reverse complement strand
CGTTTGACGACCAAAGCCAAAAAAATCAATTTAGAGGCCCAGCCTCGTCGGACCGTGGTTGATTTAGTCAACAAATCAACTGCGGCCTTACATCAAACCAAGACCATTAAAATTTTCCGAAAAAACACATTAAAATGTTTTTTTTCGCGTTAGAAGTCATCCTCCTCTCTTTCTGGAGGAAAAAAAAATTGAGAAAAAATGGCGAAAAAAGGTAAGAAAAGAGAAAAAGGGAGATCCAACAAACTTTTGATTTTAAACAAGCAATGATTGCAAAAAAATATTAATGTTTTAATTGATTTTTTAATATTTTCACGATTACAGTTTCAATAGAAACAAAATAAATTAATAAAAAATATGTAACGTAATTAATAATAACTAAAAAAAAAACGGAAAGAAAGGAAAAGGAAAAAAAGAGAAAAAAAAAGGAAAAGGAAAAAAGAAAAAAAAACAGAAAAAAAGAAAAAAAACCGAAAAAAAAGAAAAAAAACGGAACGATCGGTTACCCATCATTTGAGACGAAGCTGATCTTTACAGGTGATCTTGTAGCTGGTCAGTAAGTAGTTTTGCGCTCCTGGAATCGGGAATGTTCAAAATTTGGTTCTTTGTATTCGACAACACAGACTTAATAAATTTTCAAAAAATCTTTCACATCAAAATCTTCCCTTATGATTGCTTCTTTTAAATTTTCAAAGTTATAATTAAAAATTAAGTTGCTTTTTTACTTTTTGGACCTTCACGTCCCGTAGAAAAATTTTTTAAATCTTAACTAGACATTTTTACAGCTGCTGGCATCTTCGATGGATTACAAAAAATATGTAAAAGTGGTATTCTATTC
>JAGLBA010000094.1 GCA_018260475.1 Chryseobacterium sp. | reverse complement strand
TTCACTAACACTTTTGTACTCACTTTTTGGGTTATAACGTTATAACCCAAAAAGTGAGTACAAAAGTGTTAGTGAATTTAACGAAAGTCGCGAAAGTTTAAAATCGATAAATTTTTAAATACTTGAAAATAAAATTTTAAAAAATAAAATGAAAAAAATTTTTTTATATTTAATTAAATTTTAATAATAAAATAATAAAATTAAAATTTGCAAAAAAAAATGAAAAAATGAAATAAAAATTTTCAAAAATTAAAGAATAATTAAAAAAAAAAATAAAAATTTTATGAATAAAATATAAATTTTCAAAAAGTAAATGATTTTCAAAAATGAATAAAATAAAAAATAAAATATAAATTTGAAAAAATAAATTAAAAAATTAAAAAATAAAAAATAAACAAAATATCAATCATAAAATAAAAATTTGAAAAAATAAAGTAAAAAATAAATAAAAAAATAAATAAAATTTTAATAATAAAATAAAAATTTGGAAAAAAATAAAATAAATAAATTGAAAAAATGAAATAAAAATTTGAAAAAATGAAACAAAAATTTAAGAAAAATATAAATTTTAAGAATAAAATAAAAATTTTCAAAAATAAATAAAATAAAAAATAAAATATAAGAAGGGAAAATTCTCATTCTTCCCTCCCTTCCACTCCATGAAAAAAAGGGAAAAACCTCCAGTCATTTTATTAAATTCCCCTTGGACTCGCTTGAAGATTTATCTCTAAACGTACGTGGAGCTCACAAAAGCGAAAATTTTTAAATATGAAAATTTCATTTCCGGTCGCGCGCCTCTTGATTCTTTAGAGAAAAACTTACCGAATCGCGATGGGC
>JAGLBA010000093.1 GCA_018260475.1 Chryseobacterium sp. | reverse complement strand
ATAAATCAATGAAAAATAATTACAAATGATTAAATGAATCATATAAATGATTAACTTTGATGCCGAAGCGGATTCAAAACTTGTAATGAATCAATAAAAACATAAAACTAAAAATTAAAATGCAAGTAAAAAAATAAATGTAAAAAAGGAAAACTGAAAAATATATATCAAGTAAAATAATAATATAGTTTATTATTTTATATATAGTTTTTTATATGTTATGCAATATAGTTTCATTAATAATTATTTGTAAGTTTTACAACAAATGTAGCTTTTACACGAGAAAAAGCGCCGGTAATATTTAGATGAAGTTGTAATTGAATTTAGTTTAATATTTAATAGTTTAATTATTAATTAAACGATCCGATAAAGAAAATTATATAAATCCGAAATCTCTTATTTTAATTAATTTAAAATTAAGGGTAAAAAAAATAATTAAAAGGGAAAATTGTCGCGAAAACTGTGTCGACGCACGAAAAAAACAGTTAAAAAAAAAAGAAAAACTCATCAAAGGATCTCTGCGAAACAGAACAAAATTCATTTCGTCCATTTTATTTTACCTCCCTCCTCCCCTCCGCTCTCTCTCTCTCTCTCTCTCTGTCTCTCTCTCTCTCTCTCTCCCCTCCCCTCCGTACAAACAACGTGCACAACGTGCGCGATTCATTTGATTCCGATGCTCTTAGCGGGGAAAAGACGAATCAAAAAAAAAAAAAAAATAAAAAATAAAATTAATTAATAAATGAAATAAATCGAGATCGAGATCTCTCGCAAAGCCAGCCGGTTCGAATCGGGTTCATCAAAACATCGTCGTCGCATGCGTTCGCGCGCGCACATAAAAATGTTC
>JAGLBA010000092.1 GCA_018260475.1 Chryseobacterium sp. | reverse complement strand
ATTTATAACCGACTATTTATATAAAATTGTTGCAAAAAAACAGATATATTATCTCCTCTAAACTTTCTAATTAAAATACTTTTCATCAATTGCTGAATTAATCAGCTCTTTTAGAGAAGTTCTACGCTCGGCTGCTATTTTTTTAAAGCAACCAGTTTGTGTTCTTCAATATAAATAAAGGTACCTTTGGTAACAGGCTTTATTACCCCGGATTTCTCTTCCTGCATTGGTGTGTTTACAGGCTTCTTTGCACTATCAATAAGGTCAAAAATGTTCGGTTTTTTATCTTGTTTTGCCATTGCTATAAAACTATAATTATATTTTTATATTATTTACTTAGAAGGTTAGAACCTCTACTAATGCCTTTTTTTATGCTTTTTAGGGTGCTTTTTAACCAAAATAAATTAAAATATTCAGGGTGTTCCTTTGAACATTTTAAAATTCTAGCAGCAAATTCTGCACAGTTGTTGACTAGTTCTAAGAGTTCATTTAAATTTTCCATTCTTAAATTTTTTAGATTGTTATGCAAATGAATTTTAAAGCCCACTCTTACCAAAGGACATAAAATTCACTGCGTCGCAAAGCTATTTAGGCTCTAAAAAATATGTTGTGACGCAAAATTCAAAGACCTTCATCTAATTGATTCACAATTATTTATAAATTATATTATGCTATACATAACATCATCTCCTCGAGTTTTCTTTTCCCTCGCTTTTTCGTTTTCTTTTCATCCTCAAAAATTTCAAAACCAGAGTTGTTAACAAACTAAATCACTCTTAAACGTTATTCTTTTAAAATATTATTTATATTTCTTATATTTAAGGCTTTGTAAGTAATTGTTTGTC
>JAGLBA010000091.1 GCA_018260475.1 Chryseobacterium sp. | reverse complement strand
GCGGGAGAGTAGGTCGCCGCCAGTTTTTCAGAAGCTCGTCAAGCAATTGACGGGCTTTTTTTGTGCACGGGCGCAGGGGATGGACGCCGCGGGGCCGACTTTAGCCCCGGGTGGCACGGAGTCCGGCACCCGTGATGGGACCCCGGCTCATCCTTTCTAAAAGGACAACAGGCGCGCGTGTTTATCGTGGTAGCCGGGTCGGCCTCCGCGCCCGGTTCTTTGAGGATCTTTTCCGCTGCCTCTTTCCCTGTGGTTTTGGAGTGCGGGAGTCCTTTATATCCTGCCTCCGGCCGGGGTTTTGAGGCGGCGCCGTCGCGCGCGCGATAGGGATGGGAGCGGCTACCCCGCAGTGGAGGCCGGTTGGGGCGGAGGAGTATGAGCGGACAGCCCGGCCCGCAGGGATCGCCTTAAAATTTATCGCGAAGATTCTTTTAAAACCATTTCTTTTTTTATAAAAATTGACACAAAAAAAAGCTTCCCGTTTCCGAGAGGTTTTGTTTATTGGCAATGGATTGCCAAGTACAAGTATCGCGGTCTTTAACTATTAATTGTTATGGCTTAAAACTTTGACGATGTTGCGAAGCAACCTGCTTGCTCGAGTACCGCTTATTAATACCTACTAAAAGTTTCATATTATCTAAAGATTTTCCTAAAAGTAAAATGATCGATTAGCGTTAGATAAACGCAGTTATTTTATATTTTTTTTTTGAAATATGTTTTAAAAGCACACAAAAAATTACAGTATTTCCGCTACGAATAAACTTTGGCCCTATAGTCGGAAGAGCAAAGAATTAGCTGTTAACTCGGGTTTTCGTAATCTTACCCCTGGAAGATTGAAAATAAATA
>JAGLBA010000090.1 GCA_018260475.1 Chryseobacterium sp. | reverse complement strand
CGTCCTTACTTGGACTTCACAAAACGGCAATAAAAGCAGCATACGGATCACGACAATGACCGGCGAGGATCACGGAAGTATGATTTTAGATTACACCTACCAAAGTACGGAGGAAATAAATTACAAAGTTATTATCACAACGCGCCCCGCGAACATACCGGGGAGGATGTGGTTTTTTATCTGCCCATTCACGGGGAGGTACTGCCGGAAACTTCATTTGATAAACGGCTATTTCAGGCACCGATCCGCCGCGCCGCGTCTGATGTACGAAAAACAAATACAGTCCAAAAAATGGCGCGCCTATGCTAAAATTTATAATGATGCGCTGGATGATGAGGTTTGCCGGGAGATGTTCAAAAAATATTATAAATCCCATTACGCGGGCAGACCCACCAAACGCCACGCCCGCCTGATGCAGAAACTAAAAGACCGAAAACCGTTTGATGAAAGAGAATTTAATAAGATGTTTTTCATCAGGTAATTTTTAACGCTGGAGTGATCCGGCGTTTTTCTATTGTCAGATAGAATCGAATGCGAACCAAAATCGAAACAATACGCGCGCGCGAGGGATAAAATTTATATTGTCGGAAATTCCGATATTTCATCATACCCCAAAATTGGCGTCTTTAAAATATTTAGAATCTTCCGATTTGTGGAATTACTCGACACAATAAAACAGGCGCGGGATATGTTAAAAAATAAACTGGTTACCTAACGGTTACCTAAAGAAACAAAAAACACCCTGATAATCAGAGTGTTAATTACTAAAATGTAGACCCACAGGGATTCGAACCCCGACTGGCGGTACCAAAAACCGAAGTGCTACCGTTACACCATGGGTCTGTCT
>JAGLBA010000008.1:59284-96504 GCA_018260475.1 Chryseobacterium sp. | reverse complement strand
AAGCATAAGCATCCGATCCACCTACATTCATTGAAACTCCGTTCTGGAAGGTCATACCATTTGTAAAGAAGTTCGCAAAGTGATTTTTAATAGGAGAGTAAATAGCCTTCAAGAAAGTATTGTCCACCTGCGGAAGACCCACCTCAGTAAGTTGCCCACCGATCAGCGGATTGTTATACGCGGGACCCCAAGAAGTATTTTCATGCGGCGTATGGTTCGTTCCACCATAATCTACATCACTAAAAGTAGGATCCTGGATACCTTGGCCGTATTCCTGTTGAACTATCGGCGTCTTATAAATCGAAGAAACATCTACAGAAGAATTCAGTGTAAACTGTATTTTCTGCGATCCGCTTCCCTTTTTCGTTGTTACCACAATTACACCGTTCACACCTTGGGAGCCGTATAGCGCTGCACCTTGCAAACCTTTGATGACATTCATACTTTCGATGGCATCTGGTGGAATTTGGTTAAGGATGGATGCTGTAGAGATCACATTATCAATAACAATCAAAGCTTGGTTGTCACTTGTTATGGATCTTGATCCTCTCAGCACAATTCTGTTTGTTGAATTTACCCCTACATCAGTAGTTGTAATTTGTAGACCTGCAACCTTACCTGCTAAGGATTGAACCACATTTGGGTTGGACGCAGCGGTCAATTCTTTCGAACTTACAACAGTAGTAGCTGCTGTAACAGCATTTAAGTTTTTCTTAATACCTAAAGCTCCGGTGATTACCACCTCGCCCAAATCTTTGGTTTTAATAGTATCCGACGGTCTTCTTTGCGCATCTACCATCACAAAAGAGGAAGTCAGAACTACTGCTAAAACAGTTGTTGTTAATTTCTTCATATCAAATTAAATTTTTCATTGATACAAATATGTAAAGTTTAGTTAATATATGCAAGTTCTTTGTTAAGGTTTTCTAAATTAGTTTAATCTAATTTCAATAAATTCATAAACAATTGCCAATTTTTAATAGCAATCTGTTAATTCTAAACTTTTCGTTATGATTGTTGTCATTTTTTTATCCAAATTTTATTAATAATTATTTAATATTGTTACCACTAAAAAAAAAAGGAATATTAGCATACATCTAACTGGATATCAATGCCTTTACTTAAAAAATATAGCAAAAATCTTATAGAAGCGGGAACGGACGAAGTCGGCCGCGGCTGTCTCGCAGGTCCCGTTGTAGCTGCAAGTGTGATCCTGAAACCTTACTTCCGCCCGAAATACATCAATGATTCTAAAATTTTAACACAAAAGCAACGCCTTGAAATAGATAATTATATAAAGGATAACGCACTTGCCTTCGCTATCGCAGAAGTTCCAGTTGAGCTTATTGACCGGCACAATATACTAAATGCCAGCATTCACGCTATGCACCTTTCGCTGGAGGCCTTGCATACGCAGCCGGAATTCATCCTTGTAGATGGAAATCGGTTTCACCCCTACAATTTCACCCCACATCTATGCATTATAAAAGGCGACAGCAAGTACCTCAGCATTGCATGCGCTTCTATTTTAGCAAAAAACTACAGAGATAATTTGATGATAAAATTGCACGATGAATTCCCACAATACGGCTGGAACAAAAACATGGGTTATGCCACCAAGGAACATCGGGAAGCCCTCATTGAACACGGTCCCTGCATTCATCACCGGAAATCTTTTCGGTTGGACTACAGCATGGGTAATGGGTAATAGGTGTTGGATGTTGACTAAAATAAAAAAAAACGGAAACTTGCGCTTCCGTTTTTTTTCTTTTTGATATGAAAACTATTTTTTCTTTTGGTGTTCTTGCAACTTTTGTTGTTCCTGCGCTTTTTCCATCATTTCGCGCATTCTTTTTTGGAATTTGCCCTCTGGCTTCGGTGCCTTCTGCTTATTGGCGTGGATTTGTGCATGGATTTTTTTCTCATCCAAAATAAAATATTTAATGACTAAAATGATCAATATATTCAGAGCATTAGATACGAAATAATACCACGACAGCCCAGACGCAGATGTGTTCAAAAAGAACAAGAATGTAATCGGGAAAATATACATCATCACTTTCATATTGGGCATTCCTTCTTGTTGTGGCGCCTGCATTTGTCCGGAAGTCATTATCGTATATATAAGGATGACCACGGTACACGCCAAGGCAAAAATACTCAGGTGATCGCCCAGTAGCGGGATATTATGCCCAAATTTTATAACATCGTCATACGCCGTGAGGTCTTTTGCAAACCAAAAACTTTTACCGCGCAGGTCTATCATATTCGGGAAGAAGCGGAATAGCGCATAGAAAATCGGCACTTGTATCAGCGCTGGTAAGCAGCCAGCCATTTGGTTTACACCGGCTTTGCGGTACACCGCCATCACTTCCTGTTGCTTTTTCATTGGGTCCGCATTTTTGTATTTCTCGTTCACCTCATCGATTTCCGGACGGATCACCCTCATCATGGCACTGAGTTTATGTTGTTTAAACATAATTGGGGATAGCAATAATTTCGTTGCGATCGTCATTAGGAAAATTACCCATCCGGCCGCGATGCCCCATGAAGAAAGAGCATTGAATATTGGGATGAAGAATAATCTGTTCAGCCAACCTATGAATGACCACCCTAATGGTAAGATTTCTTCAAAGTTCTTGTTGTAAGATTTCAAAAGTGGCAAATCAAGCGGCATGAATCTCCAGGTAAAATCCTGGTTTAATTCATTTCCCGCCATCTGCACTTGGCCACCATAGTTCATCTTTTTTAGGTATTCGCCCTCCTTTATCATGTCCTGCGCGCCTTTTGATAGTGTGAAACCATTTTTGGCTTCTATCACGGCTGCAAAAAATTGTTGTTTTACACCAATCCAATTCAGGGTTTCCTCCGGCTCGTCCATTTCGGAGCGCGCATCGTAATCATAAGATCCGTAATTATCAAAAGCGTAAGAAAACTCCGTGTGGGTTTGCTCTTGGGAGCGTCCTTTTTCTTGGTTGCGAACATTGTAGTTCCACACAAATTCAGCCTTACCATCATTTACAATTTTACTAAGACCTTTTGTACGAACTTTGAAATCTACCTCATATTTCGGCAAAAGCGTGTAGATAAATTGGATTACAGCACCGTTTATCGTACTCTGCATCGTCACCATATTGCCAGAAACCTGTGGCGTAAAAACTAAATCTTTGGTATTAAAAATTTTGCCGGTACTATCTTTAAACTGAAAACCGTAGGTAGAATTATTTCTATTGAAGAGATAAAGCGGGTCGGTATCTGCATCAGTCTTTTTATTATAAGCCTTATATTTTTTCAACTCTACTTTAGAAATCTGACCGCCAAGGCTGGAAAACTCAAGTTTCAACAAATCATTTTGAAGGGATGCCGAAGTGATAGCCGCCGGAGTAACGCCGGGGTTCATATTCGTCATGGCCGTAGGCTTCACCGCCGAAGTTTGCGCTGTCGGATGCTGCGCTTTTTTCAGTTGTTCCTCTTTTTGTTGTTTGTTTTGAAAATAAAACATTCCCCCCAATAGGATCATCGAGAAAATGAAGAAACTGATCAGTTGGTTTTTGTCCAGTCCGTTATTCTGTTGCATTTATATTTGTTTTAAATTTTAGAAGCCATTTTTTTATCTTAAATAAAAACCGGCGCTCTTGCGGGCACAAAAGTAATGATTTTAAAACTTTTGACATCCTTATTTTTATTGAAGTAAAGTTTTAACAAAAAAAATAATATTTTAAGGAGGATTTCATTTTGTTAAAATCAAAAAAAAACAGCCTCAGAACCCTGAGACTGTCTATTTGTTTTAGTTTATAATTATTTGGCATGAGTACTGCACGCCTTCACAAAGGCCTTGAAAAGCGGGTGCGGCGTTGCCACGGTACTCTTGTATTCCGGGTGGTACTGCACACCGATGTAGAACGGATGCCCCTTCAACTCCAAAGTTTCAACGAGGCCTGTTTCTGGGTTGAAACCAGTAGGAATCAATCCATTTTTTTCATACTCATCACGGAATTCGGAATTAAATTCATAGCGGTGGCGGTGTCGCTCGCTGATTTGCGAATGTCCATAGATGGCAGCCAACTGAGATTTGGGATCCAAATTACATTTCCAAGCTCCCAGGCGCATAGTTCCTCCTTTTTCTACCACATTTTTTTGCTCTTCCATGATGGAAATCACCGGCTCCGGCGTAGATGGATCGAACTCCATAGAGTTTGCCTTGCCATAACCGAGTACATTTCTCGCAAATTCGATGGTCATAATCTGCATACCGAGGCAAATTCCCAAAAGCGGGACATTATTTTCGCGGGCGTTTTTTGCCGCTAATATTTTTCCTTCGATACCGCGATCACCGAAGCCCGGCGCAATCAGCATTCCATCTACTCCCTTTAATTTTTCCGCAACAGTACTTTCTTCCAAATCACCGCTGTACACCCAGCGCAACCTCACATCTATTTCCTGATCTGCACCGGCATGGATGAAGGCTTCCGCTATAGATTTATAAGAATCTTGGAGGGATACATATTTCCCGATGAGCGCGATTTCAACCTTTTTCTTTGGATTTTGATATTTCTTGAGGAAAGTTTTCCAGTCTTTCAAATCGGCTTCTTTATTGGATTCCAACCCGAGTTCTTTTAACACCACATCATCAAAATCTTGTTTTTGAAGATAAAGCGGAACCTCGTAAATCGTATCTAGATCTTTACATTCTATCACATTGGATAGCGGTACATTACAGAATTGCGCCAATTTTGCGCGCTGTTCTTTTGGAATTTTATATTCCGTTCGGCAAACCAAAACATCCGCCTGGATACCGCTTTCCATCAATTGGCGTACTGAATGTTGGGAAGGTTTTGTTTTCAGTTCGCCGCTCGCGGCAAGATAAGGCAAAAGTGTAAGGTGGATTACCATAGAGTTTTTCTCACCCAATTCCCATTTCAACTGGCGAACAGATTCTATGTAAGGTAAAGATTCAATATCTCCCACAGTGCCACCAATCTCAGTGATAATGATATCATAATCTTGTTTTGCCAAGATTTTGATGCGGCGCTTAATTTCATTGGTAATATGCGGAATCACCTGGACAGTCTTACCCAAAAAATCGCCCCGCCTCTCCTTCTCGATAACGGTTTGATAAATTTTCCCGGTCGTTACATTATTATCTTGAGAAGTGGCGGAATCGAGAAATCTCTCGTAATGCCCTAAATCCAAATCTGTTTCCGCACCGTCATCAGTCACATAGCATTCGCCGTGTTCATAAGGATTTAAAGTACCTGGATCAATGTTGATATATGGATCCAGTTTTTGAATGGTAACACTAAAGCCTCTTGACTTTAAGAGCAATCCGAGCGAGGCCGAAACGATTCCTTTACCAAGTGAAGAAGTAACACCTCCCGTTACGAAGATATATTTTGTTTGCTTTTTGCTCATTAAGTTTAGGTTTGTGCAAAGTTAGGGGAAAATACTATTGGTGGCAAATTTAAAATTCAATCACAAAAAAAAGGAGCATTGAAAATTTGCGTAAATTGCGTCTCAAATTTTCATTTTGGCTAAACTTAAAACAGCATATATTTGTCAGAACTGCGGCACCCAATATCCGCAATGGCTTGGGCAATGCAAAAACTGCGGCGAATGGAACACTTTGGTAGAAGAAGTGGTGGAAAAAGCGCCCGCAAAAGGCATTTCGCAAAAATCTAAACAGCACATCATCAACATTATAGAAGTAGAAACAGCCGAGGAACAGCGTATTAAAACGCCTTCCGAAGAACTGAACCGCGTTCTCGGTGGTGGAATTGTTTTGGGATCGGTGACGCTCATTGGCGGCGAGCCGGGCATCGGGAAATCTACATTGCTACTACAGTTGGCTTTGAAAATGAAGAAAAAAATCCTATATGTTTCCGGGGAAGAAAGTGCTTCGCAAATCAAAATGCGCGCAGACCGCCTTTCCGAAATCCAAAACCCGCAATGCTACCTCTACACAGAAACTTCAGTAGAAAAAATCCTACACGAAGCCAGGAAACTGCAACCGGATTTCATGATTATAGATTCTATCCAAACGCTGCAAATCGGATTAATTGAAAGTTCGCCTGGCACCGTTTCGCAAATCCGCGAGTGCAGCAACGAGATTATTAAATTTGCTAAAGACACCAATACATCGGTTTTTCTCGTGGGGCACATCACCAAGGACGGACAAATCGCCGGGCCGAAAATTCTGGAACACATGGTAGATGTTGTTTTAAATTTCGACGGCGACCGCAACCATCTTTTCAGACTTTTGAGAGCGAGCAAAAACCGTTTTGGATCCACGGCGGAAATTGGGATTTACGAAATGATCTCTCAGGGATTAAAAGAAATAAAAAATCCATCCGAAATTTTAATTACCAAAAAATTCGAGGAACTGTCTGGGAATTCAGTAGCCGTCACTTTGGAGGGGAACCGCCCGATGCTTATTGAAATTCAAGCACTTGTAAGCACGGCGGTGTATGGTACACCGCAACGCAGCTGCACAGGATTCGATTCTAAAAGACTGAATATGCTTCTGGCGGTTTTGGAAAAAAGAGCTGGTTTCCAACTGGGCGCGAAAGATGTGTTTTTAAACATTACCGGCGGCATAAAAACCGGCGATCCCGCCCTGGATTTGGCTGTAATCGCCTCCATCCTCTCGTCTAATGAGGACATTGCTGTTTCAGAAAAGTTTTGCTTCGCGGGAGAAATCGGTTTGAGTGGAGAGATTCGACCCGTGCCACAAATAGAACAAAGAATTTCCGAGGCAGAGAAATTAGGCTATGATAAAATCTTTGTTTCAAATCTAAATAAAATCCCAAAACGGAAATTCGCCATTAGAATTGAGGAAGTCAGTAAGATTGAGGACTTTCATGAACGACTTTTTTAGTTAAACACCTTGGAGGATTTTAAACACTGAGATTACAAAGATTTTTTTAAAAAATTAAAAAATAGAGAGAACACGGATACTCTTCGCTTTGTAGATTTGTTTTAATTAAAATTTGAATTTAGATACACCTATAGAATTTCTAAAAGGCATCGGGCCGGATCGTGCCAAACTCATCAAAAACGGGTTTGGTCTTTCCACCGTGGAAGATTTGTTGCACTTCTACCCCATCCGTTATTTGGATAAAAGTAAAACCTACACCGTTGCCGAACTTAGGCCAGAGGAAAGTCCCGAAATACAATTGAAAGGACGAATTACAGACCTCCGGGAGGTCGGGGAAGGGCGCACGAAACGGCTTTCTGCGAAATTCCATGACCAAACGGGGACGATGGATCTCGTGTGGTTCCGATATACGAACTGGATGAAGGAACAAATTCCCCAAAACACCGAACTTTATATTTTTGGTAAAGTCAGTTTTTTTAATGGTACGTTCTCCATGTCACACCCGGAAATAGAGGTTGAGGACAAAAAAGAGCCAATGGCAACACTTTGGCCAATTTACCCTTCCTCAGAAAAACTCACGAAGCGCGGCATTAACCAAAAACTATTTCAAAATATTTTAAAAGCCGTCTGCACTCAAATTCCGCAAATGATTGAAGAAAATTTGCCGGATTACCTCATGGAAGCGCTCAAATTGATGAGCCGGCAAGAGGCTTTCCTGAATATTCATTTCCCAAAAACTTTTGCACATTACCAACAAGCCGAACGGCGTTTGAAATTCGAGGAAGCATTTTATTTTCAATTAAGTCATGGCCTGAAAAAACGGTACCACAAGAGACATTCATTTGGCAATCCTTTCCCAGTTGTGGGCGACTATTTCAATGATTTTTACCAAAACCACTTGCCTTTTGAACTCACCGGAGCGCAAAAAAGAGTTCTGAAAGAAATCCGTACAGACATGAAAAAGCCCGTGCAAATGAACCGCCTGCTCCAAGGCGATGTAGGATCCGGGAAAACAATGGTGGCACTGCTTACTATGCTTTTGGCGATGGACAATGGCTTTCAAAGTTGCCTGATGGCGCCCACGGAAATCCTGGCACAACAGCATTTTGCAGGCATCTCCGAATTGTTGCAAAGTACGGATATCAAAGTTCGACTGCTCACGGGTTCTACAAAAACTTCCGAACGCAAAATCATCCATGAGGAGCTGCTTTCTGGGGAACTGCCCATCCTCGTGGGCACGCACGCGCTGCTGGAAGATGTAGTTAAATTTAAAAACCTCGGTCTGGCAATTATCGATGAACAACACCGCTTCGGTGTGGCACAACGCGCCAAACTTTGGGCAAAAAATAATATCCCGCCCCATATATTAATTATGACGGCAACGCCTATTCCACGGACTTTAGCTATGAGTTTTTATTCTGATTTAGATGTTTCCGTGATTGATGAAATGCCTGTTGGGCGCAAGCCGATCATCACCGCGCATCGCCGTGAGAAAGACCGGCTATCTGTATTCAGGTTTGCAAAAGAGGAAATTGATAAAGGAAGGCAAATTTATTTCGTATATCCTTTAATAGAGGAAAGCGAGACTTTAGATTACAAAAATTTAATGGAAAACTTCGTCCATATCACAGAATTTTTTGATAATCAAAAGGTTACGATGCTCCACGGACGAATGAAACCAGATGAAAAGGAAGCTAGTATGAAGTATTTTGCTTCCGGGAAAGCCGAAATTATGGTTGCAACGACCGTAATAGAGGTGGGCGTAAATGTACCGAACGCCACGGTGATGATTATAGAAAGCGCCGAACGCTTCGGACTGTCGCAACTTCATCAACTTCGGGGTCGTGTTGGGCGTGGCGCCGAGCAAAGTTATTGCATTCTAATGACTTCCGACAAACTTTCAAAAGAAAGCCGAACCCGCATAAAAACCATGACAGAGACCAATGACGGCTTCAAAATCTCCGAAGTAGATATGCAACTGCGCGGCCCCGGCGATATATTAGGGACACAACAAAGCGGCTCGGTAGATTTTAAAAAACTAGATTTAGTGACTGATTTTGCCATTATAAAAAAAGCAAAAGAATCGATAGATGTTTTATTGGGTGAAGATCCAATGTTGCTTTTGTCTCAAAACATGAACATCAAAAACTACTACATCAAAAACTACCAAGGGAAAAAAAACTGGGGAAAAATTTCATAAAAAAAAGCGGCAGAAAAATCTACCGCTGTTTTATTTTAAAATTTGGCGACTAACATTTTCATCGCAGTCTCTTGCCACAGATGATAATAAAAGAATAAAAACCAATCCACCGCTTATCCAATATTATGCGTTAGACAGCCAGCCGCCGCGCATTGAGTTACAGCTTTTGTTTTTATATCTACATCAAATCTGAGGCTCTTAAATGCTAAAATTGCAATTTTGCAAATACCATCAGAACTGAGGTTTTGGTATTAAGTTGTAACTTAAAATTTGTTATTTTTTTGACTATTAGTAAAATCTTTATAAAGTTGGTAGAGTAAAACGAGGACGCCAACTAAAAATATAAGGTGTATGTAATTGTCGAAATCGAGAATGATATATAAAACGAACCATAATATAAAAAGTCCCGCTGCGACAATATAATTTGAACTTACCACTTTATTTTTTTTCATCACGTCAAAGCTCGTGAATTATAATTTACTACAACTTACAACTTTTATAAAGGTTTTTATAGTTTTATACGTTACTAAATTAAAAAACTTATGCTTTTTTGGTGAAATTATTAATGAGATAATTCACTGCGTCTAGGATTGTTTTGCGATTATCTACTGCGAAGTTCATGATGTGATCTAATAAACCTTCAGATTTTTCTTTTACATCTTCTGCTTTTTCTTCTGCAATTTCTGCAAATTTTTTAGCACCTTTAGTGATTCCATCTTTGATCTCTTCAGATTTTCCGCTGGCAACGATGTAAGTAATGATGCCCACTCCTGCTAAAAAACCACCGATAATTTTTCCTGAATTCTTTGTCATTGTTATTTAATTTTGATGATAAGCGTTGTATTGCAAATACCACTCCGGAGTGATCAAGATTTTTATAAAATTACCAATAATTTTTATAAAATTTGAACTTATTGAATGTTTACAGGGAAGAACAAGATAAATTTTGCGCCCATCTCCGGCTGGCCTTCGGCGTAGATGTAACCTTTATGATTCTCCACGATTTTTTTGCAGATGGAAAGTCCGATGCCCGTACCTTCGTACTCATTTTTACCATGAAGCCGGCTGAATAATTGGAAAATTTTCTCGGAATAATTATTGTCGAAACCGATGCCATTGTCCTCAAAAATAATTTTGTGGAATTTTCCACGATTTTTTTCAGCCAAAAGCGGCTCATCTTTAGCATCAGTAATAATGCTTGATATGGTTATCACAGGCGGAACATCGGCTTTCGAATACTTCAAAGAATTACCGATTAGATTTATAAATAATTGCTTTACCTGGAACGGTATCCCCTGTATAACTGGAAGATTCCCGTGAATAATAGTGGCTTGTTTTTGTTCGATTTGCGTTTGTAGTTCGTCTTTGGTCTCCTCTATTTGCTGGTTCAGGTTACAGCGTTCAAACACGTTTTCGCCGCGTGTGGAGCGTGAGAATTGCAGAAGATCGTCTATCAAGTTTCGCATTCTCCTTGCGGAAGATTTGGTGCGTTCCAGATATTCTTTACCATTATCACTCAGGTTATCAAAATCCTCATCGATCAATCGGGAGATGAAGGTCTCTATTTTCCTTAAAGGTTCCTGCAAATCGTGGCTGGCAACATAGTTAAACGCCTGAAGTTCTTGGTTGTTCGCATTCAAAATGCGGTTTTGATCTTCAAGGCTTTGCTTGTCGAGCGTTTCTTCAGTAATGTCTTTTGTGATGGTAAGATAACTCACTTTCCCGTCTTCGATCATGCGTTTCGGCGTGATAGAGATATAGCGAATCGCGCCATTATCTATTCTTCGTATCCTTTGGGAGAAAGGTTCTACAGGTTTTCCAGCGATCATTTTTTTAATAATACTGCGAGATTCTGCCGTGTTTTCATTCATTATAGCCGAATAAAAATCGCGCAAATCGTGCGGATCATGCTGTGGTTCCATACCGAAAATACGGTAAAAATTATCCGAAAACCAGAATTTTTTGTCCTGTGGAATCCATTGCAAAAAACCAAATTTTCCCAATTTTTCAGCCTCGGCGCTACTTTCATTATAAAATTTCAGGTCGCTGTAAGCTCTAGACAATTCTTCACGGGATAGGGTTTCACTGGTCACATCCATTGTGAGGCCTAGTAAAAACGCCTCACCAGATTCGGACGATATCCTTTCAGTAATAGTTCGCAGATACTTATAATTTCCATCAGAATCTCTGTATCTCAGAGTGATGGGTTCAGTTCTTTCTCCGTTGCGCCATTTATCCACCATTGTCAAATACTTTTTCGCATCCTCTTCCGGCATGAGCGATACCATTGCATCACGAGAGACTTGATCCATCTGGATGTTTAGAATGGTTAAAAGGTTATTAGAAAAAACATATTCTTTACTTTTAGCATAGAAGGTCCAAACGCCATAATTCCCTACTTTTTCTGCCAGTTCGGATGTTTCTATTGCAATTTTAAGTTTTCGGTTAGCGGAAACCTGCAATCCAAAATCACGAAAAATTCGGAAAAAAGCAAACCCCAAAATCCCCAATGTAAACAATGAGATAACATAAAAATAAACAGGCGTTTGTTTTTCGGAATATAAAAATGCGGAACGACGCTGCACCAGAAGCCGTGTTTCTATGTTTTGCATCTCCTCCACTTTCTGATTTATGGCCTTCATAAGATACTTTCCCGCAAGTAGGGAGGTCTTTTTTTCTTCCACGGTGGTCGCATTTACTTTTAAGCTATCCCCAAAAGTAGATTCCACCAAATCGTATTTTCTAAGAATCAAATTTTGTAAAATAGCGAGGTTTTGCTGTTGTCCTGGATGATCATCCATGGATAATTTCAACAATTGCAAAAGTGCATCGTTGTGTTTTACTTTTTTCTTGATGATACTTGCCGCGTCGGAAAAATGCTTGTCCAAGATATAATCCCGCCTTTCCGTTTCTATTTCCTTTAGATTGGCGTATAATTTTTCCAAATTCAGGGAAATGTTTTGCGAATGGTACATCCAGTTGGTGTTTTCCCGAAGTTTCTCCAACTGCTTGTATGCGAGACCCATCATAAAAAACATCAACGCGGAAGACACCACGAAAAGTACAATCAGTAGAAAGCCTGACCTGTTTACGGACAGTTTTTTCATCATGCTAAAGTCTTAGGAGAAAATTATCCATGTTCATACCAGAAGTTTGGTATTGCCAGTTGACGGTAACCACTTCGGAAAGGACTTTTTTTAGAATATTGAAGTCGTTCGGTTTTTTGATATAAACATTCGCGCCTTTCACAAAGGTTTCCTCCACATGCTCATCTGAAGAAGAGGTGGAATAAATGGCGATGGCGATATTTCGAAAACGTTGATTTGCTTTAATCTCCGAAAGACATTCCAGTCCGTTTTTCTTTGGCATATTGATGTCCAAAAATAAGATCTCCGGTAGCACAGAGTCATTATTGTTAAGATATTCCATCAGTTCCTCACCGTCTTGGCAGGTTTTTACCTTGGTACTTATTTTAATTTCGTTGAATGCATCGATGAAAAACATTCTGTCATCCTCATCATCATCCGCCAGCATAATAAAAGTGTATTCTTTATCCATAAACGGGTCTTAAGTTAGTTATTGATCTTCATTTCCCGTCTTTTCCCAATAATTTTTTGAAACTGAGACGGTGTAAGACCGGTGGTATTTTTAAACTGGGTGCTCAGGTGTGCCACGCTGGAATAGTTCAAGCGGTCGGCGATTTCTGTTAGGGACAGCTTGTTATTCAAAATTAAATGTTTTGCGTACTCTATTTTCTGTAAAATAATGAAATTCTCTATCGATGTATAGGTGACCTCAGAAAAAAGATTGGAAAGATAGCCGTAGCTGAGTTTCAATTTTTCAGAGATGTAGATGCTCGCCTTCACATTTACGCCGCCTTCTGAAAACACCATTTCCCGAATTGTATCTTTTATCTTCTGCACCAGGGCATTTTTTGGGTTTTCAATAATCTCCGCACCATAACCATTCAGGTAAGTACTGATGGCAGATAGTTTTTCCGCTGAAATACCTTCGGGGAACTCCACCTCACCGAAACTCACGATGTTGTGCTTCACATCCTGATTTTTCAGTTCATCTTCCAAAACCCTGTTGCAGATAGTATTGATGTTAAATTTTATATAAATTTTCATTCAGTTCCGGGCGTCATTAGAATAGCGTAAAGATAGTATTTTTTACTATACATTGCACCCTCAAAATCTTATGCTAAAGATTACATTCCATCAAAAAATCATCCATCACATAACCCTCGCCAATATCATTAACCTCCTCACCATAAACTTGAAAACCCAATGCCTCGTATGCTTTTTGAGCAGGATTTTTCTTGTTTACAGTCAGCATCACGCGGTGGTTGCCCGCCTGTACCGCCTTTTCCTTAACCAAATCAATGGCTTTTCGACCGAAGCCTTTTCCTTGAGCATCTGGAAGAAAATAAATCCTGTGTAATTTCGTGGTTCCCGGATCGTAATGGTTTTCAAAACCAACAAAACCAACCGGTGCATCATCCGCAATAAGAAAATAATGGTAATTCGGATCGGCCATGTGTCGTGTAATTTCCTCCGTAGAATACATTTTTGAAAGCATATAATCTATCTGCTCCTTCGAATTGATGGTTACATAAGTATTGTCCCAAGAAATTTTTGCGATCTGCTGAATCACCGGAATATCAGCAATGGTGGTTGGTCGTATTTCCATTATTTTTTTGTTAAAAAAAGTGAAATCACTTGGATTTCACTTTTAGATTAAATATTTTAGTTATTATGTGAGCTTACTTACTAAATCTTCGCCATTTCTTCTTTTATTTTTTGTTGAAGCCCTTCGGAAGCGACTGTTAGAGGAAGTCTTAAATAGTTTTTTATGATTCCCATTTCCGCTAAAATTGTTTTTACGCCACACGGATTTCCTTCAGCAAAAATCAATCTTGTAATGTCCACAAGTTTGTTATGAATTTCATAGGCCTCGTCTACTTTTCTATCAAACGCTAATTGAATCATTGTTGAAAATTCTTTCGGATACGCCTGCCCAATTACGGAAATCACGCCATCGGCGCCAGCCAAAGTCACCGGCAATGCATATTCATCATCCCCGGAAACCAAAGAAAAACCTTCGGGTTTGTTCCTCAAAATATCAAAATATTGCAAAATATTCGGTGCGGCCTCCTTTATCATGATCAAATTCGGGAATTCTGCCGCCAATCTTAGCGTGGTAGCTGCTTCGATATTCTGCCCTGTACGGCTAGGAACATTGTAGATGATGATATTCTTTCCCGTCTCGGCAATCGCCTTATAATGTTGATAAAGTCCTTCCTGATTTGGTCGGTTGTAGTACGGCGACACAGAAAGAACTGCATCAAAATCAGAAAGATCGGTCTCCGATATCTGTTTTTTAACCGCCATCGTATTGTTTCCGCCAATGCCTAAAACCAACGGAAGGCGTCCTGCATTTATTTTGATGACATGGTCCACCACCGATTTTTTTTCATCAGAAGAAAGAGTGGCAGCCTCGGCGGTAGTCCCAAGAACGACCATATATTTGGTCCCGTTGTCAATATTATAATTAATGAGTTTCGTTAGCGAATCAAAATCCACAGAAAGATCTTCGTGGAATGGCGTTACTAATGCTACGCCGAGGCCTTTTAGTTTATTCATTTTAAAGAAATTTATTTTCAAATTTAAGAAAAAACAAATGATAATTAATGTACGGTAAACCACTTTTGTACGTTTATCTCTTATATTTGCATGGAAAGTTTTTTAGAACAATGAAAAATAGAATTTTTTTTCTCGCGCTTACCGCGCTATCGCTGGCTTCCTGTCGCAGCAATCTGTCTTTGGCACATACCGCTACACAGAAAAACATCAGCATTACTGCAAATATTCCAGAGGATGACGCATCGAAAACGGTGATTGAGCCTTACAAAAAGTTGATGGAGGCGCAGATGAATTCGAAAATATCGCATACCAATTTCGAACTCACAAAAACCGGGGACAATAGCAACCTCGGAAACCTTTTAGCCGATTATACCCTGCAAGGAGCTCAAGATTGGGCTTCTAAAAATAATATTCCGCAGGTAGATGGCGCGGTCATCAATATAGGGGGAATCCGCTCTACAATTGGCAAGGGAGATATCCTACTCAAACATATTTTTGAAGTAATGCCTTTCGAAAACGAAGTTGTGATCGTGAAAATGACGGGCAAGGAAATGCAAGGCCTCTTCGATTATTACCTGCAATCCAAGAAAAATAATCCAGTTTCCGGGTTTGTAATAGAAACCGACAAAGACAAACTGGTACAGGCACTTGTGGGTGGTAAAAATCTTGACGAAAATAAAACCTACTACATCGCTACCTCCGATTACCTCGCGCTTGGCGGTGATAATATGAAATTTTTCAGCGACGGAAAACTCATCTCCACAGGTATAAAACTCCGCGATCTTTTTGTGGAAAAATTCCGTGCTAATCCTGAAATCGTGGCTCCTACCGACAACCGACTCATCTTTAACAAAAAATAAAAAATGGACAGAAAACAATTCCTAAAAGCGCTTACCGGCAGTACTGCCGCCCTGACACTCGCTCCGAATCTTCTGTTCGCAGAGGGTAAAAACACGCTGCTTTCCGCAACTGAAAAGAAGCTCACCATACTGCATACCAACGACCAGCACAGCCGTATAGAACCCTTTGATGCCTCCTACACCCGCAACCCGAACCAAGGCGGTTTTGCAAGAAGGGCGCAACTCATCAAGGAGATTCGAGCTAAAGAAAACAATGTGCTTCTGCTGGATTCCGGCGATGTTTTCCAGGGAACGCCTTATTTCAACATGTTTGGTGGCGAATTGGAATTTAAACTGATGAGTATGATGGGTTACGATGCATCTACCATGGGAAACCATGATTTTGATAATGGTTTAGAAGGTTTTTTAAAGGTAAAACCGAACGCTAAATTCCCGTTCATCTGCTCGAATTATGATTTTAAAAACACCATTTTAGAAGAGCATACCGAGCCGTATAAAATTTTTAACAAAAACGGAATCCGTGTGGGAATCTTTGGACTGGGAATAAAACTGGAAGGCCTTGTTGGCAAAAAGCAGTTTGGCGAAACCAAATATTTGGATCCCGTGGAACTGGCACAGCACTATTCTTCATTCTTAAAAAATGAAAAGAAATGCGACCTTGTGATCTGTCTTTCACATTTGGGTTACAAGTACGATGAAAATTATATTTCTGATGTAAAACTCGCTCCACTTACCGAAAACATAGACTTGATTCTCGGTGGACATACGCACACCTTCCTCCCGGAGCCTCAGAAAATGGCCAACCGCGCCGGAAAAATCGTTCTGGTAAACCAAGTAGGTTGGGCGGGTCTGCTCCTCGGCAGACTAGATTTCTTTTTCGATAAAGATAAGAATGTGAAGAACATTGCATGGAATACGATCCCGGTGGACAGTTCAATCTTAGTTTAAATTAATGAAAAAAATATTGTTTTTTGCGTGGTTGCTTGCATCCTTGTCCGCAGCAGCACAAACCATCTCTTCCCCACGCTGGGCAGACCTTTTCTCTTACGATAATATTCTTTGCATCCGCGAGGACAATGGCAAGTTGATTACCGCCACAGAAAACGGCCTTTTTTATTATAATATTTCCACGGGGGAAATAACGAAACTCTCCAAAGCGAACGGTCTCCATCATGTAAAAATTACGGCATTCGATTACAATGCTACTACTAAAACAGGAATTGTGGGCTACGGGAACGGCTCTATGGATGTGATTACACCAAATGGAATTTTCTATATCGTGGACATTCCAATTGCAGCATCTTATAGCGGTGACAAACGCATCAACCATATTTCCATTAATGGGAATCGTGCCACCATCTCCGCAAATTATGGCGTTTCCGTTTTTAATTTAGACAAAAGAGAGTTTGGGGATTCATCATTTTTTTTTAATGGAACGAGCTACGAAGCTGCAAAGGAAGCGGTTATAAAAGACAATTTCGTATACGCCGTGACATCGTCTGGATTAAAAAAACACGAACTGAACAATAAATTTGCGCTTTATAAAGATTGGACGACCGTGGAGACTGGCGTTACCAATATTGATATCGAAGGCAATACCATCGCCTTTAGCACTGCAAAATCAGTTTTTTATGGTGATGGGGCAACTTTCACGCCTTTGCCACAGATTTTTACAAATATAAAAGACTTGGTCATGACTGCAGGTCCATTGGTCGTGACCGATGAACCTACAGCTGGTCGAGGAACGGTTTCCGTATATACAGGCTCAACACAATCGGATTCCTTCGACACAAATGAACCCCTGAATACCGCATGGTACAGCAGTGAGATTTTTGCCGGAAGTAAACTCTCTGGATTAATAACCAAAAGAAGTGAAAAAATACGGCCAGACGGCCCTTACAACAACATGTCCTACAAAATCTCTTTACTGGATGATCAAATTTGGGTGGCAACCGGTGGAAGAGAAGCCTATAATGATCCCATAAAAGATTACCAAGAAAAAAATCTAGGCTACTACCATTATAACGGTAAGGAATGGATTTATCCTGATCATTTTATCAAAAATAAAGGGTTCAATATTTTGGATGTGGCTCCTAATCCAGCAAAACCGACCGAAGTTTTTTTCACAAATTATGTTTTTGTTTCTGGACAAAAAAAGGGTGTTTATAAAATGTCAAATGACAAAATTACCAGTTATAAAACAAATTACGACGATTACGTGTATCGCCCTGTCGGAATCGCTTTTGACGAAAAAAACAATCTTTTTATTTCCGTCTGCTTTGCAAATGATAATCCAAATGGAACAAACGGCTACTATCTTTACAATCCTTCTATCGATGATTTCACTTATATTCCAATTGTAAACGCAGGTGGAGCGCAGCGCCCATTGGCAAAAGACGGAATCTTATATTCGCCGGCGCCTTTTGGTGGTGGCGGAGGTCTTATCATGAAAAACTACGGAAATAATCCTGCAAATACCACAGCTCCCTTCAAAATTATACGAACAGAAAACGGTCTCCCGATAAACGGCACAGTCGCTGTAGCACTTGATAAAAATGACGATCTATGGATCGGGACCCGTACGGGATTGAGGGTCTTATCCAATCCCAAAGCCGCGATTTATGAAGCATTGCCAAAGGCGGAGCCCATCATCATCACCCAAAACGGTGTGGGTGAGGAACTGTTCAGGGACAATACTATTTTAGCAATCGAAGTGGATGGGGGTAACCGCAAGTGGGTCTCTGTAGATGGCGGGGGCATCTTTTGCCTAAGTCCTGATGGCCAACAAACCATCTCGCATTTTACCAAAGAAAATTCCCCGTTGCCTAACAACAGTGCTACTGACATTAAGGCTGATTTGAAAACTGGGAAAATGTATTTCGTGACTTCAGAAGGCATCGTGACCTATCAAAATGAAGTGACTGTAGTAGATGAAAAGTTCAAAGATGTCTTGGTTTATCCTAATCCCGTGGTTTACGCCAATTACAAAGGAAATGTGAAGATAAAAGGGCTGGCAGAAAAAACGAATATTCGCATAACGGATGCCGCAGGAAATCTCGTGCACCAGGCCGTGGCAAGAGGCGGATACTATGAATGGGATCTGAATTATAATGGAAAAAGAGTGGCTTCCGGAATTTATTTTGTGCTAATGACCAATGCCGACGGCACAGATAAAGCCACTGCAAAAATCGCTGTGGTAAACTGATGCAAACCGCCACCGGCTTCCTGCTTTCCTATATAAAATATGGCGACAATGATGCCGTGCTGAACTGTTTTACCAAAGAAAGTGGCTTTCAAACTTTTTTTGTTAAAGGCATCTATTCCGCCAAAAACAAGAAAAAAGCCTATTTGCTTCCGCTGAAAGAACTGCAATTTGGTTTTAATCAAAAAGCACGAAGCGGCGCAATGCCGATGGTATCCAAGATTGAACCCATAGAAAATCCAGAGTTCTACAATGACATAAAAGCGAACAGCGTTGTATTTTTCGTCGCTGATTTTTTAAATCAAATCTTACGAAATGAAAGTGCAAGCGCAGATATCTACTGTGAAATTGTGTTTTTCCTCAATGAATTGGAACTCAAAAATTATAGAGCGCACTATATTTTACTCTTTAAAATCTTGGAAAACCAAGGCTTTCTTCCTTTAATGGGCGAAGGAAATTTCCTTAACCCAGAGAAAGGGATTTTTGTAGAAGAACAGGCGCATCAGTTTTTTGATGAAGATATTTCTGCCAAATGGAAGGAAATTATTTCATCACCAGAACCCTATACCGTGCGGCTATTGGGCGTTTCAAAAAAACAATTTTTGGACAGCGTCCTGATGTATTGCCACTATCACCTTACCGATTTTCGAACGCCCGCCTCATTAGAAATTATCCAACAAATCTTCGAATGATTACTATTTAAGAAAGTGATAAGAAAGCATACTCATAGGTTTCATTGGCTTATCAGTCAACGACGCCCTTAAAATCTTGAAAAATATCCTTTTCCATAGGCAAGCTAAAAATCACAGTTCGCCGGATTCCATTTTCTCGAAAGAAAGGAAAGACACGGGGTGTGCGTAGCATTTTAACATTTTAAAAATTTAATCATAACAAATTATAAAATAGATTAAATTTGCCAATCATTTTTAAATCATAAAACCAATAAATTATGTCAGTAATAAACGAGACCGGCCATCATTTGGATTTAAAAAAACTTTCGGTAGTGGGAGTTCTGGTAGCACTTGGAATCGTATTTGGTGATATCGGGACCTCGCCGCTTTATGTGATGAAGGCCATCGTCCACGCCAGAAAAGAGGGCAGCAACATGCCATTAAACGAATATATCGAGGGTGCGCTTTCCTGCATTATTTGGACGCTAACACTGCAAACTACTGTAAAATATGTCATTATAGCACTGCGTGCAGATAACAAAGGCGAAGGTGGGATTTTGGCGCTTTTTTCTTTGGTAAAAAATTTGAAAAAACGCTGGCTATACCTCATCGCAATTCTTGGGGCGTCAGCTCTGATTGCAGACGGGGTCATTACGCCATCTCTGACGGTAATGTCCGCCATTGAAGGGCTTAAAACCTACAATCCGCATACACCGGTGGTGGTAATCACCTGTGCTATATTGGTCGGCATCTTCGTTGTACAGCAGTTTGGGACGGCTTTTATTGGTAAATTTTTTGGTCCGGTGATGGTGATTTGGTTTTTAGTTTTAGGCGGATTAGGCGTTATGCATCTCTTTACAAACCTCGAAATTCTGCGTGCTTTTAATCCTTATTATGCTTACAAACTGATCATAAACTCACCCTCTGCGATTGTTATTTTGGGAGCGGTTTTCCTTTGTACAACGGGTGCGGAGGCACTCTATTCGGACTTGGGACACTGTGGTGCAAAGAACATCCGTGCCAGTTGGATTTTTGTTAAGGTAATGCTGATTCTAAATTACTTGGGTCAGGGTGCTTGGATTTTGGAGAATTACGAGACCGTACATGCAAACGGCATCAATCCTTTCTTCGGAATCATGCCAGAGTGGATGGTAATTCCGGGAGTGATTTTGGCCACAGCAGCGGCTATCATTGCATCTCAGGCGCTCATCACAGGGTCATTTACCATATTCTCCGAGGCCATGTCTTTGAATTTCTGGCCAAACCAAAAAATCGATTATCCATCGGGATTAAAGGGGCAAATGTACATCCCAAGAATCAACTGGGGACTTTTGGCACTCTGTATCGTAGTAGTATTGTACTTCAAAGAATCCGGCAAAATGGAAGCGGCATACGGACTTTCCATTACTGTTACGATGATGATGACTTCCCTACTCCTCATCATTTATCTATTGAAAAAACGCGTACAAAAACTTTTGATTTTGCTTTTCGCCTTGGTTTATCTTTCGATAGAACTTGGATTCTTCAGCGCGAATATCATTAAATTCTTCGAGGGCGGTTGGATTACCGTGGTACTTGCTGGCTTCATCGGTGTTTGTATGTATGCTTGGTACAATGGCCGCATCATTAAAAATAAATTCATCAAATTTGTAAAATTGAATAAGTATGTTCCTATCATTAAGGACATGAAACTGGATGAGACCATCCCGAAATATGCTACCAACCTTGCCTTCCTTAGCCGTGCGAAGTACGAGGATGAGGTGGAATCCAAAATCATCTACTCCATCATCCGTAAGCAGCCGAAACGCGCAGACCATTATTTCATCCTGAACATCGTGAACCAGGAAGATCCTTATACCTTTAAATACACTGTGGACGAGGTAATGCCGGGAACGATTTACAAAATAAATTTCATTTTAGGATTTAAAATAGACCGAAGAATCAATGATTATTTTGATGATGTTTTGAAGGATCTAATGAAAGAAGGCGTGATTCCTGAGCGAAGCAGTTTCCCATCTCTACGAGCACACAATGTACCGCCGGATTTGAAGTATGTGGTTATTGATAATACTTACATCAACGATGCCCTGCTCACCGTGAAGGAAAAAATCATACTAAATATTTATAACTTCGTAAAATATATCGGTAGTGATGACTTCAAGGCGTGGGGCGTATCTGCGCATAATGTGGTGGTGGAATCAGCGCCGCTTCTAGACCATGATATTGTGACCAAGAAAATCCAACAAGTGGATTTCCATAGGAAAGACTAACTGCAAAACCACCTTTGCGGGTGTTTTTTATGCAAAATTTCAATACATTTGCCATTATTAATTTCTTTAATGGAAAAGCAAAAATATAAAGGACACGAGATTATAAAAGATGTTTTAAAACAATATCTTCAGGAAAAAGGATTCCGAAATACGCCTGAACGCTACACGATTTTGGAGGAAATATACAATATGGATCGGCATTTCAATGTGGACGACCTGTACCTCATCATGCTTCAGAAGAAATACCATGTCTCCAAAGCCACCATCTATAACACTATTGAAATTTTTCTGGATGCAGGCCTCATCCGGAAACATCAATTCGGTGAGAAAACCCTGAGCACATCTTCTTACGAGAAATCCTATTTCGATAAACAACACGACCACCTCGTGATTTATAAAAACGGGAGCGATAAAGAAATCGAAGAAATTATAGAGTTCTGCGACCCGCGCATACAAGGCATTAAAGAATCTATCGAAAATGCATTTGGCGTATCCATAGATTCGCACTCGCTGTATTTTTACGGTAACAAAAAATCTTAATGAATTATTTTTCACTGCTTTTCCTGTTTTTCTGCGGGCTTGTTTTCGGGCAAATCCCGATGCAACCCAAGAATCCGGCAGTGAAGGATCCTTTTTTCAACCAAACCAAAATACCCCCGGATCCCGCGGAGAAGGTACAACACCTTCATTCCGATATTTTCGGGGTAGATCCTACAAAATACGGCGGCAACCCCTATTTCTCCGGAAACGTTCAGTTCCTTCACAAAGGTTCTAACCTTTATGCCGATCTTGTGATTCTTTATAAAGATCAAAATTTCATTAAGGCTATCGGAAATGTGAAACTTCAAAATGCCGACGGCACCGTAATCACTGCTGGAGAAATGGAATACGACGGCAATACGCAACGCGGAATCGCCCACAAAAATGTAGTGCTGAACGATCCGAAACAGACCATAAAGACTGAAACCCTCTACTACGACCGCGGGGCTAATACAGCCTACTTCGATACCGGCGGTACCATTTCCGACGGGCAAAATGTCATTTATACCAAATCCGCAACCTATTTTGCTTCTACAAGAACCATAGACCTCAGCGGGAATATTAAAATCGATAACCCCGAATATACGGTAAGCGGAGCCAATATTAAGCAGAACCAAGCGACCAATACGGCAGAGTTTTTCGGTTCAACCACCATTACCAATAAAAAAAACCCCGCCAATAAATTATATACCGAAAGTGGAACTTATAATATGAATACAAAGGAGGTTTGGCTAAATAAAAATTCCACCATATACTACAACGGCAAAACGCTGAAAGGCGATAAAATGTACTATAACCAAATCACAGGTTTCGGGCGAGCCACAGGGAATGTAACGCTTCTCGATCCGCGCGAAAGGCGCTACATCAAAGGTGGCTATGGGGAAATTTACCAACTCAAAGATTCTGCGATGATCACGGAGAAACCCTATGCGGTAAAGATTTTGGAGAAAGATTCTATTTACTTCGGTGCGGATAAGATTTTAGCCTATCAAAAATTAGAAGGGTTACAGAAAAAAAGTTTTCTAAGAGCCTATCATAAAGCCCGTTTCTATAAATCTAATGCGCAGGCAAGGGCAGATTCCATCAGTTTCAATGAAACAGACGGTGTACTGCATTTCAACACAAAACCAATACTTTGGAGTGGCGAAAAGCAGGTGTCCGGGGATAAGATAGAAGCCTATTTCGATACAGAAAATGATTATATCGACTCGTTGAAAGTGATCGGAAATGCTTTTGCCATCAGCAAGGCGGATTCCTTGAACAATAAGGATGAATTTAACCAAATAAAAGGCCGCCTAATGACGGTTTATTATGCTAAAAACGAGGTAAAAACAGCACAGGCGCTCGGCAATGCGCAAGCCATAACCTACGCTGATTCCCAGGATGAAAATACGAAAAATCCGGAGCGCATCGGTGTGGCAGTATCTACTTGTGGAACCTTGGAAGCCTTGTTTGAAGAGCGTGCCGTGCAAATTATCTCTTGTAACATCGGTGCCAATACAGACATCTTCCCGATGAGTAAGTTGCCGAGGGAGAGGCGTTTTTTCCCAGATTTCAACTGGAATACCAAAGACCGCCTGCGAAGGTGGCAGGATATTTTTGTAGACACTCCCAATTATCCTGAAAAAGTTTATGAATCCGATGACAGTCTCTATAACGCCGCCAGCGCAACTCTCGAAAAAGAGCGCGCCAAAAACGCTCCAAAAACTCCGAAAAGGGTAAGGAAATAATTGTAAATCAAGACTTTAATGTATCAAAAAATAAAAAACCACCCCGCAAGAGATGGCTTTTATTTTCATTAGAAACTGAATTAGTTTTTAATGATTTTTTGAGAAACTTTTTGTCCGTTTACTTCGCCGGTTACGATGTAGATTCCCTTAGCCAATGAAGACACATCCAGAGAAGTCCCAGCGTTTACAGAAGCAGATTTTACAAGTTGTCCGCTTAGAGAGTAGATTTTCACATCAGACTTAGCACCGAAAAGGATTGTAGAAGTTGCGACCGTGTTTTTGATAAATTCTTTAGCCAATAAGTTCACATTTGATACAGACAATGTACCTGCAACCAACATAAAATTGTCAAAAGCGACATTACTATTGGAATATGCACGAACAGCAACATCCATTGCTACTGCTGTAGAAGGAGCGATGAAAGTAACCTTATGATTTTTCCATACAGTAGAAGTAGGAAGATAAATATTGTTAGTTCTTAAGGGGTCATCTGAGCTTACTGCTGCGAGATATAAAACACCTCCCGCAGCATCTTTAAAATTAGACCAAAGTCTTGCATCTGTATCATCTCCAGAAGCTTTATACCAAAAACTAAGCGTGTATTGGGTTCCCCCTGTTACAGGAACTGTTTGATAAAAACCGGTAGTACCTGAAGGTGCATTATAAGCTGCATACATAGTACCATCTTGCGCTCCACCAGAAACGATTGTAGGATCGGTGTAAGATGAAGGAAAACCTTTCGTCCACCCCGATTGACCATTTTCGAATGATGGATTTGTCACTAGATTTTGTGCGTTTACAGAAGCAGCCGCTGCTATAACTGCAAAAATAGAATAGAATTTTTTCATTTTTAAAATATTTAAATGGTTTATATGCACAAATTTAGTCACAAAAAAACCGCTGTGTACCAGCGGTTATTATAATTAATGGTAATTTAATATTAATTATTTCTTGATGATTTTTTGAGAAACTTTCTCACCGTTCACCGTTCCTGTTACAATGTAGATTCCTTTTGCAAGACCGGAAAGATCCAGTGATGTACCATCGTTTACAGAAGCAGCTTTTACAACTTGTCCGTCCATGCTGATGATTTGCACATCAGATTTAGCACCGAAGAAAAGATTGTTTTCCACCATGGTGTTTTTCACGAAAGCTATTTTAGCAGCCTCTGTATTTGCTAATCCTAAAACTACTTGTGGCACAGTTTCCACCTTTACATTATCGATGAATGCTCTTTTTGCAGTAGTTTCAATATTTACAGTAGAATTGGCTGCGCCTCCTGTAAAATTCACTGTTTTTGTTTCAAAGTTATCAGCTAATAATGCAGCATAGGTTACAGTTTGTGCAGGTTGTCCGGTAATAGTTACTTTTATATCTCCCTCTTTTGTAGTCCACCCTTTCACATCAAATGTTACTCTCACATTTCCACCATTTGTTGATAGATCTACAGTTTTCGATGTCATGGATCCACTTAAGGAACTAGTACCCAGTTTCGCTGCACCGCCAGCCATATAAACTTTTGTCCCCGTTGGGAAGTTTACAGAAGGTACTCCTGCAGGTAACGCTGTAGTACCAGGTGCATAAATATCTGTAGCATCTGGTTGGCTAGTCCCAGTATTAGAAGTGTTCCCACCTTTTACATAAGTGCTAAAGTCTTCAGTTACCACTTGTGTTTGTGCATATGCACTTACAGAAATTGCTGCAATTGCAATAATAGAATAGAACTTTTTCATTTTTTATTTTTTAATTTGTTTTATGTGGCAAATTTATAAACAATACGACCAACCTATAAGTGGGCGGTTGATATTTAACAGTTATTTAATCTTATGATCACTTATAATTTTTTTTGGGAAACTTTCTCAGCGATTTCATTTTCCGTTAGGATGTAAATACCCGTTTCAAGACTGTTTAGATGCAATGTAGTACCCTCATTTTCACAATCAGATTGGAAATGTTGTCCATTCATACTGATTTTCACACCGGATATAGCAAAAAAGAAAAGGTTATCTACGACCACTGTCTTTTCACAAAAGATCCTTGACAAGCTTCTGTATTTCTCGCCGAAATTAACACAATGACGCTATGCAGACCTTCCAATTGAAAATCATCTCACTCAACAATTTTAAGTTTCTATTTTCGTTACTTTTACAGTCGATTTTGATGACTTGAAAATACAATACTCTTTATTCTTCCTTTTTTTGGGGTTAAATCTTTTTAACGCCCAAATCTTCTCATGGACTAACCCCAATCTTCCCAAGGATTCCTTAAAAAAAGACAGCGTCCTCACGGCAAAGCTTTCCAAGGATTTTTTCCTGCGGGACACATTGGATTTTGTAAAAAATAAAGAGCGAATCATTATTGATGAAGGCGTTTTGGTTAAAAGGACACCCTTTTCTTCATTGGAAACCCTTAATTCCAAGGGCTCTATCATTCGCGGTATTACATTCGGGAACAGCCAGGGCTCGTCGGTACAGAGTTCTATGGATTTGCAGATTTCGGGGAAACTGTCGGAGGATATTTCTGTTTTGGCAAGTATTTCCGACCATAATTTGCCCATACAAGCCGATGGTTATACCCAAACTTTGGATGAATTTGACAAAATCTACATCCAACTCAATATTAAAAAAAATACAATGCTCCGCGCCGGACATATAGATTTGAATGACGACCGCACCTACTTCGGTAGGTTTCAGCGGCGAAGTATGGGGCTGGAATTCCAAACCATTTTCGGGAAGGAAAATAAAACTTTTGTAGATCTTTCCGCCGGTGTGGCGCGCAGCGAGTTCCATCGTGTGAGGTTCCAAGCAGTGGAGGGTAACCAAGGACCTTACCGATTGAACGGGAAAAATGGCGAGCAATTTATCACCATCATTTCCGGCTCGGAACAGGTTTTTATTGATGGTATACTTATGAAACGCGGTGAAAACCAAGATTATATTATTAATTATAACACCGGGGAGGTAACTTTCACGAGTTTCCGGCCAGTGTATAAGCAGAATTTTATCACGGTTTCCTACAACTACACGAACCGAAATTACAGTAGATTCCTCGTGACGGGTGGCGTGCGCCATGAGCAGGAAAAACTCCGCTATGGGATAAATTGGTTCTTAGAAAACGATAACAAAAACGCGCCACTCTCCTTAAATTTAAGCAAGGAAGACCAACAAATTTTGTCTAATGCGGGTAATGATCCGAACCAACTTTTTTCGCCTTCCGCAGTACTTTCGGAGTTTGACCAAAACAAAATTCTATACCGGAAAATCAGCGGTGCTAGTGGCGATTATTTTGAGTTTTCTACCGACAGCTCGCTGCCGCTTTATCAGGTTTCTTTCACTTATTTTGGGCAAAATAAAGGCGATTACCGTTTGAAACAAACCACCAATAACGGCCGTGTTTTCGAGTTTGTGGGGACGAATATGGGCGATTATGCCGCAGTTCGGAAGTTGCCGCCGCCGCAAAAGGCGCAAGTATTTTCGGGCAATGCCGAATATCTTTTTAATGAAGGAAAAATCGGGGCAGATTTCTCGCTTAGCAACTTCGATCCAAATCTTTTTTCCTCTAAAAACAACAACCAAAACACGGGCTATGCAGGGCGAATTTTTGGAAACAAAACTTTTCGTAGTGGGACTTGGGCGGGGACGACTTCCTTTGAATATCAAAGAATCGACCACCGTTTTCACATCTTGGACCGAATTAATAATGTTGAATTTTCGCGCGACTTCAATCTGGATCAGGAGTTCAACCAAATTACTCAAAACCGACTGATTTTCAGTTTTTTAAACCTTTGGAAAAACAAAAATTTTATTGATTATCATTTAAACTATCTGGACGAACAAGCCCACTACAAAGGCCTAAAAAACGACTTGGAATTTGGTTTTTTCAAAGGGAAAACAGCCACCACCGGCCGAGCTTCGTACCTTGATACGAACGCGGTTTTACAAAACACAAAATTCATTCGCGGCGCAGTGTTGTCGGAATATCTGGGCAAAAAAGGTTCTTGGGGCATCGGTGCATCTTTGGAGCACAATGAAAAGATTTTCAACGATACCAAAAATTACGACCTCACGAGTTACAGTTGGAAAGAGGTTTTTGTTCAGAAAAAAATCGGCGACAGCACACGGACGAAACTTTTGGCAAAAATTTATTTCCGAGATAATGATTCGGTGCGTGCTAATCGGCTTGAAAACAGGAACAAAATATTAGGCTTATCCGCAGAAAGCCAGATCATTAAAAACGATAAGACGCAACTGAGCGCGCTACTCCACTACCGCAAATTTTATTATCAAAATCAGGAAATTTCGCCCTACCTAAACGAAGATTTCGTGGTTGGGAATATGCTTTACAACCAGCAATTATTCCGAAATGGGATGCGGTTGCAGGCATTTTACGAACTCGGAAACGGGCAGGAAGCACAGCGCGAGTTTCAATATTTAAAGGTGACCGACGGGCAGGGTGTGTACAAATGGACCGACTACAACGCCGACGGCGTGCAGCAATTGGACGAGTTCGAGGTGGCAGAATATGCCGATTTGGCGCAGTATATCCGCGTATACACCAACTCCCTGCGTTACCTTCCTTCCAACAAAAACAAGTTGCAACTTGCGCTTTTCGTGAATCCCGCGGTGATTTTTAATTCAGAAAATGCTTTTTTAAAGCGCTGGATTTTCAATATTTCCCTGCTTTCGCAAAATTCTTTCCTGAAATCCGGACGCACGGTGGTGCTGAATCCTCTTGAAAGAAACGAAAACCAAATTCTCAAAAACCAAAATATTTTGGCTTCGGCGCAGTTCAACCCGACCGATAAGTCCGGCTGGAACGGCAGTTACCGCTTCGTGGCGAGCGACAACCTCATAAACGCCAACTTCAGCAAAGAGGAAAACACGCGCCAGTCCCACTTCATGAATCTCGGGTATTGGTTCAGCAAAGATTTTCGGGTAGATTTGGAGAACCAGTATCAAAACATCGCCAATTCCTCCGAACTTTTCACCACCCGTAACTATCTCTTTACCAACTGGGAAACCAAGCCAAAAGCCACCTACAAACTCACAAACGCACTACAGACAGAACTTTTTGGTGCCTTGCGCAACAAAACCCGCTCCGATGGCGAGGAGCGCCTGAACGCGTGGGAACTCACCGGCACGCTGCAATGGGACCGCAAAAAAACCGCCGTCAGGGGCAGTTTTTCGTTTATCAACAATGATTTTTCAGGCAACAGTTACAGCATTGTGGCCAACCAAATGCTGGACGGCCTGAAAACCGGCAAAAACCAAGTCTGGTCCATCTTTCTACAACAGACCGTGAACTCCTTTATCAACCTGAATATCAACTACGAAGGCCGCAACTCCGGCGACCGCACCATCCACATCGGCAGCATGCAGGTGAAAGCGAGTTTTTAAATTTGTTTATTTATTTTCATATTTTTTGATTCATTGATCTGAATTCTCAACCCTCAAATCTGCTTCTTCATTGTTCATTTTTCAGAACTTTTTTTGGGCGCCTGATTCCGTCTTCCGCTCCCGCTATTTTTTCGTCGTCCCTCCTCAAAAAATGAGCTCCGCTCAAGCCGGGGCGCAATCCCCCTCACACGCAAAGGAGATAAGCGGTAAGGTTTAGTAATTGCAAAGAGCGCTCATATTTCTTGTATATAGTCTCTAGTGTTTCTTTTTTTCATTAAAGCTTAAAACAACTTTTCGTAAAATTCTTCTAAAAATACCACACCGCGTGAGGGATGGTAAGGGTGCGACCGAAAGGGAGCAGTGCAAAGCACCGGAGCGAAGCGGAGCCCTGAACAGCCCGACCCGACGAGGGAGCGGAGGTTGCGGCGGCTTCGCCGCCGCAACCGAAGTGACTAAGGAAGGGGCACGCCCAAATCATAAGTGATAAATGATTTTGAATGGGTAAGCAGTAAAAAAGAAGTGGGATGCGGATAGCCAGAGATTAATTTTCCTTAACAAATGTATACGGATAGAAAAGTTTAGTAAATTGGCTTAAAATTTTGACAGTCAAAAACTTCCGGGTATGAGAAAATCATTTTTCAATGAAGATTTAGTCAAAAATCTGTCGCTGTACTACCAGAACGGGCATCTGAAAAAGAAGCCTATCGCGAAATACCACCGCGAGATCGATGGCTCGCCGCTGCACGAACGGGAAAAGTTTCGAAAGAAATCTGAAATCCTGCTGCTGAATTCCTTCATGCACCATTTCCCGGAGGTGAAATTCGAAAACCTGACCTGCGAAAGTCCGGATTTTATCGCGAAAATAAATGACAAAAAAGTGGGAATTGAACTCACGGAAGTCATCAACCATCTGGACAAAAAGAAGTCTGAAAGTGTGCTGAACAAGATTTTCCGTAACGCTGAAACCATCCTGGAAGAAGAAAATGCCTTGAAATTTCGAGGCATTTATTTTTTGGAATTTCATGAACTGTCTGCCGACAAATTGCAAAATTGTCAGGAAGAAATCCTTCGCGATATTGCCAAATCTGTAAAAAATAGCAAGCCTTTTGGCTATGTGAAAAAAATTCGCCGCTCGCCGCACCGACGGAATGTCTTCATCACGCACGACTACGACCTGAATCTTTTTGACGAGCTGGCTTCGGAGAAAATCATCAGCCTGATCCAGAAAAAGAACGAGAAATTCCCGTACTATGACCGCAGTGTGGATGAATGTTGGCTGGTGATTGTCTCGGATATGAACTCGCTGGCGTCGCGGTATTCGTTCATCGAGGACAAGGAAAAACTGCACAAGGTGGAATCTCCGTTTGATAAAATTCTGCATCTGGAAAACCTGTGCGGGGGGATGACGAGAATTAAATAGTTTATTTGTTTATCTGCGAAATCTGTTTATCTGCGAGAAAAATTTAGCTCTCGCGGATTAAGCGGATTGTACAGATTTGGGATTTAGGGTTTTGTGACTTTTGTGGTTGAGTGCATTTCCCAAAATTTTCGTAAATTTGCGCCCTCAATTATGGAACAAACGACTACGAAAACTGCTGCATATCACACACTTGGCTGCAAACTCAACTTTGCGGAGACCTCTACCATTGCGCGCCAACTTACCAATGCGGGTTTCGCGAAAACCAGTTTTGATAAAGCCGCGGACATCTATGTCATCAACACCTGTTCCGTGACCGAAAATGCCGACCGCGAATGCAAATTGCATGTGAAACGCGCCATGAAGGCCAATCCCGATGGTTTGGTAGTTGTGGTCGGTTGCTATGCGCAGCTGAAACCCGAAGAAATTTCCAATATCGAAGGCGTGGATTTGGTGCTTGGCGCCAAGGAGAAATTCAATATTTTAAGTTTTGTTGATGATTTAAAAAAGTCTGACAGTCAAGGTGTTGTGCATTCTTGCGAAATCGAGGAGACCGATTTTTTCATCGGCAGTTATTCCATTGGTGACCGCACGCGCGCTTTTTTGAAGGTTCAGGACGGCTGCGATTACAAATGCACCTACTGCACGATTCCTTTGGCACGCGGGATTTCACGCTCGGATACCATCGAAAATGTGGTGAAAAACGCCCGAGAAATTGCCGCAAAAAACATCAAAGAAATCGTCCTTACCGGCGTGAACATCGGCGATTATGGCAAAGGCGAGTTTGGCAACAAACGCCACGACCATACTTTTCTGGATTTAATCACGGAACTGGATAGGGTAGAAGGCATCGAACGCATCCGAATTTCCTCCATAGAACCGAATCTTTTGAAGGACGAAAGCATCGAATTAGTCTCAAAATCAAGGAGTTTCGTGCCGCATTTCCACATCCCGCTACAAAGCGGCAGCGACGAACTTTTGAAGAAAATGAAACGCCGCTACCTCACCGCGCTCTATTCCGAAAGGATCCGAAAAATCCGAGCAGTAATGCCCGATGCGGCGATCGGCGTAGATGTCATCGTGGGCTTCCCGGGCGAAACCGAAGAAGAATTTTTGAAAACATATAACTATCTGAACAGCTTGCCTATCAGTTATTTGCATGTTTTCACCTATTCTGAGCGCGAGAATACCGCGGCCGCAGAAATGCCGTGCGTAGTGCCAATTCCGGAGCGCAAAAAACGCAACAAAATGCTGCGCATCCTCTCCGAGAAAAAGAAAATGGCCTTCTACCAAACCCAACTTGGCAAGACGCTTCCCGTGCTTTGGGAACACGAAAACCGCAACGGAATGATGTTCGGATTCACCGAAAACTATGTACGCGTGAGCAAGCCATTCGATGAAAATTCAATCAACCAAATCGAGCATTTAACTTTAGACAAAATTGAGGAGGACGGCACCGTTTCGGTAAAAATCGGCTTCGAAGAATTTCTCTCCCGAGTCTAAATTACCCATTACCAACAACCAAAACCTAACAACCCAAATTTGGGCGCCTTTATCCGCCCTCCGCTCCCGCTGTTTTGTTCGTCGTTCCTCCTCACAAAACGAGCTCCACTCAGGTCGGGGCGCGCGAGATTCGGCGCCTAACGGATCAAAAGTTATTTTTAACAGTGAGATTTCTACAAAGGTTTTATTTGGGGAAATCTTGCTGGCTTTTTCGTGAGGTAATTTTTGATTTGCGAAACGGTCTTTGTTTTAGCATTATTACTTGTCCATTCCCTTTTTTAGGAACTTTTAGGCTACAATGACTGTATTATCCATCAAAAAATATGAATGACCATTCGCCCTCAGAAATTTCTTTTATAAACGGTTGTACAATGTCCGAATCGGTTATTTTAACCAAATTTACCATCCAATACCACGCCCATTGCGTGAGGGATGGTAAGGGTGCGACCGAAAGGGAGCAGTGCAAAGCACCGGAGCGAAGCGTAGCCCTGAACAGCCCGACCCGGAGGGGCACGCCCATGTAGAATTAAAAAATTAAAAGATTGAAAGATTAAAAAATTAGAGGCGGGGAAGGAATCAGGAAGATGGATGTTAGAAACGATGAAAAAAAAATTGTAATAATCGAAAAAACGATAAACCAAAAACCAACTACCAAATTTTCTTATCTTTGGGAAAACCTTTTTTTATGAGAGATAAATTTCTGACCTGGGGTGCGGTTATCGTAATATTCACACTGGTGGTCGCCCTCCTGATTCGTGCGCACTACTGGATTCCTATTTTGCTTTTTTGCATCTACTGCATCGGCGTTTACAACACCTACCAAACCAAGCATGCCATCCTTAGGAACTTCCCTGTTTTAGGGTATTTCCGCTATTTTTTTGAAACCATATCGCCGGAAATGCAGCAGTATTTCATCGAAAGAGAAACCGACGGCAAGCCTTTCCCAAGAAACCAGCGTTCCGCGGTGTATCGCCGTGCCAAAAACCTGAGTGATACCGTGCCTTTCGGGACGCAGCTGGAGGTAAACCATAGAAAGTACGAGGGGATAAAGCATTCTATCTACGCGAAATCGCCGAAGGAGGAACTGCCGCGCGTGTGGGTAGGAAACGAGCAGTGTTCGCAGCCGTACCACGCATCGCTTTTTAATATTTCTGCAATGAGTTTCGGCTCCCTTAGTGATCGTGCGCAGATCTCGCTAAACCGTGGCGCCAAAAAAGGTAATTTTTACCACAACACCGGCGAGGGTGGGATTTCGCCTTACCATTTGGAAGGGGGCGGCGATATTTGCTGGCAAATCGGTACCGGATATTTTGGCTGCCGCGATGAACAGGGGAATTTCTCCGAGGAACTCTTTGCTGAAAAAACCAAAAACCCGGTGGTCAAAATGGTAGAACTGAAACTGTCCCAAGGGGCAAAGCCAGGCCACGGCGGCGTGCTGCCGGGTGTGAAAAATACGCCTGAGATTGCCGCCATACGCCATGTAAAACCTGGAGTTACCATTCTCTCCCCTCCGGGACATTCTGCGTTCTCGGATGCTGAGGGGCTACTGCGTTTTGTGCAGAGGCTGCGCGAACTTTCTGGCGGTAAACCTACTGGCTTCAAACTTTGTATAGGCGATACCAGGGAGTTTGAAGAAATCTGTGCGAAGATGAACGAACTGCAAATTTATCCGGATTTCATCACGGTAGACGGTGCTGAAGGCGGCACAGGAGCAGCGCCACCAGAGTTTTCGGATGGCGTTGGAATGCCTTTGGAGCCTGCGTTGATTTTTGTGAATAGAACTCTTAAAAACTACGGTGTGCGCGAGAAAATTCGCATCATCGCCAGCGGTAAAGTGCTTACCAGTTTGGATATTTTGCGTGCCATCGCGATGGGCGCCGATATGTGTAATAATGCCCGCGGATTTATGTTCGCTTTGGGCTGTATTCAAGCGTTGAGGTGCAATACCAATGCTTGTCCAACCGGTGTGGCGACACAGGACAAAATGCTGATCAAAGGATTGGATGTGACGGATAAATCTGAACGCGTTTATCATTTTCACAAAAACACGCTTCAGACTTGCAACGAACTGATTGCCGCTGCAGGCAGAAAATCTTACGATCAGGTAGATGCGAGTATGTTCATGCGTGGTGATGAATTCGATAGACTTTCCGACAAATATTTCCCGGATGTTTTAGGTAATGTGGATAAGGTTCAGTCATAAACTTAAAAATTTTTATTAATTCTCCCTCAAGATTTATATCAAATTTGAGGGTTTTTTGTCCTTCCTGTGTAGGAAAATGCTAAATAGTTTGGAAACTCGCTGTTCCAACTTGGGATTTTGGCAAAAACAGGATGTATTTGTTAGGTATTCATCAGTCTAACTTACTAATCTGGATTTTCTTTAACAAAAAAAAGAGACCCGCACTTAGGATCTCTCTTTTATCTAAACTAAAAAATTAGTTTCTGTTAGTTGGCGTAGTTTTGTAAACTTGGAAGTTGAACACAAAGTTCATATTTCTCCAGTTGATCCCGTAGTAAGGGTAATGCTCATCTCTGGCGAAAGCCGCGCGGGATGGCACAATGATAATGCCCTGCATATTGTAGTTTTCAGAATCTGCTATGTCGAAACTTTTAAAATGTTTCAAACCTTCTTGAAAGCCTTCCATCTCGTAATAGCTTTTCTGCTTACCATCTGCGGTGGCCTTAGCGGCGGACACGAAGTAATATTGTGGATCCACCACGGGAGTACCGGTACTCTCTACGGAAGAGAAGAAAGGAATTTGGGCGGTGATAGTTCCTGATCCATCAGGATTTGCGGTGAATCCGGATGCCTTTTGCATCACACGGATCACATCGGTGGTGCCTATTGTAATGCCGGGATCCGGTTGTGCGCCATTACGCTTGATCACGATAACTCCAGATGGCAAAGTAGTCTTTTCCAATGATGACAATTTTGGATGTGCTGCATCTGCGGTAATCGTGGCAGTGTATTCCATGATTTTGCCCTTCGCATCCAGATAATGGGTGTCCATATACTTCGCGATGGCCAGGTCATCATAGGAATTTTGGGTGGCGAGGTCTGCTGCCTCTTTTACTGTAGCAGCGGCAGGGGTGTCCTCTTTTCGGCAAGATGTCACGCAAATTACAGCAGCAGCCAGATATATAAGTGATTTTTTCATTTAATTAAATTAATTTTGATTCACAAAAGTATAAAAAATAATGAGAATTGATAAATTTTTGTGGAGTGTGCGGTTTTATAAGACAAGAAACATCGCCGCGGAGGAGATAAAAAAGAACCGAATTGCCATCGGTGGTAATGTGGTGAAGTCCTCCAAAGAGGTAAAGATCGGCGATATCATCACGATTCGTAAAAACCAAATTGATTATAAAATTAAAGTCTTGCAGATCCCTCCCAGCCGCCTCGGCGCCAAACTGGTGCCGCTGCATGTAACGGATATGACGGATAAGGAACAATACGAACTACTAAAAATGAGGAAGTTGCAGCAGGACTATTACCGTATAAAGGGTGAGGGTCGACCTACCAAACGCGACCGCCGGGAAATAGATGGGTATCTAGATCCCGATGCCGACGGCGACGAGGTTTCTGGGGAAGATGAGTGGGATGCGTTTTTTAAAGATCTGGAAGCTGAATAATCTCCGCAACAATTTCTTCGGGCGTTTTATCGTCCGTATCTACGATGTATCGAGCCTGGTTGTAGAAACTGTTCCTTTCAAATAAATGTTTTGCGATGAATTCCGCGAGTTCGTCATCCGGAATGTTGGCGATCAAAGGGCGTTTTGCTTTCTGTCTTTTCAGGCGTTCTGCCAGGGTGGTTACGCGTGTCCTGAGGTAGATGCTCACGCTACCCGCGCTGATGATTTGCATATTGTTGTAATATGCGGGTGTGCCACCGCCAAGACTGATGACTGTGTTTTCGGATGTGGCGAGCAGCTCTTCCAATAGTTCTCTTTCGAGTTTGCGAAAGTAGATTTCGCCTTTAGTACGGAATATTTCCGAGATAGAGATTTGGCTGCGGGTGGAAATTTCTTTATCCAAATCAATCAGAGTAAAATTTAATTTTTCGCTCAACAGTTTGGATATGTGTGACTTTCCGCTGCCCATATAGCCGGCAAGAGAGATGATCATGTTTTAATTTTATACAAAGTACCAAAAAAATTTTGAGATTTTAAAAAAAGGCCTATCTTTGCACCACTTTAAAACGAAGCAATTCTAATTAAGTGACCGACTCGGTAGCTCAGCTGGTAGAGCAATACACTTTTAATGTATGGGTCCTGGGTTCGAATCCCAGCCGGGTCACAATTATAAAAAAATCCGTATGATGAGTACGGTTTTTTTTTGCCTGCGTGGTGAAATTGGTAGACACGCCATCTTGAGGGGGTGGTTTCCTACGGATGTGCTGGTTCGAGTCCAGTCGCAGGCACTAATTAGCAATCATAAATGATTAGCGAAAAGTAATCTTCCAATTGTTTATCGTTTAAACACAATGGTATTAAAGATGCAAAGTTTATTTTAATCAATCATAAAAACCGACTCGGTAGCTCAGCTGGTAGAGCAATACACTTTTAATGTATGGGTCCTGGGTTCGAATCCCAGCCGGGTCACAATTATAAAAAAATCCGTATGATGAGTACGGTTTTTTTTTGCCTGCGTGGTGAAATTGGTAGACACGCCATCTTGAGGGGGTGGTTTCCTACGGATGTGCTGGTTCGAGTCCAGTCGCAGGCACTAATTAGCAATCATAAATGATTAGCGAAAAGTAATCTTCCAATTGTTTATCGTTTAAACACAATGGTATTAAAGATGCAAAGTTTATTTTAATCAATCATAAAAACCGACTCGGTAGCTCAGCTGGTAGAGCAATACACTTTTAATGTATGGGTCCTGGGTTCGAATCCCAGCCGGGTCACG
>JAGLBA010000008.1:0-59276 GCA_018260475.1 Chryseobacterium sp. | reverse complement strand
AACCGACTCGGTAGCTCAGCTGGTAGAGCAATACACTTTTAATGTATGGGTCCTGGGTTCGAATCCCAGCCGGGTCACGAATTTGCTGATAGGTGAATTTTTTTCATATTAATATTTTGTGATTTGGTGTTCAAAGGCTTCCCTCGGGAAGCCTTTGAAGTTTTACGCCAGATGCATATTGTCAATCAACCTTACTTCTCCCGCAAATACAACGATAAAAGCGCGGTAATTTCGGTCTTTGTAGAAGAAATCTGTTTCCTTCAAAGTCTCCTCGTCTGCGATGGTGAAATATTCCAAAACAAATCCGTCTTCTTTTTCAAAGATTTCTTCTACGCGCCTGTAGATCTCTGGGATGGAAATCACACGGAACCAATCATTTACCTTTAGTAGAGTGTCATATATCACAGCTGCTTTTTTCCTTTGTTCCGGGGAAAGCCTTTCATTTCGTGAACTCATGGCCAGCCCATTTGGTTCTCTGTAAATCGGTACGCCGTGTATTTTTAGTGGTAAATCTAAATTTTGTTGAAGTTTCCTGATGACGGCGAGCTGCTGGTAATCTTTATCCCCGAAATACGCATTGTCGGGTTGTACCTGTCGGAAAAGTTCTTCGACCACAGTCCCCACACCATCGAAATGTCCAGGACGCGCCTTGCCTTCCATCTCGTTTTCGATTCCCCCAAAATCGTAGTGCTTACTTTTCGTCTCGCCCGGGTACATATCTTCCACGGATGGGATGTAAACAGCATCTACAAAACCACTGTCCTCTAGTTTTTGGATGTCTTTCTTTACATTTCGTGGGTATTTTTCTAAATCGTCGGGATTGTTAAACTGGGTAGGATTCACAAAAATGGATGAAATCACGAGGTCGTTTTCCTTTCTCGCTGCCTCGTACAGGGAGATATGCCCCGCATGCAGTGCCCCCATTGTAGGGGCGAACCCGATGGTTTTCTGAAGTTTTTTCTGCTCTGCAATGTATTTTTCAAGTTCCTCGCGGGAATTTAGTACAGTCATTATCATTTTATTTAAAGACAAATTTAGTTAAAATATGATAGCAGCAAATGCGGAAATGATTGGTATAACTTAAAAACTGTTAATTAAATTTTATTAGTTTAAAAAATTGTAATTTTGCAGAGATTGTATTTATTATAGATTTAAGCAAAATTATGGCAGGAAGAAAAATACTATATATCACCACCGAGATGGCGCCTTACCAAGAGGAAAGCAACATTGCAGATATGGTGAATAAAATGGCGCTGAAAATGCACCAAGCGGGGAACGATGTTCGCGTATTTATGCCACGGTTTGGGCAAATCAGCGAAAGGCGGTTCCAACTGCACGAGGTGATACGCTTGTCCGGGATGAATATCATCATCAATGATTTGGATCAGCCTTTAATTATCAAAGTGGCATCGCTACCCGGGGAGCGCCTTCAGGTATATTTTATTGATAATGATGAGTATTTCAAACGAAAGGAATTTTATTTTGACGCAGAAGGATCACCTTTCGCGGATAATAATGAACGCGCAGTATTCTTCGCACGCGGCGTTATAGAAACCATAAAGAAACTCAACTGGGTGCCGGATGTGATTCACCTGAATGGGTGGATGTCTGCCTTCGTTCCGGTATATATGAAAAATTATTATAAAAACGATGCCTATTTTACTAATACCAAAATGGTGCTGTCTGTTTACAATGAGCAGGACGCGAAATTAGCAGATAATACAGAAGAAATTCTTAAGTTTGATAATATAAAAGATTTTCAGACCTTAGATCATCCTGGATTCAATACTTTTACTTCCGCAGCAATGGAAATGGTGGATGTTGTGGTAAAAGGCGATGAGTTTTTGGAAGGTGATTTGGACGCGGCATTTAATAACACAAGTACAAACAAGTCGGAATACATCAACCCGACGGAAATTGAGAAAATTTACTAAAATAAATATTTATAATTAATGATAAGAAATATTAAAAGCATAATTAAGGCTTCGGCGATGGTGCTCGCAGGTACTTTTATGCTCTTGAGTTGTGAATCCGAAGCAGATAATTTCGGTTCGCAGCTATTTACGGGTGCTACAGGTAATGTGGCTAGCTACGAAGTTGAAACTTATAATATAGATAACGGTAAAAAATTACAGGCAGATGCTTCTCGCTTGGCCAATGTCACTCTGGGAGCGTTTACGGAAGGACAATTCGGGATGCAAAAGTCTTCCTATGTTACCCAAGTAAGATTATCCAACTACGCGCCAACTTTCGGAACCAATCCTAAGATAGACTCTGTTGTATTGGTTGTAAAACCTCAATACGCCAAAGATTCCGTGACTACACGGACCTTCGAAAATTACACCTATCCGGAAGGAAATGTGGCAGCAAAGGTAGTGGTAAACAATTACCCAATAACTAAATATGGTAAGGCTAAAAAAACACTAACCTTAAATGTTCATGAAGTTGCCGATTTCCTAGGGGCAGCAAGTGACACGCTGTATTCCAATAAGCCAGTTGCCGTAAGTACGCTGCTTGGCTCGAAAGTATTAAATGGAACGGTGTCTTCGGTCAAGATCACGAAAAAATCTGACAACACAGACATTTTCAATAGAGATGTATCTTTAAGGATTCCACTTGATAAAAACTTTTTTCAAACTAAAATTTTAGCAAAAGCAGGTAGTGCAGAGCTATCCGATATATCTAATTTCATCAGATATTTTAAAGGAATTCGCCTTTCCGTAGAGGAAAATGATGGATACCTGATGAAGTTCGTTCCAGATGCTTTGGAAATGGTAATGTACTACAAAAGCGATGTCACCACAAACGGAACGACGACCGCGATACCAGCTACATTTGCGTTTAACCTCGGTTCAGGAAATACCCATCTTTCACAAATCATCAATGACCAAACTGGAGCTGCGGTAGAGAATGTGCAGTATACGACCAATGCAAGCCGCCTATATCTACAAGGAATGGGAGGTCCTGGCGCTGGTTTACGCATACCTGCAACGGAGATTGCAAAAATCAAAGAATTGTATAAAAATCAAAATATCGCGATACTTTCTGCTAATATCAGATTGTATTCTGACCCAGTGGCTTGGAAGAATTCTTACGAAAAGCCTTTTACATTCTTAGTTCGTAAAGATGGTGAAAAGACTTTATTTTCTGATATGTCTACATTGGCGAATAATGGAATTTATCAATTGATAAAAGCCTACGATCTTGCTAAAGAGCAGGCTTATTATGACATTGCAATTACCCAAACCCTCAAGGATATTGTGGAGAAAGAGGCAGCAAATAAAGATATTATTATCAACATAGGAGGCTACGAGAGCAACATTACTACAGGATTGCCGTATGGACAGGCTTATAATACCAGAGCTTACCAACCGCATAGAATAGTCCTTATCGGTGCCGAAGCTGGTAATGAGCAAAGAGCTCGTTTAAATATTACTTATACCAAAAAATAAAAAATATGTGTGGAATTGTAGGGTATACAGGGCATCAGGATGCTTATAATGTAGTGATAAATGGACTCCGAAGATTAGAGTACCGCGGCTATGATAGTGCAGGAATTGTGCTAGATACGGATAACGGCAGCTTTGAAGTTGCTAAAACCAAGGGCAAAGTAGATGACTTGGTAGCAGTTTCGGAAAACTTGAAAGGTCGCGCCACCGTAGGGATGGGACATACAAGATGGGCAACACATGGTGTGCCTAGTGACAGAAATTCTCACCCGCATATCTCTAACAACGGAAAGTTAGCTTTAGTTCATAACGGAATCATTGAGAACTTTGATGCCATTAAAACAATTCTTACAGATAAAGGATTTACATTTAAATCAGAAACGGATACAGAGGTTTTGGTAAACCTGATTCAATATATCATGGATACCAAGCCGGAGTTGGATTTCTCAATTGCTGTACGATTTGCTTTGAATGAAGTCTATGGAGCGTACGCTATTACGGTTATGCATGCTGATTACCCGGGGGTACTTGTAGTTGCGAGACTTGGTTCACCTTTGGCAATCGGTCTTGGAAATCAGGAATATTTCATTGCTTCAGATGCATCTCCATTTGTGGAATTTACAAAAGAAGCAATTTATTTGGAAGAAGGACACATGGCAACTATTTCCTTGGAAAAAGGGGTAGATATTCGTTCCATAAAGGACAATTCCAAAATAGACCCTGTGGTTCAGGAGCTAAAACTTAATATCGAACAAATAGAAAAGGGCGGTTATGAACATTTCATGCTAAAAGAAATATTCGAACAGCCGAAGTCTATTCATGATACCATGCGCGGACGCTTATTGGTGAACGAAGGCATCATCAAAATGGCCGGAATTTGTGATCATTTAGAGAAATTTAATAACGCAGGCCGTATCATCATTATCGCATGTGGAACTTCTTGGCATGCTGGTCTTATCGGTGAATATCTCATCGAGGAATTTGCAAGAATCCCTGTTGAGGTAGAGTACGCTTCGGAATTCCGATATAGAAACCCAATCATCACGGAAAAAGATGTAGTGATCGCAATTTCTCAGTCAGGGGAAACTGCCGATACCATGGCTGCACTAAAACTTGCTAAAGAAAAAGGTGCATTTATCTATGGGATTTGTAATGTGGTGGATTCATCAATCTCCAGAATTACGGATGCCGGTTCTTACACCCACGCAGGTCCGGAAATCGGGGTGGCTTCTACAAAAGCATTTACGGCACAACTGACTGTGCTTTCTATGATTGCGCTGAAGCTTGGCAGCCATAATGGCACGCTTAGCACTGGTGAATTCCGTAATCTAATTGCAGAATTATACGCTATTCCGAAAAAAATAGAAGAAGTTTTAGAAACTACTCATGATACTGTAAAAGAAATTGCCAAAAACTATATCGGTGCTCAAAACTTCCTATATCTTGGTCGCGGATACAACTTCCCAGCGGCGTTGGAAGGTGCTTTGAAACTGAAAGAGATTTCATACATCCATGCGGAAGGCTACCCTGCCGCAGAAATGAAGCATGGGCCGATTGCATTGATCGATGAGAATATGCCGATTGTCATCATCTCCCCAAGGAAAGGGCACTATGACAAAATCGTGAGCAATGTTCAGGAGATCAAAGCGAGAAAAGGGCAGGTAATCGCTATCGTGAACAAAGGTGATGACCAGGTAACCGCTATGGCGGACTATTTAATTGAAATCCCGGAAACTTCCGAGTGCTTTTCACCCATTGTGGCATCTGTCCCGTTGCAACTCCTCGCCTATTATATTGCGGTTTATCGCGGCGCTAATGTGGATCAGCCAAGAAATTTAGCAAAATCCGTTACGGTAGAATAATTTAACAAAATAAAAATAGAAAATCTCCGTTTCGTGAATATCTAAATAAATGTTAAAACATATTTTTAGAGCATAACAAACCAATATGAAGAAAATATTCCTAATAGCGATGTCAGCAGCAGCGGTCATCTCTTGTTCCAGAAGTGGGAAATCTGCCGGAAAACCAGGTTCCAAGGGCGAACTGATTCCTACGGAAAAATCCAAAACCTTCGTAGCAGAAAGGCCTTACGGTATGGTAGCGATTCCTGGTGGATCATTTGTGATGGGTCTTGCAGATCAGGACGCAACCAGTATGCCAGAGAAAGCACCGCTAAAAACGGTAACCGTATCTTCATTTTTTATGGATGAAGCCGAAACTACCAATGCAGAATACCGTGTTTTCGTGCGATATGTGAGAGACTCTATCGCGCGTACCATGTTGGCAGAAGCCGCAGGGGACGGCGGTGGCTCCGGAAACGGTGCAGGAATTTCTGATTATGCATATCTTTCTAAAAAAGAGGGAACCAAAACACCTTATCAAGAATTTCTAGAGTCCCAAGGGGGAAGAGATGGTTATGATGAGTCCAAAAAGCTGGATTGGTCCGTACCATTGCACTGGAAAACTTCAGATTATCCGGATGCGCAATATTCCGAAGTTATGGAAAAATTGTACTTGCCTAAAACAGAAAGAATTAATAATGAAAGAATTATAGACTCCCGTAAACTGAAATACGCTTATCAATGGGAAGATATAACCTCTGCGGTGAAAGATAATGCAAGAAATTCAAATTATCTTAAAAAAGAATCGTTGGCAATCTATCCTGATACTACAGTTTGGGTAAAGGATTTCAACTATGCATACAATGAGCCACTTTTCGACCAATATTTTTGGCATAATGCATATAAAGATTATCCTGTGGTAGGGGTCACTTGGGACCAAGCGAGAGCCTATTGTAATTTCAGATCAAAACTAAAATCTGACTACAACGAAAGTTTAAAGAAAAGAAAGCAAAAACCGATGTCCTTCCGTCTCCCGACAGAAGCGGAGTGGGAATATGCTGCAAGAGGCGGTCTAGAAAATGCAACCTATCCTTGGGGAGGTCCTTATTTGATGGATGACAGAGGCTGCTACTTGGCTAATTTTAAACCTAAAAGAGGTAACTATATCGAAGACGAAAAAAAAGGTACTTACACTTATACCGCTCCAGTGAAGAAATTTCAAAGGAACGGTTTCGGACTGTATGATATGGCAGGGAATGTTTCAGAATGGACAGAATCTCCGTATAACAACGCTACCTACCAATTCTCTTCTACCTTAAACCCTACCCTATCTAATCAAGCATACCGCGAGGTAAAAAAATCCGTTCGTGGTGGTTCTTGGAAAGATGTGGGATACCTACTTATGAACGGTATGAGGGATTGGGAGCGCAAAGACTCTGCAAGAAGTTATATCGGATTCCGCACTGTACAGGATATTCCTGAAGGCGCGGCAAAATTCAGAAAAAGAACCAAATAAGACACAAAATCCAAAATCAACTATTAAAAATCTAAAACAATGCTGAAATCAAAAGACGCAATTTACAACTTCATCTATTCAATCGGTGCTGCTGTCGTAATTATCGGTGCACTTTTTAAATTAACCCACTGGACATTGGGCCCTTTGAATGGTAATGTTCTACTTGCCATCGGTCTGATTACCGAAGCGTTGATCTTCATCGTCTTTGCTTTCGACCCTCCCAAAACTGAGGAATCTTACGCTTGGGAGAATGTTTACCCAGAGCTTATTGATCGTAACGCGCAACCAAAGACAAGACAAGTACAACAGTTCAACCAAACTTCTGAGTTGGAAATTGGGCTTTCTGAAAAATTGGATAAAATGCTGGCAGAAGCCAAAGTAGATTCTTCTTTGTTCGATAGACTGAGAGCGGGTATGGATAAATTCTCTGAGTCTGTAGAGCAAATGAATAAATCTACCGATGTAACTGCTGCAACAGCTAAATATAACGATCAACTACAACTTGCTGCCAGCCACTTGGAAAGTATGAATGCGCTATATGCCATACAATTGGATCACAGTCGCACACAGGCTGAGTTCACCAAAAAATATGTTGCCGACCTTCAGCAATCCGCTGAACATTCTAATAAATTTAATGAGGAATTAGTGGGTTTAACATCTAACCTCAACAATCTGAATAGAGTTTATGGCGGTATGCTGAACGCAATGAAAGCATAATTTTCCCACATTTTTTAATCAATTAATTTAATTTAATCAAAATTTAAAATGGCACAGGGAAAATCTACACCTCGTCAAAAAATGATCAACCTGATGTATCTGGTTTTCATTGCAATGCTTGCAATGCAGATAGACCAGGAAATCGTAAGATCATTCTATGACACACAGGTTTCGCTAAGTGAGACAAGAAAATTAACCGACGCAAAAAATCAAGTTTTTGAAGCTAATCTTGCAGAGAAAGCTCAGAACTCTCCTGAAGATCAGGAAAAATATCAAAGTTATACCGAGCTGAAAACAATTGGAGATGACTTGATAAAAGACATCGAGAGCAAGAAACAAAAAATGGTAGCGATGTCAGGGTTTAAGTATAATGCTGCGGACTTCGACTATAATAGCCTGAACAGTTCTGAGCCTTCAACCAAACTATTCTTCCAAGGTGGACAGGAGAATAAATATTCCGCAGAAGCGAAAATCCTTATGGACAAAGTCAATGCGCTTCGCACTTTTATTCTTAAAAAGTTTGAAGGCAAAGAAAATTTTGAGAATGTAGTAATCAGAGCAAAACAAAATTTGATTACAGAATACCCAAAAAAAAGAGAGGGAAAAACTTGGTTGATGTACAAGTTTTACAACCAACCTTTGGTAGCAGCGTTGTCAAATCTGGAAATTCTGGAAACCGAAGTTAGAAATATACAGTCGGATGTACTATCAGTTTATCTGCAAGGGAAAAGCATTATTGCAGTCCCGGAGGCTACTACGATAACCGAGACGCCAACCGCGGCTCCGCCAATGACTTCCAACTCTACACACACGGAAGATCAAACGCAAACGCAAACACAAGATTATACGGCTACCATTACATCCGGAACGGTACTTTATCAAGGCTTCCCGAACCCTGTGAATATAGACGGTGCTAAGGCTGGTACTCAAATTTCTGCCTCTGGAGCAACTGTTTCAGGCGGCGGTGGTAACTGGACTGTGACGCCAGGCCTGGTGGATGAAGTCACCCTGACAGTTGGCGGAAAATCTACCAAGTATATGGTGAAAAAACTTCCTCCAGTGGTAGGAACTGTAAGAGGAAAGAGTGCGGTGGCAATGCCGGCAAGCTCCATCAAGAATCAAGTAGTTAGCGTGGATATGCCAGGATTTGTTTATCCAGTAACCTTCACGGTGAATGGTTTTAAAGTAAAAGTTCCTGGTAAGCCTACTACATCTGTAACAGGAAACTCCTTAAGCGGTGTAGCTGGTATGTTTAATAATCTTCGTGCAGGAGATAAGGTAACAATCCTCGATATCGAAGTTACTGCAACGGGTATGGGGAACAGTATCCCGAAAACGCCTACCAATGTGACGATTAACGTCACCAATTAGAATTATTTCAAACAATTCATCTATCAATCAATGAAAAAGTTAATATTTAGCATATTCTTAGGAACTGTAGCTCTTTCGCAAGCACAGACGATTCTGAATGCCAAATCGCCTGAGGAATTCCGTCAGTTACGCGAAGAAAATAAAATCAAAAAAGGAGACAGCATCGTATCAAACGAAACTACCCCTTTGAATTATGGCTATATTGATGAAAAGGATGTTCTAAAGAGCATCGTCGTTTGGGAAATCATCGACATGAATGACAAACTGAACCAACCTTTTTACCATAATTCAGATGGTTTAGTTTCTCAAAATAAATCCTTGTTCCAAATCCTTATCGATGGTATTAACTCCGGCAAAATCAGTGAGGTTTACGATGATGAAATGTTCACCAATAGATTGGCTACGGACGAAATTAAAAAGCGCACCAGCAAATTGGTGATGTCGGACGACCTGATTGATAAGATAAATGCCGGTGGCAAAATAACCGAAGCAGATAAGCAAGCGGGAACCGATGTCTACGAAACCAAATCTGAAGATGTAAAGCTCCTTAAGATAAAAGGAATGTGGTACATTGATAAAAGAGATGCACAAATGAAGTACCGCCTAATTGGCATCGCTGCCATGGGGAAAGACCCGCAAACAATGGGCGTATTAGGTGGTGATGGAGAATTGGTGGATTCGGGAGATGATTATATCGATCTTTTCTGGGTGTATTATCCAAATGTTCGTCCGCTTTTGGCAAACGCAACTGTTTTCAACAGCAAAAACCTTTCATCTGACATTACTTACGATGATATTCTAAATGCGAGAAGATTTTCTTCCGTTATTTATAAGTCAGAGAACGGATTAGGAAATGGAGTTATCAAAGACTATATCCCTCGTGATGCAGACGAGCAGCTGGAAGAAAGTGACAGAATAAAAGAACAGATTCTGATGATGGAAAATGAAATGTGGAATTACTAATTCCAATTTAGATTAATATTAAGACCTGGGAATTCCCGGGTTTTTTGTTTTAAAATTTTTATGAAAAAAACTGATTATATTATCGTTGGAGATGGCTATGCGGCTATGTTTTTTGCGCACCGATTGATCACAGCAGGCAAAGATTTTTTGCTATTTTCAGAAGGCAAGAAAAGTGCTTCACAGATCTCGGCGGGTGTTATAAATCCGGTTGTTTTAAAGAAGTTTACCACTTTTTGGAAAGCACAGGAACAAATAGACAACCTAAAAACTGCCTTAACCGATATGGAAGCTTACCTTGGAAAAAATTTTTTTGTTAATGAGCCTGTTCACCGCATTTTTCATGATGAAAATGAAAAAGCACTTTGGCAAAAAAAGTCCCAAACTGTTGAACTAAAACCTTTTATTTCAAATGATTTTAAGACCTTTAACGGTGTGAATAACCCTTTTGGAACAGGTGAAGTCTTGCAATCAGCGCGACTGGATGTTACTAATTTTTTCTCCAAGATGTTTGATTATTTAAGTCAAAAGAATCATTTAGTCAAAGAAAAATTCGATTATTCGCAACTTTATCCTAAAGAAGGGATGTACCGCGAAATTGGTTTTAACAAGATTATTTTTGCTGAAGGAATGGGCGTGAAAGAAAATCCATATTTCGGTACCATCGAAGTACAACCAAACAAAGGACACAACATCCGTGTGGCATTATCGAAAGACTTTTCGATTAAAGAAACTTTAAAGAAGAAGCATTTTCTATTTCCACTGGGAGATCTGCATTATTACGGTGGGACTTATGATCGTGGCCAAATTCATACCGATATAGATGAAAATGCCATTTCTCAGTTGGAAAATGGCCTCCGGGAATTTTATCCTTATAATTTCGAAATCGTGGAGAAAAATACGGCATTTCGCCCAACGGTGAAAGATCGCCGCCCGATTCTCGGGCGCCATTCGGAGCATGAGAATCTATCAGTTTTCAATGGGCTTGGCGCGCGTGGGGTGCTGAATGGCAATTATTTTTCCGAAATATTATACCGGCATATCGAATATGGAGAACCATTGCCGGCAGAAGTAGATTTACAAAGATTTCAAGCATAAAAAGGCGGGAAAAATCGAAGATTTTTCCCGCCCAATTGAACCCAAAAAGTAAATAAACTATGAAAAAAACTATTTGGGTTCTAATACGCAGATAGGGATAATGCACTCTTCTAAAGAAATTCCGCCATGTTGGTAAGTTTCTTTGTAATAGTTTACAAAATGATTGTAATTCTTCGGATAAGCAAGGAAAATGTTGTTCTTGGCAAAAATATATTTTGAACTCAAATTCCCTTTTGGCAAAAACAATTTCTCAGGGTTAGATATCGCCCAAACATCGCTGTTTTCGTAGGTGAGGCTACGACCTGTTTTGTAGCGGATGTTGGTAGATGTTTCCCTGTCGCCCACCACCTTACTTGGTTTTTTTACATAAATCGTGCCGTGATCTGTGGTGATAATTAATTTATAGCCATTTTCTGCCGCCAATTTTATAATTTTTATTAGGGATGAATTTTCAAACCAATTCAGAGTAAGTGATCGGAATGTTTTATCGTCCCGTATCAACTGATTCACGATGCTATTATCGGTTTTCGCGTGGGAAAGTATATCGATAAAGTTATAAACAATAACCAATAAATCGTTGCTCTTGTGCTGGTTAAAATCATCCAAAACCTTCTTTTCAAAATCCGAGTTTAGAATTTTTAGATATTTCATAGATTTGCTCGCCAGACCAAGCCTCTTCATCTGGTCATCTAGGAAATCGCGCTCGTGTTCGTTCTTGTTGCCTTCCTCATTGTCATTAAACCATTTGTCCGGGAATCTTTTTTCAATTTCAGAAGGCATCAATCCTGCGAAAAACGAGTTCCGCGCATATTGCGTGGCCGTTGGCAAAATGCTGTAATAGTAGTCCTCGGAAGTTTTGTTGTAAAACCTCGTGAATAGCGGCTCTATCACACGCCATTGGTCATAGCGCAGGTTGTCGATCATTAGCAAAAGCACTTTGTCATCCTTCAAAACCGGGCTAACTTTTTCCTTGAAAAGTGTGTGGCTCATGATTGGTTTTTCGTTGGAGTTTAGCCAGTTCTCGTAGTTGTTTTCTATGAACTTAGAGAATTGGATATTGGCTTCCTCTTTCTGAGATTGCAAAAGGTCAGCAAATTCATTATCAAAAACCTTATCGAATTTCAGTTCCCAGTTAAGGATTTTTTTATAATACTCCGCCCAGTCTTGATAACTATTCAGGTAGGAAAGTTCCATGGAAAGGCTGCGGAAATCCTGCTGGTATTCCAAAATCGTTTTTTGTTCCACCAAAGTTTCCTCTTGCAGATTTTTTTTCAATGATAGCAAAATCTGACTTGGGTTCACGGGTTTCAGGATGTAGTCTGCGATTTGCGAACCGATGGCTTGCTCCATGATGTGCTCTTCCTCATTCTTCGTCACCATAACTATTTTGATGGAAGAATCTATGTTTTTAATCATCGGAATCGCTTCCAAACCGGATATTCCAGGCATATTTTCATCCAGCAGAGCCAGTTGGAATTTCTCATTTTCCATGATTTCCAGCGCGTCATTCACATTGTTTACGGGCACTACGGTGTAGCCTTTATTTTCGAGGAAAACGATATGCGGCCGCAAGAGATCCACTTCATCATCTATCCATAATATTTTTCCTGACATTCTTTTTCTATTTAAATTATAGTATCTTCAAATTTACAACCTTAACCTCTTAAGTTTAGGCTAAAAAAAGAGGATGAAAAGTTAAATTTCAGTTAATGAATGACCTTCAAAAAAAGATATTTTTTAAGCATGAAATCATTAATTTTGTTGAAAGAAGAATTTGTAATGATTTATCTCAAGACTTACAAACGAGTTGTGAAATTACAGTCTCTTTGATGAACCAGCCTACCCTTATTTGGTGCTAAATTATTATAGTTTTGCGGTTCGACTTCCGAAAATAATTTAAACAATGACCAATAAACTCAAAATAATTAACGATCCCGTTCACGGGTTTATAAAACTTCCGCACCCCATTCTGTTCGATGTCATCGAGCATCCTTATTTCCAGCGATTGCGCCGCATCTCGCAGACCGGCCTTCTAAATCTCGTGTTCCCGGGTGCTACGCACACAAGGTTCCACCACGCAATTGGAGCCATGCACCTGATGTTCATCGCGTTGGAAACATTGAAACTTAAAAATATAAAAGTCTCGATAGAAGAAGAAAAAGCCGCAATGCTTGCGATTCTTTTGCACGATGTGGGGCACGGTCCCTTTTCCCACGCTTTGGAAAATATGCTCATGGATGATTGGCACCACGAGAAACTTTCGCTGCTGCTAATGGATCGGCTTAACAAAGAGTTTGAGGGCGAACTCACTATGGCGATTGAAATGTTCAAAGGCAATTACCACCGCAAATTCTTTAACCAACTCATCTCTTCGCAGTTAGATGTGGATAGGATGGACTACCTAAAACGCGACAGTTTCTACACTGGCGTCGCCGAAGGAAATGTGAATACGCAGCGCATCATTTCGATGATAAATGTGGCAAATGACGAACTGGTGGTAGATGTGAAGGGCATATATTCGATAGAAAATTACCTCACGGCGCGGATGTTTATGTACTGGCAAGTCTATTTTCACAAAACCGCGGCAGTGGCGGAGCATCTTTTGGTACGGATTTTAGACCGCGCAAAAACTTTGATTTCTGAAGGAAAGGTTTTGCCGGCATCTGAAAATCTAAACTATTTCTTGCTTAAAAATAAATTTGTGCGACCGACTAAAGAAGATGTGCTCCGCTTTACGGAATTGGACGATACAGATGTGACTTCTGCAATTAAACAATGGCAGCACCATACGGATTTTGTATTATCTTATTTATGTAAATGTGTGATACAAAGAAAGTTTCCAAAATCTATAATTTCATCTAAATCTTTCGGTGAAGATATTTTAACAGAAAAAATTGACAAGACCAATGCTTTATTTAGGATAAAAAATGGAGAGGATTTGGTGGAGCAAATTTCCCGAAGCCTACTACCCTACAACTCTGAAAAACAACCGATTTTATTACTACAAAAAGATGGTGAAACCATAAAATTAGATGAATCTGAAAGCAGGATTCTCTCATCTTCCATCACGGAAAGCCACACAAAATATATTTTGTTTTTCCCGAGGGAGATTTAGCGCTACATCATTAATTTGTTTAAAAAATCCTATGCGTGTAATATTTTTCTGAAATAAATAATCGTAATAAGGTTTTTTTTATCTTTGCACGATATGGAATTTACAGCATCGCAAATTGCGGGATTTATAAATGGCAGAATCATCGGTGATGAAAACACCATAATTACAGGTGTTTCCCCCATCGAAAGCGGCGAAGAAGGCCACTTGTCTTTCATTGCTCAAGATAAATTTGCAGGATATTTGGAAACTACTGCGTGCGCAGTGCTCATCGTTTCAGAACATCTTCTCGAAGATAAGGACTATAAACCTACTATCATCGCCTTGCCGGATGCTTATGCAGCTTTTCAGGTTTTGATGAATTTGTACCAATCCATGCGTGAGACAAAAAAAATGGGTATAGAAAGCGGGTCTTTCGTTCATGAAACCGCTACGGTGGCTGCGGATGCCTATGTTGCTGCCTTCGCCTATGTTTCTGAAAAAGCAAGCGTAGGAAGCGGAACAGAAATATTCCCGCATGTGTTTTTGGGTAAAAATGTAAAAATTGGAGAAAATTGCCGAATTGCCAGCGGCGTGAAAATCCATGATTACTGCGTGGTGGGGGATCATTGCATCATCCATTCCAATACGGTAATCGGTAGCGACGGATTTGGATTTGCACCAGATAAAGACGGCTTAAAAAAAATCCCTCAACTGGGAAATGTAGTCATAGAAAACAATGTGGAAATAGGTTCCAATTGCAGTATAGACCGTGGAACTATTGGCTCTACCGTCATCGGCGAGGGTACAAAACTCGACAACCTATTGCAAATCGCACACAATGTGAAGTTGGGCAAGAACAATGTAATTGCTGCACAAACCGGAATTGCCGGTAGTACCACCATGGGCGACTGGAATATGATCGGCGGTCAGGCGGGGCTTGCTGGCCACATTCATCTGGGTAACTATGTTAAAATTCAGGGGCAAAGCGGTGTGAATTATAATATGAAAGATGGCGAGGTTGTTTACGGTTCCCCGGCATTTTCAGCATCAGAATATCGTAGGAATTATGTACATTTCCGTAATCTTTCCGCAATTGTAAAAAGAATAGATGATCTTGAAAAAAAAATCTCAGGACAAGAAATAAATGAGTGAACTTCAAAAAACACTGAAGGAAGAAGTTAGCCTTACTGGCATCGGACTTCACACAGGGCAGGAAGTCCTGCTGACGATGAAACCTGCAAAAGAAAATACAGGCTTTGTCTTTGTAAGAACAGACCTGGAAGGGCGACCTCATGTAGAAGCCGATGTGAACTATGTAACTACCACTGACCGCGGTACCACACTGGAAAAACTGGGGGTGCGCATTCGCACCTGTGAGCATGTACTTGCCGCATTGGTGGGGTGCGATATCGATAATGCCATTCTCGAAATGAACAGTTCCGAGCCGCCAATAATGGATGGTTCCGCGAAGTTCTTTGTGGAAGCTATTGAAAAGGCTGGTATCCAAGAACAATCCATACCGAGGGAGTACCTTGTCATAAAGGATGTGATGAATTATACCGATCCTATAACTGGTTCGGAAATTACCATCATCCCAGCGGACAACTACGAGGTGACCACGATGGTGGATTTTGGTACCAAGGTTCTGGGCACTCAGAATGCTACCTTAAAAGATGTTTCTGAGTTTAAAAACGAATTTGCATCAGCAAGAACTTTCAGCTTCCTTCATGAATTAGAAATGCTTTTGGATGCCGGACTCATCAAGGGGGGCGATATTTCAAACGCCATTGTTTATGTGGATAAGGATTTGACCCCGGAAACGACTGAAAAACTCAAAAAAGCTTTCGGAAAAAGCGAACTTTCTATCCGCCCGAATGGTATTCTGGATAATGTCACTTTAAACTATCCTAACGAGGCTGCACGTCATAAGTTGCTGGATATCATCGGCGACCTTGCATTGGTCGGGGTGAAAATCAAAGGAAAGGTAATTGCCAATAAGCCAGGACATTATGTAAATACACAATTTGCAAAAAAACTGAACCGCCAGTGGAAACTTCAGAAAAAGAAAAATGTTCCTGATATCGACCTTACCAAAGAGCCTGTTTTCGACATTAATGGAATTATGCGCCTTATGCCGCACAGACCACCGTTTTTGCTCATCGATAAAATATTAGAACTTTCTGATTCACATGTAGTTGGGTTGAAGAATGTGACGATGAATGAACCTTTCTTTGTGGGACACTTCCCAAAAGAACCGGTGATGCCGGGAGTTCTTCAGGTAGAAGCAATGGCACAAACGGGTGGTATTTTGGTACTGGCAAATGTACCGGATCCAGAAAATTATTCTACTTATTTTGTTAAGATGAATAAGGTTAAGTTTAAGAAAAAGGTAGTTCCAGGAGATACTTTAATTTTCAAAATAGAACTTATTGAGCCTATTCGTCGCGGTATTGTACACATGCAGGGCTATGGTTATGTGGGCGACAGCGTAGTTGTAGAGGCCGAGCTGATGGCTCAGGTTGCAAAAAATAAAACAGAATAAATGGTTCATCAGTTAGCAGCCGTAGATAAACGCGCAAAAATTGGCAAAAATGTAACGGTAGAACCCTTCACCACGATTGCTGCAGACGTGGAAATCGGAGAGGGTACTTGGATAGGCCCGAATGTGACGATTATGGACGGCGCACAAATCGGTAAGAATTGTAAAATTTTCCCGGGCACGGTGATTTCAGCCATTCCACAAGATCTTAAATTTGATGGTGAAGATACGCGGGTCATCATCGGAAATGATACCACTATCCGTGAGTGTGTAACCATAAATAGAGGCACCAAAGCACTGGGATACACGAAATTAGGAGATAACTGCCTCATCATGGCGACCACCCATATTGCGCACGATTGCATCATTGGGAACAATGTCATCATTGTAAACGGCTGCGGGATTGCCGGTCATGTAGAAATTGGTGATTATACCATTATGGGCGGCCTTTCTGCAATACACCAGTTCGGGAAAATTGGCAAACATGTCATGGTATCCGGTGGAACGCTCGTAAGGAAAGACATTCCGCCGTATGTGAAGGTGGCACGCGACCCGATGAGTTACGCAGGCATTAACTCGGTAGGCCTAAGGAGAAGAGGTTTTACCAATGAAAAAATCTTCGAAATCCAAAAAATTTACCATTATCTTTTTCAGTCAAAACTAAATGTGTCGCAAGCCACGGCTTTGATAGAAAAGGAACTACTGCCGACGGCAGAGCGCGACGAAATTTTAGAATTTATCAAAAACTCACCAAGAGGAATCGTGAAAGGCTACGGAACAGGTAGGGAGTAACTAATAGTTAATTGTTAATGATTAATTATACCCCAATTCAACATACAAAAATTAACATTCAATCTTAAATTAATAAATGGCAACAAGTAACGATATCAAAAAGGGCATGTGCATCGAGTATAGCAACGATATTTACAAAATCATCGAATTCCTACATGTGAAACCTGGCAAAGGCCCTGCTTTCGTACGGACAAAAATGAAATCTGTAACCAATGGAAAAGTGATCGATAATACTTTTTCTGCAGGTCATAAAATAGATGAAGTAAAGGTAATCACCCGTAAATTCCAGTATCTATACGAGGATGACAATGGATTCCACTTCATGAATAATGATGATTTTTCCCAAATTTATTTGGATAAAGAAATGATTGAAAACGCACAATTCATGAAAGCCGGAGAAGAAGTAACCATCATTTTGAAGGAGGCAGACGAAGCGCCACTTTCAGCGGAAATACCACCAACTGTATATCTGGATGTGATAGAAGCGGATCCTGGTGTTAAAGGCAATACGGCGACCAACGCATTGAAAAACGCCATCGTTGAAACTGGTGCGCGTGTGATGGTCCCACTTTTCATAGAACCGGGCGACAAAATCAAAGTTAATACCGAGGACGGATCATACTTGGAAAGAGTAAAATAGTCTCCTCTATCCCCATAGGGGAAATCAAATCTTCTGAAAAGAAGATTTTTCTTTTTAAAAACTCCTTTTAACCACAAAAATATCGCCACTACTACCCAATTTGGGGTAAGGGTCTCTTAAAATGACTTTTCAACAACCACAAACTTTAAAGCAAATTGCTGATCTCATCGGTGCAGAATATTTTGGCGAGGAAAATTTCCCCGTTCTGGGTACCAATGAAATCCACATGGTGCAACCGGGTGAAATTGTTTTCGTAAACCACCCAAAGTATTATGAAAAAGCACTGAATTCCGCGGCTACTGTAATTTTAATTGATAAAAAAACCGAAATTCCGGAAGGGAAGGCGCTTTTGGTTTCAGATGATCCGTTTCGCGATTTCAATAAAATCAATACGCATTTTACAAGGATTTCTAATTTTAAGGAAGAATTACACGGCGTAGAAATTGGCGAATGCTCCTTCATCCATCCTTCGGCAGTTTTAGGAAATGAAGTAAGAATTGGTAAAAATTGCTACATTTTTCCAAATGTGGTAATCGGAGATCGTACTATCATTGGCGACAATGTAGTCATTCAAGCCAATACTGTTTTGGGTGGCGAAGCATTCTATTATCGGAAACTCAATGGAAAGTTCGATAGACTGATTTCAGTTGGAAATGTGGTTATAGAAAATGATGTACAAATCGGGAACGGCTGCACCATAGATCGTGGTGTAACGGCATCTACAATCATTGGCGAAGGATCAATTTTAGATAACCAAATACAAATCGGACACGACACCGTGATTGGAAAACGCTGCCTGATTGCCTCGCAGACGGGTATTGCCGGGTGCTGCGTGTTGGAAGACGAGGTAACGGTATGGGGACAAGTTGGTATGGCGTCCGGAGTTAGAGTGGCTAGCGGAACCGTTTTACTGGCTAAATGTGGCGTAAACCGCGACCTGAAAAAAGGGACTTATTTTGGCTCATTGGCGGAGGAATTCCGGGATTATCTTAGGAAAGAAGTGAAGTTGAAGAATCTTTAATGAAACAAAAAACTGAATTGCGATTAAGGTTTAAAATTAATATCTTTACGCAAAATTTTTCAATGGAATCATTGATCGTTAATTCTAAAAAATGTGAGCCACTTACGGTTCGGGATAACAGCCAAATTCCAGATAAATCGAAGATATATTAAACAAATCAAAAATTAAAATAACATGTCAGTATTAGTAAACAAAGATTCTAAAGTAATCGTACAGGGATTTACGGGTAACGAAGGCACCTTCCATGCAGGACAGATGATCGAATACGGCACCAATGTCGTAGGCGGTGTAACTCCAGGAAAGGGAGGAACTGAGCACCTTGGCAAGCCAGTTTTCAACACTGTAGCCGAAGCGGTAGAAAAAGCCGGCGCTAATGTATCCATCATCTTTGTACCGCCTGCATTCGCTGCAGATGCAGTGATGGAAGCAGCAGAAGCAGGCATCAAAGTTATCGTTTGTATCACCGAGGGAATCCCGGTTGCTGATATGGTAAAAGTAAAATCCTACATCGCAGACAGAGATTGCCGCCTCATCGGCCCGAACTGCCCAGGAATCATTACTTCTGATGAAGCAAAAATCGGAATCATGCCAGGCTTCGTCTTCAAAAAAGGAAAAGTAGGCATCGTTTCAAAATCCGGAACTTTGACTTATGAAGCTGCAGACCAAGTGGTAAAAGCTGGTTACGGTGTTTCCACAGCTATCGGTATCGGTGGTGACCCAATCATCGGAACGACTACTAAAGAAGCGTTGGAGCTTTTCATAAATGATCCTGAGACTGAAGCGGTTGTGATGATTGGTGAAATCGGTGGATCTTTGGAAGCTGAAGCTGCAAGATGGTACAAAGCAAGTGGCTCTACAAAGCCAGTAGTAGGCTTCATCGCCGGACAAACTGCTCCAAAAGGTAGAACTATGGGACATGCTGGTGCAATCGTAGGTGGTGCTGAAGATACTGCACAAGCGAAAATGGAAATCATGAGAGAAAACGGAATTACCGTGGTGGATTCTCCGGCAGACATAGGTGCTACCGTTGCTAAAATTTTAGGATAATAAAACACAAATATGAAAAAATTAATTTTAGGCGCTGCATTCTTATGCACGGCAATGGCTTCTGCTCAGCTTGTTGATTTTAGCCAAACCAGATTCGGTGTTACCGCCGGTGGTAACTACTCCCGCGTAAGAAATGCGCACAATCCATCGGGACCCCGTTATACTTTCCAAGCGGGTGTACTAGCATTGATTCCTATTAGTAATGATGATATGTTCTACATCCAGCCAGAATTGGTTTACTATGGTGCAGGCGAAACAGGAAAAGATAAAGCCGCGAAAGGAAGACTGGGTTATGATGCGATCTATGCCAATAATTATATCAGCTTACCAATCTACTTCAAAGCCTATTTCTCCGAAGCTGAAAGTGAGTTTTTTGGGATGGTTGGTCCTAGATTTAGCTATTTGTTGAATCAAAAGGTAACTAACGCGCTAGCTATCTATACCATAGAGCAAAAAGGAAAGGCAGCGCCATTCAATTTCGCGATTGGAGCAGGTGTGGGATATAGTTATAAGCGCCAGTTGGAGTTTGCTCTGCGCTATGATTTTGGTGTAAACGATACCTACCCGGATATGAAACAATCCATTACAGGTGCTAAAACCGAGCAAGGAAAATCTCAGCAAGTTTTGAGTGCAACCCTTTCTTATATTTTTGAATAATTATTTTTAAATTAATACCAAAAAAATCCGGAAACCTAGTGTTTCCGGATTTTTTTAGGTTTAAGATTAGCTTCGAATCCATTTCCATAACTCTTTGTAAGTGGCCTTGTTCCCGTACATAAGGATACCCACACGATATATTTTAGCGGCGACGAAGACCATCAGCAAGGTAGTTCCTATGAGTATAGCACCAGAAAGCAATATCTGCCAAATCGGGACGCCGAATGGTATCCTTGCAATCATGGCTACCGGCGAAGTAAACGGAATCATAGATAGCCAAAAAGCCATGGGTCCTTCCGGATTGTTTACGATGGTGAAGCTGCCGTACATCCCGATCATCAGTGGGATTATGGCAAACATTGTAAACTGCTGCGTTTCGGTTTCATTATCCACAGCCGAGCCAATTGCGGCGTACATGGAGCTGTAAAAAATATATCCCAGAAGGAAAAATAGGATGAAAACCACGATAATCAGTGGGAAATTCATCTCCAGCAATTTATGGGAGATCTCAGTTGCCATCTGCTTAATGTCCAATTTGTCCGCCATCCCGCTGTCTTGATTAGCCAACTGATTTTGAACAGAAGAAAAGCCAGTATTCAGCACCAAAGCCCCCACGACAGACATGGTAATCCATACAGCAAACTGCGTAAGAGCCACGCCCGTCACGCCCAAAATCTTTCCAAACATCAGTTCAAAAGGTTTTACCGAAGAGATGATGATTTCTACCACGCGGTTGTTTTTCTCCTCCAAAACGCTGCGCATCACCCGCACCCCGTAGATGACGATGAACATGAAGGTTGCATACATCAGCACCATGCTCAGTGCAGATTTCACACCGAAAGCCATTTCATCATCTCCCTTGTCGTTATCTACCACATTCTCGGTGTCTAATTCAAAGGACTTATCCAAATCTTCGATTTGCCTTTCATTTAGCCCTAGACCTTTAATTTTTTCTTCACGAATGACCTTCATGAGGTCTTTGCTCACCTGCTTTTTCGTGTCGTTCCCTATTTTTTTATTGACCAAGAGCTTTGTCTCTTTCTCCATTTTAGAGAAATCGTTATTTTTGATTTCTGGGATGATGAGTAAGCCGTCTGTTCCCGGCATATCCTTTAATGACGAACGCAAAGACACCTCCGAGGCAGGATTTACAAAAATGTATTTTAGTTTCTCGTCAGATTTCAATTTGCCCGTGTAAAGGCCGCTTTTATCCAAGACACTGAACTGGTATTCTGAAGTGTTCGCCTTCATCAAGTAGGAGATAAATGCCCCGAAGCCAATTAAAAGGAGCGGAGCGAGTAATGTAAGGATGATGAAGGATCTTTTCTTTACCTGCGTCAGAAATTCCCTTTTGGTAATGATAATGATGTTTTTCATGAGGCGGTTATTGGTTGGCAGCACTGATGGCGTTGATAAATACTTCGTTCATACCCGGAATTTTCTCGTCGAAAGAGCGTATTTTTCCGATTTTCAGCAGTTCGGGGAGCAGCGCGGATTGTTCGGTTTCGTTTTTAAGATCGAAAAAAACCAGTCCGTTTTCCATTTTTAGATTTTCAACAGGGAATTTTTGTGAAAAAATCTCAAAGGTGGCGGCATCCACATCCGAAAGAATCACGCTGAAAATATTTTTCTTAAATTTTTCCCTCACCTCGAAGACTTTTCCGTCCAGTATTTTTTTAGAGTTATTAATCAGAGCCACATAATCGCACATTTCCTCCACGCTTTCCATGCGGTGCGTGCTGAGGATAATCGTAGTACCCTCATTTTTCAGGCGGATAATTTGATCTTTGATGAGGTTGGCATTCACAGGGTCAAATCCAGAGAAAGGCTCGTCAAAAATCAACAATTGCGGACGGTGGATTACAGTCACCACAAACTGAATTTTCTGCGCCATCCCCTTGGACAGTTCCGATAATTTTTTCTTCCACCATTGGTCTATATTCAGCTGTTCAAACCAGTATTTCGCCTCTCGGAGCGCGTCCTCCTTCGTCATGCCTTTCAGTTCCCCGAAATAAAGCAGCTGGTCGCCCACCGTCATATTTTTATAAAGTCCGCGTTCCTCCGGCATATAGCCGATTTTGCGTATATGGTTGATGTTCAGTTCCTCATCGTCAAAGAAAATCTTTCCCGAGTCTGGTTGCGTAATCTGGTTGATAATCCGGATGAAGGATGTTTTCCCCGCTCCGTTCGGCCCCAGCAGCCCGTAAATACTTCCCGTAGGCACTTCCAGGCTAAAATCCAGGAGCGCCACCTTTTTCCCGGCGTTATAGGTTTTGGTAATATGTTCAGCTTTCAGCATTATATTGAAGAAATTTCACCAAAGTTAATGATTTTTAGAAGCTATTTCCCGCTGTCCACTGTATCTTTTCTGCGGGCGTTTCGCAGCCTCCCTTCGGTCGGCGCGCTCCGCCCGCAGAAAAGGATGCCGTTTCCATCGCGGCTATGCGAGATTCACCGACCATTTTAGATTTTTTTTATGCAGTGATATTTGTAAACATAAAAGTAAACTGACTTAAAAAAGAAAGTATGAAAAAATGTCTTTATGTAAAATGTACTCTTTTTATAAAGTGTATTTATTTGTAAGTATATAAACCTAAAGAGCCTTAGGTATTGAATATTTCCATACTTATATAGCCAAATTCCTCGGTGTACTCGAATGTTCCGCATAAAAATTTTTAGTCTGTCCAATTACTTCGTCCATTTCCTCCAAAGTGAATACCTCCAAGAATTTTCTTCTAAAATCCTTAAAATGTGGCACTCCACGGAAATAATTGCTGTAATGCGAGCGCATTTCGATGAGTCCCAGGCGTTCGCCTTTCCATTCCGCGCTCCATTCTGCGTGCTGGCGTACGGCGAGCAGGCGGTCGTCCAAAGTAGGCGGCGGCAGGTGTTCCCCAGTTTTGAAGAAATGTTTTATTTCATTGAAAATCCACGGATAGCCGATGGCCGCACGACCGATCATAATCCCGTCGCAGGCATATTTATTTTTGTATTCAAGTGCTTTTTCGGCGGAGTCTATATCGCCGTTCCCGAAAATAGGAATTTCTATATTTGGGTTTTGTTTGATGCGCGAGATATGCTCCCAGTCGGCTTCGCCTTTGTACATTTGGGCGCGCGTTCTGGCGTGTATGGTTAGTGCTTTGATGCCCGTTTCCTGTAATCTCTCGGCCACTTCGTCTATATTGATGGACGAGGTATCCCAACCCAGACGCGTCTTCACAGTCACCGGTAAGTGTGTGGAATTGACTACCGCTTTTGTGAGCCGAACCATCAAATCTATATCCTTTAGGACGCCAGCGCCAGCGCCTTTGCAAACCACCTTTTTCACGGGGCATCCGAAGTTAATATCCACAATATCGGGGTTCACGGTTTCTACAATTCGGGCGGACATCGCCATGGCTTCCTCGTCGCCACCGAAAATTTGAATCCCCACGGGTCTTTCGTAATCGAAAATGTCGAGTTTTTTACGGGATTTTATGGCATCGCGAATCAGGCCTTCGGAGGAAATGAATTCCGAATACATCATATCTGCGCCGTGCATTTTGCAAAGGCGGCGAAAAGGCGGGTCGCTCACATCCTCCATGGGAGCGAGCAAAAACGGAAATTCGGGCAGTTCTATATTGCCGATCTTTATCATTTGGCAAAAATAATCATTTTTATGGTGGATCGTGGAGCGATTGATTTGTTTATTTGTGGATCTATGGATTTGTGTAACCGTGGATTTGTTATTTTGAAATTGGTCACATTGATTTTGATTTTATTCATTGTGAAACTTTTGTGCGTTTGTGGTTATCATTTTCTCGCAGATTTTTGTAACAGGCAGATCTACAGATAAGTAATTCACCCATCTTTGTGTGCGAAGTGCGGCATTCTGAACCGTTTGGGTTGCTTCGTTCCTCACAATAGTGAAATTTTTTTGCGTCAATTATTCGTATTTTCTCCACCTTGGGGTTGTGGGGAGCGCGCCCCGGCTTGAGCGGAGCTCATTTTTTGAGGAGGAACGACGAAAAAAATAGCGGGAGCGGAAGACGGATACAGGCGCCCAAAAACAGATTAAAAGAGCCAGAAATAAGAAAGTGGGCGTTGAGAATTAAAAGTAAGATTTTAGGAAAAAGTCCGTTCTATTGCCGTTTTCAAGGCAAAACCCAACGCAACAATAGATAGACTCGCTCTTAAAAAATGCTAGGTGACTTCAACTCTGTTCCAAAGAATTAATTTTAACAAAATACTTTCATAAAACGGAAAAAAAACTATATTTGCGTTTAACAAATAATTAACATTTAGATAATGAATACAGTTACTTTAGAGAAAAAGGGACACCCGAAAGGCCTTTACCTATTGTTCTTCACAGAGATGTGGGAGCGTTTCAGTTATTACGGGATGCGCGGGATCCTTATCTTGTACCTTACTAAATCCCTGATGGAGGGCGGTTTGGCGATAAATGAGCAAACGGCGACACTTATTTATGGCTACTTCACCGGCTTCGTATATTTCACACCGCTTATTGGTGGCTGGTTGGCAGACCGTTTTCTTGGGCAGCGCCTTGCGATTACCATAGGCGGTATTACCATGATGATTGGGCAACTTGTCTTGTTTTTCCTGGGAAACCAGACTGGGCTGTACCTCGGTTTATTCCTTTTGATTCTCGGTAACGGATTCTTCAAACCAAATATTTCAACGCTTGTTGGTGGTCTTTATGATGAAAAAGATGAGCGCCGCGATTCGGCATTTTCTATTTTTTATATGGGGATCAACCTCGGTGCGTTCCTTGCGCCGCTTGTAATCGGCCTTTTGACGGATAATATCTTTGCAGATAAAGATGCCAGCGGAAAAGTAATTTCTTATGGGTATCGCTATGGCTTCCTGGCTTCCGCGATCGGGATGTTATTAGGGCAAATCATGTTCAACACCCTTTCTCAGAAATATTTGGGGAACTTGGGTAAAAAACCGGGCAGCGTAAAGAAAAGTCTTGCAAACGATCTCGTTCTGGAAGATGTGGTGAAGAAGCCGCTTACTCCGGAAGAAAAGAAACGCGTGGGTGTGATTTTCGTGTTGTTTACATTTGCGATTTTCTTCTGGGCAGGTTTCGAGCAGGCAGGGTCATCGCTTTCACTTTATACAGATAAATTTATAGATAGATCAGTTTTCGGATTCACTATCCCTACTTCTTGGTTTCAGTCTGTAAACCCTTTATTTATCGTTATTTTGGCGCCGTTGTTCTCTATTTTCTGGAGTAGTAATATGGGCAAAAAACTCTCAACACCTTTGAAGATGGGATTGGGAATGGTACTCCTTGGTGTAGGATTTTTCTTCATGCTGGGCGCCGTGGCAGAACGCGGGGGAGATTCCCAAGATATGGCCGTAAAAGCAAGCATTATGTGGTTGGTTCTCACCTATTTACTTCATACCATCGGCGAACTTTGCCTTTCACCGGTTGGCCTCTCTGTTGTCACCAAACTTTCCCCTCCGAAACTGGCTTCCCTACTGATGGGCGTATGGCTTCTAGCGTCATTTTTTGCAAACATCATCGGCGGTTATCTCGCTTCTTATGTAGAGGCGTTGGGCGCAGGAAAAATTTTCCTTTATGTTTCCATTTTCGTCATCGTTTGCGGTTTGATTTTGATATTATTGAACAAGACCCTTCTAAAAATGATGGGTGGCGTAAAATAAAAATCAATAGTTTGGGCGCCTATGTCCGCCCTCCGCTCCCACTGTTGTGGTAGGCAGGCGCATCGCCCTCGCCTTTCGGCGGTTCGCTGCACCCGCCTACCACAACGAGTTCCGCTCAGGTCGGGGCGCACGAGATTCGAAGTCCAAACGACAATTTTTTCAAAGCAGTCAAAAACCCACTATTATCAGTGGGTTTTTTGTTATTTTTGATGAAGTTTTATGACGCACTGCATCATTAATAACGACCCATCATTTAACATTAACAACCAACGCACATGACCACCGAACAAATACAAAATTTCCAAGGCAAATATCCAAAACAAATCTGGTCGCTTTTCTTTTCCGAAATGTGGGAGCGCTTTTGCTTCTACGGCATGCGCGGGATGCTCGTGTTCTTCATGATTTCGCAATTGAAGTTTCAGGAAGAGCAGGCCAACCTGCAATATGGCGCCACCCAAGCGTTCGTATATGCCTTCACTTTCATAGGCGGACTTTTCGCGGACAAGATATTAGGTTTCAGGAAATCCCTGTTCTGGGGCGGACTCCTCATGATTGTCGGGAGTTTGATTTTGGCGACAGATCCGCACCGTTTTTTCTTCCTGGGAATCGCTTTTACCGTAGTGGGAACCGGCTTTTTCAAACCAAATATCTCCTCTATGGTTGGCCAACTTTACAAACCGAACGATCCGCGTGCAGATGCCGGTTTCTCATTGTTCTATGCAGGAATCAACCTTGGTGCGTTGCTTGGCGGCTATTTCTGCATCGCAATTGGGAAAGGAGAAATGTTTTCTAACCTAATTCCCGAAGGGTTACGCTGGAATGTCGCATTTGGTTTGGCAGCAGTGGTCATGGTCATTAGTTTGATTAACTTTGTTTTTACACAAAAATCATTAGGGCAAATCGGGCTTCAACCCGGCCATCCGGATGCCGAAGTTAAAAGCGCACCGATTATGAAATGGAAAGAATACGGCGTATATGCGCTTTCTTTGGTTTTCGTGCCGTTGATTATGACAATGGTTTCCGTTCCCGAGTACACCGATTATTTCATGTGGATTGTTGGGCCTGCCACGCTCCTTTATTTGTTTTATGAAATGACGAAAGTAACTGCCGCGGAACGCAAAAAGCTTTGGGCGGCACTCGTTTTCATTATTTTCTCTATTATTTTCTGGGGAATCTATGAACAAAGTGGCGGCTCGATGAGCATTTTCGCCGCTAAAAACCTCAACAAAGACCTCCTGGGCTTAGATCCAAATGGTGTCAACAATTCCGGCGGCGCATTCTTCGTTCTATTAGCAGCAGTGCCGATTGGATTGCTTTGGATTTGGCTAAACAAACGAAAACTGGAACCGAATACGCTCATAAAATTCGGACTTGGGTTTATTTTCCTTGCTCTTGGGTTCTATACCCTTTACACTACAAAATTCTTCGCCAACGAGGGCGGTATCACCTCGCTTAGATTCTTCACAGTCGCATTATTCGTCATCACCTTGGGGGAACTTTGTCTCTCACCGATTGGACTTTCCATCATGACGAAACTTTCCACCAAAAACCTACAAGGGATGATGATGGGAATGTGGTTCCTCGCCTCGGCCTACGGGCAGTATGTGGCAGGAATTATCGGTGCACATATGGCGACGGCAAAGGAAGGGAGCTCCAATCTGGATGCACTCTTGGCCTATGCCGAAGGGTATAAGCAACTTGCAATTTACGCACTCGTAGCTGGAATTATTTTGATTATAATTTCCCCTTTGGTCAAAAAATTGATGCAAGAGGTACGGTAGGATACAAACTAAACCCAATTTTGCACTCTATCTTAGTATGAAGAAATATTTTTTTGCTCTATTTATAATAATTTTCGTCGCATCTTTCGGACAAATCCGTTGGATGACGATGAACGAAGCGTTGGCAGCACAGAAAACCCATCCTAAAAAAATACTTATTGATTTTTATGTCGACTCGTGCAGCTCATGCAAAGTGATGGATGAAAATACCTATTCCCACCCGGTGATTGCGGAGTACATCAATGCCTATTATTACCCCGTGAAATTCAATACGGAAGGTAATGAACCGGTAACGATCTATGGGCGCGATTTCACCAATCCAGCTTACATAAACGGGAGCAAACGAAATGCACCGCACCAGTACGCGCAGTTTATGAATGTAAGCGCCATGAAGAGTTTGGTCTTTTTGGATGAGTCTGCAAGACCCATTACAACCCTCAATGGCCTTCTTACCCCCAGCGAGTTGGAACCCTATCTTAGTATGATTTCCGACAATAGTTATTTGAAAATCAAAACCCGCGAGGAATGGGATAATTATCAAAGTAAATTCCGGTCGAAAATAAAAAATTAATTCTCCGGGAATGAACTACCTCGCCCACGCCTACCTTTCTTTTTCCGAAGGACAACTTGCCGGAAACATGATTGCGGACTACCTGAAAAACCGCGACCGTGCGGCACTTCCTGCCGAAATCCAAAAAGGCATCAGGCTGCATCGTGAGATAGACACCTTTACGGATGCTCACACTGAAGTTCACGCTGCCAAAAAAATATTTAGTCCTTTGGTGAGGCTGTATTCCGGTGCTTTTGTAGATGTGAGTTTCGATTATTTTTTGGCTCAAAGGTTGGCTCAAAAGGATTTCAAAAAATTAACCCAAAACATCTATAAGGATCTTTGGAAAAACAAAGCATTTCTTCCGGATAATTTTAAATTGGTTTTAGAAAAAATGGAAAAAGATGACTGGCTTTTCAACTATCAAAACGATTGGGGCATAGATTACAGTTTTCGAAATGTTTCGAATAAAGCCAAATATTTGGATATCAGAGTTCCAATTTTTGAGGTGTTTTTAGAAAACAAAAGCGCTCTAAAATCCCATTTTGATGTATTTTTCCCAGAATTAGAAGCCCATTGTAAGAATTTTATAACTCAAATCTAATTCTGAGGAAAACTCTTTAAAAATTCTGGTAAAGATACCGTTCTGGGTAAGCCAATTTTTGGCTTTTGCGTTGTCCGCCAACGGTGATGTGGATGATATTGAATTGATCATCAAAATAATTATAAAGCAAACTCACGGCCGTCTCAACTTTTTTTGGGGACTTTATCGTTTCACTTTCGAGGTAAATATTCACGCTCTCCTTGTCTTCCTCGAATCCTAAGTAATTCATTTTCAAAAATTTGTTGTCTGTTTTCAATTTTAGGTATTCGGCACAATATTTTTGTAGAGCGGTATTCATTTCAGGCTTCATTCTGTCATTGTTAAAGCGCAGATTTCCGCCATATTTCGCGTTCACTGCATTTTCCAAATCATCTAGAAAAAATTTTCCCGTAATTTCGAAAGTTTTGGATTTAGAATTAAAATTAAATTCCACCGAGCCTACATGATATGGATGTTTCTTTAAAGAAAAAGAAGTCAGTATCAGTAAAATCGCGACAAAGAATAAGATGTTCTTTTTCAAATTTTCTTTTTTTAGAGTCCTTATGAAGGTTTAATTTCAGCAAAGTTAAAACAATTTCGTATCATCGCACTTTGAAAATCATTTCAAATGCAGGAATTGCTTTTTTATTTGAAACTCGGCTGGGAACACATCGTCAGCACCGACGCTCTGGATCATCAGTTATTCATTTTGGCGCTTGTGGCGGCCTACACACTCAAAGACCTCAAGAAGTTACTCATCCTCGTGACGGCCTTTACCATTGGACATTCCGCGACTTTAGCGTTGTCCGTTTTTGATGTTTTGCGGATTCCATCCGATTGGGTGGAGTTCCTCATCCCCTGCACCATTGCGATTACGGCGCTCTTCAATTTACTCAAAAAAGATACCCTCAATCACTTATCTGTCAACTATTCCGTTGCGCTTCTTTTCGGCTTCATCCACGGAATGGGTTTCGCGAACTCCGTGCGCATCATGCTCGCCGAGGACCAAAGTATGGCGGTTGGCCTTCTCGGCTTCAATATCGGATTGGAGTTGGGACAGATTGTTTTGGTAGCGATAATTCTCTTCATTACCGAAATCCTCACGCACTTTCTCAATGTCCCGAAGCGCTTTTTAGTCTTGGGTTTATCATTTTTAGCATTGTTGTTTGCCCTGAAAATGGCATTCGAAAGGATTCCCTTCTAAACTCTTTCTATCGTTCTGCGTCTATGTTCTTGCCTCTTTAATCTTTCAAGTCTATTTTTGGGCGCCTGTATCCGTCTTCCGCTCCCGCTATTTTTTTCGTCGTTCCTCCTCAAAAAATGAGCTCCGCTCAAGCCGGGGCGCGCAGGATTCGCTGTTTTAGTGGGGATTCACCTTTGGCATAAAGGTGAAGACTGTTTTTATAAAAAAAATAAACAAATGATTCTGAGAAAAAATTTTTTACAATAATTAACTTATTAGGATATAAAATTAAACGCTTAAAACGACTACGACAAAGCGTCTCCTGAAATTAGAATACGATTTTTTTAAAAATATCATCATAAAAGGAAGAATCATTAATTAATTTTAAATAAATTTGAAGATAAATTAGGAAACAATGAAATTCAGATACTTACCGCTCATCCTTTGTTCGGCGATGGCTTTTTCACAGAATATCCAAAACAATCCCGGCAGTAACCACGGCAATAAGTTTGAGCAGCTTAGCACTATTTTGCCCACGCCAAATGTTTACAGGACTGCCTCTGGAGCTCCCGGAGCGCAATATTGGCAACAACGCGCGGATTATAATATTTCCGCTTATTTGGATGAAGACAAGAAAAATTTAAGAGGTTCTGAAACCATCACTTATTACAATAATTCCCCAGATGATTTGGATTATCTCTGGCTTCAACTGGATGAAAATGAACAATCTACAGTAAAAAACTCAGGCTACGATTTTTCTTCTACGATTCCAAAGATGACGACGGACCAACACTTGAAAAGCACCGAATTGCCTGCTGTAGACAATGGATATGGCGTAAATTTGGAAAAAGTGACCGATGCCGCTGGCAACCCGCTAAATTTTGTGGTCAACAAAACTATGATGCGCATCGATTTGCCTAAAATTTTGAAAAAAGGAGAAAAAATCACTTTTAAAATCACCTGGAATTACAACATTCCAAACCGGATGGTAATGGGCGGTCGTGGTGGCTACGAACATTTTGACGAAGATGGGAACGATTTGTTTACCATCACTCAGTGGTACCCGCGTATGTGCGTTTACAGCGATTTCCAAGGATGGCAAAACCACCAGTTCACGGGGCGCGGCGAGTTTGCGCTCGTGTTTGGAGATTTCAATGTTTCGGTGAATGTTCCGGCAGACCATACCGTGGCGGGAACGGGCGTGATTCAGAACTTGAAAGAAGTGCTTTCTCCGGCACAGCTTTCTCGCTGGACTCAGGCGCAAACTTCTTCTGAACCAGTGGAAATCGTTACTTTGGACGAAGCCAAGAAAGCCGAAAAATCGAAATCTGCGGGAAGAAAAATTTGGAATTTCAAAGCAGAAAATGTTCGTGATTTTGCTTGGACTTCTTCGCGGAAATTCATTTGGGACGGCATGAAAGTCACCATTCCGGAAAACAACAACCAAGTGATGGCCATGAGCCTCTACCCAAAAGAAGCCTACGCCCTTTACCGAAAATTTTCCACCAAAGCCGTCGCACATACCATTAGGACTTACTCGGAATTTACAATTCCGTATCCGTATCCTGTGGCGCAATCTGTGGAAGCGGCAAACGGTATGGAGTACCCTATGATTTGTTTCAATTACGGACGAACTGAAAAAGACGGAACTTATTCTGAAGGCATCAAAAACGGAATGCTCGGCGTGATTATTCACGAAGTGGGACACAATTTTTTCCCAATGATCATTAATTCCGATGAGCGCCAATGGAGTTGGATGGATGAGGGCTTGAATACCTTTGTAGAATACCTTACCGAGGAGCGTTGGGACAACAAATTTCCTTCCAAACGCGGTCCGGCATGGACGATTACCGACTACATGAAATTACCAAAAGACGAATTGGAACCCATTATGACCAATTCTGAAAATATTGCGCGCTTTGGCCCAAACGCGTATTCCAAACCCGCAACGGGCTTGAATATTTTGCGTGAAACCATTATGGGCAGGGAACTTTTTGATAAGGCTTTCAAAACTTATTCCAAAAGATGGGCGTTTCGCCATCCTGAACCTGCAGATTTCTTCCGCACGATGGAGGATGCAAGTGGCGAAGATTTAGATTGGTTCTGGCGCGGCTGGTTCTACGGAACCGATCCCGTGGATATCGCCATTGAAAAAGTGACAGTTGCCACGCCAGATATGGACGCCGCTGTACCTGCGCCGAGGGAAGCCGTTTTAAATATCGATAAGCCAGAACTAAACGCTTTCGAAGATATTTCGAAAATCCGCAACCGCGAAGATAAAAATATTTCATTCTATGTGGATAAGGACAAAACTGCACAAGATTTTTACTACCGATACGCTCGTGGACTGGAAAAAGTGGACACCAACAAAACTTTTACACTTAAAAATGACCGTTTTGCAGCGCTTTCTGCCAAAGAAAAAGAGCAATTCAGAAATATCCGTGCTTACCAAATAGATTTCGCTAACAAAGGCGGGCTGGTGATGCCGATTATTTTAGAATTCACCTTCGAGGACGGTACGAAACTTACGGATAAGTCGGCGGCACAAATCTGGAGACAAAATGAACAGAAAGTGTCCAAAACATACTATTTCAACAAAAAAGTAAAATCTATCCAACTCGATCCGATGCGCGAAACCGCGGATATTGATATCAGCAACAATATTTGGGCAGCCGAAGGTTCCACCGCTGAACCGACAAAATTCCAAGTCTTTAAACAAAAACAGCAAGACGCCGCACGCGGTGCCTCCAAAGGACAACCAAATCCAATGCAAGCAGCGAAAAAATAGCTGTAGCGATTGCATCAGCCTTAGCGAAGTCGAAATTTGTCTTTCTAAGCGCAGTCGAAGATTTAAACAATCAACTTTGTCTATTTAGGCAAAGTTTTTTTATTTAAAATCATATGCATCTTCTAATCCCGAACAACAGAAAATTGCAGAGCGTTATTTTAACCTAAATATTGAGGATTTCGTTTCTGGGTGCGATTTTGTGGCCAGACTACCCCTATCTAAAACTAAAAAGTGCATTGTCTAAGTCATTTTTTAAATCAATAGATTTTGGATGAAAAATTAGACTATAACTTAGACGAATTTGGAGAATTTGCGAGCTCTGTTTCCATGATTTGCAAAACTAATTTTATTTTTCTCTGCCAAAATTTCCCAGCAAAAATGAATCTCTGCCAATTTGAACCCAAAACCCCAAACCCAAAATCCAAAACCCGCCGTGGCACATTCTTGGTGCTTCACGACGCAGAATTTTAAAACAAAAATTTAAAAAGTAAAATTATGTCAGTAAACTTCAAACCATTAGCAGACCGTGTTTTGGTAGAGCCAACAGCAGCAGAAACCAAAACCGCTTCAGGAATCATCATCCCCGACACCGCAAAAGAAAAACCACAGGAAGGCACCGTAGTGGCAGTAGGTGAAGGCAAAAAAGACGAACCAATGACCGTGAAAGTTGGTGACAAAGTCCTCTATGGAAAATACTCAGGAACCGAATTGAAATTAGACGGAAAAGATTATCTAATCGTAAAAGAAAGCGACCTTTTCGGAATCGTTGGATAATTGTTCAAAATACAATTACACTATCATAAATATTTAAACTATAACACCTACGGTACTTTGTAAATCGTACTTTAATACATAAAAAAATGGCAAAAGAAATAAAATTCGATATTGAATCAAGAGACGCACTGAAAAGAGGTGTAGATGCATTGGCAAATGCAGTAAAGGTAACTTTGGGGCCTAAAGGCCGTAATGTGGTAATCGAAAAATCTTTCGGTGCTCCACATGTGACTAAAGACGGAGTTACCGTAGCAAAAGAAATCGAACTGGAAGACCGTGTAGAAAATATGGGCGCTCAGATGGTGAAGGAAGTGGCTTCCAAAACCAACGATATCGCCGGTGACGGGACTACTACAGCAACCGTTTTAGCACAGGCTATCGTTCGCGAAGGCCTTAAAAATGTGGCTGCAGGCGCAAACCCAATGGATTTGAAAAGAGGAATCGACAAAGCGGTAAACATCGTTGTTGAAAACTTGAAATCCCAATCTCAAGAAGTTGGTAACAACTCCGAAAAAATCAAACAAGTAGCTTCTATCTCTGCAAATAACGACGAAACCATCGGTTCACTAATCGCAGAAGCATTTGGAAAAGTAGGTAAAGAAGGCGTTATCACTGTAGAAGAAGCCAAAGGAACCGATACTACCGTGGATGTGGTAGAAGGTATGCAGTTCGACAGAGGGTTTCAATCTCCTTATTTCGTTACAAATCCGGAGAAAATGGTTGCCGAGTTGGAAAACCCATACATCCTTTTGGTTGAGAAAAAAATATCTTCCATGAAGGAATTGCTTCCAGTTTTGGAGCCGGTAGCACAAGCAGGAAAATCCCTATTGATTATCTCTGAAGAAGTGGAAGGCGAAGCTCTTGCAACTTTAGTAGTAAACAAATTGAGAGGTTCCCTAAAAATAGTAGCCGTGAAAGCGCCAGGCTTTGGTGACAGAAGAAAAGCGATGCTGGAAGATATCGCCATTCTTACAGGCGGACAGGTTATTTCCGAGGAAAGAGGCTTCACTATGGAGAATGCGACTTTGGAAATGCTGGGTACCGCAGAAAAAGTTACCATTGATAAAGACAATACCATAATCGTAAACGGTGCGGGTGAAGAAAGCCTAATCAAAGGCCGCGTGAACCAAATCAAAGCTCAAATGGAGTCCACGACTTCAGATTACGACAGAGAGAAACTTCAGGAGCGTCTTGCCAAATTGGCAGGCGGTGTGGCAGTCCTTTATGTAGGTGCCGCTTCCGAGGTGGAAATGAAAGAGAAAAAAGACCGTGTTGATGATGCACTTCACGCAACGCGCGCCGCTGTGGAAGAAGGCATCGTAGCAGGTGGTGGTGTCGCTTTAGTTCGCGCTATCAAAGCCATAGAAGGAATGACAGGCATCAACCAGGACGAAACTACGGGTATCAAAATCGTGAAAAGAGCGATCGAAGAGCCACTTCGTCAAATCGTGGCCAACGCAGGTGGCGAAGGTTCCGTTATCGTTGCGAAAGTAGCGGAGGGACAAGGCGATTTCGGTTACAATGCAAAAACAGACGAGTATGTGAACATGCTGGAAGCCGGAATTATCGACCCAACCAAAGTAACCCGTGTAGCCCTCGAAAACGCAGCCTCCGTAGCCGGAATGTTGCTCACCACAGAGTGCGTGATCACAGAGGTGAAAAAAGACGAACCTATGATGCCAAACATGGGCGGCGGCATGCCTGGAATGATGTAACAAAGTCTTAGGTTTTTAGCGAGAAGCAATAGGCTTGCAGCTTTCTACCTTTGGAATATACAAAAATCCACATCGATTTATCGGTGTGGATTTTTTTGGGCGCCTATTTCCGTCTTCCGCTCCCGCTATTTTTTTCGTCGTTCCTCCTCAAAAAATGAGCTCCGCTCAAGCCGGGGCGCAATCCCCGCAGCCGCAAAGAGTTCAAAGTTTTAAGTTTTGGCTTTTGAGTTTCAAGTTCTTCGGGGTCATTGCGAGGAACGAAGCAAGCTATACGGTTTAGATTGCCGCGCATCGCTCGCAATGTCGGAGTTGGGAAAATTCCCCTCCGCCGGAGGAGTGACAAAAATTTTTAGAAATTTTTGACGGGGTGGTTTGAAAGAAAAAACCTCATAGGTTTCCAAAACCTATGAGGTTTGATTAAGGAAGTTGATACTACTTAGCTTTGGAAATAGCCATTTTAATTGCAAGCCCTGTTAGAACACTTGCCATAAACCATTTTTGTGCTTTTACCCAAGATGGATTTTTGGCAAAAAATAATGCTGCTTTCGATGCTGTTAATACAATAATAAAATTTATACTGAAACTAACAAAAACTTGAGTAGCTCCGAGTTGTAAACTCTGTGTCATAATTGAACCGTATTCAGGCTTTATGAACTGAGGGAAAAATGACAAATAAAATACAGCAACTTTTGGGTTGAGTACGTTGGTTAGAAAACCAATACTGAACAACTTACTTGGTTTGTCGTCAGGCAAATCTGTTTTTGTATCAAAGATGTTTTTACTGTTTGGTTTGATGGCTTGGTATGCCAAGTATAAAAGATATAAAACGCCCAATGATTTCAATAACATATAAGCAAACGGTACTGCAAAAAGTACCGCAGTAAGTCCAAAAGAAACCATAATTATATGAAACAGAAAGCCACAAATCACTCCTATAAGTGAAATTAACCCTGCTTTTTTTCCTTGTGTTATGGAACGAGAAATTAAGTAAATCATATTTGGTCCTGGGCTGACAACAAGAACCAGTGCTGCTAATGCGAAAAGTAAAATATCATTAAATGGAATCATATTTTATATTTTTTAGTATTTTCGGTGTCTGTCAGCGCAATGACCGCTAACACTCAAATATACGCATCTTTCCCAAATTCCCATATATTTTCGTTCACGCCGCGTGAGGGATGGTAAGGGTGCGACCGAAGGGAGCAGTGCAAAGCACCGGAGCGAAGCGCAGCCCTGCACAGCCCGACCCGGAGGGGCACGCCCATATTTTGGTTGTTGGTTTTTAGTTGTTGGTTGTCGGTTATTGGCAAGTTTTGAATGTTGGGTTTTGAATTTTGAGTTGTTTTAATTCTGGAAAAATTAACAGAAGAACACTTCACAAACAAAAAGCCCTCAAAGATTTTACAAACTTTGAGGGCAATTTTATATAAGATTTTGGTGTTAATAATTCAACGAAAAACGAAAAACGAAAAACGAAAACCCCACAACCAACAACTAAAAACCACCAACCACTAAAGGTTTTCCAAAATGAAATCGGTCATTTTTTGGTAGAGTTGTGGGCGCGTCATGCCGCCGAAGATGCCGTGGTTTTTGTCCGGATAAGCCATGAACTCGAATTGCTTTTTGTTCTGAATCAGCGCTTCGGATAGTTCCATGGAGTTTTGGAAATGTACATTATCGTCCGCTGTTCCGTGGATCAGGAGAAACTTCCCTTTGAGGAGTTTTGCAAATTCCGTAGGTGAATTTTGATCATATCCAGCCGGATTTTCCTGCGGCGTAAGGAGGAATCTCTCGGTATAGATGCTGTCGTAGTAGCGCCAGTTGGTCACAGGAGCTACGGCGATTCCGGCTTTGAAAACATCTGCGCCCTTGGTCATCGCCAGTGAGGCCATGTAGCCGCCAAAACTCCACCCGAAAATCCCGATGCGGGATTTATCGATATAGGACTGATTGCCAAACCACTTTGCGGCAGCAATCTGGTCGGCGATTTCGTATTTACCGAGGTTTTTATAGGTAACTTTTTTGTATTTGGTGCCTTGGAAGCCCGTTCCGCGGCCGTCTACACAGGCCACGAGGTATCCTTTTTGCACCAAATGACTGAACCACAATGCGTTGCCCGTATCCCAGGTGTTGGAAACCTGCTGCGAGCCCGGTCCCGAATATTGGAACATAAAGAGCGGATATTTTTTGTTTTTGTCGAAGTTTTTCGGCTTCATGATCCAGGCATTCATCTGGTCGCCCGCCTCATTCGGGATGGTGAAAAATTCTTTGATTGCAAAATTATCCGCATCCAGTTTCGCTTTTTGCTCGTTGTTGTTTTGCAGTTCCTTCATAATCTTGCCGTTGCCGTCTTTCAGAACATAAGTATAAGGTTTTTTCGCCGAAGATGAGGTCTCGATAAAATATCCAAAATTCTTGCTGAAACTCGCCGAATTATTCCCATCAGCACCCGATAGCAACTGCATTTTACCGTTTTCAATATTTACTTTGGATACTACTTTATTTATGCTGCCTTTTTCTGTGGTTTGTATATAGGCTTCTTTCGTTTTTGGGTTATAGCCGTAGTATTCCGTAACCTCCCAAGGGCCTTTGGTCACTTGTTTTTTCAGATTTCCATCGGCGCCATACCAATACAGGTGGCGGAAGCCGTCGCGCTCGGACGCCCAAAGGAAACTATCATCATCCAGAAATTCCAGCGTCACATTATCAGTTTCTATCCACGCCGGATCGGTTTCTGTGAAGAGTTTTTGCACCGCTCCCGTTTTGGTATTGATTCTCAGGATGTCGGACGCGTTTTGAGTTCTTTGCGAAGTAATCATCACGATTTCATCGGCTTGTGCAGTCGTGAAAACATTTGGAATATAATAGTTTTTAAAATTTGTAAGATTTAGCGGTATCGTCTTTTTGGAATCTAAACGGTAAAGTTGCGCCGTGACCACCGAGTTTTTCTCACCCGCTTTCGGGTATTTATAACGCATTTCGGAAGGGTAAAGTTGTTTGCCGTAGATTGGGATATACATCTCCGGAACCTCGCTCTCATCGGACTTCACGAAGACAATCGCATCCGAATTTTTCGTCCAGGCGTATTGGCGTGCGTGTCCAAATTCCTCCTCATATACCCAGTCTGCCAAGCCATTTAGGATGTCATTTTTCTTTCCGTCCGTAGTGATTTGCGTGATGTTCCCAGAGTTCAAATCTTGGTAAAACAGGTTGTTGTCCACAATGAAAGCCACCTTGCTGCCGTCCGGAGAGAAGGCGGGCTCCTGCACCGCATTCCCGTTGTTCAGGGCGATGGTTTTGCCTGATTTTAAATCTTTTACATCAAATTTCCCAAGGAAGGAGTGGCGGTAAATGGGTTCGCTATCTTTCAGTAGCAAAATTTTAGATTCGTCATCGGAGAACTCGTATGATTCGAAATTTCCGTCCACGATGTTGCCTTCTTTTTGGCTGGTTTTGTAGGCATATTTTGCGATTCCGCCGCTCTCGATCACGGCATAGTTTTCACCGTTTTTCATGGATGCGATTCCCGCGATGCCCTTGCCGCGGTAGTATCCCGAATATATTTTGTCCAAAGTGATTTCCTGCGCATACGAAGCAGCAGACGCTACGATGGCCACCGACAAGAAGAATTTTTTCATTGTAAAAATTTAGGTAGAACCAAAGATAATTAAAATTTTGTATTCCGTTCCGCTTCTTGCCTCCAACCTCCCGCTTCCCGCTTCCCATCCCAATTTCTAAATTATCTCATTTCTAAATTCTATTTTGGCGTGCCCCTCCGGGTCGGGCTGTTCAGGGCTGCGCTTCGCTCCGGTGCTTTGCACTGCTCCCTTCGGTCGCACCCTTGCCATCCCTCACGCGGTGTGCGTGGAAAATTATTTGGTAAAAGGGGATTGTTTGTATATTTGATGCCGGAAAAAATACTTTTCCAAAAACTAATTTTACAATATGAAAAATATTATTACAGCCTATCTTTTAAGTTTGATGATTTTGTCTTCCTGCGTTTCTACAAAGGTGAGTTCCAAAAACAATTTCGATTATTCTACATTAAAACCCAACGCAAAATATATTATCGAAACCAAGGACGGAAATAAAATCAGAGCGTTTCAGCTAACTAAAGTGACTGAGGAGGCAATTATCGGAAAGCAAGAGAATAAAACGATAACGATTGAGAAAAATAATATAAACAAAGTATCGAAATTCAGTGCAGGGAAAACAATTCCTCTGGTGGTGGCTGGGCTTGCAGTTGTCATTATTGCGCCGGCATATATGAAGAATGAACCTGTCGGGAAATAAAAAGAGTGGATTGCCGCGAATCCCGCGCGGCCGGGATAGGAGCGGCATCCTTTTTTGGGTGCGGGGCGGCGCCGACCAAAGGGAGGCGGCGAAACGAACCCAAAAAAGATACAGCGGAGAGCCCGATAAGCCGCCAAAAAAATCAAAAAAATCCCTCTCAAAAAAATTGAAAGAGATTTTTTCGGTCTAAATTTCAACCTTAACTACTGCCTTAGCCTCAGTTACGCGTTGTAGATTTGTTTGTAATATTCGTCCGCCATACGATCGGAATTGAACAGGTTTTTTACATCTTCCATCGCGGTTTGTTGGACTTTTCTCCACTCGTCCGGACGGTCGTAGTACATCGGAAGAATCTCATTTTCAAGTATTTGATAAAGATTTTCCATATCGAATTTGTCCTGTTCGTACACGCTCGTATTATTGTAGTCCGCTTGTGGCGCTACGAAAGCGTTTTCGCCGTGGCGAGCGAATTCCGGGATCCAACCGTCGTCGGTAGATAGGTTCACGGAACCGTTCATGCTGGCAGTCATCCCGGAAGTACCGGAGGCCTCACGCGGCACGCGCGGGTTATTCAGCCATAGATCAGAGCCCTGCTTCATCGCGCGGCTCAGCGCAAGTTCGTAGCCGGTAAGTACGGCCATATTTTTGTAGTTTTTGCTGGCCTCCACCAAAGAATTGAAGGTGGAAATCGCGGAATAATCCATCGGGTAAGGCTTCCCTGCCCAGATGATTTGCACCGGATATTTCGGGTGGTTCAGTAGTTTCTCGAAGCGTTCTTTGTCTTGCAAAAGCAAATCTGCACGCTTGTAGCCTGCGAAGCGACGCGCCCAAACGATAGTGAAGATATTCGGGTCGAATAGGTTTCCGGTTTGGTCTGCTACGGTGCGGAAAAGGCGTTTTTTCAAATGTTTTTTCCGGAAATCGAACAAGGCTTTGTCGTCCTCGTCTTTTGCATCGTAAAGCGGCTTGTCTGCCCAATATTTGAATTCCTGTGCATTGGTAATCGCTTTTATTTCGCAGATTCCCGGGTATTTTTCCCACATCAGGCGGGACACTTCACCGTGCAGTTGGGACACGCCGTTGGCAATTCTCGCCATCCTCAATGCGCAAAGCGAGTGGTTGAACATTTCCGGGTTCGGATAACCCTCTAATTCTTTCACCTGTTCCATGGGAAGTCCCGAGAAATAGGACATATCATAGCACATTTTCAGGTTGTGCTTTTCATTTCCGGCCTCCTCCGGCGTATGCGTGGTGAAAACCAGTTTTTCTCTTACTTTAGACACATCTCCACCGAATTTTTCAAGCAGGTAGAATGCGGCAGGTAGCCCGTGCGCCTCGTTCAAATGATAGACATCGCGCTCCAAATTTATTTCGTCCAAAAGTTTGGCGCCACCTTTCCCGAGGAGGATGTACTGTGCGATTTTGGTGGACTCGTTGGCATCGTAAAGGCGGTGGCAAATGGTTTTAGAAATATGGTCGTTCTCCGGCACATCGGTAGAAAGCAGGAACATCGGCGCTGTGTGGAAAGTTTCAGGATTCAGATACCAAACCTTCACCCAAACCGGTGCACTGTGGATTTCGATTTGAAACTTGATGCCCGTATCCTCCAGGAAGGAATACATTTTCTTCGTCCAGGTCGGCTGCAGCGTTTGGTCATGGTTGCGTGCCTGATCGTAGTAGCCGAATTTCCACAAAATCCCGATGCCCACCAGGTCTTGTTTCAGGTTGTAGGCGCTGCGCATGTGGGATCCCGCAAGGAAGCCCAATCCGCCGGAATATATTTTAAGTGCCTGATCTATAGCAAATTCCATCGAAAAATAGGCAACTTTTTTAGAATAAGCGGGGTTGATGCCGAAAGGCATTTTAAAGTTTTTAAAATCCATCAGTTTATAAATTTAAATATAGCTTTGACAAAGTTACCAAATATTAGTTTCGAAACTAAATGTTTTACGTCTGGTTTGGGAAAATTCAGATTTTGTTAATAAAAGCAGGCTTTGATTTTGAGATTATTTGGAATGTTGTCTTTTCTCCTTTTTTCTATCTAAAATCTCGGCTCTTGCTTCACAAATCTTTTTTTTAGAGCGCCTATATCCGTCTTCCGCTCCCGCTATTTTTTTCGTCGTTCCTCCTCAAAAAATGAGCTCCGCTCAAGCCGGGGCGCAAATTTTGCTGACTTTCAAAATAAAAAGAAGCCGTCCCACTACTAGTGGAAACGGCTCTTTTTGCGTTTTTTACTCGACCTCGGTACTGAGAGTGGCTTGCGTCTAGACGATTCTCAACCCACTCATTTAGTTGTGAGACCTCCTCTTTTTTTATCTTAATTCTTAATTAAAATCTTTTTCCGATACCTAACATACCTTTTGCAAAGACAGGACTATCCTTGATGTCGCCGAAAAGCCTACCTATGCCTATACCAGCCTCAAAAATAATATTTTTCTTGGTGTTCCACTTCCCGCCAAAACCTACACCTACTCCACCATTGGTATTTCTTTCTGTGGTGGTGTAGGGATTGCCATTGTACGGATAGTTATTAAAATGATAAGTCTCTACATCACGGCTTACAAGACCTGCAAATCCTTCGACAAAGAAACCTCCAGCTCTCTTTTTACCAAAATAAAACCTGTAGTAAGGTGTTAGTTGGAAAAAACCTGTAGTTTCCACCACATAATTATCAATAAGAAATGTAGATGAAATCCCAATCCCGGAATTATCCGTGAGAATTCTTTCATACGATAGATTACCCACCCCCAAAACCAAGGCAATAGGGTTGATCATCACATCATTGGATCGGAGACCTCCTTGCGAGATTTTCGTAGAATCTGTTTGTGCCTTCAAAAATAGACCTGAAAGCATAAAAATGAACAAAAAAGATAGTTTTTTAATATAAATAAAGTTTCGATGGTAAATATATAAATAATTCATCTATAGTGCCTTATTTTCTTCCAAGTTTGGCAATACTTGCGCCTGATATAGGGTGGAATAATACCCTCCCTTAGCTAATAAGTCCTGATGTCTGCCTTCTTCCACTATTTTCCCACCGTCCATTACGATAATTTTATCGGCCTTTTCGATGGTCGAAAGGCGGTGCGCGATGATAATGGAAGTACGGTTTTTCGTAATTTTCTCCGTGGCTTTTTGAATCAATTTTTCGCTTTCTTGGTCTATGGAAGAAGTGGCTTCGTCCAAAATTAAAATCTTCGGATCGGAAAGGTACGCCCGCAGGAAGGATAGCAACTGCCTTTGTCCCAGAGAGATAGAACTCCCACGCTCACTCACCACATAATTATATCCGCCTGGTAGGCTTTCGATAAAATCATTCACTTCGATGTCCTCTGCCACGCGTTTTATCTTCTCCATAGTCACACTTTCGTCCCCAAAAGCGAGGTTCTCGAAAACGCTGCCGTGGAACAGGAACACATCCTGCAAAACCACACCGATATGGCTGCGAAGGTTGTAGAGTTCGTAGTCCTTCACATCTACCCCATCGATCAAAATTGAGCCGGAATTGATGTCGTATAGCCTTGTTATCAAACTGATAATGGTAGATTTCCCTGCGCCTGTGGCTCCTACAATTGCCACATTTTCACCGGGATTCACTTTGAAACTGATGCCTTTCAGAACTTCTTGTTTGTCGTCATAAGAAAAGCGAACATCTCGGAACTCTATTTCGCCCTGAAAATGCTCCTTTGATACCGTTCCGCTGTTTGGCATGGCAAGATTTTCATCCATTAAACCTAAAACCCGCTCCGCTCCCACGATACCGCGCTGAATATTGTTGAAGCGGTCGGCAATCTGGCGCAATGGCCTAACCAGCATAGAAATATATTGTATAAAAGCGATTACCACACCGGCGGAAATGGTGATGTAGCCGCCGTAAAACAGCACCAAGCCGATGAACAGCGAGGAAATAAGTTCTACCACGGGGAAAAAGAGCGAAAAAATAAAGACCGTTTTCAGAAGTGCGCCCCGAAGATCTTCATTGATCTTATCAAATTTTTCAAACTCACTTTTCTGTCTGTTGAAGACCTGGATTATCGGCATACCGGCGAGCCGCTCTTGTACAAAGGAGTTTTGCGTGGCGGTAAGTGTGCGCTCATCCCCGAACGCTTTTTTCAATCTTTTTTGAAAAAAACGCGTGATGATAAGCATCAGCGGTAGAATCGCAAGGGAAATATAACTAAGGTGGATATTTGTCTGGAACATCATTACCAAAACAAATGCAATCCTCAATACATCGCCAAAGACCATCAGGAAGCCATCGGTATAGACTGTGGAAATCGTTTCCACATCCCCCACGGCACGCGTCACCAATTGTCCGATCGGAGTTTTATCAAAAAATGAAGTTCGGAAATAGATGAGTTTATGGTAGAGCCTTTCTCGGATGTCTCGGATTACATTTTGCGATATATAATTTGAGAAAAAGACTAAAGCAAAATTCAATAGAGTTTCGGCAAAAACAAGCGCCACGAGCCACCAAATATGCTTCAACATAAGCGCTTTGTCCTGCAGTTTGGTAATATCATTATCCACCACCTGCATCGTTAGATACGGCCGGTAAGTAGATACCACAGACAAAAATATGGAAATGATGAGCGTGATGATGAACCATGAACGGAACTTCATCCCGATCCGGAACAGGCGTTTTATGATGCCCCAGGTATTTTGTTTTTTCTCTTTCTCCATTTTATTTAGGTTGTACACCCGGTGTTTCATCATTAAAATCATATCCTACATCCACCAAAAAAAGGCCTTGCGCGGGAGCAGATGTTCCGGCAGAATTCCGGTTTTTGGCCTCGATTACTTTACGCAAATCTTCCGGTTGTAATTTCCCGATTCCTATTTCCACCATAGTTCCCACGATGGCACGCACCATATTCCTCAAAAATCGATCCGCGGAAATCGTGAATTTTAGCAGATTGTCATTTTGAACCCAATCTGCACGATAGATTTTGCAGATATTCGTCTTATTATCGGTGTGGAGTTTGGCAAAACTCGTAAAGTCCTCATATTCAAGCAAAATCATACAAGCCATGTTCATTTTTTCGACATCGATTTTGTTTTTCAAAATCTGCCAAGAGAAATCTACCAAGAAGGGGTCTTTTTCCGAAGTAATAAAATATTCATAGGTGCGAAAAGTGGCATCAAACCGAGCGTGGAAGTCCTTTTTAACAGCAAAAACCCTGTTTACTGCGATGTCTTGTGGCAAAAAACTATTGAGTTTGTAATGTAAATTTTCCTCTAAAACCAAATCGGTATCGAAATGGGCAAACATTTTTCTCGCATGCACGCCGGTATCCGTACGGCCGGCGCCCGTGGTTTTTATTTTCTCCCGAAGTATGGTGGAAAGCGCTTTTTCTAATTCCTCTTGCACGGTGATTTGTCGCGGCTGTATCTGGTAGCCGAAATAATTTTTTCCGTGGTAAGAAAACTCTATAAAATAACGCAATTTCGTAGATTTGTGGCACAAAAATACAACATTTGACCAAGATACTTCTGCTTTCCGACACACATTCTCACCTGGATGACAGGATTCTGGATTATGCCCGCGATGCCGATGAAATATGGCACGGCGGCGATTTTGGCAATATGAATGTGGTAGAACAACTTGAAAAAATAAAGCCGCTTCGGGGTGTCTTCGGGAATATCGACGATGCTAAAATCCGCACTGTTTTCCCTGAAGTTTCAAGGTTTATGTGTGAAAATGTGGAGGTTTTGATAATTCACATCGGCGGTTATCCCGGAAGATACACGCCTTTAGCAAAAAAAGAAATTGAGGAAAAGACACCAAAATTATTTATTTCCGGGCACTCGCATATTTTGAAAGCCATGTACGACCAAAAGCACAGCCTACTCCACCTAAATCCTGGTGCCTGCGGCAAATCCGGATGGCACAAGGTTCGGACAATGATGCGCTTTGTGATTGATGGGGAGGAAATTAAGGACTTGGAAATCATAGAACTGGGTAGCCGATAATTAAAAATTTAACAAAATGAAAATCGGGGATAAGGTAGCGGTTACAGATGATGAACTGCACGGAACAGTGACTTCCGTGCATGGTGATTCGGTGGTTTTTGTAGATGTACACGGCTTCACACACCGGTTCCCAAAAAATAAGATCGTGGTGCAGGACACCTCCCTATACGATGGCATAACAGTTTTTAAAAAATCAGAAGCTGCCAAAATTTCTTCAAAAAAACACAATAAAGCGCCCCTGGTTTTGGATCTTCATTTTGAGAAATTGGTAAGCGATCCTTCTGAATATAATAGTTTTGAACGGCTTTTAATACAAAAAGAAAAACTGATCGAAACGGTACATTTTTGCCGAAAAAATAACTTGAAAAAACTGGAAATCATCCACGGTATTGGCGATGGCGTACTGCAAAAGATGGTGTACGACTACCTGGACAGCCAGACAGGACTGGAATATATAGTAAACGAAATTTTCTACCACCAAACGGGCAGCACACTCGTGACTTTTCAATAAAAACTGAAATGACTTTTTTTAGTTAAATTTGCAGGAGTTATGAACAAACTTTTCCTGCTTTTCATGAAGGATGGCCTTCAGTACCACATTTCCGGTAGCCGGAGCAGCGGCGTGCGGTCTTTTTTTGTAAATGAAGAGTCGCCCGCGGATTTTATTTCAACAAAACTAAGCGAAATACTGAATGCCAAAAACTTCAGTGAAATCTCCGTTGTTTCGGCACTAAACCATTTTACACTGATGCCCGCCGGATACGACCAGCACGAAACGGGCTACGACCTCATCGCTTACAATGCACCCGTGGACAGGGACAACGAGGAACTGATGCTCTCCATCAACAAAAAATTTGGGGTGCAGTTCTATTATACTTTCCCGAAAGAATTTTATACGAGGATAAAATCCCTGAACCTGCCTACGACTTTCAATTTTTCGGGAGAAAAATTCCTGAACAGCATTCAGAATAAAAATCAAAAGGAAATTCACATCAATCTTTATAATAACCAATGCGAATTCTTCGCCTTGGACGGCAAACAGGTGATCCTCTACAATAATTTAGATGTAAATTCAGAAGTCGATTTTCTATATTTCATTATGTTCACGCTCAGCAAAATAGGTTTTGGATTAAATGATACTGCATTTTTCGTTTATGGAGAAACCACTGAGAATGAAACCTTTATATCGGAATTAAAAAAATTTGTGAACAATCTGAAAATGGTTGGATAATCTAGCAAGATTTAATCACACACAGACAGAATGGAATCTGACTCCGTGGCTTTAAACATAACTAAAAGCAGCATCCTGCAAAATAATTTTGAAACACGCGTGAATAAGGCCTAACATCCTACAACCAGCAACAAAAAAAATGTACAGAATCATATCCGGCCGGTGGAAAGCCAAAAGAATTTCCGCACCAAAAAACTTTGAAGTAAGGCCTACCACAGACTTTGCGAAAGAAGCCTTGTTCAGCATGATTGAAAACAGGTATGACATTGAGTTTTGCTCCGTGTTGGATTTATTTGCGGGCATCGGTTCCATCACTATGGAATTTGCGTCCCGTGGCTGTAATGATGTGACGGCAGTGGACATGAACGCAAAACATTCGGCATTCATATACAAAACCGCGGCGGAACTGGATATGAGCATCCAAATCAACGTGCAGCGCGCTGATGTGTACGAATGGCTGAAAAAAAACCGCGGCAAAAAAGCCTACGAAATCATTTTTGCGGATGCGCCCTTCGGCGAAACCGACGAGAAGAAATACAATGAGATGATTGCCCTCGTCCTAAACAACGGCTATCTTAAAGAAAATGGAACCCTCATCTTGGAACACCAAAGTAAACTAAAACTAAGCCACCCGAACCTCGAAGATACACGGAAATACGGAAACCTGAGTTTCTCTTTCTTCTCTGCCAACAAAGAGGAAACCGTAGAAATAGCTGAAGAATCAGAGTGATTTTAACTCAAGATTGATGCTTTTGCCGAAGAACTTTTTTGATATTTTCTCAAAATTTTTGGTCAGGTCGGAAAGGTAGAAATGATACTCAGGCTTCGGATTGTCTGTATTTAAAATCTGGTGACGGTCGAGGATCATTTTCAATTCGTTGGCTACAATCGTTGGGGAATCTATCACGCGCACACGGTTGCCGTAGTATTGCTTAATCTCATCCATGAGCAAAGGATAGTGCGTACAACCCAAAATCAAAGTTTCAATATTCTTTAACTTATTGTTGCTAAGGTAATTATAAATCATCGCATGGGTGATGGGGTGATTTTTAAACCCCTCCTCTATCGCGGGTACCAAAAGCGGCGTGGCAAGCTCATCTACCTTTATGTATTTATTATGTTTGTGGATGGTCTTTTTATAAAGCCCGGAATTTACGGTGGCTTTGGTGGCGATGACCCCGACATTGTTATGAATTTCAAAAGCGACTTTTTCCGCCACGGGATTTATGACATCTACCACCGGAACTCTTCCACCCACAGATTCCATCACTTCTTTCAAGGCATTCGCCGTGGCGGAATTACAAGCGATGACTATGGCTTTGCAATTTTTTTCAAGTAAAAAATTAGTAATCTTTACCGCGTAGCCGATTATCGCCTCGCGCGATTTTTCACCATACGGCAGGTGTTTGGTATCACCAAAATAAATCAGATTTTCTTGTGGTAGAAGCCGTTTGATCTCGCGTGCCACGGTGAGCCCGCCCACACCGGAATCGAAAATACCGATAGGCTGATGAGCTGAAAGATGTGAGAAGTCCTGTTTTTTTGGTTTCAAAAGGAAGAATTTCTACAAAAATAAAATAAACAATTGAGAAATTTTCTATATTTAAAAAAACAAATCAATTGAAAGCCTTACACTATGTCCTGAACCAAAAACAAAGTGGTCGCACCTCAAAAAATGTATTGGAACAGAAGCGCATCAACTTCGTGCTGGGAGACACCCAAAAGGAACTTTCGGATTGGCAGAAAAAACTCATCGACCATGGCTTAAAAGATATTGAAATGGGGAAGACCACATCTAATCTGGCGGATCAAGATAAAGCAAAGGTATTATGCTCCCGATAGAATGGTCGCAGAAAGCTGAAAACCAGTACCTAAACACCTCAAATTTTGGATTAATCAAAACAAATCCACCATCTTTTTCTTAAAACAAAAATTTTTATTATTGCATGTTAGGAAGGAAGACAAAATCCCGCAAATATTTCAGACCATAAATAAATCTGCTGCAATTCCGTCTGCCATGAACCAATGTTGTTCCGGTATTTTCAGATAATTATGCTCAATCAAAAGTACGCCATCCGCGAGCTTTTGTTGACTATTTTTTTGAAGGTTTTCCATCATTTCACTGCTGAATTTTGCTTTCATCGCTGAAAGATCCGTACCGCGGCTGGTACGCAATCCAATCATCAGCATCTCGTTGAATTGGTCATTTAGCGTTAATACTTCTTGCTCCTTTGGAAGTTTATTTTGATTTAAATTATTAATATACAATTGGTTATTCGCTAAATTCCAACTGCGAACAACCTTACCATCATACGAATGCGCCGAAGGTCCGATGCCCAAATATGGAAGGTATTCCCAGTAGGCGGAATTGTGCTTGGATTGGAAGCCTTCTTTTGCAAAATTGGAAATCTCGTAATGCAAAAAGCCGTGATTTTTCAAAAAATCGATCATGTAATAAAATTCCGCATTTTGTTCCTCTTCTTTTGGAGCGGCTATTTTTTGCGTTTTAATCCATTGGTTTAGTGCCGTTTTGGGTTCCACGGTGAGGGCGTAGGACGAAATATGCGGTACTTCCAGCGCGATGGTTTTATTTAAATTTTCCTTCCAAATCTCCATACCGGAGGTGGGCGAACCGTAAATTAAATCGATGCTGATGTTCTCAAACCCAGCATCTTGCGATCTTTTGATGCTGCTTTCCGCTTCGGAGGCATTGTGTGCGCGGTTCATCAGCCGAAGGTCTTCATCATGAAAACTCTGTGTGCCTATGGATAGTCTGTTGATATAGGATTGATTTAAATTTTTAACAAAATCCTTTGACAAATCATCCGGATTTGCTTCCAAAGTGACCTCTATATTTTCATCAAAATCAAAATATTTCAGCACCTCATCGGTCACGGATTTTATTTCATCTACCGATAAAATCGAAGGTGTACCTCCACCAAAATAAAGGGATTTTATCTTCCGATCCTCCAATTCATGGTGCCGCATTGCCAATTCTTTCTTCATGGCGGCGAGCATCTCATCCTTATATTTAAAAGATGTAGAAAAGTGGAAATTACAGTAACTGCACTTCTGTTTGCAAAACGGAATGTGGATATAAATCATAAAAAAAGCCCCAAATATGGAGCGCAAAGTTATTGTTTTTAAATTTTAGCGGTAACGGTAGCTACGCATATTGAAGAAGTTTTCTAAGTTATAGCAAAGTCTCAGCATAACACTACGGCGCCGAAAAGCTGTATGCCGGACATCCCGAAATTGTAAGTCGCGCCGAAGGTAAGCCGCTGTATTCTCTCGGTTTCAGCGTGGCAAACCTGATAAATCTTAAAAATAAGTTGATACTGAATAGCTTCTTTAAATACTAACTAAATTCAGAATTAATTATTATTCAGATAATTCCGCCACCTTTCCACGGCATTTTTCATATCGTCCGGCATGGGGCTTTCAAAATACATTTCCTTCTTCGTCACAGGATGGATGAAGCCCAGTGTATGCGCATGGAGCGCCTGCCTCGGCAAAATTTCAAACATATTATGGATGAATTGCTTGTATTTCGGTAGGTTTTGTCCGCGCAATGGCACATGCCCTTCGTAGCGTTCATCATTGAAAAGCGTATGCCCGATGTGTTTGAAATGCGCACGAATCTGGTGCGTCCTCCCTGTTTCCAGTTTACATTCCACCCAGGTCATGTAGCGAAATCGTTCCAAGACTTTATAATGCGTCACGGCATGTTTTCCTACGCTGCCATCTTCGTACACAGACATTTGCATTCTGTTTTTCGGATGGCGGCCGATGTGGCCGGTAATCGTGCCGGTATCTTCCTCCATATTTCCCCAAACAAATGCCCAATACAGGCGTTTGGTTTTCCGGTCGAAGAATTGTTTTGCCAAAAAACTCAGGGCAAATTCATTTTTGGCAATGACAAGCAGCCCGGAAGTATCCTTATCTATACGGTGTACCAGCCCAATTCTATCCAGGTCTGTATTCAGTCCTTTTTGTTCAAAATGATAGGCTACGGCGTTCACCAGAGTACCGTCCCAGTTCCCGAATCCGGGGTGTACCACCATGCCCGGCTCTTTGTCAATCACCAAAACATCATCATCCTCATACACAATTTTTATGGGGATATTTTGCGGAACAATCACATTCTCGCGTGGCGGGTGCGTGAGCAAAACTGAAATCTCGTCGCCGGGTTTTACGCGGTAGTTTTGCTTCACGGGGCTGCCATTCACTATTACATTTCCGGCGCGGCAGGTTTGAGAAATTTTGTTTCTGGAGGAATTTTGGCGGTAGATCAGGAGAAATTTATCTATGCGGAGCGGCTCCTGCTTCTTATCCACAGTGATGTTCAGATGCTCATAGAGGCCGCTGTTTTCATCTTCTTCGGATTCATTTCCGATAAATTCGTCTGCCAAAAAATCTTCGTCTTCTGTCATTTATTTTAATACCCTTTTTGTTAATGTTTTTTCTGAGTAGAAAGTTTATTTAAAACTAAAAAGCCTCAACCGGGTTGAAGCTTTTTATTTAAATTATTCTACGATGACCTTTTTCACTTTTGGTTTCTCCGCCGGTTTTTCTGCGGCTGGTTTCACCTCTGTTTTTGCTTTCTCCGTGGTCTTCGGTTTTTCTGTATTCTTAGGCTTTTCCGCAGCTTTTGGTTTTTCCACCGCCTTCGGTCTCTCGATTGGTTTCGGCTTTGGTGCCGGTTCGGTGCGAGGTTCTGCCGCTGGAGCTGGTGTGTATTCAGGTTCTGGGCTTATTGGGATTTCTTCATAGCGGATTGGTGACAGCGCAGTATCTATCTCCACACGGTATATCGAGTTCAGCTGTGCTATTTTCGCGCCCATCTGTCCTGGTGTCTTTTTACTTGCCCAAAGATCCACCTGCATACCCTGGTCACGGAGTTGTCCGCCGGCAGGATCTTGATAATATACGATGTCGGATTTGTCCTGTCCGCCATCTTCATGTTCCACAAGACCAATTTCAAACAAATTATTGGCGATGATGGCCTCGGCTTCTTGTACGGTAAGACCTACCAAGTTTGGAACGGCCACATTTCTTTTTGGACCAGTACCAATCACCAAATCAACTACAGAAAATCTCGGCAATAGCGAACCAGGTCTAATAACAGCGCCGTTCATCTGCATACGGATCACGGCATCTTTCTGAATATTCGGTTCAAAAATCGTGTCGCCGACTTTCAACCCTACTTGTTCTAAATTCCTGAAAGCAAGTCCTTTATATCGATCCAAAACATCCGGAACTACGACCTTTGCCCAAGTTCTCGGGTTCACTTTCATGAGGATGGTACGGCCGCCTTTCACGCGTGCTCCGGCAGATGGATACACCTGCAGAACCTGGAACGGCCGATATTTAGGGTCGTATTTGAAACTATCTACCTCGTAATCTAGTCCGGCATCATCCAAAACCTTGATGGCTTTGTGCACCGTCATATTCACCACATTCGGCACAGGGATTTCCTTGCCATGGTTGGTATGGTACTCCAACCAGCGGAAAGTAAGCCACACAAGACCAACAAACAGGGCTGCGGCCAGTACGAAATTCAGCAGAACTTTCCAATGGAAAAGTGATTTCAGCATAAAATCTTTCTATTATTATATCTCGCAAATATATAAAATTATGAAGGATTTCTGATGCGCATTCACATATACCATTGCAAAATAATTTAGAATTCAATTTTTCAGAATCTATTTTTAACATAATGGAATTTTTTTAACATAGAAATACTGAAATTAAGACCTAAAGCCTCTGATAAATCATTAAAATATCTAAATTTGCCTAATTGACATTAAAATAAGTATGGACAAAAAGAATGTGGCCGTAGTAATGGGCGGCTATTCCGACGAGTATAAAGTTTCGCTGAAAAGCGGACAACTCATTTTTGACTCCTTAGATAGGGAGAAATACAATGTATATAAAGTAGTCATTCTGAAAGACGAATGGTATTTCTTGGATGATCGCAACCAAAAATGCGCCATAAACAAAGGGGATTTCTCCGTAGAATTGGAGAGCGGATATGTGGTAAAATTCGATGTGTGTTTCAACACTATACACGGCAGACCTGGCGAAAATGGCGAATTACAAGCCTACTGGGATACAATAGGACAAAAATATACGGGCTGCAACTTCTACCAGAGTGCGCTGACTTTCAATAAAAAGGATACTCTGGCCGTACTTTCTAAATACGGAATACCATCTGCGAAAAGTATTTATTTAAGAAAAGATCAAGATTTTAATGAAAATGATATTGTGGAGCAACTTGGGCTTCCGCTGTTTGTAAAACCCAATCAAAGTGGCTCTTCACTAGGCATTTCCAAAGTGAAATCGGCCTCTGAAATAAATAAGGCTCTGGAATTTGCCTTCGCAGAAGACGATGAAATTTTAATCGAAAGCTTCTTAGACGGAATGGAAGTTTCTGTGGGAGTTATTGATTATCAAGGAGAAACCACTGTTTTGGGCATTACGGAAATTGTTTCAAAAAATGAATTTTTCGATTATCAAGCCAAATACGAAGGCGCTTCCGAAGAAATTACCCCAGCCAGAATAGATGATGAAACGCGCCAAAAAGTGGAAGACATTGCCCGCCGCGCCTATGAATCTTTGGGCATGAGCGGCTTTTCCCGTAGCGAATACATCATCATGAACGGCACGCCCTATATGCTGGAAATGAATACCAATCCCGGTTTCTCCCCAGCGAGTATCCTACCCCAACAGGCCAAAATCTATGGCATATCTATAAAAGACCTCTGCGGAAACGAAGTGGAGAAAGCACTAAGCAAGGCGGGAAGCCGAACGCAGGGTGCCGGAGGCTTTAAATTTTAAATATTGAATTTTAAACAGAAAAATACATGAGAGTTGCCGTATTTCCGGGATCGTTTGACCCTATTACCATCGGACATTTTGATATTGTAGAGAGGGCGGTGCCTCTTTTCGACAAAATTATTATCGCCATTGGGCAGAATTCGCAAAAAAAATATATGTTCTCGCTGGAGCAGCGCAAAGAGTTCATTAAAAACAGTTTCAAACAGTTTCCAAATGTGGAGGTAGATTCTTTTGAAGGCCTAACCATAGATTACTGTCGTAGCCGAGGTGTAAATTTTATCCTCCGTGGACTACGGAATCCTTCTGATTTTGAATTTGAAAAAGCCATCGCCCAAACCAACCGCGAACTCACTCAAGATAATAAAATAGAGACCATCTTCCTCCTGACCTCTGCATCCAAAGCCTTCATCAGCAGCAGCATCGTCCGCGAAATCATCACCTTTGGCGGAAATTACGAATTGCTGGTACCAGATGCGGTGAGAGTGTAAGTGCAGCAGTTAATTATTAATTCTTAGTTATTACTCTAAAACCTAATCCCCGCTGTTTTGCATCAAAATATAAATTTCATCATCGAAGTTCTAGGAACGATTTCCTTTGCGATGTCGGGCAGTTTCGCTGCGATGCAGAAACGGCTGGATCCTTTTGGGGTTCTCATCATCGCTTTTGTAACGGCGGTTGGTGGCGGGACTGTGCGGGATTTGCTGCTAGATGTTCCTGTGTTTTGGATGTACGACCTGCTTACATGTACGCTGATTTTTGCCACAGCCATTTTCTCTATGGTTTTTAAATCCATCGAAAAAAATTTCAAGGTAACCCTGTTTATTTTCGATAGTTTTGGATTGGGACTTTTCACTATTATTGGCTTGCAAAAAGGGCTGCACGCAGGATTGCATCCTATAATATGCATCACTCTGGGCACCATCACCGGCTGTTTTGGTGGGATTATTCGCGATATTTTATTGAACCGTATTCCGCTGATTTTCCGACAAGAAATCTATGCCACAGCCTGTATTGCGGGAGGCGGTATTTTTTTAATTTTAGACAAGTATTCTTCGCTTTCGTATATGTTTGTTCAGATATCCACAATTTTAATGATCGTTATCATAAGAACTTTAGCCGTAAAATACCATTGGCAGATGCCGAAATTGTACGGGCAAGATAATAGCGCGGAGATGTAAATTCAACAGAGGTTGCCTGAAAAAATTGAGCAAAAAAAGTCCTGACCGAAATCAGGATTATTGTTTTTAGAAAAATTTTCCGCGGTGGCGCATTTGCGGGTTGTGCATATGCTTTTGCATGGTCGGCATTTTCAGTTGGTCTCTCATCATTTTTATTTGGTCGGTCATCATACCGGCAGTATCCAGTTTTTTCGCTTCATCCAAAAGTCTTTGCCCCTCCTGCTTACGCCCTTTTGCAATAGCCGTAGCGGCGAGGTTTAGAGTTGCCATGGCACGGTCATGCTTCATATTTAGGCCATATTCCAAAGCTTTTTTCATATAAGGTTCCACTTTCGTAGGATTGTCCTGTGCCAGCGTAAGCCCTTGCAAATAATGGAAATACCCATACTGCTTACGATGCAATTGGTTTTTATAATCCTTAATATTGGTGAGCCATTCCGCTGCTTTTGGCATATTTTGTTTTCTTAAATGCCAAAAAGCGAGTAAGATGTACTCATTTTTAAAATAAAGAAAAATAGGGAATGCGGCCAGCAAAAAGACCACGATACCCCAACCCCAGCTGCGCGTCATCGTCATCATATAAATTCCAAGAGCTATAAAAACGCCTGCAATGACAAGTTTTATATTTTTGTTCATAACTATTTTTAGGTTTGCAAATATAAGGATTACGCTTCAGATTTCTCCACCCTTTCGTATGTTTGAAAACAGTAGCCAAAGGCGTGTCTTTCGTCCGGCTCGTGGCAGCTTTCATCGGTTTTTGTCCATATTTTAGGATCTATTTTAGGAAAAAAAGTATCCGCTTCCAACTCCGCATTTACCGCAGTCACTTCCAAGCGGTCGCAAAACTCAAAAGTTTGTTCATATACTTTCCCTCCACCGATGATGAAAATTTCCTCATCTATTTTTTTTGCAAATTTTAAGGCTTCTTTTATACTTCCGACGATTAAAATCCCCTCCTGAAACCAGTCTTTTCTTCGTGAAATCACGATATTCGTGCGGTTTGGGAGCGGCTTCCCAATACTCTCGAAGGTCTTCCTTCCCATGATGATGGGATGCCCGGAAGTGATTTCCTTAAAATGTTTTAAATCGTTTGGGAGATGCCATAGTAACTGATTATCAAAACCAATGCCTTGGTTCGCACCCATGGCTACCACAATTGTCGTCATTATTTTTTCGTTTCCGACAAAATTAGCACATAATTTGTATATTTGGTCGCAACAAAAAATAAACTATAAAATTATGAATAACAAAGGTTGTATGAGCGCCGGAACCATCGGTATCGCTCTGCTGGTAATCGCTGCATTGCTTTTCTTCTGGGGAAAGAGCGGTTATAATGGTTTTGTAACCAAAGAACAAAATGTAAACACAAAGTGGTCCAATGTGGAGACCGTGTACCAAAAACGCGCAAACCTCATCCCGAACCTCGAAAGAACGGTGAAATCTTACTCAAAATTTGAGCAAGAAACATTGACAAAAGTAATCGAAGCGAGATCCAAAGCAACTTCTATAACCGTAGATCCTACCAATATGACGGAGGCAGATATGGCTAAATTCCAAGCGGCACAAGGTGAACTAAGCGGCGCACTAAGCCGACTAATGGTGGTGGTAGAGCAATATCCTAACTTGAAGGCAGACCAACAGTTCATTAATTTCCAAAGAGAATATACTGCGATAGAAAACAGCATCCGTACGGAAACTGTTTACTATAACGAGGCTGCACAGGATTATAACACATCCATCAAGACTTTCCCAAACAATATTTTGGCCAACTTTACCAACTTTAAGGAAAAACCATATTTCAAGGCTGAAGCCGGTGCGCAAAAAGCTCCAGAAGTTTTCACTAACTAATGAACAGTTTCCTTTCAGAACTACAAATGGCTTCCCTTGTGGAAGCCATTAAAACAGCCGAAGAGCATTCCACCGGCGAAATCCGCGTGCATATAGACTCCACTACGGAAGTGAAAGAAAAAAATGCAGAGGTGGCTTTCGGAGTGTTCCAGTCGTTGTGTATGGATAAAACTTTGGAACGCAATGCGGTGCTATTCCATGTGAATTTCGAACAGAAATACCTCACCATCATTGGCGATGAAGGGATACACGCAAAAGTTTCACAGCAATTTTGGGATCGTCTGCATGATGAAACTACGGCAGCGTTTGCGAAAGGAAACTACTACGACGGACTAAAAAATGCCATCCTAAAAACAGGTCTGGAACTTAAGAAATATTTTCCTATTTCTGGAACAAACCAAAACGAACTCCCGAATGAGATTACCTTCTCTTAGAACATTTTTCGGACTTCTGCTGATAACCATTTGCTCTTTAGCATTCGGGCAATATACCGTGCCAGAGAAGCCTGCAGTACTCTACCCTGTGAATGATTCCGCTGGACTGCTTACCGAACAAGAGAAACAATCTCTAAACGATAAACTGATCAAGTTTGAAGATTCCACCTCTACTGAGATTGTGGTCATCATCATCCCAACTACCAAAGGCGAGGATGTAAACCTATTAGCCACCAAATATGGACAAAAATGGGGTGTGGGGAAAGATAAAACTGATAATGGCATCGTATTCCTAATCGCAAAGGATGACCATACGATGGCAATACAGCAAGGTCGCTCGGTGGAAAAATACCTCACGGCTTCTGTAGCCGGACAAATCTTGGACTATATCGTTACGCCGAACTTCAAACAAGGATTGTGGTACGAGGGCATCAACCGTGGCACTTCTGCATTGATGGAGGCCGTGCAAGGAAAATTCAAGCCGGAGCCACAGGAACCTGCCGGTAATGGAGAAATCAGTGTGTTTAAAATTATATTAGTTTTAATCATCATCTTAATTATTCTGCGCTTCCTATTCCGTAACCGCGGCGGCGGCGGAGATGACGAGATGATCACCCGACGCGGAAGGCGCAGCTATCCGGGTGGCTTCTTCCCATTCCCTATGGGTGGTGGCTTTGGCGGAGGTTTTGGTGGAGGCTTTGGCGGAGGCTCCGGTGGTGGCGGTTTTGGCGGATTCGGTGGCGGTGGCGATTTCGGCGGAGGCGGCGCTTCGGGAAGCTGGTAAGGCTGCGGTTATAATTAAGATTTGGCTTATGAACGGGAATCTGGCATAGCCGCGATGGAAACGGCATCCTTTTTTGTGGGTGGAGCGGCGCCGACCGAAGGGAGGCGGCGAAACACCCGCGAAAAAGATACAGTGGACAGCGGGAAATAGCTCCTAAAAAACTTGGAAGTAAAATTTCCCCATCAAACTGGCACGAATTTTTCTTATCTTTGCGCACTTGTGAAATTGGGGTTGACTGGTTTCGACAGCAGGACCAATGGGTAGGTAAGCATGCAGAGAACCGTAGCGCGATCTCTTAAATCCCTTGCTACAAACTTTTAACTGGCAACGAAGAGTTCGCTCTTGCAGCTTAATCCGAATTATAGTAGGAACTAAGCGTTTCCCCGAAGTATAGTAAGGGAGCGAGATGCTCCGCAGATGTTCTGTTCCGCGACGTCTGATCCCGGGGTATAGGAATGCGGGAATAAGGCCAAGGCTACTCCGGCCGCGGCTCGAAAACCTTAGGAGATAAGCAGGAAATTGGGTGTTTGCTCTCTGTTTCTTGTCGAAAACCAATAGCAAAATAAGCATGTAGAAATCTTGCGTATTGCCTGTTTGGACGAGGGTTCGATTCCCTCCAACTCCACCAAGATTAATTTTAGACACCTTCGGGTGTCTTTTTTATGCCATTATTACAAGGCTTTAAAGAAAAACTAAGAGCCTGTTTAAATTTTATTTATAAAAGTTTCATAGCAGATAATTTGACCATATTTTCTGAAGTTTCCATTAGGAATTCAGTAATGTTGGTAATTTTTCATTGTAACTTAATTGTTTAGCAACCAAGAAGTTAAGAAATTTTTTAAATATAATTAGGAATCATTATCCATTGACATCCTGTTTTAGAAAGGTAAAAAATGGCGTTAAAAATCT
>JAGLBA010000089.1 GCA_018260475.1 Chryseobacterium sp. | reverse complement strand
CTATCGTTATTCCAGTTCCATGAGGTTCTATCCCCCTGAAAACTAAAGCCAAGAGAAGCTCCGAGACCTTTTGCCATACCATTTTGAATCTCATAATTCAGCCAGGAATTGAAATTATGTTTGGCGTAGCCGGCTACTTTATCGCCTACTTTCAGGCTCTGGATGTTAGATTTGGTTACTTCATTATCTGTAAATGCGTAATTCACAATCATATTAAAGCCGGGAGCCAGTTCACCTTTGGTATCAAGTTCAACGCCTTTAGCCACGCTTTCGCCCTTTACTATGGAGAATTTTTCAGAACCTTGATTGTTAGGATCGCTTACCAATTCGTTTTGCTTTGTGATTTTATAAACTGAAATGGTGGAGTTGAACCTTCCCTTCAGCCAGTCTTTTTTCAACCCAAATTCAATATTGCTTCCGGTAATGGGCTTTATTTTACCACCGTCCCGGAGAAAACCGGCCTGTGGAATAAATGCCTGATCGTAAAGGGCATAGGCGGAAAAATTGGGCATTATGGAAGCACTAATCCCCGCACGCGGTGTTATATTAGTGGCGGTTTGTTCATCTCCGCCATAACTGGATTGGGAAACATCTGTCAGCCTTCCTGCCAAAGTCAGGCGCAGCTTATCCTCCAAAAAGCCAATCTCATCCTGTAAATAAACTCCGGAATAATTTTGTTTAATGGTTCCAAAAGGGGTTTGCCCGTTGCTTAAGTGGCGTAGAAGTGAAATCAAACTTTGGATAACCGGCGGTAGTTGCCTGATAGCCAGATACATTCGGATTGAATTGTTTTTGTTCGGTATCCAGAAGCCCGATTTGGTTCCAATCAGAAAGGTAAAGTTTATCC
>JAGLBA010000088.1 GCA_018260475.1 Chryseobacterium sp. | reverse complement strand
TTAAATATAAAAATGATGAAAAAAAGTTTCTTAATTCTTATTGGCCTCTCTGGATTACTGGCAGCACAAACTGGTAATGTGGGTATTAATACATCTGGTCCCACTAATACCCTACATATTAAGTCAACTGCAGATCCCATAAGAGCAGAGGGATTAAAAAAATCTACAAGTGCGACAGATCAATATCTTGTAACAACTTCAACTGGTGTTTTAAAGACAGTCGATTTAAGCATTAAAAAGACAGCCGAGCTATTGGTGGACAACCATAAGTTTACGCCATTAGTTGCAAAGACCATAGTCGGCGCAGGAAGTAATGGATCACAAACGGATAAGGTTCATACTGCAACCTTTACATTGTCTCGTCGAGCTTTAGTAACAACTAGTTTTAACCTATCATATATTCTGACAAGATCACCAAGTACACTTTTGACAGACAACCGTGCTAGGAGTGTTATGGCTAAATTAAAGTATAGTGATAATGGTGATTATTTTGCTAATGTCTCTAATGAATTTACTAACGGCGGTTCATCGGCCTCTGTTCTAACTGGGAGGTTTGCAATCTCATCCAGCCATTCCAGGATTTTTGAAGCAGGAACATACACGGTGGATTTATATGGAACGGGTATGTCTAATTATCTAAATAGTGCTGATTATTTTGAAATTGGTTGGCGAGACGACAATGAATTTCAAGTTTATGTTCTATACCTAGAGTGATATAGTCTATGGTCGTATTAAGAGCCTTTTTAATTTGTAATGCATATAGACACAAAGCGAGCGCAATCGCAAATTAATCTCGGCGAGACAAGACCGAAAAAAGCCAATACGGACCGAGGATTCAAAGGAATAAAAC
>JAGLBA010000087.1 GCA_018260475.1 Chryseobacterium sp. | reverse complement strand
CTTGGTTCAGTACGGTGTGAAAGTTCAGGTAGTTGTCCGGGTCGGCAGAATATTGCTCCACAGGATTTTTGATACCGATCCCGATAACGGGGTTACCAAACTGCCCGAAAAGCACATCAAACTCCCAATGGAAATGACTTCCACGATCGTATCCAATGTAAGGGATATCAAGTAATGTTTTTTTTGCCTTCATAATTTTTGCGGGGAATTTTGGATTTTTGCCTGTTGGGGAATATAAATACCTGGTCGAAATTTTTTGTCTTGTCGTAGAGTCCGCGCTTGTCCTGCCTTTTGAAGATCAGGTACACGCCGCCGCCTGTGATGGCGAGGCCGAGGAGCGAGCCTATGAGCCCGATTTTTGATAAAATTAAAGAAGCAATGACGCCGATGCCGACCACGCCCAGGGCGTAGAAGATATACTTGCCCTTGAGCCCGAAAAATACAAGGGGTTTTTTAAGCCCCTTGTAGAGATAGTAAGCCATTTTTAAGCAAAAAAGGCGGTTACAAATTCCGGAACTACGATCAGGAAGACCATCGCTCCGCCATAGCCGAGGATTTCCTTGTTCACATCCTGGTCGCCGTTGGTCCATTTGTTATACACGCGGAGCCCGCCGATAAAGCCGACGAGTCCGCCGACTGCCTTCAGGATTAACTTGATGGGGTCCCAATACTCCTTAATATCACTGGCCGCATTAGCAATTGCCGCAGCGCCGCCTTGTGCGAAGGCCGGGCTTGCAGCCAGTAATACAAGACTGAGGGTTAGAATCTTTTTCGAATTCATTTTTTGGAACATTTTTGTCATGGTAATAAAGTTTAGGGAGTTATATATTAGGTTAAGTCTGCTTTTTAAA
>JAGLBA010000086.1 GCA_018260475.1 Chryseobacterium sp. | reverse complement strand
TTTTACATAAGAATGCTTTTCCTTTTCAATAAATATGTAAAAAGTTGAATCAGAATGGCTGAGTTTACTTTACAACACTTTTTGAATTTCTTAAATAAATTTTTTTTCATTTTAAAAAAAAAAGACAAAGTTACAAGCTAACAAAAAAATTAACTCTTTACTATTGATATAAGGTTCATGAAATTTATCAATTATAAACTTGCTTGACTTCCATTAAATTTACAATCACTTTTACACTTACTTTTTGGATGATTACGTCGCGTAGAAAAACTGTAAACGTCTTTACCAGACGTTTCGTGCCAGATTTACAGCTGCCGCTGCGTCATTGGTGGAAAAACGAACCGAATTAAAATTAATTGAAAAAAACTTGAGAAGACTTTTATAGGTTTCAGTTATTGAAGCAGGTATTTGGTAAAAATTGAATGAATAATCGCCCAAAAAGTGTTAGTGAATTTAATGGAAGTCACAAAAGTTTTTCAGAAAAAAAAAATTATTATTTTTTAATATAAATATTCATAATTAAAATTGTTAGCATTTTTTTATATTTTTCACTTTTTAATCTCTCTCACATGTTCATCCATTATTTTTGTTTTAGTGAATTTAACATAAACGTTAAAATTACAATTAAAAAAAAAAGAACTCAAATAATAATAATAATTAATCTAAAAACTAGTTAACTCAAAACATTGGGTTATTGTCCTGCATTAGAAAGATTGTAAATTTCTTTAAAATGAAATTATTTGCAAAAAACAAAATTTTAAAAATTAGTTTGAAAATTTTCAATTATAATAATAATAGGTCAATTGACTGCCAGATAACTCTAAAAAAAATTAAATGCAGTGAAACTATTA
>JAGLBA010000085.1 GCA_018260475.1 Chryseobacterium sp. | reverse complement strand
GAGAGAGAGAGGGAGGGGTCATAGATATAGTAGTAGAGGGAGAGAGCCACAGAGGTAGTAGCAAAAAGATAAAGAGAGAGATAGAGGAAGGGAGGGAGTAAGATGGAGAGAGGCATAGAGATAATTATAATTGTAATAGTAATAATAGTAGTAGTAAAAAGAGAGAGAGGATCATAGATAAGTAGTAGAGGGAGAGAGCCAGGGGATAGTAGCAAAGAGATAGAGAGAGAGAGAGAGAGAGAGAGAGAGAGAGAGAGTTAGATAATTGATAATAGATAATAAAGTAGTAGAGAGAGAGAGAGCCATGGAGGTAGTAGGAAAGAAATAGAGAGCAAGATAGAGGAAGGAAGGGAGTAAGATGATGAGAGAGAGTCATAGAGATAATTATAATTATAGTAGTAATAGTAGTAGTAGTAGTAGAAAGAGAGAAAGAGAGCGAAGGTCATAGATCTAGTAGTAGAGGGAGAGAGCCATAGAGGTAGTAGCAAAGAAATAGAGAGCAAGATAGAGGAAGGAAGGGAGTAAGATGAAGAGAGAGTCATAGAGATAATTATAATTATAGTAGTAATAGTAGTAGTAGTAGTAGAAAGAAAGAAAGAGAGAAGGTCATAGATCTAGTAGTAGAGGGAGAGAGCCATAGAGGTAGTAGCAAAGGGATAGAGAGCGAGATAGAGGAAGGGAGGGAGTAAAATGGAGACAGAGTCATAGAGATAATTATAATTGTAGTAGTAATAGTAGCAGTAGTAGAGAGAGAGAGAGAGAGAAAAGGTGGGCAGAAGGAATCTTTTACAGTTAATGACTCTTAATTGTCCAGATAAAATGAGTTTTTAAATACCGGAGAACATAAAATT
>JAGLBA010000084.1 GCA_018260475.1 Chryseobacterium sp. | reverse complement strand
TGCAAATTAATGCTACTTGAAAAAAAAAGAAACTGAGTGTAATTTTAACTAAAAACTATTTAGAATTTAGAAATTAAAATTAGACTATCATTTATTCCACTTTTAACATTTTAGTAATTTATATAATTTAATTATTAATGATATTGATTTTCAACAATTGCTTTCAATTCCAATATTAAACAGCATTTTAGCAATCACTGAACAAAAGCAATAGAAGGTGTAATAATTCCAATTAAAAAAAAAAAGAATTATCTGGCCGATTTGAATAAGCAAACCTTAAACGGAAACCAAAAAACATTTTTATTATCCACCCGGCAGAGTCCGGTGGCGAACCCAAGCCAATTTTTTTTATTTTTATTTATTTCGATTTTGAATTATTTTTTCATTTGCGTTTTTGTATTGGTTTTGTTTTTATTTTTGGTTCGTTTCGGCCGTCATTTGGACCGTTTGATCTTCGAAAATCTTCTAACCAGCATTCCTTCATCTTTATGCTACGTTGTTGCTTTCATTCTTCTGTCTACTTTGTACCTGTCTGCGTTTTTGGTTAGTCTGTGAAGCAAGGCTTTCTCCTTGGGCACGTCCCGCTTTTTGAAATCTTGGTTTATCTTCATATTTTTCAATTTCAGAGAACCAATCCCATCCGGTTTTCTTTTTGAGTAAAAATGTAAAGTTCCTGTTGGTTGGTGCACTGATTTATTAATGAAAAACTTGCCATTTTTATTTATTTATTAATAATGATAAATCAATCTTATCTGTGAATGGCATCAAGCAGGGATTAAAAGTAGCAAAAGTTCATCTGTTACAAAGTTCACAAAGAAAAAGCAGGAAAGAAAAAGATTACAGTTTCTGAATTT
>JAGLBA010000083.1 GCA_018260475.1 Chryseobacterium sp. | reverse complement strand
AAATGACTATCAAACCTTCCAAAATTTTAAAAAAAACAACTCGAGAATTTTAAGTTTAAAAAATCCAGACACCCTTCTACGCTTTTGTGGTTGAACAGGTGGAATTAAGGGATGGGCAGTTCGCGCAAATGACCACAACCGAGAAAGCAACTATGGGCAAGTATCACAACTCCGTGAATTATTTTCCCCAATATAGAATCGGCTAAAACTTTTATGCTAGAAAATATGCGTATGAACGAAGGTCTGCTAAAAAATTTGGACACAGAAAAAATGAAGAGCTGCATTGTGAAATTGCCGAAAAAAGATTCGCTTAAATTTTTAATAAAAGCCATTGAAAAATTATGATAACAGACTCGATCCGCGATTACCAGCCAAAACTGCCGAAGAATACAAGCAAGCGTTTCAGAAAATTATGCAGCAGTTGGCTTTGGCAGGACGGTTTCTTTTCAAAAGCGGAGTTTTACGGCGGGACGGCCTTGCGGAAATTTTATTACGAGCAGGGTTCTTGGAATTGCTGAACCGAAGAATTAAAACAGTGAACTTTGAAACCACCAAAAAAGTGTCAGCCGCTTTATTCTGTATCCAAAAGTTTTAGATATTTGGTTAGCAAATTATTTCAAAGATTTAGTTAGTAATTTAAAATTGAAATAATCTGCAACAAACAATATGATATCAAGTTGTATTATACACTATCATAAAATAAAAACAGCCACATTACACCAATTAATGGCTGTAAAAGTGGCTGTAAAATTTGCAATTCGCTGATAATCAGACGAAATTGTAGACCCACAGGGATTCGAACCCCGACTGGCGGTACCAAAAACCGAAGTGCTACCGTTACACCATGGGTCTGTCT
>JAGLBA010000082.1 GCA_018260475.1 Chryseobacterium sp. | reverse complement strand
GATAATTTGACTTAAAACATCCGGCGTTCGCGATTTTCTCGAAATGCGTCCGTCATTGAACGATCCGAGGTTCGATTTTTTTGTTTTCCGCGATTCATTCGCACGGTAAAGCGATCGAAATTAATAAAAAAAGTCGTCCGGTGTCGGTTATGAGCGTTCAAAATGGCGACGACGTCAACCGAAGCAGTGTCGAATTCGGCTCATCAGACCTATCGTTTGGGACAGGCGATCGCGAACAGGGCGGGAGAAAAAATCTGGAATGGAGACATAGTGGCCACGGCCTCCACCCATCCGTTCTGGGAACCGGACAAAGAATTCGAAATCAAACGTAAAGTGGACGAACTGAAACGGAAATTTCATCAGAGCAGATATCTCCAAGTCAAACACTTGCCTCGAGATGTTTCGGAGTCGGTAAGTTCGAATTGATTAAGTTTGTAAGTTTTTCGGTCCCCTGGGATAAAGAAAAATCAAATTTGACTTTGGAGGATTTCATCGGTGGGGGAACAACAAAAAAAATTGGAATTCGCGTCGATTAATTTTTTTCTCTGCATGTAAACAAAGGCTTGCCCTGTAACAGCTTGACTTGAGTTCTTGGGCCTGAGAAAAGCCTGTTCTTGTACCTGATCATTCAGGTTCACTGCCTGACCGTCCATTGACCTTTAATGCGAACACGGCGAAGCCATTTCTTAAAAAAGTCACATTCTCTTTCTGTTCCTCTTGACTTTGAAAACTTCTTCCTTAGTTTTTTTTTTAAGGCAACTTTATTATTATTCCTTGGTTTTACTCCGATTAGTAAAGCAAAAAAAAAAGGAATTTTCTCATGATGGGAAAATATTAGCTTGACATGGCAGTATTTATCAGTGGC
>JAGLBA010000081.1 GCA_018260475.1 Chryseobacterium sp. | reverse complement strand
CTTCTGAAGGTCTCGAACGATGGCAAATCAATTTTTTTTTTGCCATTTAATCCTAAACAAAAAATTTTTTTTTTTTTATTGATTTTTTCGAATGGAAAATGAAAAGGCCTTGAGCAATATTGAAATAATTTATTTTATTTTTAATGGACATTCATGGTTTTTGTTTTTTACACATCTCTCTCTCTCTCTAACTCTCTTCTGTTCTCTCTCTTTATCTCTCTCTCAATTTTTCTACTTTTCATTCTTCAATTTTTCCTCCCATTTTTTTTTTTTTGTAAAAAATAAATGTTTTTATTTAAAAAAAAATAAATTAATAAACTTCAAAACGTTATCCTCGATTATATAGCATTCAGAAGTAGCAATAATAGAAATTTAATTAAAACAAAAAATAGCTTAAATTTTTTAAGCTTTTTAAATTTTTTAAATTAAAACAAAAAAAACTTAAATTAAAAACAACGTGATTTCAGGCATGAAAATCCATTATAAAAAACAATCTAATCATTTTTCTTCAAGATTCACACTTAAAACGAGCGATTTGACAAAGAAACAGTTTTCTACTTTATATTTAAAAAATTAATTGATTGATTACAAAAAAAAAAGAAAAATTGACATTTCATTCGTGAGGGATTCACAGAAAAACGTTAGACCTTTCCGAAAATTGTAAAATCCGAAACCAGAAAAGGTATTTTTTTTAAAAAAGCTTTGGTCTAGAAGCATGCATGCCGCAGAATGTCTCATCTTAAAGGAAAAGGATCTGGTGGAAAAGTTAGCTCTGAAAGAAAGAAAAATTCTGAGAAAAATCTTGGGTCCCATAAAAGAGATCAATGAATGCAGGAGGCGTCGCAACAAAGAATTATATTCCCTAATTCCA
>JAGLBA010000080.1 GCA_018260475.1 Chryseobacterium sp. | reverse complement strand
TCCACTGTAAATACGCCTATTCACAGTGGATGATGTCAGGAAGTCCCCAATACGGGCGGCGGCTGCGGCGGCAGGTTTCCGGTATTACACGATGTATATATCTTCCTCATAGAGATCTTTTCTTTTATTATTATTATTATTATTCTTTCGTTAAACATGCCCCCGTCCCCGAAGATTTCGATGGATTCCCCGAGAGGATAAGAACACGGTTCAATTCCACGAGCAAAAAGTTGAAAGCACGGATCTTCCGCGCTCGGCAGTCTGACAACAGCGCGGTTTCAAAACCCGAAAACTCACAAAAGAAAAGGAGTCGGAAACAAAAGCCGCCGCGAAAGACTAAAAACCGTGATTAAATCTAAATAATGGCAAAAAAAAAATATTCAATGAACGTTTTTAGACAGTGCAGAAGGCGAAATGGGCAGCAGACGGATGGTGCGAAGGTGATGGGACGTCGCGAAATCTCGATCCACCTCGGTTTCCTCACCTTCTCTGCCGGTTTCCCCCCGTTTCGGGTCTAAAATCTAAAATCTAAAATCTAAAATCTAAAATCTAAAAAAAAAATTTCCCCTCAAGTTTCCGGCCCGAAATAAAATTTTTATTATTCATAAAAGCGAATTCTTATCCCCTGAGGGAAACGTTCAGAAAAAATTCATCGAAATCTTCGGGGACGGGGGCATGTTTAACCAAATAATAATAATAATAATAATAATAAAAGAAAAGATGTCTAACCGCGGAATAACCTCGGACGCGGTTCTTTAACAACGCGGTGAATGACGCCATTTCAGAATTTACAACATGCAAACAGTTTTTTTTTTTTTTTATTGGGTCCGACGGACAGTAATAAAGTCTAAAGCAACCTTTTGGGGGGAGGGC
>JAGLBA010000007.1 GCA_018260475.1 Chryseobacterium sp. | reverse complement strand
AGGGATGGTAAGGGTGCGACCGAAGGGAGCAGTGCAAAGCACCGGAGCGAAGCGGAGCCCTGAACAGCCCGACCCGATGAGGAAACGGAGCGTGTGCGCCGTAGGCGCACACGCGTAGTGAGCGATGAAGGGACACGCCCAAAAAAAAATTAGATTATCGAACAAAAATGCCCGGAAAAATCCGAGCATTAATGAATAGTGTGTGCTATATTTTAGAATTTCAAATCGCTATTTACTTCTTTTACGGCTTTTGCAGCTGCTTCAAACTTGGCTTTTTCTTCGTCTGTCAGTTGTATTTCTACAATTTTCTCTACCCCATTTTTACCGATAATGGCAGGTACACCGAGGCAGATGTCGCTTTGGCCATATTCGCCGTCCAACATCAGGGAGCAAGGGATCATTTTCTTTTGGTCGCAAACGATGGACTGTACCAGTGTAGATACTGCCGCACCCGGTGCATACCAAGCGGAAGTGCCTAAAAGTTTCGTAAGCGTAGCGCCGCCAACTTTGGTTTCTTCTGTCACATAAGCGATTTTTTCGGCATCCAAAAATTCAGTTACAGGTACGCCGTTTCTGGTCGCCTTGCTGATGAGCGGTACCATTCCTGTGTCGCTGTGTGCCGCGATCACCATGCCTTCTACATCAGAAATTGGGCAATCCAACGCCTCTGCCAGACGGTATTTGAATCTTGCGGAATCCAATGCACCACCCATACCGATGATGCGCTCTTTCGGTAATCCGGAAGTCTTGTGTACCAGATACGCCATGGTATCCATCGGGTTAGATACCACTATGATAATCACTTCAGGAGAGTGTTTTACCAAGTTTTCGGTTACTTCTTTCACGATTCCGGCATTGATACCAATGAGTTCTTCGCGTGTCATTCCCGGTTTTCTTGGGATGCCGGAAGTGATAACAGCTACCTTGGAACCAGCAGTTTTGCTATAATCTCCGGTAGTACCTTTAATTTTGGTATCGAAACCGTTCAGGGGTGCCGTTTGCATCAGGTCCATAGCCTTGCCTTCGGCAAAACCTTCTTTTATGTCTACCAAGACGACTTCTGAACAGAAGTTTTTCATTGCAATGTACTCAGCACACGATGCTCCTACTGCGCCGGCTCCTACTACGGTAACTTTCATATCTTTTGTTTTTATAATTTAATATTCCCAAATTTAAGAAAAATCTTAATACGGAAAGGCTAATTTTTGTCAGTTTTAAAGTTTTTTATTAAAAAAAATAACAATTTTAATGGAGAAAATGTACGTAAACTATTATTAACATACATCAAGGGTGTTTAAAAATATTTTTGGTAATTTTATTGAGAATTTACTGTACGATATGAGTTTTATAGAACATCTTCACCGAGGTTACAAAAACCGAAATTTTGATATTGATAAAAGGAAAACCGAGGACTTTATAGATCGTTTTTTTCGTTTTATCTTTTTTTTGGAACTTCAAAGATGTGAAGAAACTACGCTGATAGAGGGACGGCTGAGTGATTTTAAAAATGAGTTTGATGAAATTTTGCGCAGCGCAACCCACGGAGGAAAACCAGCAGACAGAGACTATTTCTTTGCCAAGTTTTATGAAATCTACCACCGTTTGGAAAACGATGCTCAATTTATATTTGAAAACGACCCTGCCGCGAAAAGTGTGGAGGAAGTCATGTTCTCCTACCCCGGTTTTTTTGCCATCGCCGTTTACCGCTTTTCGCACGAACTCTTTATTAAAGATGTTCCGCTCATTCCAAGAATTTGGTCGGAATTGGCACACAGCAAAACGGGGATCGACATCCATCCCGGAGCGGCCATCGGAGAAAAATTCTTCATAGATCACGGAACGGGCATCGTGATTGGGGAAACCGCCATTATCGGGAACGAGGTGAAAATATATCAGGGCGTTACGCTTGGCGCGCTTTCTGTAACAAAGGATTTACAAAACCAAAAGCGGCATCCCACCATTAAAGATCGCGTCGTAATTTACGCCAATGCGACCATCCTGGGTGGCGAAACCGTAATCGGGGAAGACACGCTGATAGGTGGTAATGTGTGGATTACAGAAAGTGTGGCCGCCAATTCGGTGGTATTTCACAAAGGACAAGTGACGGTAAAAAACAAACTACCGGTAAATGAACCTATTAATTTTATAATTTAAGAAAGGACACTAAAAAGCGAAAAGGTTAGGAAACTAAACGATTTTAACAAAATAAACAGTTCAACTGATTAATCAATAAAGATATGAAAATCAACAATGTATTAGAAGCCATCGGGAATACACCGATGGTACGACTTAACAAAATTTTTGGCAGCGATATAGAAGTTTGGATGAAACTTGAACGCCAAAATCCCGGCGGAAGTATAAAAGACCGAATCGCACTCGCCATGATAGAAAAGGCAGAACGAGAGGGAAAAATCACCAAAGATACGCTGATTGTGGAGCCAACTTCCGGAAATACGGGCGTAGGTTTAGCTATGGTCTGCGCCGTGAAGGGTTATAAACTCGTTTTGGTAATGCCTGAAAGCATGAGCGTGGAGCGCCGCAAACTGATGTCTTCCTACGGAGCAAAATTCGTTCTCACGCCTCGTGAACTTGGGACTTCCGGCGCGGTGAAAAAAGCCACCGAAATGGCAGAAACCATGGAGCATGTGTGGATACCGCAGCAATTTGAAAACGAGGCCAATCCAGATATTCATGAGAGAACGACCGCACAGGAAATCCTCGCCGACTTCCCGGATGGTTTTGATTTTTTGGTGACCGGAGTGGGCACAGGCGGACATATCACAGGGGTTTCGAACATTTTGAAACAACAATTTCCGAACTTGAAAAGTTTCGCTGTAGAACCGAAAGATTCTGCCGTAATCTCTGGCGAAAAGCCAGGCCCTCACCCCTTGCAAGGTATCGGCGCGGGCTTCATTCCTAAAGTGTTAAATACAGAAATTTTGGACGGAGTAATTCCCGTGGAGAAAGATGAGGCATACGAATTCACGAAAAGACTGGCTCGTGAAGAAGGCATTTTGGCCGGCATTTCCACAGGCGCATCTTTGGCTGCGATTCACAAAAAACTCGCAGACATCCCGTCTGGTTCCAAAATTCTGACCTTCAATTATGACACCGGAGAGCGCTACTGGTCTGTGGAAGGACTTTTTGAAGAAAGCGTTTTTGAATTATAAATAACTAATAAGACCCGCCGAATTAGTTTGGCGGGTCTTTTTTATTTCTCTTCCTCGAAATAAAGGCGGTAAAATTTCCCTTTTTCATCCTGACCGGTTTCGATCATTTTGCGATCTCCGTGGATGTAGATGTGGAAGTTTTTATCTAACTTAATGATGGATTTGAAGTGGCGCTGCTGCTTTTTCACCGCCGATACATTGATGGGAAACTCCTCCGAAATTGAAACCTGCATTTCTTGCTCATAGTCGCTTTTATAGTTTTCAAAACTTTCGATTACGGAATTGTCCTGCAAAACCTCATTCGTAAACTCCTCAAAATCGAACTTTTCCTTTTCTTTAAAAAAATTAATGGATTTATTTAAAAAATCTGCCTGATCCGCCTTAGAAACCTCGAATTCCTGCGGAAGTTGCTTCGTAATGAAATCTTTGTAAACCGATAGCGTTTCTTGGGTATGAAAATAGTCGTTGTCGCGCTGCTTTACCTTTAAGAAATCTTCAAACCAATAGTACTCATCACCATTTTTGTTGTTGTCGATGACCGAGACTGCGTACCCCGTTTCCTTGGAACTGTTGTAGATGATGCAGCCTTTATCTAGTTTTGCAAGGCTGATTCCGTAGTCTTTTTCAATATCAAAAGTTTCGTCATTCGGGAATATTTTTAGGAAAGGATTCTTGTTTTCCGTTTTAAAAATCCCGATGGAATCTATTTTCCCGGCATCCGTTTCCTCACCTTCAAAATAACACACGAACAATTCGCCGCCTTGCACGCGCGGATTTTCCGCTGCATCATACAAATGTTTGGCAATGTTTTCAGATTCAAAAATAAACTTGTCCTTATTTTCAAAAATTTCTGAAACAGAACGGTACACAGGATTGTTCACCAACAAAGTATCGCTATAAAACTGAAACTGCTCCTCGGATTTGAAGGATTTAAGGAAGAAATCCTGCAATAATTCCTGCAATTCCTCGGTCAACTGCATTTCATGCTGCGATAGGAAAAGCGATTCCTGATTGATCTTGTTCCCGACTTTGTGTACGATGATTTTTGAGAGCATTTTTTGTTTTTTAATTGAATCTACAAAGATAACTTTCAGTTTATTTTTAGCGCAATAATTTTCATAATAGTGACTTTTTATTTATTACAAAAAAATGCTAAAAGGGGAACTTCTGTATTTATGAATTATAAAAATGTATTCTATAAATTTTAAGTAAGCATCGAAATAATATCTAATTTTAACTTAAACCTGAACTTGGATAAGTATAACCGTAAACTTTCATAAAAGTTCTTGATTTATCGTTAATCTTCTATTAAAAACACTAATGATTGCTAAAGCTTTGCCAAGGCTGGAATTATTATTGCAAAACATAACTCAGTTTAATCAATAAAATAAATTAATTATGAGAACGGAAAAAGTAATGAATACGAAAAATGCTGTTTTAGCCCTATTGTTATTTGGATCGGTAAGTGCCTATGCTCAAAATACTGTTGTAGAAACCGACAGTACTAACACATCGGCACATGTGCAGACTACAAAAGAGGTGAATCCCGCCATTGAACAACTTAAAAAACAGCTCGAAGCCAACCCAAATGATACTCAAGCTCTCGTGAAGTTAGCAACGGCTTATCAGGAGGCTAAAGATTGGAACAATGCAATTTCAATTTGGAACAAGACATCTGAGCTTTTGCCAGATTGGGCTCCTTCTTATTACAGTTTAGGTTATGTTTACCAATCTATGAAGGATAATGCTAATGCTAAAACGGCTTACGAAAAATATATTGCGATGGTAAAACCTGCCGAAATTGAAGCTAACAAACAAAACTTAGCCTATGCGCACCTTTTCGTTGCTTTTGCACTGCAAGAAACCGATAAAGCACAGGCAAAACAGCATATCGCCAAATCTTTGGAATATGACCCTTCAAATGAAGATGCCATTAAACTAAACAAGTTTTTAAATCAATAAAAAGTAAAACGCCCACATTGAGGGCGTTTTTTATATTATTAAAACAAAATTCCCCGTGAGAATTCTCGGAGAATTTTGTTGATACTTTACTTTGAAGATTAGTTCACCTCAAAAAAAAACATTATTAAAATGAAATGATTAAAAATACATAACCCAAAGTACATCTTTTATATAATACATCACAGGTTACAATTTAGCGACATCCCATTTATCGTGCTCATTATTACTATTCAGCATTCGAACAAGAATTAATCCCTTAGCTTCCACTCTTTTCAATCATCCATGGTCAAGGTTGCATTTTCATAGATCTGCCTATCAAAGGCAGGACTCAAATCTATAGATCAATCCGTATGAAGTTAATAAAATGGGAAGATGCATTTGCCGTGAAGCACAAAAAATTCTAATGGGGCGGCGGCACTCGGCTTCCTCACAGTTTTTTGAAAACTGCTTCAGGAAAGTTTACAAACTTCAACGGGCATACCATCATTAATGAAAGACTTCTCAAACCCGCTAAAGCCTTTGGCTGTCTCCATTCGCAAGTGTTCATGTTTTGAGCCAATCGTTATTTGCTGCGTTTTCACGCGCTCCCGTGTATCCTTCATTTTATCTTTTGGAGTATCTGCCGAAAAAGGTGTTTCTCACTGTCAGTTCTCATAAATTCGGCGGTTCGCGGAAGCCTTACCACTTCTAAATTTTATCTTTGGGGCTGCCTCCTCTGATAAAGAAGAAGATTTTCACCTGATATTTTTCTCAATACTTCCAAAATTTTTTAGTGATTGACACGCAAGTTGTTCATTGTAAGTGTTTTGTGGTTTAACCAATTGGTTGATATTTTAATCAAATGAATAACTTGTTTATTCTTAAATTATGATGCACAATAGGTCTAATTTAAAAAAGAATTTCATATATTTGTAGAACAATTTCCGAGGAAATAAAGTCCTTGATAAGTTATTATCTATATTGTAATCTTATGGGCAGCATCAAATACTCAGGAACATTTAAAATTGTAATATTAACTAAAAAAATTATAAATATTAAGAATTAGCTCTTTGTCGATAGGCAAAGAGCTTTTATAATAAAAAGATTAAATCATGAAAAAATTAATAGTATTCTTAGTTCTCTTTTTGGTCGTACAATCTTGTCAGGTTACCTCCACCGTCATGGGTTCAAAACCAAAAACTGGAGAGGTTGCAGACCTTATAGTTACTAATGCTAAAGTTGCTGTAATGGATGATGCGAGGACCATAGCGCAAGCTATAGCAATCAAAAACGGTAAAGTCCTAAATTCAGGAACTTCGGAAGAAATTCTAAAATTAAAAGGAGATCGCACCCAGATAATAGATGCCAAGGGTAAAACTATTATCCCAGGACTAAATGACTCTCACTTACACCTAACACGGGAAGGTAGATTCTACAACGCAGAATTACGTTGGGATGGTGTTAAAAGTCTTAAACGTGCCTTAGAGATGCTTAAAGAACAAGCACAACGCACTCCAAAAGGACAGTGGGTTAGAGTAGTTGGTGGTTGGAGTCCATATCAATTCGAAGAAAAAAGATTTCCTACAGTAGAAGAAATAAATCAAGCTACAGGTGATGTACCTACATTTGTTTTGTTTCTATATAGTAAAGGTTGGTTAAATAAAGCTGGTTTAAAAGCCATGGGTATCGATGAAAATACCAAAGCTCCAGAAGGAAGTAGATACGAGAAAGGTCCGGATGGTAAACTTACGGGGGTATTGTTAGCTGATCCCAACCCCGATATTCTGTACGCTACAATCGCTGGTTTGCCTCCTATGAGTCCGGATGAAATGATGAACAGTACTAAACATTTTTACAGAGAGCTTAATAGATTTGGTATCACCAGTAGTATTGATGCAGGTGGCGGCGGTCATAAATTTCCAAAAGATTATGTTGGAACAAAAACTATTGCCGAGAATGGGGAAATGCCTGTAAGAATATCTTACTATTTATTCCCACAAAATAAAGGGAAAGAATATGCAGAGTTTCAAGAATGGATGGCAACTAATAAAATCGGTGAAAACGGAGCTGTTCACCTAGATCACGGATATGAACTAGAAGGTGGTGGTGAATTCTTAGCTTGGAGTGTTGGAGATTTTGAGAACTTTTTGGCTCCTCAGCCAATGTTAGAAAATCGCCCAACTTGGAGAGAGGACTTAACGAAAATCTTAACTCTTCATGCCGAAAAAGGATGGCCATTTAGAATCCACGCTACATACGGTGAAACTATTGATCATATCTTGGATGTTATCGAAGAAGTAAACAAGAATACCAATGGTAGGCTGACTGCAAATCGCTGGTTTATAGATCATGCAGAAACAGTTAAGGACAAAGAACTACAACGTATAAAAGCCTTGAATGGTGGGATTGCTATCCAATCAAGAATGGCATTTGCAGGAGAATATTTTGTTGACAGATATGGAGCGGAAAAAGCTAAGTATGCACCGCCTGTTAAAAAAATGATGAAAATGGGTATTCCTGTGGGTGCTGGTACAGATGGCACTAGAGTAGCAAGTTATAATCCATTTCCTGCACTTTATTGGCTTGTTTCGGGTAAAACTGTGGGTGGTCTTCAATTGGCAGCTCCGGATAACAAGCTTACCAGAGAAGAAGCTTTATATTTATATACAAAAGGTAGTGCCTGGATGTCAAAAGAAGAAGACGTGAAAGGAACCTTAGAAAATGGCATGTATGCTGACTTTGCTATATTATCTGAAGATTATTTTTCTGTTCCAGAAGAACAAATCATGAATTTGGAATCTGTTTTAACTGTGGTAGACGGTAAAGTTGTTTATGGAAGTAAGGATTACGCAAAAGTAAATCCATCTATTCCAGAAATTATTCCGGCTTGGTCCCCTGTAAAAGTTTATGGAGGTTATCAGTCCAAATAACAGGTTTTAAAAACTATTTGCTTCTTCTGAAGTATTTGTTTAATGGGGTAGATTTCCTAATCTATCCCATTTTTTATTTCTTATTCGGATGTAAGCCTTAATAAATTCCGCTGCTTAATAATACTTGATTTTTAGTTTTTCTTTATATTTATAGCTAATTTAGCTACCTTTCCTAATTTAAAAAGATGTCTGACGGTAATACTTCGTCCTTCTCCCATCACCATAGTGCTTTGTTCTTCACATGGTCCAGATGGGAAAGTAAGGTTGTAAGTGGGTGAGAATTTCCATTCTCCAAGTTCATTCATCAGAAACAAAAAATTCTTAGCATGGTCGTCTCTATTGTGCGCCGAGACATTTTTTCTACTTCTCGAATGTCTTTGGTTAAAACACCCGTCAATGATAATACATCTTCATAATCAAGAGACGGAAATCTAAAATAACTGTGAACGAGTCCACTCACCGTATGCATATAGAGACGCTTATTTCCTTCTCTATCAAAACGCTTAACATCAAAATAGCCAGCTCCTTTTTTTGACGGAAACAAATGGACTTCAGGCATTTTAATTCCTGCATCTACAGCCATTAATGCATATATGTATAGTATTCTCCATCCTTTACAAGATAATCCAATGTAACACCTAGAGCATCAGCAATTTTAGTAGCCACTTCTATGGACGGGACATTTTCCCCACGCTCTTACTTCCCAATAATATCGCCAGGGGTTCCGATAGTCTTGCCAAGGTCGCTCTGCTTTATTTTTTTCTGTTTTCTGGTAAATGAAAATCTGTCTGCAAAAGCCATAAATAACTCGATTTTATTAGCTATAAACTAAAGAAAGACAAATATAAACAACTTATAAGCTAGATAAAAATAAAATAACACTTGTATATAAAAGTTAAATAAGTTTATTTTGAGGTATTTGTCAGAAAAAAGATTAAGAATGTTATACTGAAAGTCTTTAAGACCATTAATCTTATCCTATGTTTCACTTAAATTATCTTATACAAAAAATCCTTTACTAGAAATAACTATAATCTTATTTCCAATGGAATTGATATAAAGAATTTCATTACCAAATACATCTTTCCCATTAAATAATACTTCCTAATTTCATTTTTAAAAACCAATAATCTATTACGCTTCTCTATACATATTCTTATTACCTTATCGCCAACTTTAATAATATTCGCCATTTTTATGGTAAAGATAAATTTTCAAAACGCCACAACAGAGCTGTTAATAAAAAAGTAAAGGCTTAAAAAATAGCTTACTTATTTGTTTGATAAAGCTTATAAGCATCAAAAATGCCTTTTGTATAATTGTTGTCGGAAACTTTCCAATATGCTGGATGCCAAGCATTAATTATGACTCCCTTACCTTTTGTAATATAGGCATCTGTATTATCATCAATATATTCTTTATTTTCTATAGTGGTATTCCAGCCTATCTACATCAGTGCATCCCGCATATATTTCAAAGTATTACCACAGATAATTACTTCTGGATTAATTAATTGAATCTGCTCTAACAAAGCATCTTTATTTTTAATGAAAATTGTTTCAATTTCCTCATCACTTGAAATATTTGACCCTGGAAGCTTATTAATATTGATATAGGCAATACTTTTAAGGACATCGTAGGCTTCGTTTTCATTAGCAAAAGGTATTTCGCTCCATTCAGTTTCAGGATGATAAATTTGATAGACAGAATAAATTATTTTTCTGAATGTTGGAATGCTCAAAGCATTTTGCAAATGTCCGTCATCAAAATTTCACTTCGTAAATCGCGGTTTTTCTGTTTATCATTTTCATCAACATTTCCTTCTTTTAGTATTAAAAGTATTTTTACAGTAGAATTTTTATAATTTTCAAAATTAATAATACCATCGCGAATAGGGAATTCGCCTATGTTTATAAATTTCTGCCAATTCTCTTCTAGTTTTTTCTCTATGTTCTCCATTAGTTTATTTTATACAATTTATTTTATCTAATCAATTCAATATTTTCCAAATTACTACATAAGCATTGCATAAGAAATAATTTCTTTTGTATTAATTCATTGGGTTGCTAAATAGCATTTTCTTTTGAATCTTCAGGCTTTTACGAAAATCAATCATTATTTTATCATTAATAGCATTTGATATAATTACAAAAAAGTCTATAATATTTTCTTTTTCTGAAAACATTTTTACATTATCTAAAAATGTTTTAATTCTCTGATTTGAATATTCTGAGAAGAAACTATCTTCCAGTATATAAAACTGATTATTTACTGGTAATTTATATGTTATCATAAGAAATATTTTTCACAAATATGAAAACCAAAACCGCCAATAGGACGGTTAAAATTATATTTCTTACCTAGTTTCTCAGACCATTATTCTTCAGAACAGAACTTTATAACCAGATTAAAATCTGTAGTCTCTTCGTAAGCGAAGTACTTACTCTGTTTTGCCATTTTCCTAAAAGCACTAGCTTAGTTCGTGTCGAATTCAGTACACTTTTTGCGGACGCTCTTACTACAGGATTCAATACGAGAAATTAAAATTATATTAAGTAGTTGAACAGCAGATACATGAAAGAAAAGTAAACTAAAGAAAACCAATTTACTTCCCGATACAAAACTTACTAAAAATATTTCCCAGCACTTCATCATTTGTAAATTCCCCAGATATTTCGCCGAGATGTTCCAACGCATTGCGGAGTTCGTACGCCAATAGTTCTGTGTGAATGTTTTGTGAGACGGCCGACTCTACTGCATTCACAGACTCCAAAGATTTTTGGAGCGCTTCATAATGGCGCTGGTTGGTAATGACTACGCTGCTTTCCTCTGATTTTAACGATTCAATGTATTCCGAAAGTTCGTTTTTTAGAATTTCGATATTGGTTTTATCTTTCGCAGAAATTCCCAAATAAATAGTAGAATAATCCGGCAGCAAAGCCGATTTTACGGCATCAAAATACACAGATTCCCCATTTTTCGTAAGATCGATTTTATTTTGAAGCAGTATAATTTTCAAATCCTTGCGCCAAACTTTTTTCACAAAATCAATCACCTCCTCGGCGGTAGAATCTTGTTGGTCAAACAGATAAAGCAGAATCTGTGCGGCGGCAATTTTCTCATGCGCTTTCTCCACCCCGATTCTCTCGATTTCATCGGCAGTTTCCCGCAGTCCGGCCGTATCTATAAACCGAAACGCATGGCCTTTGATGTGCAATACCTCCTCGATCGTGTCGCGCGTGGTCCCGGCAATATCCGAAACTATGGCGCGGTCCTCCTTTAGCAGAGCGTTCAGAAGTGTAGATTTCCCGGCATTCGGTTTGCCGACAATCGCTACATTTACACCATTTTTAACCGCATTACCATATCGGAAACTTTCCAATAAATTTTGGATTTTAGATTTCAAATTTTCAATCAGCGCCACAAGTGCCTTTCTATCAGCAAATTCCACATCTTCTTCTGCAAAATCCAATTCAAGTTCAATCAGCGAAGTGAAATTCAACAAATCATTCCTCAAAACAGAAATTTCGCTGGAAATCCCGCCTTTCAATTGGTTCAGCGCCACTTTTCTCGAGACCTCGTTTTCCGCGGCGATAAGGTCGGCCACAGATTCCGCCTGTGCAAGGTCTATTCTCCCGTTCATAAAGGCGCGCATAGTAAACTCGCCGGCTTTGGCCATCCTTGCACCATTTTTTATCAAAACCTCCAATATTTTCTTAGCAATATGCGGCGATCCGTGGAACGAAATCTCCACAGAATCTTCCGTCGTGAAAGTCTTTGGTGCCCGAAAAACAGTCACCATCACCTCGTCAATAGGTTGTCGTATGCTAGTCGGTCGTGGGGACGCACCCAGCATCCCGTTCCCCGCACCTTGGCTCTCGGCTCCTGGCTCTTGGTCCTCAAAAACAAATCCATAATGTACCGTATGCGATGCCGCTTTCGTGAGGTCTTTTCCATCAAAAACCTTACTTACAATTTCAAAAGCATCCTTGCCGGAAACGCGTATAATGCCGATCGCGCCCATGCCGTTCGCCGTAGCCAATGCACAAATAGTATCGTTATTCATAATCAATAATTTAATGGATTTTATTTGGGCGGCTTATCGGGCTATCCGCTATATCTTTTTCAGGCACGATTCGCCGCCTCCCTTCGGTCGGCGGCGCCCCGTCCCCAAAAAAGGATGCCGCTCCTATCCCGGCCGCGCGGGATTCGCCGTTAGAACGGGGATGCTAAATCTTCGTCAGTTTAGCGAATTTCAAGATCAAGTTTTTCTCGCCCTCATGCTGGAATTTCACTTTGGCCTTTATGTTTTCGGAATCCGTCCCATCCAGGAACACCACCTCGCCCACACCGAAGCGGTCGTGGCGCACCTTGTCCCCCACCTGTATATTTTCCGAAGACGCCCCACTAGGATTGATGATTTTTGCCGTAGCAATCGGTTTTAGGTTCTGAGGTTGAGGTTGAGGTTGAGGTATTTCGTTTACACCTAATTTCCGTTTCGGCTGGATTTTGTTAAAACTTCTCGGTTCTGCCGGTCCATCATCAAAAATATTGGATTTCAAGCCGGAATGATTCACAAAACGACTTTCTATCGCCGGGTTGATGAGTTCCAGATATTCCGGATCCACCTCGCTCAAAAATCGGCTCGGCTCGGCATCGGTAATTTTTCCCCATTGAAATCTGGACACCGCATAAGTGAAAAACGCCTGCTTTTCTGCCCGTGTGAGTGCCACATAAAATAGGCGGCGCTCCTCCTCCAGTTCCTCGCGGGTGGAGCTGCTCATAAAACTTGGGAATAGGTTCTCCTCCAGCCCAACCAAATGCACCACGGGAAACTCCAAACCTTTGGAAAGGTGGATCGTCATCAGCGAAACTTTATCGCCGCCGTTCTTATCGCTATTGTCGTGGTCGGTAGAAAGCGCAATATTTTCGAGGAAATTAGACAGCGAGGTATCGCCATCTTCCAACTGCTGTTGCTCATCAATAAACCCTTGCATGGAGTTCATAAGTTCCTGGACATTCTCCACACGGGAGATGCCTTCAGGCGTCTGGTCGTCCTTTAGAATCTTGATCAGGCCGCTTCGTTTGGCCACCTCCATCGCCACGGTGTAGGCGTTTTCGGTTTTAAGCATCACCTGGAAGGCCATTATCATAGACCAAAAATCTGCGAGTTTGGTAAGCACACCATTATTTAAACCTAGCTGCGGCGCATACTTACCTATATTTTCAAGGATTTTCGCCACCGGCAGCCCTTGGGAATCAGCAAAGACGATGAGTTTATTTTGCGTGGTATCGCCGATGCCCCGCGCCGGGAAATTCACCACCCTCATCAGTGCTTCGGAATCATTTTCATTTACCAAAAGCCGAAGATACGCCACCAAATCTTTCACCTCTTTTCTTTGGTAAAAAGATAATCCGCCAAACACACGATATGGAATGTTTTTGCGTCGCAAGGCATCTTCAAACGCCCTCGTTTGGGAATTGGTGCGGTAGAGAATTGCAAAATCATTAAAGTGCATCTGTTGGGAATTGTGCAGTTCCCAGATGTTTCCTGCCACGAAATTGGCCTCATCGGCATCGGAAAGCGCGCGGTAAATTTTTATCTTTTCACCGACTTCATTTTCGCTAAACACATTCTTCTTGAACTGCTGTAAGTTTTTGCCAATGACCACATTAGCAGCATTTACGATGTTCTGGGTAGAGCGGTAATTTTGTTCCAAAGAAACCGTAACGGCATCCGGGTAATCTTTTTTGAAATTTAGGATATTGTAAATATTGGCACCCCGGAAAGAGTAAATAGACTGCGCATCATCTCCCACCACGCAAATGTTTTCAAATTTTGATGCTAAAGCCTTCACAATCAAATACTGCGAGTGGTTGGTATCCTGGTACTCATCCACCAAAATATAGCGAAACTTGTCCTGATATTTGGATAGAACCTCCGGAAATCTTGTTAATAACTCATTGGTTCTCAACAATAAGTCATCAAAATCCATAGCACCATTCCGAAAGCAAGTTTCCACATATTTTTGGTAAATCGCCCCCATGTGCTTCATGTTTGCCTTCTCATCGCCTTCCATCAGTTCGGGGTTGTTGTAGTAAGCCTTTACCGTAATAAGGTTATTTTTGTAATTGGAAATCCGAGACATCACTTTTTTAGGTTTATAAACATCGGCATCGATGTTCAAATCCTTAATAGCTTTCTTTAATACATTCAAAGAATCTTGTGTGTCGTAAATCGTAAAATTGGAAGGAAAGCCTAAATAGTGAGCCTCGCTACGCAGGATCCGCGCAAAAACCGAGTGAAAGGTGCCCATCCAGATGCTGCGTGCCTCGCTTTGCCCCACCACTTTTGCAATACGGTCTTTCATTTCGCGCGCGGCTTTGTTGGTAAAGGTGAGCGCAAGGATATTGAAAGGATCTACCCCCTCCGTAATCAGGTGTGCGATGCGCATGGTAAGCACGCGCGTTTTCCCAGAACCGGCGCCGGCAAGCACCATCAGAGGACCTTCGGTAGTGGTTACAGCATTGTATTGGGGTTCGTTCAGTCCTTTCAGATAATCCATCTTCTCAATAATATTTAGCAGAGCAAATTTAGTTTTTTAAAAAGAGAATTCAAATAATGATATAGCCGTAATAAGTATTTTGATTTCGCTAAAATAATTCACGAAAAATAATTATATTTGCAACTTAAATTCTGAATTAGTAATGAGCACAATATTTATCCTATTCATGGTCTTGATCATGATTACCTGCATACTTTTAGTCATCATCGTGATGGCACAAAATCCAAAAGGCGGCGGCCTTTCCAGTACTTTTGGAGGCGGATCTGGTGCTCAATTCGGCGTACAGCGTACCAACGACTTCATGGAAAAAGCAACTTGGGGACTTGCGGGTACCATCTGCGGATTGATCATTCTTAGTGTGGTGATGACTGCTAAACCAACTGTTCCAACACAAGCCGTTCCGGTACAAAAAACGGCGCCGGCAAGACGAACGCCTGTGCAAACAACACCTACCACAGCACCAATAACCGCTCCGGTAGCACCGACAAAATAGTCATTAATTTTAATGGAAATATAAATCGGCTTTCTGAAAAAGGAAGTCGATTTTATTTTTTAAATTGTTCTAAGCGTTTGCGCAATCGCAATCCTGCAGAAAGAATTTTATGCTGAACGGGCTTTTCTTTTTTGTAATATTTATCAATGAAAATCTGCATCGCACCATAGAAACGCTTCAAGTACTCCTCATCTTTCACGGTACTTTGCCCTTTCAAGTGGAGGAGCGCGTATTTTCCGTAATAAAAATTACGATAACCAGCATTTAAAATACTGAAACAGAGATCAATATCCTCACCGTACATAAAATACCGCTCATCAAACCCGCCGACTTCCCAATAAACCGACTGTTTAACTAATAGATTCGCTCCCGTGATGATTTCTACCTCAGATACAGCATTTTCAGGAATATCATTGCGATAATAAGATTTCTTTTTATTGTTTTTAAATTGAATAAATAATTTTTCAAAAGATGACACGACATTCGGAATAGAGCGCTTGCTTTCAGGGAGAAATCTTCCGGTCGCATCCTCCATTCTTAAACCCAAACAGCCAAATTTCTCCTGAGTATCCGCAAAGTCAAGCAATTCTTTAACATAATCTCCTAAAATTTCAGTATCAGGATTTAAGAAAAACAGATATTCCCCCTTTGCTATCTTGGCTGCGCGGTTATTGGCTTTGGAGAAGCCTTCATTTATCGGATTAGGCAAAAATTTCACGCTCGGAAATTGATCTATTAAAACTTTCCAAGAAATATCTGTCGAACGATTGTCAATAACAACCACCTCATAATCAAATCCTTTTGAATATGTTTCAATGGATGCGATGCACTTTCTCAAAAGTTCGGTGACATTGTAATTGACAATAATATAACTCAGTTTCATGCCGATAATTTCTTGCGTAGTAGAAGAAAAAATAATTTTAATTTATAAAGAAGCAACAGCATTTTATATTCAAAAAAATTGATTCTTTTGGTTTGAAACATTTCGTTGAGATTTTTCACAAACCCACGGTGCATAGCCCATAAATTCGACGATAAGCCTGATACTCCGAAAGAGCGCTTGCCTCCGCCAGCGACAATCAAACTATTTTCAAGAATGTAAAGACTACTTTTTTCCGATGCTCTTAACCAATAATTCATATCCTCCGCATATCTTTGATTATCATCAAAATATCCGGTATTAACAGGAATTTTTCTTCTAAAAATTACCGTAGAGGGTTGCAATTCATTCCGAATCAGTAATTTTCTAAAAGTTACCGCTGCAAGACGATCTTCTTTCACGAAATAAGGCCAGAGAATTTTGTTGCCGTTCCGCGCTGTCCCTAATAAATCTACTAAAGGATTTTTCATAAAAACCTCCATCTGCCGCGCGGTTTTCTGTGGTAGCCATTCATCATCTGCGTCCAAAAGCGCTATGTATGGGGCACTTGCTGCTCTTAATCCGGCATTTCTCGCGGAGGATACGCCGCCGTTTTCTTGTTTGATATAGAGAATATTTAGCGTCGGATTTTCTTTAATGTAATTTAAAATCATACTTTCCGAGCCATCGGTAGAACCATCATTGATGACAATAATTTCAAACGCGCCATAAGTTTGATTTTTAACAGAATCCAAGGCGATTTTTACCGTGCTTTCGGCGTTATAAACAGGTATGATGACGGATATTTTCTCCACAATTTACATTTTTTCGTCGTATGGCAAACGGTTCTGGATCGATCTTCCCAAGGAAATTTCATCGGCATATTCCAGTTCATCACCCACGGCGATACCGCGTGCGATGCTGGAAAACTGCACCCCAAAATCCCGGAATTTTTTGTAAATATAATAGGCTGTGGTATCGCCCTCCATGGTGGCGCTCATCGCAAAAATCAGTTCCTTAACCGCCCCGGAATTTAGTTTTCTTTCAATACCGGAAATATTGAGTTGGTTCGTACCAATGCCTTCCATGGGCGAAATCTTGCCGCCTAAAACCAAATATTTACCTGTAAATTTTCCTGTGTTTTCAATCGCCATCACATCCCGAACATCCTCTACTACGCAAAGCAATGCGTCGCTACGCTTCTCGGATGAGCAAATATCGCACACCTCAAAATCGGAAAAATTATGGCATTCCTTGCAGTATTTTATTTCCGTCACCAAATTTTTCAGGGCATCTGCCAACGCAATAGCTTGGGATTCCGGCTGTTTCAAAAGGTGAAGCGCAAGCCGAAGGGCAGACTTTTTCCCGATTCCGGGCAGTCCCGAAATCTCCTGCACCGCCTTTGCCAGTATTTTGCTAGGATAATCCATCTTGCAAAGATAGAATTTGGTAGCCACTATTCAAAACACAAAAACCGCCTCTATCGAAGCGGTTTTATTGAATAAAATAAAGATAAAAACTATTCAGAAATAGTGACTTTTCCACCGCTTGTTCTTGCACTCATTTGTGGCGCGTAGTAGTTTTGCAGTGTGGTAATTCCGTTGCTAAAAGTACCAGACGCATTCGCAACATAATCATATTCAAACACATACTTCCCTTTTGGCATATATTCGATATAGAAATTTGTGGATGCATCCTTCGTGCTTTTGTAATAGCCCAAACCGTTTTTCCACTGGTAACCCGACAGAACATTCAGCGGCTCGAAACCGGCGGCACGCATATCTTTCAGGTGGATAAATTCCATATCGCGATCGGTATTCAAAATCATCCGGACGGTTACCTTATCTCCCACTTTCAAAGGTGAATTGGCAGAAATTTTTTGTAATTCCTCTCCGTTTTCGGTTTTAATTTTTTTGTAAAATTCTTTGGTGATTGATATATAAGTTTCCGTGGATTTTACCTTATCCAAATCCTCATAATATTGCCAAAATAATCCACCCTGAACGATTCCTGCGCCCGGTTTAGTTATCGTAACTGTCGAAAGGTTTTTATCCAAATCACCCGATTTAACCGACGATTTCAAATATCCGGTTGCTTGCTTATCTGCTTTTATCAAAGGTTTTCCACCCCAGACCACTGTGACTTTATCACTCTCCATTCCCGTCCAGGATTTCCCGGAATTAAGGATGGTGAAAATGACTTCCGCCGTGCTGCGCGAGGTTCCCCAATGCGAAACTTCCTTCTGCGTGATGAGCCAAATCTTCATTTCTTCAATGAAATTTTGATCATTTGGAGTAAGTCTGTTAAAAGCCTCCAGCGCACCGGCATGGTTCACCGTTTTTGAAGAATACCAACCCCAAGCGTCTCGGTTTTGTTTCCAATATACGCCTTGAGTTTCGCTTTGCACGGAGGTTTCCTTTAAATATTTTAAGATTTTTTTAGAAACATCTTTCAACCCGTAGCAGTCAAAAAGTAGCGCGCTGCGGTGTAATCCGAAGAATGTAAAATCCTTAATATCAGCTTTCGGAGCTTGCTGAATTACTGAGGTTTTTAGCTTCAGTCCGTTGCCTTTTAACGCAAAATCTTTCTCCCAATACGCTCGGGAATCCAGATAATCAAACGCCCAATCATTCCAGTAATTTTTTTGATTTGCTCTGTAGAATTTCGACATTTCGGCATCCACAAATTTAACGAGACTCGCTACCATATGCTTTTGTTCAGAACCTTGATATTCATCAACATTACCCTTCAACCACTCATTTATTTTACCCAAATTTTTAAGGATATAAAGTGAGGTGGAATACGAACTCGGGGATCCGGGATACCAACTAAAGCCACCATCTGGGTTCTGTAATTTTGCCAATTCTGCCCAGTCAGACCGTAAGGAGTTGCTCATTGTGTTCAAATCAAATAATCGTGAAATCTTCGCCATTTGTTCTTCCTCATTTTTCGCTTCCAAAACCCACGGCGTTTCCTCGAGCAACAACTGTTTCAATTCTTGATTTTTTTCAAGGTTAGATTTAAGTAAATCTTTCTGCTGATATTCCTCAAAAATCGTTTTCATTTTCGGATTAGCCTTGAAGATTTCCGAAGCCAAAACATCGGCAAACCATTTATTAAAGACCACATCCGCGGAATTATTTTGATCATTTTTCAAACTTGGCAAGGCAAAAATCACTTCCCAAATTGGGTTGGTCGTCAGTTCCAAAGTCGTGGCAACATTCTCTACCGTGGCAGAATTATTATTAGCCAAATTTTCTAAAACGAAAGATTTAGTTTGTCCTTCTTTCACAAAAACCGGCACGGCATCCGTCACCAAAATTCGGTTCGGGAGCACGGCAATCGCCTGCTGTTCGCCATCGCTGAAGTTTCCTGCCTTCGCTACCACTTTCAAAATGATGGACGACACGCCTTTCGGAACTTTAATCTTCCAATTCGCCACCGAATTTCCATTTTCCATTAATGAAAATCTTTGGGCATTTTCTGAATTTAAACTAAATTTATCGGTGATGTTTTCATTGGTAAAAGCATCCAAAATTTGGAGATTTGCTGAACCGTTCAACTTCTGATTGCTCAGGTTTGAAAGTTTAGATTGAAGATTAATTTCATCGCCTTCGCGTAAAAATCTCGGATAATTTGGCGTTACCGAAAACTCTTTTTGCGTCACCACTTCTTTCTCCAAAGTCGCTGCTCTGGCGTCTTTCGTGTGCGCCAAAACCATAAATTTCCATTGGGTCAAAGCTTCCGGCGAAGTAAATTCAAACGACACATTCCCGTCCGGATCCGTCAAAAGATTTGGGTAAAAGAATGCCGTTTCGTTGAGATTTTGGCGAACTTTTATAGTTTTTTCCTCCGTTGGTAAAATTTCAGCTTCCTTGTCACCAGAAGAGGATTCTGGAGCAATCATCGCTGCATCCGCAGCCATTAAGTTTTCGGTTACTACTCCTTTATGCTTAACCATTTGACTTCGCACTGATTGGGTTGTAATCCTTAGTGCGTACGATGAATAAATGGCATCATTAAACCAATTAAACTGTGGAATCGATGGCATTTTTTCATCATAGTATCTGCGATTTTTTTGATAATCTATCTGAGCAAGTCCTTTAGAAATTTCGTAATCGTGGATATAAAAAGGCACCGTGTGCATTTTTTGCCAAACGAAAGTGTTGGCAGCAAATTGATCCAGCGACATATCATACATATTCGTCAAAACTTCTGCCTGAATTTTCTCTTTTTGATCGCCCAAAATTTTCACTGTCCATTTTTCCTTCGCTCCCGGTAAAATTTTATCCCGGAAAGACACGGTTTCTATTTTTAATTCCGGTTTGGAATCAGCAATTTTCAATGTGAAATTTTTAGTTTGAACATCATTAAACGCCACAATTTGGAACTGGACATTCAGATTTTCAACGCTTTCATCGTGCGGAACAATAGTCTCGTATTCCAAAACGCCGTCGGATATTTTTAAAGTTTCGGTTTGCGTTTCGCCCTTGCCATTTTGAACAAAAACATTCAGCACCACGTTCGGTATGGCGGAATACACATAAAATTTTGCCTTTGTGCCACGCTGTAATTTGCCTTTTGGCGCAACCACTTCCAAAAATGGTTTTTGGTTTTCGCCCAATTTTTTACTGTCCCAAACTTCAAAATGATGCACGGTTTTTATCGTATCCTTGCCTTCAATATTGAAAAATTCAATGCGATAAGTACCCGGCTCAACTAATTTTTTTCCAGCAAATAGGGAAAACTTATCTTCGTTGGAACTAACTGTTTTGGAATAGATAACCTTATGATTTTCTGCCTCTCGATTCTTCAGCCTATCCGTTTTATCATAGTAATCATGCGGGAATTTTTGGATAAATTCCGCTTTTGAAAGTTGCGGCGTATCCTGAATTTCATTCTTAAAATTATCCCTGAAAATCTGCTGCGGTTCTTCTATTTTAATGAGTTTTGCTTGGTAAGATTTGTCTAAATTCTGTCCGTTATAATTTTTTACCTCTACTTTTAAATTAATGGGTTCATCTGCAAGATAATCCGTATCTGCTTCTGAAACAGAGATATAATGCGACACAGAAGCGACTTTCACATTCATGTTTGCAGATTGGGTTTCGCCATTAATGTCCGTAACCGATGCATTTATTTCATAATTATCCACTTGAATTCCATCCAAAGTTTCATCTTTTTTAAGATCTACATTGATGACAAATTCGCCCTTTTCATCAGTCTTTACAGAGCCTAAAATTGAATTTTCATTGTCGTTTCCGCGGGGCATCCAACCGAAATACATCCAGCGGATATTTCGTTTTTTAATTTCATAATCCACCGTGGCATTGCTGAGCGGCACGCCGGAAAACACCGCAGCGTTTCCCTTGATAGTCAGCGTTTCGCCGTACTTATACTCTCCTTTCACAGGTTCAAAAGTCACCTCGAATTTCGGCCGTTTGTATTCTTCAACCCTGAAATCTTTGTAGGCATTCACCTCGCCATCTATCCTCAAAGAAAATCGGCCGTTGAGTTTAGCGTTGGGCAAAACAAAACTCCCGTGGTAGGATCCAAATTCATTTGTAGTAAAATTTTGTGTGGAAACCACTTCGCCATTGGCATCATACAAAGAAATTCTTTGTTTCTTGTTGGCAATAACTGTTTCTTTTTTGTTGCTAAACTGCGTACTAATCACCTTAAAATAAACCGTTTGCGACGGTCGATAAATTGCACGATCCAAGAAAATTTGTGATGCAAATTTTTGCCGATCTATTTCTTCCACACCGTTAGATCTACTGCCGTAAACTGACATCAAGTGGTAATTATTTCCTGAATTTTTGATTAAATAACTGCGGTAATACTCATCATTTTTCGACCGAGGAAAAGTGAAAATTCCGCTAGCATCTGCTTTTGTAGCAATCTTTGTTAAAGTTTTACCAACTACATGTTCATAAAATTCCAAATTTTCGTTTGAGAGAACCTGTCCGTTTCCGCGTTTAACAATTTTGTATTGTGTTTCTTTGCCGCCTCGTTCAGCTTTATTGTTATAAATAATTCGAGAATCCGAAGCGATAAACCAAAAGTATCTACTCTCATTATTCACCAGATATTCAACGAGATACAAGCCCGAAGGAAGTGGTTTTATTTCCAAAGAAGTCTTGTGGATTTGGTAATCTTTTGGGAAATTAAGCGCAAAATTTTCTTTTCTAACCAATGATTTTTTGACTAAATTAAATCGCTGTGCATCTGCATTTTGCGTAAATTCCATAAAAGAAGGCAAATCTGTCGCATCAAATATATTGAGCGAAAAATTCTCCATATTCTTCCATTCCGCCACGATATGGATTGGTTTATTGCTTTCCGTTTCTTGCTCGAAGTGTAACTTAATAGAAGGATTTACAATCGTAGCTTCCTTATTTTTAATAGCATTTAGGAATTCTGATTTTGGATATGCTTTTTTCACATTCTCAATCAGCGCAAGCGCATCTTGATATCGTTTCATGTTCAATAATTCCTCTACAATTTCATCCGCGATAATGGCTTTATAATCGCCTTCCGTAGCCGAATTATAAAGTGCTTGAAGCCGTTGCAAGCGGTCTTTACAGTTTGCAAAATCGCATTCTGCAATTATTTTTTTATGTGAAAAATATAGTTTGGTGTTTCCAGAATTGTTTAAGATTAAATCATCATAAATCGCCAAAATTTTCTGCTGATTGGTTTTGATTTCATTAGGTGTAAAAATCTCGCGATTATTCAGAAATTGTAATTCATTTTCGGCAGTCCAGTCCCAAATAGTCGGGAAAAATTCCGGCTTACTGGCGTTTTCAAAAATCGTTTTGTACTTGGAAAACGGAATAGCTCTGAGCGCATTTTTCTCATTTTCTAACTCGGCGTATCGCTTAGAAAGTTCATTTTTAAAATCCAGTTTAGACCAAGTTTCCATGCCCTCCTTATTCGTAACGGAAGTATTGGTACGCCCGCTAATTTGCCAAGAATGCTGGTCATAATACTCGCTGAAAAACACTGCCATCAAAGATTTGAGAACCAGTTTTTCTTCACCCGAAAGTTTCTTATCCACGGTTTGTATTTTGGCAAAAAACTTCGAGGCAGCGTCGTTTTTTGTGTCATCATCGGTCATATTCACAATCGCAAATTCTGTTTTTAAGGATTTGATGAGTTGGATGGCGTTATTGTCATTCATAGCACGGTTTTGTATATCTAGTACGAGAGGAAGATTGGATTTAAATGCTCCTTTTTTCGAATGTTCGTGGATGGTTTTCCATTGCGCATCATACCAATTTTGAGCAGATAATACTCCGGAAAATATCATGAACATTAGGATAGCTAAAATATGGGTGCAGTTTTTCATAAATTTTATTTTAAAACTTTTTAAAAGCGTTTCTGATTTCAAAAAAGGTTGCCTTACCTTTGATTCCAATAGCAACTCAAAGTTAGACACCGTTGCAAGGTAACAAAATGATTTTTAACCATTTCTTAAATTTAATAAATAAATATCTGATTAATAACCAACTATATGTATCCCTCATGGGAACATTTATGTCCCTATTTTTTATGTTTGAACAGGATGTTTTTCGCTGGCCGGTTACGATTTTGGTGTTCCTGACTTACCTGAACGGCTATATTTACACGAAAAATCAAGATGCAAAAATATTTTTTAAATCATTAATTATCAATGTTTTATTTGGAATTATTTGTTTGATTCTAATATTAAACAAAAACGAAATTTCTTTTACTAAATGGCTCGTCATCGTAGGGTTGGGATTGCTCTACAATAGTTTTTTTCTTAATCGCTATATCCGAAAGATCCCCTTGTTGAAGGTATTTTATGTAGGTCTCACGTGGGCGCTCGTGAATGCGTGGCTCGTGCTTCCGATGTTTAATGAAGCGATTTTTATCATCACAATATTGTTCGTCTCGGCGTTGGTTTTACCGTTTGATATTCGCGATATGAAGACCGATCATATCATCACTTTCCCGAAAATCATTGGTGTACAAAACACAAAATATTTAGCTTTTGCGTTGATTTTTATAGCTATAATTATTGGAATTAGATATTTGAAGCTTGACTTCGCTCTATCCCTTTATTTAACCTCCATAATCAGTTTCATCTTCATATATTTTTCAGAAAATAAAAACCCCGATGCCTATTTTTCGGTCGGAGTCGAGAGTTGCGCCGGATTACCGATGATTTTTTGGGAGTTTATTAACTTAATCCGGTGATTTTTCCATTTTCATCAATGTCCATTCCTTCTGCAGCAGGCGTGTTCGGCAAGCCGGGCATACGCATCATATCGCCGAGAATCGGGATAATGAAGCCAGCACCAGACGCAAATTCAAACTCGCGCACTGTGATTTCAAAATTTATAGGGCGGCCAATTTTTTTCTCGTCATCGCTCAAGGATTTTTGAGTTTTAGCCATACAAATGGGCAATTTATTCAACCCTAAATCGTAAATCACCTTTAAATCCTGCTTCGCTTTTTGAGAATAATTCACGCCCGAAGCGCCATATATCTCACGAGCAATTGTTTCTATCTTGTGCTCTACCGTATCTTCCACATTATAAATAGGTCGAAAATTGCAATCGTTACTTTCGATGCTTTTCACAACTTCATTAGCAAGATCTTTCATTCCGTCACCGCCATGCACAAATTCATCGGCAAGAATTGCGGTGACACCTAATTTTTCGCATTCAGATTTAACAAAATCAATTTCTTGCGCGGAATCTGTCGCAAAATGGTTGATTGCAATAATTGGTTTCAATCCAAGTTTAAAGCTGTTTTCGATATGCTTTTTGAGGTTGTCGATTCCATTTTTCACGAAAGGCAAATTTGGCACTTCGTATTCGGCCTTTTTCGCACCGCCGTGGTAGCGCAGCGCACGAATGGTCGCCACAATCACATAGGCATCGGGTTTTAATCCAGCATAATGGCATTTAATATGAAGAAATTTTTCCGCTCCGAGGTCAGCCCCAAAACCGGCTTCCGTCACCACAAAATCACATAGGGAAAGTCCCATTTTGGTAGCGATAATAGTATTGGTTCCTTGAGCAATATTTGCAAACGGGCCGCCGTGGAGAATTGCAGGATTGCCCTCCAAAGTCTGGACAAGGTTTGGCTTTATGGCATCTTTCAGCAAAATCGCCATCGCACCTTCTGCTTTTAAATCTCGCGCGTAGATAGGTTTTTTATCGTACGTGTAACCCACGAAAATATTCCCGAGGCGGCGTTTTAAATCACCGAAATCATTGCTCAGGCAGAGAATCGCCATAACTTCCGAAGCAGGGGTAATATTGAAGCCTTCCTCGCGCACAATGCCGCTGCCGCCCAAGCCAATTATGATGTGGCGCAACGAACGGTCATTCACATCCATCACGCGTTTCCAAACAATCGTTCGGGGATCAATATTTAAACTAAATTTTTTGTTTTGTAAATTATTGTCGATGAGGGCGGAAAGTAAATTATTTGCCTTCTCAATCGCAGAAAAATCTCCCGTAAAGTGCAGATTGATATCCACCATGGGAATTACTTGCGCATATCCGCCGCCCGCCGCACCGCCCTTAATCCCAAAAACCGGACCCAGAGAAGGCTCACGCAATACCGCGATTGCCTTTTTACCAATTTTGTTCAGACCGTCACAAAGTCCGACTGAAACAGTGGTTTTTCCTTCGCCGGCCGGAGTGGGATTTATGGCCGTGACGAGGATAAGTTTGCCCTGCTTTACTTTTTCTTCATCCAAATATTCCAAAGGGATTTTGGCTTTGTATTTACCATAAAACTCAAGGTTTTCGGCATCTAGATTCAGTTTTTCTGCGATATTTTTTATTGGTTGAATCGCAGCATTTTGAGCAATTTCAAGATCGGTAGGGAAACTCATTATTTAAATTTTAATTCGACCAAAGTTACATCGATTCCAAAAATATCCCTGTTTTTTAGAAATTGATTTTTAGCAGTTTCATTGATTATAATTTTGGTATTTTTACATCTGCTATTTTTTTAGAAATCCTTTTTTTTGAAGACAATTCAATAAAAGAATTAATTGAATTTTCAACATCTACACATGATTATTAACCACATAAAACTCATTAACTTTAAAAACCATTCCGTGCAGGAGTTCACTCTATCGCCGCAAATCAATTGTTTTGTAGGAAACAATGGCGTGGGTAAGACCAATATTCTGGATGCCCTGCACTACCTTTCTGTTGGGAAAAGTTTTTTGGGAAATACGGATTTGAACAACATCCGTGGAGGGGAAGGCTTTTTTGCCATAGAAGCTGAAGTAGCCGATGATGAAAAAGAGACCATCATCAAAATCCAACAACCTAAAGAGTCAAAAAAAATCATCAAAAAAAATGATAAACCGTATGACCGAATAGCGGATCACGTGGGTTTTTTACCAAGCGTCATCATCTCGCCATACGACTCCAACCTGATTACGGATTCCGGGGAAAGCCGCCGCAGGTTCTTAGATTCTGTCATTTCACAGACTGATAGTGGCTACCTTTTTCATTTAATGCAATATCAAAAAACGGTTCAACAGCGTAATGCCTTACTTAAAAATTTTGCTAAAAACCGTTATTTTGATCAAGAAAGTTTGGAAATTTACAATAGTCCTTTAGTGAAATTCGGGACTGAGATATTTGAGAAAAGAAAGTCCTTCATAATGTCCCTCGCACCGCTGATTCAAGACTATTATGAAATAATTTCCCACGGTAGCGAAAGGGTTTCCGTGGTATATGAGTCCGATCTTCAAAATGAAAATTTAGCCCAAATCTTAACTGAAAATCTCGAAAAAGACAGAATCCTGACCTACACCTCCAAAGGGGTGCACAAGGACGATCTTTTGTTTGAAATGAATGGGGCATCGCTGAAAAAAACAGGTTCGCAGGGCCAACAAAAATCTTTCCTAATCGCTCTGAAACTCGCCCAAATGAACCGCATAAAAGATCTTACCGGGAAAACGCCTATCCTATTGCTGGACGATATTTTCGATAAACTGGATGACACTCGGGTTACCCAACTAATCGCATTGGTAAACCGTGAAAATTTCGGACAAATTTTTATTACCGATACCAGCCGAGACCGCACAGAAAATATTGTGAAAAGAATTAATGAGGAAAGTAGGATTTTCGAGATCCCTCTACCTACCAATGGGGGAACAACTATTTAAATTATTTATTTGTAAAAAGGCACACCTCGAAACTCAGACCGCATATGAAAAAGAAAAAACGCGAATACCAATCATCCGAACTTGTGAAATCTTTTGCGAGAATTTATGGTTTCGAAGATAAACTGCTGGCTTTTGAGGTGAAGGATTTTTTAGAAGACTACCTCGATAGCGATATGTTTGCGGAGGTTGAGAGTGTGAATCTAGATGGGAAAATTCTTTCGATAAAAATCAATTCTCCGCTGCTGAAAAATGATTTTCGGATGAGGAAAAGTTTCTTCCTAAAAAAATTTAATGAAAAATTTGGTGAAGGAAAATTTAGTGATCTTCTGATTTTGTAGCCGATCCCTTGCCCATCATTTCGCGAGCTCTTTCATCCAAAATCGTTGATCGGATTGGAATGAAGAATCGCAATGGATTTTTGATAAAATACCGGAAAATTTCTTTGTAAATGCCTTGGAACTCACCAAAATTCACCCGGCGAGAACGGAACGCCAGCATCATAGACAAACCGAAGCTGACGATAAAGTTGAAAAATCCTATCAGAAAAACGGTGATAAACGAAATCCAAAAGGTATAACTATCTACTGCAAAGCCTTTACCATAAAGCCCTAACGCAAAGTTGCCCGCTGCGAAGGTAATGTGGCGAATATCCAAATCTAACCCGAAAAATTTCCCAAACGGCGCCGTGACACCCAGAAAAATCCCGAACCAAAAATTTGAGATTATCCCCGCCCAGTTGCGCTCGTAATATTCCGAAACTCCAACGGCAAAATTCTTCCCAAACAATCTTGAAATCAAAGCGTTATTTGCCAGGCGCTTTGGCATTTGATAATAAACAGAGTTGTTCCCGATGTTCCCAGCAATAATCCCAGAAATAAATAGGTAAAACCCTGCGATACAAGCATGTAGAATCGCCTTTGATTGAAAAGGATCCAAATCGTGCAGCAGTTTATCTGACTTTTCTACCGCCATATTCCCATTGAAAAGCACATCCAAACCATAGATCATCAGCAGCGCCACAGGAAACGCCCACAAAACATTTCCCACGAAGGCGATGAACTGACTCCTAAATAATTTGGAAACCAAATGCGCAAAATCCAGATAGTTTTTGCGGGTATTTTGTTCTTCCGAAAGCACTCTTGCCATTGTGGCTGCCGTCATCGCCGGCTGTTTGGTCGCTAGGGTAAAGCCCATCAAATAAATCATGATGAAGCCCATGGCATAGTTCAAACCGTATAAAAATGCGTGCCCAAATTCGCTGGTATCTGTGTAGCCATACAGCATTTTCAGGATACAGAGACAACCTACTATAACCCCGCCGCCACTCGCCTTCCAGAACATATCCATGTAATCTTTGAAAGTAGAAGTTATGTAATGCGTACCCGTTTCCGCCGTGTGGTTGGTAATCAGGTGGGACATCAGGCGGGTACTATCGTCTGCCAGTTCTTTCAGGTTATTTTTATGAGATTTGTACTCTAAGATATTCAGAAACAATAGTTCAGATTTCTTGATATAATCTTCCTCGGAATCAATAACCAAAAGATTTAAAATCTCTTCGATACGCTGAATTTGCTGACGAATTTTTAATAAAGATTGATTAATCTTACTGGAAATACCATAAATATCCGAATTTTTGAAGGCAGAATTGACAAATTCCAAGCAATGCTCCAAATAAATTTTTATCTGTTTATAATTTTCGTGTTTGGAATGCAACTCAATATCTTCCCCGTTTTTAAAACGATTGATTAGGAGATCCAGTTCGTCCTGCAAAGCCAAAAATGGATTATCAAAATTGCGATAATCCGGCACCATGCGCACCACTTCCACATCCATCGCGTTGCCGATCACGCGCCACGCAAGGATATTCATGGAGAAAAGGAGCTCCTTTCTTACAGTATCTTTTCTAATTAAATCCGAAATCCCCAAAATTTGGAACAGGTTATCCAGTTGGTGAGGCTCAACTTTGTTGAAATATTCCAGATCTTTTTTCGGGCGAACAGACACATTATCTACCAAATACCAAACGGTATTTTCATGCTCCACGGGAGGGAGCAGTGTGTTCAGCAATCGTTTTTTGAATTCCGGGAGGAAGGCATTTTCCGAAAGAATATTCGCCTCGGTAAGGGAAAGATTGAAAGGTTTTCCCTCGAAAATATTGCGAATATAATAGCTTAGATTTTCGGTCAATTCCGGGTTATTTTCAAGATAACCGAGCACCACGCCGAAATCCTCCTTGCGCACAACAGTGAGTAGGTCTGCGAGCGGATCCAAAGATTTGGTCTCGTTGCGGAACATAAAATATTTCCGCATAACCGAATCGAAAGTGTGTCTCTGTCTAGTAAAAAATGCCATTCTGCGGCAAAGATAATTATTTCAGCGCAACATTCCCCATTTGGCGCATCACCCATCGGTGTTTTTTATTCAGATATGGCGTCGGGTTTTTAGGATCGTATTTCTGCGGGTTTGGCAATACGACTGCTATCCATGCCGCCTCGCTTTTGGTAAGGTCTTTGGATGATTTTCCGAAATAATATTTTGCTGCTGCCTCTACCCCGAAAACGCCCCGCCCCATTTCTATAGAATTCAGGTAGCGTTCCAAAATCACATCCTTGCCCCAAACTTTTTCGATGATAAAGGTGTACATAGTTTCCAACCCTTTGCGGAGCCAACTCCTCCCCTGCCAGAGGAAAACATTTTTTGCGGTTTGCTGGGAAATTGTACTTCCCCCGCGGATAGTCTTGCCGTTTTTGTTGTGTATGATGGCTTTTTGAATAGATTTTAAATCAAATCCATCATGGGTGAAAAACAGTTGGTCTTCGGATGCGATCACGGCTTTTTTCACATTATCCCCCATTTCTTCCGAAGAGATGTAATCGCGCTTCAGTCGCCCAAACTCCACCAGACCACTTAATTGCGTGAGCGTAATGGGCGGATCGAAAAACTTCCCGGCAAAGATGAATAGAATGTTTGCGAGAAGAAGAATGAAAAATATTTTTTTAATAATCTTATACATTTGATTGATAGTTGATTGTGATATATGTTGGCTAATCTCCTATCACATTTGGTCTAAAACGATAATTTCGAAATTATATTTTTTTCAAAATTAATCTTAACTAATTCTTCGACCCGTATCACTTCAACTCCTTCATATAAAACGGCTTATAATTTGGCAATTTTTCGGGATGAAAAATTTTGATATAATCTTTCAAAACCAGATCAGCGCGCACGACTCCGCTTTCGAAATAATCATTGGCCTTATCGCGCGCTCTACCCGTCAGAGTGTAAAGTTTACCAGTCTTATAGACTTGCAATTTCTCATAATTAGGGTTGATGGCGAGCATCTGTTTTTTAGATTGATGTGGTCCTATGTTCACCCAATATTTTGCATCATTAGACTTCACAAAAACCTCTTCAAAGCCCATAGGAATGGCCTTTGCATCGGTATTATCCTTTAAAATATAGTCGGCGCCAGCATCTTGGAAATATTTTGCGGCAAAAGTGCGTCCGCCAGGAAGAAACCACTGCCCGCCGTACATCTCATTGCAAATGACTTTGGGTTTTGATTTTTCATTTTTTACGCTTGATGATAGTGCATTATAATTTTTTTGTATTGAATTATAGATTGAATCACCCTTCTTTTCCATATCTAATAACTTTCCGAAAACACGAATGTAGGCTGCTTTTTCCAAAGGATTTTGTTCCTCGTATTCATTTAGAAAGATAATCTGAATGCCGTTTTTTTTCAGTAATTCATAAGTGTTTTGGAAACTTTCGATATGGTTGGTGAAGATGGCGTCGGGTTTCATGGCGATGATTTTTTCTACATCGTATTTCTGTTCGTTCCCAATGTCTGCAATTTTTTTGGTTTGAATTAATTTCAAAACCTTATCTGAATAAATATATTCCGGACTGGACACGGCGATCATCTTTTGCTCGGCACCGAGTTCGGATATATAACCGATGAGGCTTGCATTCAGAACCATTACTTTTTTCAGTGGTAGCTTAGTGGTTTCAAAATGGTTTTGAAATTTGCCGGACTGTAAATCCAACCCCTTGGAATCCTGCTTATAGCGAACTTTCTGGGAAATTTCTACCCAGCCTGCGGCGGGTTTTTGTGCTTCTTTTCGACATGCTAAAAGAAGAAAAATGGAAATTAGTTGAAAAAAAATCGGTTTCATTTGACAAAGAAAACAAAAAAGTGCTATATTTGCAAACCAAAATAAAGGCCTCGTGGCGCAACTGAATAGCGCACCTGATTACGGCTCAGGAGGTTACAGGTTTGAATCCTGTCGAGGTCACAACAAAGGGGAAATTTCGAAAGAAGTTTCCCTTTTTCTATGTGGAATATTGGATTGGAATAAGTCACCCTATCACGCGCTGCGCGTGAGCGATGCGGAGGGTGCGACCCGAAGGGGAGCAGACGCGCGGAGCCGGAACGGCGAAGCGCGGCCGAAACGAAGTGGAGCCCGAAGAACCGCGACCCGAAACGAGGAAACGGTGGCGCAAGGAGCCGAAGGCGACGAGCGCCAAAGTGACCGAATGAAGGGGCACGCCCAAATTTTCTGTATATTTGCTATTTACTAACTCATAACATAAATGAACGCTTTTATAGAAGAACTGAAATGGCGCGGGCTCTTTGCCGATATGATGCCGGGGACGGATGCTCAGCTGGATAAAGAAATGACGACGGCCTATATCGGGTTCGATCCTACGGCAGATTCCCTGCATATCGGGAGCCTGATCCAAATAAAAATATTGGCGCATTTTCAACAGCACGGCCACAAGCCAATCGCTCTGATAGGCGGCGCTACGGGCATGATCGGCGATCCTTCCGGGAAATCCAACGAGAGAAATCTGCTGGACGAGCAGACACTGAATCACTATGTGGATTGCCTAAAAAACCAACTTTCGCGCTTTCTGAAATTCGACGGAAATGAGCCGAACGCGGCGGAACTGGTGAACAATTATGACTGGATGAAGGGCTACTCTTTTCTGGAATTTGTGCGCGACATAGGGAAAAACCTGACTGTGAACTACATGATGGCGAAGGATTCTGTGAAAAAACGCCTCACGGGCGAAAACGGTGCCGAAGGCATGAGTTTCACGGAGTTTACTTACCAACTTTTGCAGGGCTACGATTTCCTACACCTTTATAAAAATAAAAATGTGAAACTGCAAATGGGCGGCTCCGACCAATGGGGAAACATCACCACGGGGACGGAACTGATCCGCAGGAAGGAGCAGGGATCAGCGTTTGCGCTTACGGTGCCGCTCATCACGAAGGCGGATGGCTCTAAATTTGGCAAGTCGGAAAGCGGCGAAAACTATTGGCTGGACGCGAAAAAGACTTCGCCGTACCGTTTTTATCAGTTTTGGCTAAATGCTACGGACGAAGACGCGGAACGCTTTATAAAATATTATACTTTTTTGAGTAAAAACGACATCGAAACCCTCGTAGAAGCGCACAAAACCGCTCCACACGAACGCCAACTTCAGAAAAAACTGGCTGAGGAAGTGACGGTTTGGGTGCACGGAAAAGAGGAATGGGAAAAAGCGGTGAAAGCTTCGGAAATTCTTTTCGGACGCTCTACCGCCGAAGATTTGGTGAATCTGGACGAGGACACTTTCCTTGATATTTTTGATGGTGTGCCACAAAAAGAACTGGCGAAAAGCGAGGTGATCGGTACCAATATCACCGAGCTGCTGAGCGAGAAATCGGGGTTTTTGAAATCTAAAAGCGAAGCGGCACGCGAATTGAAAGGCAATGCTATATCTATAAACAAAGAAAAAGTTTCGGACGGTTTTTCGGCTTCGGAAAAAGACCTTATAGATGGGAAATTCCTACTTCTACAAAAAGGGAAAAAGAACTATTTTATCATAAAGGCGGTGTAAGAAACACGAAACGCATACATTTTTGCGTTTCTCCTAAACAGAGCGAACAAGTGAAGAGCTGTTTCGCTTAAAATTATAGATCAAATTCCTCTGCGAACCATAATTTTAAATACTAACCCCTGCGTTGGATTTTAACCTTTTAAATATTTAATTTTTTTATAATAAAATGACCATTCTAATTTTCATCATAGTCCTCTGGTATTCTGGATTATTTTTTCAAACTTTCTTTCTGCACCGCTATGCTGCACACCAAACTTTTAAAATGTCGCCACTGCGCGAAAAGATATGCTTTATCCTCACTTGGATTACGCAGGGCTCTAACTACCTAAGTGCATACGGATACGGCGTAATGCACCGCATGCACCACGCCTATGCAGATACCGAAAATGACCCGCACTCCCCAAAATACGACCCGAACCCGCTCGCAATGATGTGGCGGACGAAAAACATATACACCCAAATTAATAATAAGGAAATCCTGGTGGATGAGAAATTCACTAAAAATGTCCCGCAATGGGAGGCCTTCGATAAATTTGCGAGTTCTTGGACATCCAGGATTATTTGGGGCGTGCTTTACACTTTGTTTTTCGTAAAATTTGCGACCGAATGGTGGCAATGGCTGTTCCTGCCGGTGGCGTTTCTTATGGCACCTATTCACGGGATGATCATCAACTGGTTTGCGCATGTGTACGGCTATACCAATTTCAAAGTCAGCGATACTTCTAAAAACCTATTGCCTTTTGATTTTCTCATGTTGGGAGAGTCTTACCACAACAACCACCACCGATATGGAGGCCGCGCCAATTTCGGAGGCGTGCGCTGGCACGAAATCGATCCGACTTATCAAATAATAAAACTATTGGACAAATTAAATTTAATACAACTCAAACCCGTGGAAACAGTAAAAAGGGAACTGTAAAGTTCAGATTTTTTAGGTTTGAAGTTTACTTTAGTTAAAAAAATACAATAAAATGGATTTAAAATATCTCGTTCGCGAGCCAGAACATATAACGCCCGCTACGCCGCTCCTTATTTTGCTGCATGGCTACGGGAGTAACGAGGAAGATCTTTTCAGTTTTGCGCCCACGCTGCCCGAGGATTGGTTGATTGTGAGTTTTCGTGCGCCACTGAACTCCCAATACGAAGGTTTTTCTTGGTATGATATTAATTTGATGAACCTCGAAAACCGTGTGGATGTCCCACAGGCGAAGGAATCCATGAACGCTATTCTTCAGAAAATCATCGACTTAAAACAACATTATAGCCTGAGCGATGGACCGATTCATCTTTGCGGATTTTCGCAAGGTGGTATCCTGAGTTATGCTTTGGCACTTAAAAAACCCCAATTGTTTTCAAAAGTCGCCTGCCTGAGTTGCTACCCTGAAGAACGCCTATTAGAAGACATCGTAAAGGATAAAAAGAAGTTGGAACACCTGCGGTTTTTCATCTCCCACGGTACGGAAGACGCTGTTATTCCGCTCGAATGGGGAAGAAAAGGCTCCGAATTGCTATACGACCTCAGTTGCTATTTCTCTTTCCGCGAATATATGAGCGGCCACGGCGTAAACCAAAAAAATTATCTGGATTTAATGGACTTTTTCGGGAAATAACCACTAAGACTTGTGCTAATTATATTATTTTAAAAACGGATAAACTAGCACTACCACACCAAGCAGCGGTAATATTATGCCCCAGTACTCCATTTTGATGAAAAATAGAGAATGACCGGGGCCGAGAGTTACTTCCCTGCCGGATTCCTTATCAATAAAAACCTTTGACTTTTCAGGATTATTGAACTTTTTGCCCAAAAACCAAATGATAATACCCGCGACAATAAGCCCTAAGCCGGCACCGTAGTCGTCATTCACCCCTGCTTTGTTAAAAATCGTTCCAAAGACTAATACACAGACAATTGTAACGATAAAAACCAAGAAGCCATAGCCTCTCCAAATAATCATAATAAAATATTTTTCAACGAAATTATTTAAATTACATTAAGCCTGTATTAAATTAAAGTTTATTTATTGTTAATAGTTTCTTAATTTACTTTTAAACCTATCATTCAAAATTTAGATCTCGGAAATTAGTTTTGTAACCTTAAGATTGGTAGCTGATGATTAATCGTCATCTTGAGAAAACAGAAATTCTTTACGCGAAAAGCATAATTGGAAAAAATAATAAATTTTATACAAAATATTGTGTAATTTAGATTATAAACAAAAAGTAAATGAAAAATCTATTCTTTTGCGTTACCGCGGCACTTTTATTACTTTCGTGCGATCGAGACGAAACCACTATACCTACGGTAGATACTCCGCTCCTGCCGACTACTATGACGATAAGTACGAGCGATATTTCTCGAAAAATGAATTTTGAGTATGAAGGAGATAAACTAAAAAAAATCAGCTATGAGAGTTTGGGAGTTCCATATGCAGTAAATTATGAGTATACGGGCGACCTCATCACCAAAGTAAACATAAGTGATTTGGAAGGTAATACGGTAGAAAACCTACAATATTCCGGAGGTAAACTGGTTGCTACCACTACGACCACTGTAGAAAAATCTGGCGACTATACTGCGACTACCAATCTTACCTATTCATACAATTCTGATGGTACAGTAGGTTTTAAGAAAACCTATAGTTATAAAAGAAAAGTGGACACAGCACCATCCAGTAGCTACAGTTCAGAAGGACTTTACACATTGAAAAACGGCCAAGTTGTAAAAATTGTTGAGAAAAACAACACTTACGGCTCCACTTATACCACTATAAGGACCTACGATACAAAAAATGGTGTTTTCAAAAATGTAAGAGGTTTTGCGGCCGGCGCACTGGGTTTTGAAGAATTTATTGCTGCCTCTTTGTCGGTAACACACAACAATTACAGCACAATAAGCAATATATCAGATTACTCAAGCAACGATTCAGGAAATACTTTTACCTATGAATACAACGCTAATGATTATCCTGTAAAAATTACTGATTCTTACAAAGAAAACAATCAGACACAGGAGGTTACTACCTACACCGTCACTTATAATAAGTAAAATTTATTTGAATATAAATTCCCGCGATTACCTTGCGGGATTTTTTATTGATCATACCTATTCGGATGCAGCGCCTTCAAATCGTCCACCGTGTCCAAAACTTTATCTTTCAAACTCAGCTGGTAGATTTCCAGTTTTATAGATAGTTCCTTATCCGCAGTAGCGATAATTTTTGCCGCCAAAATACCGGCATTGGCAGCGCCGTTCAGTGCCACCGTCGCTACTGGAATACCGGATGGCATCTGCAAAATGGACAAAACGGAATCCCAACCATCTATAGAATTGCTGGACAAAATCGGAACCCCGATCACGGGCAAAGTGGTGCAACTGGCGACCATCCCCGGTAAATGCGCCGCGCCACCCGCGCCCGCGATGATGACTTTTATCCCGCGTTTTGCAGCAGTTTTAGCATAATCGAACATCCGCTCCGGCGTGCGATGTGCGGAGACCACTGTAAGTTCGTAAGGGATATCCAAGGAGCGCAGGAAGTCTGCGGCTTTCTCCATCACCGGCAGATCGCTTTGGCTGCCCATAATAATTCCGACCATAAATCTTAAAATTAATTCCCCAAAGGTAAATAATAAAGCCCTAATCCATACACAATCTGGGATATATCATTAGGCGATTCATTGAAAAATAAAAGCAAACCACTTGTTTTTTGCCATTAATTTAAATATATTCACAACTTAATTCCAAAACAATCTTGAAAGACAATAGACTATTACTAGCGCTTGTAGCGATTTCCCTTATCTGGGGCACCACATTTTTGGGAATCCGTGTGGCAGTGGAGACCATTCCACCATGGTTTGTGGCAGGATTTCGCCAACTTTTAGCGGCGATAATTCTGGCTGTGATTCTTCTATTTCAAAAAAAACTAAAATGGGTAGGATGGAAAAACCTCCGTATCCAGATCACGCTCTCCATCCTCTTGTTCATCATCGCCAATGGTCTTACCACGGTTGCCGAAACGCGCGTCACCAGCAGTCTGGCATCACTTATGACTGCCTCCTCACCGTTGCTCATTTTTATTGGAAGCGTTTCGGTGGGGTTGCAGAAATTCACTATCCGCTCACTATTAGGCGTTTTACTGGGATTCAGCGGCATCATTTTCATCTTTTGGGACGGACTGAAAGACTTTATGAACCCCGATTTCCGCATCGGAATCATCCTCATGCTCATCGCGATTTCTGGCTGGGCAGGGGGAACCATTTACTCCAAAAAAATCAATTATAAAAGCAACAATATATTCCTGAACCTCTTCTACCAGTTCTTATTTGCGGGAATTGCACAACTGATTTTAGCAGTCGTTTTCAAAGAAAATCTCATAATCCAAAACTGGTCCTTGCGGAGCATTTCCGCAATGGTCTATCTGGCGGTTTTCGGTTCCGTTGCGGCATTTTTCGCGTTCAGTTACGCCCTTACCAAGATTACCGCAACACAAATTTCCCTGATGTCGTACATCAATACGATTATCGCCATCACCCTGGGCTGGCTGCTTTTGGACGAACCAATTACCACGAAATTCATCATCGCGGCGGCGCTCATCATTAGCGGCGTATTCATCACGAATTATAGTCCGGATATGTTCCGCCGAAAAAAATAAATATTTTGGGCGGCTTATCGCGCTCTTCGCTATTACTCCTCGCGCCCACGCTTACAAATATGCCGCACTACTTTCCCTCCGCTTGCTGCGGGGTAGCCGCTGCGATCCCGGCCGCACGCGATTCGCCGTGTAACAAGTTCTATGTTTTGGGTTTGAGGCATAAAGTATCGAAAGTGCGTGTTTCATCATGAAACTCTCGCAGATTGCACAGATTGAACTTATTTGTATCCTTTGTAGACTTTTGTGGCTTTGTGGTTAGAACCTATGTTGGAGTGGTTGTATGGAACAACTTATAAAATTTTTGACGGATTTAGGGGAAATAAATTTTAATCAATATTCTCTATTTCCAATATATTTTGGGTAAAATAATTAACTGCGATATCCCCAATAATATCGTAATCAATTCCGAAATACAATCCTATACCCTACTGATGGACAATAGAATATCATCTAACGACATTTTATATGCCCTTTCAGAATTTTTTTCAAATTTATTTGGTTTTAAATAAAAAATCATCTTTAATATGAGATTTCAAAGCTTATTTTGTCAAAAGGACACTCTTTTTTCCAAGATAATTTTCAAGAAAAATTTTAAGGGTGAAAAAATTTCAAGCCAATCGGTAATCGATTTTTCAGACTCCACCAAAATGTTTACATCCCTCTCGCCGGTAAGACTAAATCTGCAAAAGAACCAACTACACCAATCTTTGCAACCGAATATTCCTGTTACAGAAAAGGCTTTATTGCTTTTAGTTAGTCCAGAACTGCTTTAGTAGTCTCCAAAACTTTCATTTATAAAAATATGGAAATCTTGTTACTCAGCCACCACTTTCACCATACCTTTTATCCGGATGAGTTTTTCCAAAAGCGCTTCACGGGATTCCGCAATTACATTTATGTGTCCCATTTTTCTGCCCGGTTTCGTATCGGTTTTTCCGTAGAGGTGGATGTAGGTTTGCGGTAATTTTAAAACATCTTCCAAACCTTCATACTTCACTTTTCCGGTATGGTTTTCTTCGCCAACCAAATTGAGCATACCTGAAAAACCAAGTGCATCGGTATCGGCAAGTGGCAGATTTTTTACCACGCGGTACATCTGCTCGAACTGAGAATTGGCATTTCCTTCCTGCGTTTGGTGTCCGGAATTATGCAGTCTGGGCGCTGTTTCGTTTACCCAGACTTTACCCTTTTTATCCAAAAGAAGTTCTATGGCGAACAGTCCCGGTGAGCCGGCAGCCTTTACAAATTTCTTGGTGATACTTGAAATTTGCACCTCTACTTCATTAGAAATTTCAGCCGGGCAAATATTGAAATCCAAAAGGTTTAGTTTAGGATTGGCTACCATTTCTGTAATTGGAAATGTCTGGGAATCGCCATTTTCATTAATGGCAACAATCACGGAAAGCTCTTTATCAATATCTACTAGATCCTCCAAAACAGAAGGTGAATTCCACATTTTTTTCAAATCTTCCTCGGTACGGATAATCTGCACGCCTTTGCCATCGTAGCCACCCGTATTCATTTTTTGAACAAAAGGCAGGGGGAAGTTGGCCTCCGCTTTATTTAGAATATTTTGAAATTTAGATGTTGGAATATCATGTTTTTTATAAAACTCTTTTTGAAGCATTTTCTGCTGTATAATTTTGATAATACCAGCATTTGGGATTACCTTTACACCTTGATTTTCGAGTTCTTGCAAGGCATCTGCATTCACATGCTCGATTTCGATGGTAACCACATCTTTATCTTTACCAAAATACATTACCGATTGATAGTCATTAAAATCACCCTTCGTGAAATGCGAAATGTTGGCACATGAACATTGCTCGGAGGGATCCAGCACAAAAAATTCATCATCATATTTCAAAGCGTTCTGTATGAACATTCTTCCAAGTTGTCCGCCGCCAAGTATTCCTATTTTCATTTTCAAAATTTTATGCAAATTTAAATTTTTAACATAGAAAAAAATACAGGAATCGGTTTTTGTTAAAAAATAGATAAAAATAGCCGCGCTTCAACATTACAAAGCATTCATACAGCGGTTATTAATTCCGTATTTACTACCTTTGTGCTGCTATGGGTAGAGAAGAGAAAAAACAACCAGAATCTAAGTTTACAATCGCAAAAGCACTCAAGTGGGTGGTTTACATTGTTGTGGGACTGGCCGTGATCGTCGCGGCACTTATTTTTGCTGTGCAGACCGATGCCGGACAGGATTTCCTGAAAACGCGGCTCGTAAATTATCTTCAGAAAAAAATAGAGACCAAAGTCTCCATCAAACGCGTGAAAGTGGCATTCCCAAACAGCCTGATTATGGAGGACCTCTTCCTCCAAGGGCGCGATGTGGATACGCTCTTGTTCGTTCATAAATTCGATGTTGGGTTGAGTATTCCCCAACTTTTGAAGAACAAAGCCGACCTGACTTCCATAGATTTAGACGGCGTGAAAGCCAATGTTGTGCGTAATAAAAACGGTAGTTTCAACTACGATTATATCAAAGAGGCTTTTGCCACAAAGGAAAAAGAGGAAAGCCCATCCAAGCCGTTCATCTTATCATTAGATAAAATAAAGCTCCAAAATGTGGGTGTCACCTTTATTGATAATCAGGCAAGGAATGACATTGCCGTTTCCTTCAAATATTTCGATACGCGCGTCCGCACCTTTAATTTAGACCAAAACAACTACGCTCTGGGCGATATTGTGATGGATGGCGCTAAATTTAAATTAAAACAAGACTTGATTGAAGAAGTCGCCGGCGAAGTAGAGCAAAAAGTGGATTCCCTGCGTGAGAAAAAGCCCCTAAAATTGGCATTGAATGGGATAAAATTGACCAATTTCAATGTGGATTACGGGGATGATAATTCTAAAACTTTTGCTAAAGTTTTGTTCAAAGAATTTTCAACAAAAGTTCGGGGGATAGATTTTGAAAAAAATACATATTCGATTGATAATGTGCTTCTTGCAGGCGCTAATATCGACGCAAATCTTTTCCTCCCTTCCACACCGAAAAAAACCGCACCAAAAGCCGAAGCCGTGGAAGATAACCGAAATGACCGCGGCGCACCTCTGCAACTGGTAACCAACAAATTGGTTTTGGATGATGTGAAGGTGAAGTACAACAATACCGCAGAAGGCAGAAAAGGCGGATTGGATCCTAATCATTTGAATTTCAGCAAACTTAATTTAGAATTGCGAAATTTTAAAATGAACAAAGATTACTACGCCGGAACGGTGAACAATGCCCAAATCAAAGAAGCGGCGGGACTTAACATACTTAATTTCAACACAGATTTTCTTTATTCCGAAAAACAAGCCTACCTGAAATCGCTTTATTTAGAAACTCCGAAAACGGTATTACGGGACGAAGTGATTTTGGATTATAATTCCATCCAGCAACTCTCTGCCAACCCCGGTTCCGTACGAATGTATGCCAATCTTCGGAATACAAAAATCGCATTTACGGATATTATCAACCTTGTTCCATCGTTGCGCAGTACAGCACCTTTTAACACTTATCCGAACGCCGTTGTAAACCTTGATACCGAGGTGAAAGGCACGATGGATGATCTGCGCATCAACCGATTGAGGATGACCGGGCTGGACAAAACCGTGGTGGTAGGTTCCGGACACATCATGAACGCTACGAAACCCGAACGTATGTGGTTTGACCTTAATATTCACGAACTTTCTTCGACTGCAAAAGCCATCTACTCTTTGGTCCCGAAAGGTACTATTCCGAGCAATATTTCATTGCCATCGGCTTTTACCATTCGTGGTAAGGCGAAAGGTGTTGCCAAAAATCTATCGGCAGACCTTACTTTAAATTCCACATTGGGCGACGCCAAAATAGACGCCATCGCCGATATGCGCAACAATGGAGCGGAACGGTATGATGTGAAAGCTGACCTGCGCGCACTGCAAATCGGTAAAATTATTCAAAATAAAGACCTCGGCATAGCGACTGGCGTGGTAGTAGCGAAAGGGCAAGGCTTTGATCCTGCAAAAGGATATGCCGATATTTCCGGGAATATAAAACGCTTCGATTACAAAGGCTACCATTATCAAAACATGGTGCTGAAAGGCAAACTGAACCGCGGTGCCTACGCCGTAAACCTAAACTCCGCCGACCCAAATGCGAACTTGAAAATTGTGGCAAATGGCGTGTATAACGAGAAAAATCCGACTTTGAATATGTCGGGCGACATCCGCAAACTGGATTTATATGCTCTTGGTTTTTATTCCAAACCAATGACTTTGGCGGGCGACATTAAGGCCAACTTCACCAATATGAACCCCGATTTCCTGAACGGGGAACTCACTATGAACCGCTTCGCAATGTCGGATGGCAAGGAAGTATATCCGCTGCAAGAAATTTACTTGAAGGCAGTTTCCACAAACGCAGGGAATAGTTTGGTTTTAAATTCCCAAATCGCGGATATTGAACTCAACGGGAAATACAAACTCACGCAAATCGGCGAAGCGCTGATGCAAACCGTGGACGAATATTACAACACACACCGCAGCCGCAAACGGATAGACCCGCACCAATACTTCACCTTCACCGGAAAACTGAAAGATGATGATCTCATCCGGAAATTTGTTCCGGAACTGAAATCGTTTGAAACCATAGACCTCAACGGAAATTTCAATGCTGATACCCGGCTTTTGGTGGTAAACGGAACCATTCCACAAATGACTTACGGCGCTAACACAATTACCAACGGGCTAATTACACTAAACAGCGAAAGCGGCGCGCTGGTTTACAACCTAACGGCAGACGAAGTGAAAAGCGAGAAACTGGCATTAATGAAAATCAATGCGAATGGCGATATTAAAAACAACACCATCACCTACAATATCTCTACAAAAGATGAAAAAGATGCCGTGAAATTCCTGATCGCAGGAACCGCCAAATCCATAGGAAACATGACGGAACTTGCACTGAATCCAGACGGGCTGACCCTAAACTATATGCCGTGGGAAGTGGCGCCGGGCAACAAACTGACGATGGCACCGGGAGGAATTATCGCGGATAATTTTGTCCTTTCTAAAGACGGAAGCCGCATCGCGTTGCAATCTGAAAGCCACTCCGTACGAAGTCCGCTGAATGTGGCGATTGAGAATTTTAAAATAGAAACCATTACCGAAATCATTAAAAAAGACTCTCTGCCGGCTGCCGGAACCATAAATGGAACCGCGCGCATCCAGAATTTAGGTAAAAACATGAGTTTCACTTCCGATATGAAAGTATCTGATTTAGTAATGTATAGCAATCCTGTAGGAAATATAGACATCAAAGTCTTTAACAGCACACCGACTTTGATAAAAACCGATATACGCTTGTCCGGATATGATAATGATGTAGCAATTACCGGAAATTACAGCGTTCCAAATTCTTCTTTCGATCTGGTTTTGGATATGCGACAACTGCAAATGAAGAGTTTGCAAGGCTTCACACAAAACGCCATCAGCCGGGGCGAAGGCTACCTTTCCGGAAAACTGGACATCACAGGAACCACCAAAAGCCCAAGTATTTTGGGGACTTTAAGGTTTAATGATGCCGGGATGGAAATCACCAAAACGGGAAGTAATTTTAGAAACATCAATGACGAAATCCACTTCACGCGCCGTGGAATTATGCTGGATAACTTCAAGGTAAAAGATGAAGCCGAAAACGCAATGGTGATCAACGGTGGCGTATTGACCACAGATTACAAAAATTTCATCTTTGATATGACGGTAAAAGCCGAAGATTTCAAAGTAGTGGATGCCAAAAAGGATATGGATAAATTGATGTACGGTGTTTTGGCTATCGATGCCGACCTCAACATAAAAGGAAATATGGACCTCCCAAAAGTGGACGGAAAATTATCTGTAACGGACATCACCGATTTTACCTTCGTTTTGCCACAAACTTCCCCAACTTTGCAGGACAGAAAAGGCATTGTAGAATTCATTGACAAAGACCAATTGGCGCTGAACGGTACAATAGAAGCTGACACAATTTCCGCAGAGACAGATGTAAAAGGTCTGGATGTGAATGTGAATATCGATATAGATAAAGAGGCAAAAATTTCATTAATTATAGACAAAGCCAACGGTGATTTCGTGAAACTGCAAGGTACGGCAAGATTGACGGGCGGGATAGATCCTTCTGGAAAAACCACGCTGGTAGGTACTTATGAAGTGGAAAAAGGTGCTTATGAAATGTCATTAAGCCTACTGAGTCGTAAATTTGAGATCCAAAAAGGCAGTATGATTACCTGGAATGGCGAGCCTACGGATGCAAATCTAGATATCACCGCTGTATACCGCACCGAAGCCGCACCGCTGGATCTAGTGCAGCAGCAAATCACGGGATCGGCGGCAGAAATCAACCAATATAAACAGCGAATCCCTTTCAACACTTTGCTGAAAATGACGGGGGAACTATTGAAACCGGTCATCACCTTCGATATTACAATGGACGAAAGCAACCCTGGCGTGGCGACTTCCGTGATGGATAATACGAAAGCAAAACTGGATCAAATCCGAAACGAACCTTCCGAAATGAATAAGCAGGTGTTTGCGCTCCTCGCATTGGGCCGTTTCGTGGGAGAAAATCCTTTTGAAAGCCAAACCGGACTTTCTGCGGAAGCCCTCGCAAGACAGAGTGTGAGCCGACTACTGAGCCAGACGCTGAATGATTTGGCAGGTGACCTGATCGCCGGTGTGGATATGGATTTCGACCTTCAATCTTCCGAAGATTATAGCTCCGGAAATAAAAATACGCGCACCGACCTGAATGTGGCTCTATCCAAAAGATTCCTGAACGACCGCCTGAAAATAAGCGTGGGTAGCAACTTTGGACTGGAAGGACAGGCACGCCAAAACGAGCAGACCACGAATATCGCGGGAGATATTGCCATAGATTATCAACTTTCCAAAGACGGCCGCTACATGCTGCGCGCTTACCGCAAAAACCAATACCAAGTGGCTTTGCAGGGGCAGATCATCGAGACCGGACTTGGATTCATCATTACTTTGGATTATGATAAGTTCCGAGAACTTATTGAAAATCAAAAGAAAAATAAGGAACTTCGTAAAAACCTAAGAGAACAGAGAAAAAATGCAAGAAAAGAAGATTAATATTTCGTTCCTCGTTGCCGCGGCATTTTCCACCGGGCTGGTTTCCTGCGGAACGAGCAAGTTGAAGAAAGGCGAATACCTGTACACCGGTGCAAAAGTGAACATCGTGAACGATACGATGAAAAAGAAGGATAAAAATACCTTGCGCGACGGCATAAAGGACAATCTGCGCCCAAAACCAAATACCTCTTTCCTTGGTTTGCGGCCACGCGTTTGGGTGTACAACATCACCCCGCAACCAAAAAAAGATAAGGGCATTACCAACTGGCTAAAAAATAAAATCGGAGAAAAACCTGTGCTTTTAGGCGATGTAGATCGTGATTTCAATGCTAATATTGCTCAAAACTATGCCGAAAACAAAGGCTATTTCAATGCAAAAGCGACGCACGACACCCTTACCAAAAACAAAACTGCCAAAGTCATATACACGGTGAAGTCTGGCGCGCGCTACTTCATCAACGAGGTGACTTACGAAAAAGATTCCTCAAAGGTGAATGCCGAAATCCAACAGACGGTTTCCACTTCTTTGTTGAAAAAAGGAGACCCGTTTGATTTGGCGGTCATTAAATCTGAAAGAAACCGAATAGATGCGCATTTAAAGGAAAAAGGCTTCTACTACTTCCACCCCGACAACCTGATTGTGCAGGCGGACAGCACCGTAGCCAAAGAACCGAAAGTGGATCTAAATGTGAAACTGAAGGGTGACGCGCCAGAACTTTCTAAAAAGCAATTTACCATAGACAAAGTGGTGGTTTTTGCAGATTACGATCTGAAAAGCGCGACCGACAGAAACTATATTATCCCCTACGGAACTGATAGTGTGCAGGCTTACAACGATATGTACATCATTGACCCTGATAAAAAATTCAAGCCGCAGATCTTCGACCGTGCGCTTTATTTCAAAAAAGGAGATATTTATAACCGTTCCAATCACAATTTGAGTTTGAACCGCCTCATTAGTCTGGGGACATTTAAATTTGTTAAAAACCAATTTGTGATTTCGGATTCTATTAAAAATAAATTTGATGCCTATTATCTGCTCACGCCGAGACAGTTCCAATCTTTGCAAGTGGAGACAACCGGTAAGACCAATTCGGCTAGCTTTGTAGGTTCCGAAGTCAATCTAAACTGGACGCACCGCAATTTCTTCCGTGGTGCGGAACAACTGAAAGCTTCCGTTTTCGGTGCTTTTGATGTGCAAATTGGTGGACCGAAAGAGGGCAAGGAAAATAATAATGTGTACCGCTTTGGGGGCAATGTTTCCCTCACCATTCCGAGACTGGTGTCGCCGTTTAATTTTAAAAATAGTAGCGCCTATGTACCGAAAACCTTCATGGGTCTAGGCTACGAATACCAAAGTCGGCAGGCGCTCTATACGCTTCATAATTTCAATGCACACTTCGGGTATCTTTGGAAAGAAGATGCGCAGCGCGAGCATGAATTGAAACTCATCAACATCAATGCCGTTGTACCACAGAACATTACGGATAAATACCAGGCGCAGATAGACGATCCAAATAATATTTCCCGCTATATTATGAAGCGCGTGGTGGAGCCTCAATTAATCGTAGGGCCTACCTATAGCTTCACCTATACCAATACCATGTTGCCGAGAACCAATACCTTTTATTACAAGGGATCGGTGGATTTAGCAGGTACTTTGGCCGGACTGATTTCCGGTGCCAATGCTAAAGAGGGAAAGGAGAAAAAAGTGTTCGGCGTACCCTTCAGCCAATACGCGAAAACAGAACAAGACCTTCGATTTTACCATAAACTTGCAGAGAAAAGCCAGATCGCGACAAGACTGATCGCCGGGATCGCTTATCCGTATGGTAACTCTCAGTATGTGCCATATTCCCGCCAGTTTTATGTGGGCGGAAGCAACAGTATCCGTGCGTTCCGAGCGAGAACTTTGGGGCCGGGAAGTTTTGATCCTCGAACGGCAAAAAACCCTTTCTTCTATGACCAATCAGGAGATATAAAATTGGAATTAAATGCGGAATACCGCGCCAACATCTATAAATTCCTGAATGCGGCAGTCTTTGTAGATGCGGGAAACATCTGGCTCGTAAACGAAGATTCAGCACGGCCGGGTGGAAAATTCTCCAAAGACTGGACAAAAGAAATCGCCGTAGGTGCGGGTGTAGGGCTTCGTTTGGACTTCAGCATTTTGATTCTGCGACTGGATCTGGCAATGCCGCTCCGCGTGCCATATCTTGAACAAGACCAGCGCTGGGTTTTGGATAAAGTCAATTTCGGAAACTCCTCGTGGAGAAAGGACAATTTGATCTTGAATATCGCGATTGGTTATCCGTTTTAAAGACTTTCTTAAACAAAAGGCCACCTCGGAAATTGAGGTGGCTTTTTTGGTTACTACAACAGAAGAATTTTAAAAGTTATGCCTGACATTTGTTTGCAATAATGTAAAATATAACTCTATAGCATAGCCAATCAATTACTTACTTGTAATTTTGCTTGTTTTATTGCAAATTTCTTATCTTAAAGCTTAAAAAACTTGCAAATATATTGGGAAAAGAACCAGAGAGGAAGCCAGAATGATTTCGCCCGATGCTAGTAGATTTTATTAATGAGAAAAATTTATACTAAACTTAAAAACCCAAACCCCTAAAACCGTTAATTGTTCAAAAGTATGGCGGCTTCCTTGGCGGCGTAGGTGAAAATCATATCAGCACCGGCGCGCTTGATGCAGGTGAGGCTTTCTATAATTGCCTTATCATTATCAATCCATCCATTTTGGGCTGCCGCTTTCAGCATGGCGTATTCGCCGCTCACATTGTACACGGCAATCGGCAGATCGGTGATTTCGCGGGTTTTCGCTACGATGTCCAGGTATGGGAGGCCGGGTTTTATCATAATGATGTCCGCGCCTTCATCCACATCTTTCAAAACTTCGTTGATGGCTTCGCGCGCGTTGGCGAAGTCCATTTGGTAAGTTTTTTTGTCCTTCGGGATGTCGTTGTTATCCACCGGAGCGCTATCTAGCGCGCTTCTGAACGGTCCGTATAAGGAGCTGGCGTATTTTGCAGCGTAGGAGAGGATTCCAACATTATGGTAGCCGGCATCTTCTAATCCTTCGCGAATCGCCATCACGCGGCCATCCATCATATCGCTTGGCGCCACGACATCGGCGCCGGCTTTGGCGTGGGAAACAGCCATTTTTACCAGCGCATCGTTGGTGGCGTCATTTTCTACTTGTCCGTTAGTGATGATGCCGTCATGCCCATAGATGGAATACGGGTCTAGAGCCACATCCGGCATTAAGATCATCCCTGGAACGGCGTCTTTTATGGCTTTTATGGCGGTCTGCATCAGTCCGTTATCATTCCAGGCTTCTTTCCCGGTGTTATCTTTCAGGTTTTCAGGAACCTTCACATAGAGGTTTACAGCTTTTACACCAAGATCGAAGAGTTCGCGGCACTCTTTTATGGTAAGATCAATGGAGCGGCGGTATATTCCGGGCATGGAGGCGATGGGCTCATGCTGGTTTTGACCTTCCATCACGAAGATGGGCATCACAAAATCGTTTACGGTGAGTACGGTTTCGCGCACGAGGCTGCGGATGCTTTCATTGGTGCGGAGCCTCCTATTTCTGGAATATATAATCATTTGGAATGGTTTTTGAATTTGTTGATGCAAATTTAATTATACTTTGGCAATTAAGCCTTGTATATGAAGATTGATTTTTTTAGTTTTGTTGAATTGAAGTCCTAAAATTGATAAGTGAAAAAATTTCTACTATTACTCCTATTTTCCGGCACCCTATCTTTCAGCGCAAACGCTTCTGCACAGCAATACCGGGGACCGTCCGCATCCAGCCAAACGGCGGATGATGGCGTGCTGATCGCCTACCCGAATCCGGCGAGAGATTTCATTATCGTCAAAGCCAAGAACTCTACTTTAAAAATAAAATCGGTTTCATTTTATTCGATTTTGGGAGTGCCGGTTTTGGATGTCGCCGTGAACATGACAAGCGGGGAAATAAATCTTGACAGGCTGAAATCGGGAAGATACCTGATGAAATACACGATGGCAGATAACACGCAGCGTGTCACGCAAATCATTAAGCAATAAAACAAATTTAGTTATATAAAAAAACTTCAGACCATTCTGAAGTTTTTTTGTTTACAAAAGTGTGGGTTAGTAATTTCCGTTTGCTGCATCGCCAGTCCCAAGCAAAGCTGCGGCAGATGAGGTGCCGATTCTTGTAACGCCAAGGTCTATCATCGCGCGCACTTCCTCCGGGGTACGGACGCCGCCCGCCGCTTTTATCGGGAGATTTCCGGCATTGGCCTTCATGATTTTAATGCCTTCCACGGTGGCGCCATTTGGCTTGCCGTTTTCGGTCTGATAAAAACCGGTGGAAGATTTCACGAAGATATTCTTTTGATCGTTCTCGCTGAAATTCTCTGCCGCCCATTTAGAAATATGTCGGGTGAGGTCACCGATTTGTTCATCCGATAGTGCCGCGATCTCTATAATCCACTTTACAGTTTTCGCGTTACGGATTCCAAGGTCGGTGCAAGATAGAAATTCGTCCTTTACTAAAGCCAATTCACCTTTTTTATAGGCCTCATAATTAATGACGAAATCCAGATCATCGGCGCCATCGGCGATTGCCTTTTCCGCTTCAGCAAATTTTTCCTCTGCGGAGGACGTTCCTTCATGAAAACCAATCACAGTTCCCACCTTCACCGCTGGGTTTTTTTTAGCAAGATAAGCCTTCGCTTCACGTACAAATTCCGGGCGAATCATCACGGCATATAGGTTTTTCTCAGACGCCTCATCGCAAAGCGCAAATATCGCTTTTTTGGTTTCCTCGTGGCTCAAGCCGGACTGTTCGGGCGTTTTTAGGTAGGTAGAATCCAGATAGTCTGCAATGTTCTTCATGTCTGTTATACTTTCAATTGTCTGTTAATGCTTTGATCCAAAGAAATGAAGGTTTCAGTTCTTATGACGCCTTTTAATTTTTGAAGTTGGTTCAAAATCTCCATCAGGTGATCGTTATCTTTACACAAAACCTTCAAGAAAATGGTGTAATTCCCTGTAGTGTAGTGCGCTTCCACGATTTCATTGATTTCTTCCATCGCTTTCACAGCATCCGGGTAATGGCTTGGTTTCTCCAAGAATACACCGATGTAGGACACAACTTTGTAGCCTATTTTTTTAGGATTCAGGTAAGAAACGGAGTTTTCTATCACACCTGCCTGCTCCAGTTTTTTGATGCGCTGGTGTACTGCGGTGGTAGATATGCCGACATTTTTAGAGATGTGGGCAAGGGAAGTCTTGGCATTGTCCATCAGCATATAGATTATTTCTTTATCTGTGGCATCCAAGTGATATACGGAATTGTTGGTATTTTTCATTATTTTAAAGTTAATATGATTTATTTTTTGTTAAAGCCTACCAGTACAGGAAAATGGTCGCTATAACCGCCGAGATATCTGGTGCCGGCGTAGGTGCGAAATGGCCTCCCTGTAAAATTTTTATCTTTACTGCTAAGTTCTATTGGTTTAAAAACCTCTGCAACACTGTACTGCCAAGGAAGTTCGCCGCTCATGAATTCTTCCGAAAATAGGATTTGATCGAAAAGCAATCCATCTGCATAATGAAATGTGGAAAAATTTTTATCCCGAAACATTTGTAGAAATGGATTGTGCAGCAATGGTTTTCCTTCGTCATCAGTTAAAAGATTGGTTAGATTTTCATCATCTGGATTCTCATTGAAATCCCCACAAAGGATAACTGGTTCGTGCTCCTCTTTGCGGATTTTCAAAATTTTTTCTCGAATTTCCTTAAGGATATAGTCGCGTTTAGGTTTATTAATGTCTTTCTCTCTTTTTGAAGGTAGGTGTAACACGAAAATGTTCATTACCACACCTTCCACTTTTATCTTGCAAAGCAGTACATCCCGCGTGGTATCGTAGCTGCCGTCGGTAGCAGAAATGGTCTCAAATAAGAAACTGATGGGTTCCGCGGATAAGATTTCCACCTTGCTTTTATCATAAACCATGGCAACATCCACGCCCCGCTCGTCCATACTTTCAAAATGCACAAAGCCGAAATTAGAATTAAATGGCGGCATGGTCACTAATTCTTCCAATGGTTTCTGACCCTGTATCTCGCTAAGCCCGATGACAAAAGGCATCTTTCCGCGCGCGGTACTCACCAATTGAAAAACCTGCGCTATTTTTTTTAATTTATCGTTGTATCGCCATTTGTTCCATTTATTCAGTCCGGATAAGGTAGGCGCATTTTTAAAAGCCGGTTCAGGATCTGCCTCAAAAAGATTTTCAACATTATAAAACATTAAAAAATCCTCGTCCCATTTTATTTTTATTTCCCTATCCATTTATAATGTAAATTTAATCTAATTTTTCAATATCTATTGTTTTAATTACAAATAATTACCATTAATATTTTTAAATTAAATCAAATAAATCATAATTAAATGTTAAATAATTTAGGTAAATTGTTAAATAATAAAAATTTATTTAATATTTAATGATAAGATTTAATCATATTTGTATATTAAATAGAAATTATCCATACTTATTGTAAAGTAGTGTAATTGTATAAATTCATCATTGATGTCTATTCTTCATCTCCCAAAAGATCGGGGCGTTTCTCGGTAGTACTGCGTACGGCTTGGTCATGGCGCCATGCGTCTATTTTATTTGGATCGCCGCTCAACAGAACCTCCGGAACTTTCATTCCTTTATACGATTCCGGGCGCGTGTAGATGGGCGGGGAAAGCAGATCATCTTGGAAACTGTCTGTAAGTGCGCTTTGCTCATCGCTCAAAACACCGGGCAACAATCGAATAACGGCATCGGCAAGCACGCACGCCGCCAGTTCTCCACCGGTAAGTACATAATCTCCGATGGAAATTTCTTTGGTGATGTGTAAATCCCGCACCCGCTGATCAATTCCTTTGTAATGGCCACAAAGGAAGATTAAATTATTTTTAATAGAAAGATTGTTCGCTATTTTTTGGTTTAAAGTAATGCCGTCCGGGGTAAGATAGATGATGTCGTCGTACTCGCGTTGGGATTTCAACTCTGAGATGCACTTATCCAAAGGCTCGATCATCATGACCATGCCCGCGCCGCCGCCATAGGGCGCATCGTCTATCTGCCGGTAATTATTGCTGCTCCAGTCCCGGATGTTATGAAAATACACATTTACCAAGCCTTTTTCTATCGCACGCTTCAGAATGGAAGTACGAAACGGGCTTACCATCAGGTCGGGTACGGCGGAGATGATGTCTATTCTCATTGTTCGGTATTATTTTTTTTGTTTGGAAGGATGATGAGGCGCAGTGAGGAGTCTTTATTGATGTAACTCCACATCCAGTTGAAGAAAATGGCGAGTTTGTTTCTTACGGAAAGGATGAGCATCAGGTGGAGGAACATCCAGAAATACCATGCAAATAGCCCCTGGAATTTAAACTTTGGTAAATCTACCACGGCGCGGTGTTTCCCGACTGTTGCCATGCTGCCCATGTCTTTGTACTCGTATTGCTTCCAATCGGAAGTGTTATTTTTAAGCAAATTCCTTCCCAAATTTCTCCCCTGGTTGATCGCGACATTTGCGACTTGCGGGTGCCCCTGCGGATATTTGGGTGTTTCCATATAAGCGATGTCTCCGATCGCGAAAATGTTATCATAACCCACCACACGGTTGTATCGGTCGGTCTTATAACGGTTTTTCAGCATGGCTTCGGGGTTTAGGCCTTCCAAAATATTTCCGGTAACGCCGGCCGCCCAGATGACATTGTTAGCAGGGATTAGTTTTCCGCTTGCAAGGGTTACGCGGTCGCCATCATAATCCGTCACCCTTTCATTACTCATGAAAATCACTCCCAAATCTTTGAGATATTGTTCAGATTTTTCCTGTGCATCAGTACTCATCACATTCAGCGGCTTATCCGTAGAACTTACGAGGATGATTTTCAAATTATCGAAATTCATGTTCGGATAGTCGCGAGGCAAGATGTTTTTTTTCATTTCGGAAAAAGCGCCTGCGAGTTCAACGCCTGTGGGTCCACTGCCTACTATGACGATGTTCCAGTTGCCATCATCACTGCGGGTTCGTTCTATAATAAGTTTTTCAAAAGTTAGAAGCACATGGTTGCGAATGGAGATGGCTTCCTGGGTATTTTTCATACCAAAAGCCAGGCTCTCCATCTTGTCATTTCCGTAAAAATTGGTTTTGCACCCGGTGGCGATGACCAGTTTGTCGTAGTGGAACTCGCCGTCTTGGGTTAAGAGTTTGTTTTGTTCCGGAAGAATTTTTTGCACCTCCGTCATTCGGAAATAGGTATTTCTGGAGCTTTGGAAAATTTTCCTAAAAGGGAAAGAGATATTGCTGGGTTCGATCCTTCCACAGGCCACCTGATAAAACAACGGCTGGAACATGTGGTGATTGGCTTTATCAATCATAATCACCTTTTTATTCTTATTATTCAAGGTTCGGGCCAGTTGCAATCCGGCGAAACCGCCCCCAATGATTATGATTTTTTCCCGTGTTTCCATAGCCACAAAAATACTGAATTTTATTTTGGATGGCTGATTTATGTTCCTGAAGAGATTTTATTGTTAATGATTTGCACAATTTGCTAAATTAACGAGAGATATTTTCCCAGATTCAACATGCTTTTCATGGTTAATTACTCAGCAATAGATTTTTTTAAATTAAATCCGCGATTTTATCGACTTTTATATCCGAAAAGTTAGAGACTACGATGTTTGCCAATGAATAATCCTGACCTTTGGAATGTTCGCTTCGGTAGGCGGCACAGAAGATTCCCGCGGCATGTGCAGCCTTTATTCCGTTAGTAGAATCCTCAATAACCATGCAGTTTTCTTTCGGATGACCGGACATTTCTGCTGCTTTTAAGAATATTTCCGGATGTGGTTTGGATTCCTGAAGGTCCGCACCGGAGATTTTACCGGAGAAATATTGGTTTAAATCAAACTTCTCAAAAACCCAATTAATCGTGTTCATGCTTGCGGAAGAGGCGAGAATCAGCACGATACCATTCTCGTGGTAATGCATAATTAAATCCTTCACGCCGGGAAGCAGTGCGAAATCCGGATCGTTATCGAAATAATCTTTGAAATAACCGCGTTTGATTTCCGCTATTTGTTCGTGGGTTTTGTTTAAACTAAATTTTTCGATTAAGGAATTGCAAACTTTTTTTGTGGAAGCTCCTGTAAATGAGGTGTATAAATCCTCAAAAACATCAATTCCCAAATCTTCAAAAGTCTTGAAATAGGCTTTGCGGTGGAGCGGTTCGGTATCGACAATCACACCGTCCATATCGAACAGCACTGCTTTTAATGGCATTTTGTAAAAATTTCCAGCAAAGGTATTGATTTTTGGGAAGAGAGGACCAATGAGTTTTGGGAGTTTTTGTGGACTATTGGTATTTCGCTTTTACTAACACAGCGCAAACAATCACCAATATTATTAATAAAAGAATGGCTACGGACGCGGGATCTGCAAAATTCACCGTCCAGCCCATCCACGGATGTCTTTTCGGCGGAAAAAGGCGTTTGTCGTTTTTGTTGTAATAAAATAATCCCCAAATCCAATTTTCGCGATTGCTCTGGTTATGTGAATTTTTCATTGTCACTGGATTATTAATGTAAAGATAGAAAATTTTTTAATTCGAAATACAAAGTTTCCAAAAATCTTATCTTTGCTCCACTCAAAATTCAAAACCCAAAATATAAAACTCAGTAAAAATGAAAACATACGCAGGGATTCCCGAAGAAAATGCCACACTCGTAAACTCTAAAGTAATGCTTGTAACTGTGCCTTATGACGGGACTTCCACCTGGGGAAAGGGTGCCGACAAAGGTCCGGAACTCTTCTTCGATGCTTCCCAAAACATGGAGCTTTATGACATCGAAACCGGTACCGAACCTTATTTAGAGGGCGTTTATTTAGCCGGAGAAATTTCTGAAAATTCTTCGCCAGAAGCCATGACAGACGCGGTTTATCAAAAAACTAAAGAACTTTTGACCAACGGAGGCAAATTGTTCACACTCTTCGGAGGTGAGCATTCTGTTTCCATCGGCTCCATCCGTGCGGCGGGGGAGAAGTTTGAAAACCTTACGGTGCTGCAACTGGATGCGCATACAGACCTTCGTCCGGAGTTCCACGGCTCTACTTCCAACCATGCCTGTGCGGTTTTCGAGGCTTCACAGAAACTGAATTTGGTGCAGGTGGGAATTCGTTCATGCGATGTGGAAGAGTTACAATATGTTCAGGAGGGCAATATGTTTTGGGCGCACGAAATCCACAACAACCCGAATTGGATCGAGGATGTTTTGGCAAAAGTATCCGGAAATGTGTACATCACAATTGATTTGGATGCCTTCGATCCGAGCATCGCGCCATCCACCGGAACACCAGAACCGGGCGGACTGCACTGGTACCCAACTTTGGAACTGCTGAAAAAAGTATTCGAAAAATGCAATGTAGTAGCCTTTGACATCGTAGAACTGATGGATTCCCCAATGCCGAAACCAACGGCCTTTTTAGCCGCAAAACTGTATTATAAAATGTTGGCTTATTACCATACTGCGAAGTAAATTTTGTAAAAGTACGATGAAAAATGTACAAAGAATAAAGAAATCGCTCTCGGCGCAATGCTGAGAGGGATTTTTGGTGGATAGAACAATTTCTGAATTTTTTAATTTATAAATTTCTATAATCTACTTCAAAACCTCCGCCTCCAAATAACTGTCGCCAAAGACTTTAATGAAGGCTTTTGTATAATCATTTTTGGTCGCCAAATTCACATTTGGAATGTATTTTTGAGGATTCACGGTAAAGAGCGGGAACCATGTGCTCGCAATCTGGATCTGAATTTTATGCCCTTTTTGGAAAGTGTGCATCACATCCTGAAGTTTTACGGTTACGGTTGCTTTCTGGTTAGGGTTTAGCGGTTCCGGTTTTTCATAGGAGTTTCGGAATCTTGCGGGCATAATTTCGCTGCGCACCATTTGGTGGTAATTCCCATAGATCACGCCCTCTTTTTTCTCTTTTGGTTTAAAATCTTCGGGGTAAACATCAATTAATTTAACCACAAAATCCGCATCATCCGAAGTGGTGGCAATGTTCAGTTTAGCCAAAATTTCTCCACCGAAGGTAAGGTCTTCTGTTAAAACATCGGTGGTGAAGGTAAGCACATCAGGCCTCCCTACGGCAAACCTTTGGTCTTCGCTCATATAATTTCTTGGTGTAAACCCGTTGAAATCCCGCAGGTTTTGCGAACTCGGTACCGGATTTTCGGGATCGGAATAATATTCTGAAACAGTGCTTTGCGGACTTGTTTTCAAGGTTTTATCAGCCAAATAAAACTGAATTTTCTGTACGTTTTTTGGTGGATAGTGGTCAAATTCGCGCCATTCTTTGCTGCCCGTGTCATACATCACGGCTTCGGGCAAGCCGGCATCAGTTTTGGAATTTTCCTTTAAATAATGGTGGAAAAACCGTGTTTCAAGATTTTTTTGGTAATAAGTAGCGATGCTGTCGCCAAAATAAATATCATTGTGGAAGTGCTTACCGCTTTCTCGCGCCCAGCCACCGTGTGAAAACGGCCCCATCACAATGGTGTTTTTGGCTTTCGGACTTGTTTTTTCGATGGTTTTGTAAATGTTTAGCGGCCCAGAAAGATCTTCGGCATCAAACCAACCGCCCACGGTCATCACAGCATGTTTTACGCCTTTGAGGTGGGGCAAAAGATTCCGTTCTTTCCAGTATTGGTCGTAGTTTGGGTGCTCCATAATGTCCGTCATGAAGAAGTTATTTTTGTAATAAGTATCATAACCGTCTTTCAAAGCTCCCATATCGCGGTAGAATTTCAAGCCATCTTCCGATTTTACTGGCGGGAAAGAATCATTGTACCATGCCTTCTGTTCCGGCTTTGTTTTTTGCACGCCAAACACTGGAAAAGTGCGGAAATAGCCCAGCATAAACCGCCCATTGTGCAGGAAATCATCATTCCAAAAATTAGAAATTGGGGCTTGCGGAGAGGAAGCTACCATCGCCGGGTGCTGGGAAATGATTCCTGCGGCAGTATAGAATCCGGGGTAAGAAGTTCCGTATTGGCCGGCCTTTCCGTTGTTATTTTGAATATTTTTCACCAGCCAATCGATGGTGTCATAGGTGTCGGTGCTTTCGTCCACATTTTTTTTGGAAGTGTGGGCAACTTGCGGCGTCATGTTCGTGAAGGTACCTTCGCTCATGTATCTGCCTCGGACATCCTGATAGACGAAGATGTACTTTTCATTCATCAAAAATTTATTGGGACCGAGGAAAGTTTTATATTCGTTTTCACCGTAAGGCGCCACGCTGTAGCAGGTACGCTGCACCAGGAACGGGTATTTTTTAGTTTTAGAGATATCTTTCGGGATGTAGATCGCAGTGAAGAGTTTCACGCCGTCGCGCATCGGGATATAAACTTCATTTTTAATGAAATTATCTTTAACAAAAGTATTATCCGCAGGGTTTTGTGCAAAAACACATATGCTAAAAATAAAGGATACGAAGAAAAAGAGTTGTTTCATTGAAATAATTTTAAACGAAAATAAGTCATATTATTTAAAGTCGGATGTATTTAATTAAAAATTAAGAGTAGAAACTTTTGTTTATCCGTATAAAATTATTATATTTGTCCGTATAATATTATTTCAAAATGGATGCAAAACTAACTTTAAAATTGGACAACGATGTGATACAGCGTTCAAAAAAATATGCTGCCGAAAAAAAGACGAGTTTGTCGAGAATGGTTGAGAATTATTTAAATTCTATTTCGCGTCAAGATGAGGAATTTGAAGTTTCCCCATTTGTGAAGAGTATTTCTACGGGTAAAAGTATTCCGGAAAATATTGAGCGCGAGGATTATATAAAGTACTTGGAAGAAAAATATAAATAATGCAAAAAGTATTTTTAGATACTAATATTGTAGTTGATTTCCTTGGCGAGCGTGAAGGCTTTTATCTCCCTGCCGCAAAAGCCATGACATTGGCAGACCAGAAAAAGATTAAGATTTTTACCACCGGCAATACCATTACCACAACCTATTATTTGATTTCTAAATATGAAAATCCGAAGGCGGCATTAGAGAAGATCAGAAAATTTAAACTGTTGTGTTCGATATCGATACTGAATGACGAAGTTGTCGATAAAGCCATTATTTCGAATTTTAAAGATTTTGAAGATGGCATTCAATATTATAGTGCGGTGGCAACAAATTGTGATTTAATCATCACACGCAACGAGAGAGATTTTAAAAACGCTATGATTCCGGTTATGAATGCGGAAAGTTTTTTGCAAACCATTAAAAGATAAAAATGTCCCTCTTCCCAGACTTTGATTCCACCCAAAACCTGCTGCCCCACGGCGGTACGGTGAATTATTATGGCAAAATTTTTTCGCCGGAAGAAGCTGATTTTTACTTTGAATATCTCCTCAACAAAGTTCCTTGGAAGAATGATGAGGCCGTGATTTTCGGGAAACTAATTATAACCAAAAGAAAGGTCGCATGGTTTGGTGATGAGGCCTTTGAATACACCTATTCCAAACGGACCAGGCGAGCCGATATTTGGACGCCTGAATTTTTAGCATTAAAACAAAAATGTGAGGAAACTACCGGTGAAACCTACAATTCGTGCCTACTGAACCTTTACCACGACGGCTCTGAAGGCATGGCGTATCACAGCGACGGCGAGAAAGACCTAAAAAAACACGGTGCCATCGCATCCCTAAGTTTCGGAGCGGAGCGGAAATTTTCCTTCAAGCATAAAACCACGCGAGAAAAGGTAGAAATCACATTGGGGCACGGTAGTTTGCTCATTATGAAAGACGAAACCCAGGACCATTGGCTACACCGACTGCCGCCTACCAAAAAAATCAGCGAGCCACGGGTAAACCTCACTTTCCGGACTATAACCACCTTGCTGAGATAATGTAACGAATTTTAAGAAAAATTTATGATACTAAGCCATTGCCATATCGTTTTTAATTGTAATTTTAATCAAAATTTATTTACTAACAATTTAATTTTATAACTATGAAAAAATCATTTGCAGTAGCTGCTTTGGCGTTGGCCGTTTCTTTCGGTTCAGTCGCTTGTAAGAAAAAAGTATCAGACGCCGATCTTCAAACTCAGGCTACCACTGTAGTAACTTCTAACCCAACGGCTTCCGTAGAAGTGAAGGATGGCACAGCACACCTTTCTGGTACATTTGCAGACCAAGCGTCCAAAGATGGCATGATTGCTCAACTAAAAGCAATTCCTGGAATTAAGGATGTGATGGATATGGCGACTATCGCTGCGCCAGCACCGGTAACCACTACTTCTGCAGTTGATCCTGCCGTACAAGCAAAAGTGAAAGACGCCGTGAAGGACTTCCCTTCCGTAAAAGTTGAGACTGTAAACGGAGAACTTACTCTTACCGGAAATGTTTCCCCAGTGCAGGCAAGAAAAATCAAGCAATCCGTAGATGCTTTGAAAGTTGGAAAAGTAAACTATAACTATACCGTAAAATAATTAGAAATGAGTACATTACAAGATAAATACGCAAGCGTGATTTCCGCAGCACAGGCTGCCGGCATCGCAGGGCTTCAAGTTCAGGAACAAGACGGCATATTATATGTGTCCGGTTCTGCTGCCAACACCGCCGCCAAAGACCAAGTTTGGAACGCGTTGGGAGCCATAGATTCTACCTACTCCGCATCCGACATCAATGTGGATGTCCAAGTGGCAGGCCTTGCCAACGGCACCAACCTTACTGTGGCGACAGAGGAATCTGCGCTGAACATACGTCAGGAGCCATCAACCGAGGCCGCCGTGATCGCTCACGCTGCCAAAGGATCCATGGTAACGCTGATCGACCAAACCAACGATGAGTGGTGGAAAGTGAAAACAGCAAGCGGCGAAGAAGGATTCGCATATGCTAGATACCTTCACGCATAATTTTCCGTAAAGAAAATTCAAAAACAAACTCTCGGTAATCGCCGAGAGTTTTTTATGGCCATAGTGCTAAGCATCTCGTAAAAATAAACTTTGAAAAAATAAAACTGCGGTGATTAATGTTTCCCGTGGTTCTAAAACGCTATTATTATCCAAAATTCCTTCACCTCCACGAAAATAACGATAATTTAAAAATCAGATATTTAAATATCGATGTTGCAGTTATAGTGCAATTAAAAAGGCCATGCACACTGTCTTCTATACAAAATCTTATCGCAAAAAAGTGGAAAATTATACATGTTCTGGGGTTTCTATCAACCCAATAAAATTAAAACTGGACCATTTTAAAGTTTGAACTTTAATTTTGTCCAAATATAAGATTCCCTCCCATAATATTGGTATGGCTGCTTTTTAAAGCTAAAAATAACATTCGAGCTGACTCATTTGATTTAATATAATTGGACGAAGCTCACGATGATTATTTGATAATTCATCTTTTTCAATGGGGATAATCGATCTGCCAAAAACTTGTCTACAATATATATGTTATAACTAATTACTTCGAAAAATTTTTTTTCTGCTTTCTCTATTTACCCGGATTTGAAAAGAATAATTGCCATTTCAAACAAGAAATCGGGAAAACCGTCATCGTTCGGAAATTTTATAAAACCAATTAATATAGGGAAAGTTTTCAAAACTGCTTATTGATCCGAGACAGACATTATGGTAAAAAAGTAATTTCGAAATATCCGATAAATGTTCGTCAAAAAATAAATAAGACACTTACAAAATTTCGTAAGTGTCTTATTATAAGAGTGGCCCAGCTTGGGCTCGAACCAAGGACTTGCTGATTATGAGTCAGCTACTCTAACCAGCTGAGTTACAAGGCCAAACTTTTATTGTTGTGAAATAGAAGTCTCAGTTGAGTGTGCAAAAATAAGAAAAATTTCTGTTTTGCAAAATGTTTTATCACTTTTCCTGACACAATTCTACCAAAACGCCATTTGTGGACTTGGGATGCAGGAAAACGACCAACTTATTATCGGCGCCATCCTTGGGTTCTTCGGAGATGAAGATGAATCCCGCGGATTTCAGTCTTTCGATTTCTGCGTAAATATCCTCTACGCCAAAGGCGATATGGTGGATGCCCTCCCCTTTCTTTTCCAAAAACTTAGCAATCGGGGAATCTGGGTTCGAGGCTTCGAGTAGTTCGATCTTGCTATCGCCTGTCTGGTAAAAAGAGGTGGTGACGCCCTCTCGCTCTACTTTTTCCCGCTTGTAGGCGGGTTTTCCTAATAATTTGGCAAAAAGATCGTCCGAATCCTTTAAAGATTTTACAGCGATGCCGAGATGTTCTATTTTCATTTTCTTTGGATTTTGGGTGTTGCGTTTTGAGCTTTGAGTTTTAATTTATGAGGATGTTATTCCCCTGCGACCTTAACAATAATTCCTACCACCTACCTGCACTGCCGCGTGAGGGATGGAAAGGGTGCGACCGAAAGGGAGCAGTGCGGAGCCGCAAAGCGGCGGAGCACCGGAACGAAGTGTAGCCCTGAACAGCCCGGCGCCGTTTGCCGATCTGCCGCGGCGGCGGAGCCGCGGCAGATCGGCAAACGGGGACACGCCCAAATAAATCCCAAACAAATTTACTAAATTTGCGCCATGAACGAAAGCAACAGACAAAGAAAAGTAGCACAGATTATCCAGGAAGATTTTGCGGAACTCTTCCGGAAACAAGCCGCGGATAGCAAACAGCAGTTTCTGGTATCGGTTTCCGAGGTGAAGGTGTCCCCAGACCTTGGCGTTGCAAAAATTTATCTAAGCATTTTCCCGCCAGATCTCCGCAAGACTATCATGAAGGAAATCGAGGAGAACAAACCGGCATACCGCAATTTTATCGGACAAAAAATGGGGAAACAGGTGCGCATTATTCCGCAACTGAATTTCTACTTGGATACAACACTGGATGATGTGGAACGCATCGAAAAGGAACTAAAGGGCGAGGGCGACAATCCTGTATTGTAAAAAGTGGCGCAGACTTCTTTCTATATCGCGAAACGGTACCTGATCTCGAAAAAAGGGAGCACGGCGGTGACCTTCATCACCTGGCTTGCGGCTTTTGCGATGATGACGGCCGTAGCGAGTATGTTCGTGATTATCTCGGTTTTTTCCGGGCTGGAAGACCTGAACCGCGACATGGTGAAAAATCTGCATGCCGACCTTACGATAAGACCTAAAGACGGCAAACTGCTGAAAAACCTTCTTTCAGTAGAAAAAAGTCTAAAAACGGAGCCGGAGGTGGCACACTATTCCAAAATCATAGAGGAAAAGGTGCTAATGACTTACGGAGACGCCAGCGAAATCGCCTATCTGCGCGCGGTAGACAGCGCCTACACGAGCGTGAACCCGCTGCATGAGTCGGTTTTCTACGGCAAATACCCAGACTACAAATATTCCAACGAGGCAGTGATGGAAAACGGACTGAACAACCGACTGCAAATCCCTGTGGATTCCACCACCTACGCTACACTCTACATGCCGAAACCAGGGAAAGGCATCATCCTGAAAGAAGAGGACATCTTCAACAAAAAAGAGGTGTTTATCTCGGGCGTATTTTCCGGAAACGACCAACTGAACAACTATCTGGTGGCACCACTTGAACTGGGGCAACAGATGCTGGGACTGCCTAAAAAATCGGCCTACCAAATAGCCATTAAACTTAAAAATCCAACCACCGCCAACGATATAAAGGAATCTTTAAATAAAAAACTCGGCAGAAACTATACCATCAAAACGAAAGAGGAGGAAAATTCGGCCTTTTGGAAAATGATCAACACGGAGAAAATGATGATCTACCTTATCTTTGCACTTGTGATTTTCATCACCACTTTTAACCTCGCGGGCGCGATTATTATACTCCAACTGGACAAAAAATTGCAGAGCCGATCGCTGATTTCCCTCGGATTTTCTTTGCAAAGCCTTAGAAATACTTACTTTTTCACCGGGGTATTGATTGTACTATTCGGAATTATAGCCGGGCTAATCGTAGGTACAATTCTCTGCATTATCCAGCAGCAATCTGGCGTCTTCAAGGCCACGGAAGCTCTGCCTTTCCCGGTAAGGATCCGCACTTATAACTATATTCTGGTAACCCTCACCGCGGCAGTTTTCGGCTTGGCGGTATCTTGGTTTTTCTCTAAAATAAACAAAGATAATTTGTTAACATAAAGATAATTTAGACCAACGGTAAATCTTTGTAATTTTGTAGCTCTTTCTAAAGGGAATGATGCGGCTATTTTCAAAAAATACAATGAACACTTCTACTAAAAAACAAGGGCAAATCGTTGAAATACCCAGAGACTCTCATCATTACGCCTTAAAAAAAAATGATTTCTTAAGCAAAAGGGGTGAATTGGAATACCACTCTTCTCCACTAGCCTATAACCTGTTTGATGGTATCTTAATTGGTGGACATTATGGCATGGATGAATTTCGTATTGGGCAAAGAAAAGGGTTAAATATAAGCGGAAAGGACAAACCTGTATATGTCATTAAAATAGATAAAGAAGAAAACAGATTATTTGTAGGGGCAGGGGACGATCACCCGGGATTGTATCAAAAGGTTTTCTTTTTCCCAAATGAAAAAATAACCGGTTTCAGCGATTTAGATTTACATGAAGATTCTGGACTTAAAGTTATTGCCAAACATAATACATTCTCAAGTAGTGCGCTTCTCTATCGCTACAAGGACGGAATTTTTCTTGAATTTGAAAAACCGACAAAAATTTTCCAAAATAATGCAGAAATTACCATTTTTAAAGACAGCACTTTAATTGGAAAATTGATTTTTAATTAAAATTTTTATATATGAAACTAAAATTATCTTTTCTTGCACTTGTAATCTCCGTATTAGCATTGGCACAAAGCGCGCCTGCTTATTACAACGGCATTGACTTTACAAAAAGAGGAAATGAACTAAAAGCACAGCTTGCTGGCCTCATCAGCATACAAACACACACAACTACTTACAGCGAATTGCTTACTCAATATAAGAACAGCGATGCAGATCCAGAAAACCCTGCGAATATTTTATTAATCTACGGAAGCTCAGCAAGTGGTAAGACGCAAAGAAGTCGTCCTTACGGCAGTAATGACTTCAACAGAGAACACGTTTTTCCAAAATCTTTGGGTAGTCCAAATTTGGGAACTTCTGGCGCAGGTGCTGACCTTCACCATATTCGCCCAGCAGACATCCAACTTAATAGCGACAGAGGAAGCCTGCCATTTGCCGACGGGAGCGGGATTCCTGCCGGAAAATCTAATGGTGGATGGTATCCTGGAAACGAATGGAAAGGAGATGTTGCAAGAATCATCCTTTACAACTACTTGAGATATAACAGCCAAACTAAACCCAATGTGGTAGGCTTAGGTCCAAATACATACGCGGCAGATGTGCCAGATATTTTCTTTAAATGGAATATAGAGGATCCTGTATCCGATTTCGAAAAGCAAAGACAAGAAAGAGCCTACAGCTTCCAAGGTAACAGAAACCCATTCATAGATAATCCATATCTTGTCACCGCAATTTGGGGTGGCCCAGACGCTACTAATACTTGGCCGTCTACCTTCCAAACTACTCCGGTAGTAGATACGCTGGCTCCTACAGCAGCTACAAATCTAGCAGCAAATAATGTTACAGCAAATACTATTTCCCTTACATGGACACCAGCTACTGATAATATAGGGGTAATGTCTTACAATATTTATGTAAACGGGCTTCTAATAACCACGATAAACGGTTCGTTATCTTCTGCAACCATCTCTGGACTTGCACCTAATACCTCGTATACCATCTATATCATCGCCAAAGATGCTGCTGGTAATACTTCACCTGCGAGCAACACCATAACTGCCTCTACCAATAACATAGTGATTGTTCCACCTACTAGCACAAAATGTGGTGATGAGAATTTTGAATCCATTCCTAGTGCTAGTAACTCATATTTAGATAGAACATGGACTAGCAACGGTGTAACATGGACAGCGACACTGGCAAGAACTGACTTATATATTAATAACAGAGCAATATTAGTCAATACCAGCGGTAAACTTACCTCCTCAGTTGTTCCAAATGGCGTGGGAAGCATCACACTTACGACACAATTGAATTTTACTGGTACACCAGACACTTTGGATGTATTGGTAAATGGAACAAAGGTCGGTACTGTTCCGTTCTCGGACGAGGTGGAAACCACTACCCTTTCCAATATAAATGTATCTGGTAATGCTACTATAAGCATTCAAAACAATTCAACTACCGCTAAAACCAGAGTCGCGATTGATGATTTGTCTTGGACATGCTATTCATCAGTGCTTGCAACTTCGGAAAAGGCAGGTTTTACTAAAAAATTCAGCGTTTTCCCGAACCCGGTGAGAAATGGCGAATTGAATGTTTCCGGTGAAAATCTATCTGCAATTTTATATGCTCAGATTTTCACAATCGGTGGACAATTGGTTCAAACAATTGAAAAGCCTTTTAAATCTTCAACAAAAATAATGTTGTATAAACTTCCGAAGGGCGTTTATATTCTGAAGGCAGACGGTCAATCGGCGAAATTTATCATTGAATAATTTAGATTAAAATAATAATTAACAAAAGGCCGGAAGTTATTCCGGTCTTTTTTAAATTTGAAGTATGGAGCAGCACATAAAATACGGCCTCGTGGGCAAAAATATCGCCTACTCTTTTTCGCAAAAATTCTTCACCGAGAAATTCAAAAAACTATTCTTGAAAAACAGATCGTATGAGGTTTTTGATATTGATAAAATTGAGGAAATAAAAAATATTATCACACTTCCAGATTTAAAAGGTTTCAATGTTACCATACCTTACAAGGAACAAATCCTGCCGTTTTTGGATGAACTTAGTGAAGAAGCAAAACAAATTGGCGCGGTGAACACGGTTCTCATTAAGGATGGAAAAACCACGGGTTACAATACCGATGCCTATGGTTTTGAACGCACCCTGGCTATCCACAGGAAAAAATTTCATCAAAAGGCCATTATTTTAGGCGATGGTGGCGCGGCAAAAGCCGTGAAATTTGTTTTAAGTAAACATGGGATTCCGTTTATTTCTGTTTCCAGGAAAGGCGAACTCAATTTTGAAAATCTTACAGCGGAAATCGTCTCGGAACAACAAATTGTAGTACAATGCACTCCTGTGGGAACCTTTCCAAACTGCGATGATTGCTTGGTTTTCCCGTTTGACGGGCTTACGGACAAGCATTTGGTAATTGATTTAATTTACAATCCAAACTACACTGAATTTATCAAAAAAAGTAGAGAAAAAGGCGCAAAATGCTTGAACGGGTACTACATGCTGGAGCAACAAGCCGAAAAAGCATGGGAAATTTGGAAATCTTAATAAAAACCTCTACTTTTATTGCGCTATTTTACGGGCTGAATTTTGCCTGGATATTTTAAACAAATCAAATTTAGATCTGCTATGACACCGGAAAACCAAACTTCAGAACACGAAGAAAATCAACTGAACCCAATCGAAAATACCGATAAAAATCAGGCCGATATGGATACTGAAACATCGGTAACGATTGCTGAGGAAAAAGTACAGTCCGAGGTGGATCCGGCTGAGAATAAAACTGCGCCTGAACAAGAAATCAAAGACGATGAGCCACAACCGGAACATCAGGCTGATGTAGATACCGAAGCTTCCGTGGCAATTCCTGAAGAAAAAGTGCTGTCCGAAATAGATCCGGAAAAAGCATCCGACGAAGCCGGAAACGAATACGACCTCCGTTCTCTGGAAGAATTATTAGCAGACATGGAAAGCGCAACTAAAGATCCTAAAGGCATTGCTGACAGCAAAAAATTCAACAAATTGAAAGAGGCTGCACAAAAAAAGATGGACAAGGAAACTTCCGCGCATAAATCAGACGAAGCATCTGAAGATAACACTTGGGAGCATCCACAAAAAAACAAACTGAAAGAACTTACATCCGTTTTCCGCGAAAAGCACGATGCTTACTTAAGAGAGCAAGAAAAAGAGCACTCAAAAAATCTGGAACACCGCCAAGAAATTATTGAAAAACTTAAAAGCCTCTATACAAATACAGAACCCGGCACAAACCTCTTTAAGGCCATCCGCGAAATTAAGGAAATGTGGACCAATGCCGGACAGGTTGCAAAAGCCGAGTTTAAATTATTAAATAATAACTATTTCCATCATCTCAACCAATTTTATGCGATGCTGGACATGAATAAAGAATATCTGGAGCAAGAGTACGCACACAACTTGGAGAAAAGGCAGCACATCATCGCGAGAGCAAAAGAACTTGAAAGTGAGAGCGTGGTGCAAAAAGCCCTTAACGAGCTGCAGTATCTACACAAACTTTGGAAGGAAGAGGCAGAACCCGTTGCGGAGGAATTCCGTGAGAAAACTTGGGATGAATTCAAGGAAATTTCCAACAGCATCCACGCCAGAAAATCTGAACTGAATGCCGTGCACGAGGCTGAGCAGGCTGCGAACCTGGAAAAAAAGAACGGCATCATCGCAGAAATTGTTGCTTTGGCAGCCCCTGCCGGAGAAATTACGCACAGTTATTGGCAGCAAGCCATAAAAAAAGTGGAAGAGCTGCGCGAAGAATTCCTAAAAACAGGTAGCGTACCGAGAAAAGAATCCAACCAAAACTGGAATGATTTTAAAGAAACGCTTAGAAACTTTAATACGACCAAAAACGATTATTATAAGAACTTGAAAAACAGTCAGTTTAATAATTTACAAAAGAAACAGGAACTGATTCAGACGGCTAAGGACAATATGAATTCCGATGATTGGGAGACGGCGTTACCACTCTTCAAAAAAATTCAGGAAGAATGGAAAACCGTAGGCCATGTACCTAGGAATCAAGCAAATAAAATGTGGGAGGAGTTCCGTGCTGCATGCAATGTTTTCTTCGATAACTACCGTGTAAAAAACAATGCGGTGAATGATAATTGGAAGGAAAATTACAAAGGTAAACTCGCACTTTTGGAGGAACTTAAAACAATCACCGATGAGGAAGGCAGCATCGAAAAAATCGAGGAAATAAAAGGTAAATGGAACGCCATCGGGAAAGTACCTAAAGACAAACTCAACATCAATACCGAATTTAACAAAACCCTTCGCGATAAGCTTAGACTCAACAAAATAAATGAGTTTGATTTAAAAGACGATAATCTTTCGGAAGCACAGACTACCGATAAGGCACGCAAAATGAAAAACCAAATCGGAGATCTGGAAGCGGAAATCGCCAAAATGGAAAACAACCTCGGATTCTTTGGCAAAAATGTAAGCCGCGATAATCCACTCTTGAAAGATACCTTTGAGCGTATCGATGAGAAGAAAGCGCAGTTGGAAAGTCTAAAACAAAACCTCCACAGCATTATCGCAGGAGAATAAGTAATGTGAATTAAATTATCATAAAATAAAGGCGGAGCAAAGCAATTTGTCTTCGCCTTTTTAATCATATAAAACTTCTGATGACCGACGATCAAAAATACATGCACCGCTGCATCCAACTGGCAAAAAAAGCCATCGGAAACACCTATCCTAACCCTATGGTAGGTGCGGTAATCGTGCATAACGGAAATATAATCGGCGAGGGTTACCATAAAAAAGCGGGCGAACCACACGCAGAAATCAACGCTATAAACTCGGTAAAAGAAAAAAATCAACTGCCGGAATCCACTATTTATGTTTCCCTGGAACCTTGTTCGCACTACGGAAAAACACCGCCTTGCGCTTTGAAACTGAAAGAAATTGGGTTCAAAAAAGTAGTGATAGGTGCCATGGATCCGCACGAAAAAGTGAATGGAAAAGGGAAAAAAATTCTGGAAGATGCAGGCATAGAAGTCGTTTCCGGGATTTTAGAAAACGAGTGCAACGAACTGAACAAAAGATTTTTAACTTTTCATAAAAAGCAAAGACCGTATATTATTTTGAAATGGGCACAGTCGGCGGACGGATTTTTAGACCAAAACTTCCAGCCTATGCCAATCGGAAATGCATTAACGAAACAATTCGTACACCAGATGCGCGCCGATGAACACGCTATTTTGGTGGGATCCAACACAGCTTTGAACGATAATCCCAGCCTTACGGTGCGCGAAGTTTCAGGTAAAAACCCAGTGAGGATTTTAGTGGATTTCGACTTAAAAGTTCCAAAAGATTTTCAGATCTATAATAATGAAGCGCCTGTCCTGGTCTTTAATTTAAAAAAAGAAGGACAAGAAAGCCATATTCAATATATTAAGATTGAAAAGGAAAATTTCTTAAAAAACTTAAGTCAAAAACTTTGGGAAGAAGGCATCCAATCGGTGATTGTGGAAGGGGGAAGTTTTACTTTGCAGCACTTTATTTCGGAAAATCTTTGGGACGAAGCCATTGTTATAAAAAATCCCGACCTCTTTTTAAAAAATGGCACGAAAGCTCCAAATTTTGATGCTAAACCTTTTAAAGTAGAAAATTTCAGAGGTAACATTATAGAATTTTTCAAAAAAGAAATATATTAGTTAGCTTTAACATTAATTTTAATCTCGAATTTTTGAATTTTAAAACCATTTCACATCCCGTTGAAAATATTCTGCTGAAAGAGAAGGGCAGCAAATTCATCGGGTTTGCATTTCCCGTGAACAACCAGGCAGAACTAAAAGCTGCTCTGGAAAAAATTCGTGCGGAACACCCAAAAGCTACGCACCATTGCTATGCATTTCGCCTCGGACTAAATGGTGAAAACTACCGCGCTAATGATGACGGTGAGCCCTCTGGAAGCGCCGGGCTGCCAATGTACAACCAACTCCTGGCCAACGAGCTTACTAATATCTTGATCATCGCGGTGCGCTACTACGGTGGCACCAAATTGGGCGTGTCCGGGTTGGTAAAAGCCTATAAAGAAACGGCAAAAATAACTTTGCACGAAGCCGAAATTATCGTAAAAGAACTCGAATCTCAACTCAAAATCACATTCCCGCTCGCACAGCATAATGTCATTTTTACAATGCTAAATAAATTTGATGCAAAAATATTAAGCTTTGAAACCTCTGAAAAGTATATTATAACGGCGTCCTTGAAGGCCTCCCATAAAGAAATTATCTCGGAAAAACTTTCCGAGATGCAACATATTTCTTTTGAGTTTTTATAAAACTTAATCCCTTCTTCCAATCAGCATCGAACCCCAATAAAGCAACTGCGCCAATGATCCTAACGCTGCTACCAGATAAGTTCTGGCCGCCCATTTCAGAGAGTCTTGAACGCCAACATATTCTTCCGCAGTTACGGTTCCAGTATCTTTCAACCATTTCATCGCTCTGTTGCTCGCGTCGTATTCCACCGGCAAAGTAACGAAAGCAAATAAAGTGGTTACCGCAAACATCAACACGCCAATTGTCAAAACAGTAGTATTCCCGTTCGGATTTTCGATAGTTCTTGTTGCAGCCATCAAACCAATACCAGCAATGAGTACAAACTGCATTAAATTAGAACTGATATTCACAACCGGAACTAATTTGGATCTGAGTTGCAACATAGAATAACCAACCGCATGTTGAACTGCATGACCACATTCGTGAGCCGCGACCGCTGCTGCCGCAGCGTTCCTTTGCATATAAACTCCTTCTGATAAATTTACCGTCTTATTCGCCGGGTTATAATGATCCGTCAACTGGCCAGGAACTGAAATCACCTGAACATCGGTAATTCCGTTGTCTCTCAACATTTTCTCCGCCACTTCTTTTCCGGACAAACCATTTCGGAGGTGTACTTGTGAGTAGTGTTCAAATTTAGATTTTAGTCTGGAAGAGACCCACCAACTTACGAGCATTGATAGCCCAATAATTAAATAATATCCTGTCATTTTATGTTAAATTTTTTTATACATTTTGTAGTCGCTTTACTGCTTTAAAAAATGTGCCAAAGTTTCGATATTTATTTTAATCAATTATATTTGTTTCCACAAATAAGAAAGCATGCCCGAAATCTTGGTAATTGAAGTTAAAAACTCAGAGGAGTTAATGAATTTCATTAAATTTCCGATGGAACTTTACAAAAATAGTAAAAATTATGTCCCATCATTAATTAATGAAGAAAAAAACATTTGGAATCCTTCGGAAAATCCGGCTTTAAGTTATTCGGAGGCGAAACAATTTCTTGCCTATAAAGATGGGAAAGTTGTTGGCCGAATAGCTGTTATGATCAATCATAAAGAAGAGAAAGAATTGGGAATCAGCAAGGTGCGCTTCGGGTGGTTAGATTTTATTGATGATTTTGAAGTTTCGAAAGCATTGATTGATACTGCGATTTCGTTTGCCAAAGAAAAAAATATCAGCAAAATTGAAGGCCCAATGGGCTTTACCAATTTAGACAAAGCCGGGATGCTCACTATGGGGTTCGATCGGCAGGCGACTATGATCGGGCTTTACAACTACGATTATTACCCCAAACATCTGGAAGATTTAGGTTTAAAAAAGGAAAAAGAATGGGTGGAATTTGAGATCAATTTTCCGAAAACACTTCCTGAAAAAGTTGAAAAATTCAGTTCGCTTGTCGCAGAAAAATATGGCTTAAAGGTGCTTCGTTTCAACAATAAAAAAGAAATCCTACCCTATGTGGAGCCCATGTTCCGCCTTTTGGATCATTCCTACAAGCATCTTTCCACCTATACGCCGATTTCGGAGGAGCAAATCCAAACCTATAAAGAAAAGTACTTCCCTTTTATTGATAAAGATTATGTCATCTGCATTGCCGATCCTCACGGTGAGTTGGTGGCGTTTGCCATTACAATGCCCTCCTATTCCGAGGCTTTGCGCAAAAGCCGGGGCAAATTGTTTCCCTTTGGATGGTGGCATTTCCTACAAGCTGGAAAGAAAAACGACCGAGCCAATTTCTACCTCATCGGCATACATCCAGACTATCAGCGACGAGGCGTAACGGCGATTATTTTTAAGGAAATATTTGTCCGTTTCCGGAAGTTAGGCATCAAATACACGGAAACCAATCCCGAACTGGAAGAAAATAAGAGCGTACAGATGCTTTGGCAAGACTATAATCCCGTAAATCATAAGCGCCGCCGGACTTACGCAATCCAGGTACAAGATTGGGAATTTAACACCGAAAATTGATTGATCATGAAAAAACACCTCTATATCTACGGAACTCTGGTGGCGGCTTTCCTGCTGTATAACTTTTTCTTTCAAATTGGAGATGACAGAATTAATACTGCACTTAACATTCTTTTTGCAAGTATTATCTTCGGTTATATTTCGTGGATGGCGTTTGTGATGTTGAAAAAAATGCGTAAAAAATAGCCAGTTTTAAGTTCAAAAATTTCTCGGAATAAATCGCTGTATTTTCCAAAAGATATTTCTTTTGTTCTACTTATTTGCTTAAATTTGCAATTAGATACAAATTGCGATTATGAACTTACCTGAAAATTACATCCCGATTATCATCCAAGCCATTGTGGCGGTTGGTTTCGTGGCCTTATCCCTTTTAGGTGCGCATTTTCTCGGCCCTAGACAGAAAAAAGGCGACACAGAGAAAAATAAAAACTTCGAGTGCGGTATAGAGAGCGAGGGCAACGCCAGGACGCCTTTTTCTATAAAATATTTCCTTACAGCTATCCTTTTCGTACTTTTTGATATAGAAATTGTATTTTTCTATCCCTACGCTGTGAATTTCAAAGAATTTGGCATCGAAGGATTTATCGCGGTACTTACATTCGTGGCGATATTTTTTGTGGGATTTTTATATGTGCTGAAGCGAGGCGCACTGGATTGGAACAAATAATTTTGCAAAGATTAAATTTTTAAAATTTGATTAAAATAATGGCTGAAAACACACCAACTATAAATACCAATGCACCTGCGCCACAAGGCGTAGGTGGCGAAGGCTTTTTTGCCACAAAACTGAGTGACCTTATCGGCATGGCGCGGTCTTATTCCCTATGGCCACTGCCGTTTGCAACTTCTTGCTGCGGAATTGAATTCATGGCGACCATGGGACCGAATTATGACCTTGCGCGTTTCGGTGGCGAGAGAATGAGTTTCTCCCCAAGACAAGCCGATGTGATATTAGTTTGCGGTACGATTTCTAAAAAACTGGGGCCTATCCTAAAAGAAGTTTATTCCCAAATGGCAGAACCAAAATGGGTGATCGCTGTGGGAGCATGTGCGTGTAGCGGCGGAATTTTTGATACCTATTCTGTGTTGCAAGGCATAGACAAAGTGATTCCTGTGGATGTGTATGTGCCGGGCTGCCCGCCAAGACCAGAACAGATTTTGGAAGGTTTTATGCAAGTACAGGCTTTAGCCCAAGGGGAAAGCCTGCGCAGAAGAGATTTGCCGGAATACCAACACTTATTGGAAAATTACGACATCAAGTAAAAATATGCATCCAATTTTATTTAAATAAAACTTGGAATTTTAAGTAAATTTATGACGAACAAATTTGTTTTAGAAGCCATCAACAGGGAGTTTCCGGAAGCCGTAGTAGCTTCTGCAGAGCCTTATGGCCTTCTGACCGTCGAGATTAAAAAAGAAGAGATCAAAAAAGTTATTCATCATTTGAAATCTTCTACATTGAACTTTATGTTCCTCACGGATATCTGTGGTATCCATTACCCTGAGCAAGAAGAACGCGAATTGGGTGTAGTTTACCATCTTCATAATTTGGAAAGCAACACGCGACTTCGCCTAAAAACTTTTCTACCGAAAGATAATGCCGAAACGGAAACTATCACAGACCTCTATGCCGGTGCCAATTGGATGGAGCGTGAGACCTATGATTTCTACGGAATCAAATTCAAAGGACATCCTGACTTAAGGGTTATCCTGAATGATCCCGATCTTGGCTACCACCCTATGTTGAAACAATATGCACTGGAGGATGGCACAAGAACTGATAAAGATGATAAAATGTTCGGAAGATAAATATTAGTGATGGATGATAATTGATGATCGATTTCAATTATCAACGATCAATTATCAATGATTGAAATGAAAGATAACGCACTTAGCAACATACTTACCAATTACGACGCCAAAGAACAGATTGATGGGCAACTTTACACCCTCAACCTCGGGCCTACACACCCGGCGACTCATGGTGTTTTCCAAAACATCCTCACGATGGATGGGGAGAGAATCCTCCATTCCGAACAAACCGTAGGGTATATTCACCGTGCTTTCGAAAAAATTTCAGAGAGAAGGAATTTTGCTCAAATCACTACGCTCACCGACCGTATGAACTACTGCTCGGCGCCTATCAACAACATAGGATGGCACATGACGGTGGAAAAACTTATCGGCTGCGAAACGCCAAAACGGGTAGATTATATGCGTATCATCATGATGGAACTGGCGCGTATCTCCGACCATCTGGTTTGTAACGCCGTAATCGGTGTGGATACCGGCGCACTCACCGGATTTACTTATATGTTCCAAGATCGCGAGCGCATTTATGATATGTATGAGCAAATCTGCGGTTATCGTATGACGACCAACATGGGGAGAATCGGTGGTTTTGAGAGAGATTTTTCACCAAAATTCCACGAACTTTTGCAAGATTTTCTTAAAACCTTTCCGAAAAGGTTTGGCGAATTTTCAACCATGCTGGAGCGCAATAGAATTTTCATGGATCGCACCATCGGTGCAGGAGCCATTTCTGCAGATCGTGCATTGAGTTATGGTTTTACAGGTCCAAATCTTCGTGCAGCGGGTGTGGATTATGATGTTCGCGTTGCACAGCCGTACAGTTCCTACCAAGATTTCGATTTCAACATACCTATCGGAACAGGCGGCGATACTTACGACCGTTTCATGGTGCGCCAGCAGGAGATTTGGGAGAGTTTGAAAATCATCAACCAAGCCTATAAAAATCTTCCAGAAGGGCCATTCCATGCTGAGGTACCGGATTTCTATCTTCCTGAAAAAGCGGATGTTTACACGAAAATGGAAGCACTGATTTACCATTTCAAAATCGTGATGGGCGAAACGGAAATTCCAGTAGGCGAAGTATATCACGCTGTGGAAGGTGGTAATGGCGAACTTGGTTTCTACCTCGTTTCGGATGGTGGTAGAAGCCCGTACAGATTGCATTTCAGAAGACCTTGTTTCATCTATTATCAGGCCTATCCTGAGATGATTACGGGCTCGGTAATCTCCGATGCCGTCGTGACATTGAGTTCCATGAATGTGATTGCGGGAGAATTGGATGCGTAAAAAATGTTAAATTTTGAATGTTTCAAATTTAATGTTCAATAAAAAATAGATATTAGTTAATGATTTTAGACTTGATTTATTTCAAAATCTAAAATTCAAAATTCAAAACTGAATAAAGTGAGCGAAACTATTGCTTTTAAACCTGAAACTCTTGAGCAGATAAATAAACTTATCGCGAGATATCCTAAGGGGAAACAAAAATCTGCGCTGATTCCTTTGTTGCATATTGCACAAAAGGAGTTTGGTGGCTGGTTAGATGTTCCCGTGATGGATTATGTAGCAGAAATACTTGATATTCAACCTATTGAAGTGTATGAAGTGGCCACTTTCTATACCATGTTCAATATGAAGCCGGTAGGGAAATATGTATTGGAAGTTTGCAGAACCGGCCCCTGTATGCTTCGAGGTAGCGAAAAGATTTTAGACTATATCCGAGAAACTTTAAATATAAAAGACGGCGAAACTACCGCCGACGGCATGTTTACTTTGAAGCCGGCAGAATGTCTTGGGGCGTGTGGTTATGCACCAATGATGCAACTTGGAAAATTCTACCATGAAAACCTGACCACAGAAAAAGTAGATGAGATCATAGAGTTGTGCCGCCAAGGTGTGTTGAATATTGGGTGAAATCTCAGATAAATATATTGACAAATTACTATTTAAAAAAGACAACAGCAATGCATAACTAATCATTGCACTTGATATTTGAAGATAGAACCGAGGGTAATTATTGATTTGTCTTATATTGGACGAGAAGATGTTTACGACAAATGGAATACAAATTTTAATATCTTCCGAACCAATGGTAATAAATTATCTTGGATTAAGAATTAGAGATAGGAACTGATGCTTTACCGCCAAAGTTTGATCGTTAGTCATTGAATGTGCATTAGTCAAAAAAAAAATAAAACCATTAAAATAAAGCAGAAAGCCCTACGCCAACTGCCAAAAGCAAATAGAATGAGTAAAAAGCTTTTACTTAAAGACGCCCATATCGAGGGAATCCGCTACTTCGAAACCTACCGCAAGCAAGGCGGGTACGAAGCCGTAGAAAAAGCCCTGAAGATGACGCCTGAAGCAATAGTGGAAGAAGTGAAAACTTCCGGGCTTCGTGGTCGTGGCGGTGCCGGTTTTCCCACTGGGATGAAATGGAGTTTCCTTGCAAAACCGGAAGGCGTACCGCGCTATCTTGTGGTAAACGCCGATGAATCTGAGCCGGGAACTTTTAAAGATCGTTATTTAATGGAATTTTTGCCTCATATTTTGATCGAAGGAATGATTATTTCCTCGTTCGCACTGGGCGCAAACACATCTTTTATTTATATCCGTGGTGAGTATTCTTGGATTCCGGATATTTTGGAACAAGCCATCGAAGAGGCGAAAGCCAACGGATTCTTGGGTAAAAATATCCTCGGAACTGGATTTGATTTGGAAATTTTCGTGCAGCGGGGCGCAGGTGCCTATATTTGTGGCGAAGAAACTGCTCTTTTGGAATCCCTGGAAGGTAAGCGCGGCAACCCAAGATTGAAACCACCATTCCCTGCTGTGAAAGGGCTTTGGGAAAGTCCTACCGTGGTAAACAATGTAGAAACGATTGCTGCTGTTGTACCTGTGTTCAATATCACAGGTGCTGAATACGCTAAAATCGGTGTGGGCAGGTCCACCGGTACAAAACTGATTTCTGCATGTGGAAACATTAACAAACCAGGCGTATATGAAATCGATATGACTTGCACGGTAGAAGAATTCATCTATTCTGATGAATACTGCGGTGGTATCCCGAATGGTAAGCGCCTAAAAGCGTGTATCCCTGGTGGTTCGTCCGTTCCTATCGTGCCTGCGAATCTCTTATTAAAAACCATAAACGGCGAACCGCGCTATATGAATTACGAATCTCTTTCCGATGGTGGCTTTGCGACCGGAACCATGATGGGTTCGGGCGGTTTCATTGTTTTGGACGAAGACCAATGCGTAGTGGAACACACCATGACTTTGGCAAGATTTTACAACCATGAAAGTTGTGGACAGTGTACGCCCTGCCGAGAAGGAACGGGATGGATGTACAAGATTTTAAAGAAAATAGATTCCGGAAACGGAACCATGGCCGATATAGATTTGCTGTGGGATATTCAAAGCAAAATTGAAGGAAATACGATTTGCCCTCTTGGGGATGCAGCAGCATGGCCTGTTGCAGCAGCGATTCGCCACTTCCGCGATGAGTTTGAGTGGCACATCAATAACCCAGAATGTTTAACAAGAAATTACGGTTTGGCAAACTATGCCGACCCACTTCCTGCGGTTGCGCCGGTTATTAATTAATGAAAACCAAGCACTACATATTGCTCATCGCTCTATTCGCCGCAAATTTATATTCGGCGCAAGGACATTATACCGACTCAGCAAAAAAAAATTCGTTGCAAGGTGTTCGGGTTAAAAATCCTTTCAAGAAAGGAGCGTTTATGGTTTTTTGGGGATGGAATCGCTCGGTTTACAGTACATCTGACATTCATTTTAGAGGGAACGGTTACAATTTCCAATTAGATAATGTAATTGCACATGACCGGCAAACACCTTTTGCTTGGAATATCTATTTTAATCCTGAAAAAATAACTATTCCTCAAGTAAATTATAGAATCACTTATTTTGTAAATGACAATTCCGGAATTACCCTCGGCATGGACCACATGAAATATGTTATAGATCAGAACCAGACTGCCAAATTTACAGGATACATCAATGATCCAAAATATGCGGGAATGGTAAAAAACGGTAGTGTAAATTTATTGGATGGACAGTTTCTAACCTTTGAACATACCGATGGTTTAAATTATGTTAATATTGGTATGCAGAAATATCATCCGGTTTTAAGTAATAAAAATCTGGATATTGTATTGAGTTACGGCGGCGGCCTTGGAGCGCTGCTTCCAAAATCTAATGTGAAATTATTCGGCAATGAAAGAAGCGACAGGTTTCATTTGGCAGGTTTTGGAACAGATGTAAGAGCCGCAGTAAGTATTGTTTTGTGGAAACATATTGTGGGACAAATAGAAGGTAAATACGGCTATATCAATATGCCAGATGTAAAAACCACGCTGAACAACCACCCGGATAAGGCATCGCAAGATTTCGTATACGGACAAGTGAATTTTGGAATTGGTTATGTTTTTAGTACAAACAAATTAAATTGATTTCAGGTCAAAAATATAAAATAAAAAGCCTTTTGCTTTAGTGCTAAAGCCAAAAATATATGAGCGAAGAAGTTAAAAAATTCAAAGTAACCATAGACGGACAGACCACCGAAGTGCTGCCCGGAACTTCTATTTTGGAAGCGGCACGCCAGATCGGGGGCAAATCTGTTCCTCCCGCCATGTGCTACTACAAACCACTGGAAACCAGCGGCGGAAGATGCCGAACTTGTCTTGTGGAAGTTACTAAAGGCTCCGAAGCGGATCCACGCCCGATGCCGAAACTTGTAGCAAGTTGTAGAACTGGCGTTATGGATGGGATGGAAGTGAAAAACCTTACCTCGGAAAAAGCCCAGAGCGGTAGAAAAGCCGTTACGGAATTTCTACTTCTAAACCACCCACTGGATTGCCCTGTGTGCGACCAAGCAGGTGAATGCCATTTACAAGACCTTGGTTATGAGCATGGTGTAGATTCTACAAGAACAGAATTCGAACGCAGAACTTTTGAGCCGGAGGACATCGGCCCCTATATCAAACTAAATATGAACCGCTGTATCCTCTGCGCCCGTTGCGTATTGACAGCTAACCAATTAGCTGACAAAAGAGAACACGGAATCCTCTTCCGTGGTGACCACGCCGAAATTTCAACTTATCTAAACAAAGCTTTGGACAATGATTTCATCGGGAATGTAATAGATGTTTGTCCTGTAGGGGCGCTTACCGACAGAACCGCGCGTTTTGCTAGCCGCGTATGGTTTACCAAACCAGTGAATGCCACTTGCAACTGTGATAAATGTTCCGGGAAAGCCGTACTTTGGATGAAAGGTGAAGAAATCATCCGTGTGACCGCACGAAAAAACCAATACGACGAAGTTGAAGAATGGATTTGTAATGAATGCCGCTTCGAGAGAAAAGAATTAAGTCATTGGATTATCGAAGGGCCAAGACATATCGATCGCCACTCGGTGATCTCCCTGAACCACTATGAAAAACCAAAGGACTACCATCGTTTGATTGACAATCCGGACGCGAAAGAAATTAGCGAAAAAGACGAATCCATGCTAGGCACTATCTAATCTTGATTAAAAACGCTGCAAAAAATATTTTGAACCAATAAAATGGAAGTACTCACTTTTAAAATAATCCTCGTACTGGCACTTTTCCTTTTGGCACTTACCGTAGCCGCCTACTCTACTTGGGCAGAAAGAAAAGTGGCCGCAGTGATGCAGGACAGGATAGGCCCCAACAGAACTGGACCTTTTGGGTTGCTACAGCCTTTGGCAGATGGTGGTAAATTCTTCTTCAAAGAAGATTTCACACCGGCACACGCTGAAAAATTCCTTTTCATCATCGGGCCATCCCTCGTGATGTTTATCTCTTTAATTACCGGTGCAGTGATTCCCTGGGGGCGCTCACTGAATATAGGAGGCGTGAGCCACGATTTGCAAGTAGCCAATATAGACGTTGGCGTTCTTTACCTTATCGGTATGGTTTCTATTGGCGTTTACGGTATCATGCTGGGTGGATGGGCTTCTAACAACAAATATTCACTCATGGGCGCCATTCGTGCGAGTTCCCAGATGATTTCTTATGAACTTGCGATGGGACTTTGCCTATTGGCCATCATCATGATGAGTGGAACTTTGAATTTAAGAGAAATTGTAAATCAACAATCACATGGAAAAATTTGGGGAATCATTCCTGAAATTTCCGGGATGAACTGGAATATCTTCTACCAACCTATCGCTTTCATCATCTTTTTGGTGACCGCTTTGGCAGAAACTAACCGCGCACCTTTTGACCTCGCAGAATGTGAATCCGAACTGGTGAACGGATACCATACGGAGTATTCATCCATGAAATTAGGCCTTTATATGTTCGGAGAATATGTGAATATGTTCATTTCTAATGCTTTGATTGTCTGCTTGTTCTTTGGAGGATTCAACTTCCCGGGAATTGATTGGGTCGTAAACCATTGGGGAGAGAATACTGCGGGAATTCTATCCGTTGTTTCTTTTTTAACAAAAACTTTCTTCGGAATTTTCCTTTTCATGTGGATCAGATGGACACTTCCTCGTTTTAGATATGACCAACTGATGCACCTTGGCTGGAAGAAATTTATCCCAATCGCTTTGATAAACCTTGTGCTTACCGGTGCAATAATTTTGGCCTTCGAACACTTTGTAAAGTAGAATATAAGGCTGTTTTAATTAAATAAAACGGCTCATAAATATTAAATTAAATGAAACTGACTGACCGTTCAAAAGTAGTCTCGAACAAAAAAATGACCTTTGGTGAAAGCATTTATTTGCCTGCCGTATTGAAGGGAATGGGTATTACCTTTAGCCACATGTTCAAGAAACCAGCTACTATATCATATCCTGAAGAGGAAAGGCCAAGAGCCAAAATCTGGCGCGGACAGCATGTGCTGAAACGCGATGAGGAAGGCCGAGAAAGATGTACTGCATGCGGTCTTTGTGCCGTAGCTTGCCCTGCGGAGGCCATTACTATGACTTCCGGCGAACGCACACGCGAGGAAAAAGACCTTTACCGCGAAGAAAAATATGCGATTACTTATGAAATCAATATGTTGCGTTGTATTTTCTGCGGAATGTGCGAGGAGGCCTGCCCGAAATCAGCCATTTACCTTACAGATAAATTGGTAGATGTGGAAGCCAATCGCGGATCTTTCATCTATGGTAAAGACAAATTGGTAGAGAAAATCAATGAAAGAATAGACATCACACCGAGACAATCTGAAAGACAAAAAAATACGGTGAAATAATGGAACAGATACTATTTTTTTTATTCGGGGGAATTGCCCTTGCAAGCGCGGTATATTTCGTGGCGACAAGAAATCCGCTGTATTCTATCCTATCGCTTATCGTGACATTCTTTTCCATCGCGGGACTTTACATTTTGTTAAATGCGCAATTCCTCGGCATTATTCAAATCATCGTGTATGCCGGAGCAATTATGGTATTGTTCCTTTATATTTTGATGATGCTTAACCTCAACAAAGCAGACGAAAGCCTGAAGAACAACATCAATAAATTGGTGGGAATTTTTTCTGCCGGGATATTATTTATTGGAATGCTGGGCGCGTACAAAGGCCTATCCGGAAACACCGTGGCGCACCAAGTAAATGATGGCGCCGGACTAACCAAAAATTTGGGGAAACTATTATTCAACGAGTATGTACTGCCATTCGAACTGGCTTCTATCCTTATCCTTGCGGGTATTGTAGGAGCAGTGCTCATTGGTAAAAAAGAAATATAAGAAATGGAAGGAAATACATTTATACAAATCGTACCACTGGAATATTTTATCGTGCTGAGCACGGTGCTTTTCTGCCTGGGCGTACTCGGGGTGCTTCTTCGGAAGAACGCCATTATCATCCTTGGCTGTGTGGAATTGATGTTGAACTCGGTGAACCTTCTATTAGCAGCCTTCTCTTCTTATAAAGGAAATGGCGACGGGCAAATTCTCGTATTCTTTATCATGGTGGTAGCCGCTGCGGAAGTTGCTGTTGGGCTGGCCATTATCGCTATGATGTATCGGAATACCAAATCCGTGGATGTGAGTATTTTTAACAAATTAAGAGGATAGAAGGATGGAGAATTTAGTTTACACAATTATACTTTTGCCGCTCATTGGGTTTATTCTGAACGGGCTTTTTGGCAGCCGCCTTCCGAAAACGGTCGTAGGCGCGCTTGGAACCGCGATGGTTTTCATTCCGTTCTGTTTGTCGGCCTATCTTTTTATGAATTTTGATGCCAATAGCCAGCCGGTTATTGTAAAGGCTTTTGAATGGTTCCGCGTGAATGGGATGCAAGTTAATTTCGGTTTCCAAATCGATCAATTATCATTAATGATGATGATGATCATTACAGGAATTGGAACGCTTATCCACTTGTATTCAATGGGGTATATGAGCCATGATAAAGGATACTATAAATTTTTTACTTATCTTAATCTTTTCATTTTCTCCATGTTGCTTTTGGTGATGGGTAGCAACTATCTTATCCTTTTCATTGGTTGGGAAGGCGTAGGAGTTTGCTCCTATCTACTGATCGGTTTTTGGTATGAAAACTGGGAATATGGCAAAGCAGCTCGTAAAGCATTCATTATGAACCGCATCGGTGACCTTGGCCTCTTAATCGGAATATTTTTAATCGCCAAAGAAACCAATGCCATAGACTATCTTTCGGTAGCGAACATCGCTCCAAAATTTGCAGTCGATAGTCCGATGGTAATTTTCATCTGTGCAAGCCTATTTATCGGAGCTACAGGAAAATCTGCACAGGTGCCACTTTATACCTGGCTTCCGGATGCGATGGCGGGTCCTACGCCAGTTTCTGCTTTGATCCACGCTGCTACCATGGTTACCGCAGGTATTTATTTGGTTGTAAGATCCAATTTCCTCTACACACTTTCACCTACGGTACAGGAAGGTATATTGTTTATCGGCATTCTTACGGCAGCATTAGCGGCGTTCTATGCTATGCGCCAAAACGATATTAAAAAAGTATTGGCCTACTCTACTGTTTCCCAACTTGGATTTATGTTCGTTGCACTGGGAGTTGGCGCTTACACGGCGGCGATGTTCCACCTGATGACGCATGCTTTTTTCAAGGCATTACTTTTCTTAGGCTCCGGATCGGTAATCCACGCCATGAGTGGCGAACAGGACATGAGATTTATGGGTGGTTTGAAAAATAAAATCCCGGTAACTCACCTTACTTTCCTTATCGGTACGCTTGCGATATCCGGATTCCCTCTACTATCGGGGATGATTTCAAAAGATGAGATTCTGACTTCTGCATTTGGGAAAAGTCCAATTTTCTGGGCTATTCTTTTCGTCATAGCCGCAATGACCGCAACTTATATGTTCCGTCTATACTACTTGACTTTCCACGGGCAATTCCGCGGTACCAAAGAACAAGCAGACCATCTACATGAAAGTCCAAGCAATATGACCATCCCTTTGATTGTACTTGCTTTCCTATCAGTGGTTGGTGGTTTTATTAACCTTCCTCACCTCATCGGAGCAGGACAGTACAGTAGACTGGCTCATTGGCTGAAACCAGTGCTTACCGAACAGTCTTGGGAACTCCAAGAAGGATTGGCGGGTAATATCAGCCATACTACGGAATATATCCTTATTGCACTTACAGTAACCATGTTTTTCGCAGTTTGGTTTTTGGTTAAAAACACTTATGTCAACAAGAAAAAAATGGCATTACCAGAAAACGAGTATAAAGGCTGGGAAAGACTTTCTGCAAAAAAACTATTCGTGGATGAGATGTACAATGTACTTTTTGTGAAGACGGTGCAAGGCCTTGGGCGCGCAGGAAAAATGTTCGACAAAGATATTTTGGATCCTGCGGTAGAATTCATCGGAGATGGTGCAGAAGATTCCGGTAGCGCTATGAAGCGACTGCAAAACGGAAATGTGGAGAACTATGTGTTGATCATGTCTTTGGCCATAGGAATAATATTAATCGTTAACTTTTTTCTACAATAATGTCATACCAATTATTAGCATTATTGCTACTGCCGCTCATCGGTTCGGGTCTAATTTTTGCGTTCCGGAATTCCAATAGTCGCTACCTTGCACTGGGAATTGCGTTTTTACAGATGTTGCTTACCTTCTTCATCGTGGCTACCTTCGACAGTACGCCTACGGTAGATTCTGCTTTGCAACACGAGATCAACTGGCCTTGGACCAATTATATCAAAAGTTCCATCCATTTCGGGATAGATGGACTAACTATGGTGATGCTTTTGCTTACTAACATCCTTGTTCCGCTGATTATTCTTTCATCCTTTAATGAGAATCGTCCTTATCCAAATTCTTTCTACGCATTGATTTTGTTGATGCAGTTCGGCTTGGTTGGTGTTTTCACCTCTATGGACGGGCTTTTGTTTTATGCCTTCTGGGAAATTACTTTGATTCCTATTTGGTTCATTGCCGGGATATGGGGACAAGAGGATAAGAAATTCCACTTCACAACCAAGTTTTTCGTTTACACTTTTGTTGGCTCTTTGTTCATGCTTGCCGGACTGATTTATGTCTACACGCATTCTCCATCATTTGCATTAACGGATCTTTACAACGCAAATCTTTCGGAATCTGCGCAAGTGGTAGTATTCTGGTTTATTTTCTTTGCTTTTGCAGTGAAGTTGCCAGTTTTCCCGTTCCACACATGGCAGGCGGATACCTATACCTATACGCCAACGCAAGGCTCCATGCTGCTTTCCGGAATTATGCTGAAAATGGCAGTATTCGGATTGTTGCGCTACCTATTACCAATTACGCCTCACGCTATCGAAGGAACTTCCGGTGGTATCGTGCTGATGCTGAGTGTATTCGGTGTGGCTTATGGGGCACTTATCGCCATTGTACAAAACGACTCCAAAAGACTTATCGCCTACTCTTCCCTTTCCCATGTGGGTCTGATTACAGCGGGGATTTTCGCTTCCGCAATTCTTTCTTTAAAGGGCACTTTCACCTACGAGGGTGGTGCCGGTGCCGTTATACAGGCATTTGCACACGGTATCAATGTGGTTGGGCTTTTCTATTGTGCAGATATTCTTTACAAAAGATTTAAGACCAGAGATCTAAGACAAATGGGCGGTTTGGCAAAAGTGGCTCCTAAATTTGCCGTCCTTTTCATGATAGTTCTTTTTGGTTCACTCGGCGTACCACTTACCAATGGTTTCATCGGTGAATTTATCCTTATAAAATCGATCTTTGATTATAGTTCAGTTTTAGGAATCATCGCCGGGCTTACAATCATTCTTTCCGCAGCATATTTGCTAAGATTTTATGCTAAATCTATGTTTGGAAAGGGTGATGAAAGAATACTTTCTTCCATGAAAGACCTTAGTGATACCGAGTTTTCTGTATTGGCAAGCATTGCGGTTTTCGTTTTGCTACTGGGAGTTTTCCCGCAAAGCATATTGGAAATGGCCGACAGTTCTTTGAAGTATATCTATACAAGTATGGTGAAATAATTTTAATATTAGAAAATGACAGTTTTAATTATAGTTTTCCTCACGGCAGTTGCAGTACTGTTTTCAGGCGTTTCCCATCAAGGGAAATGGGCGCGGTATATTGGCATAGCGGGATTGCTCGTCGCACTTTTCGTGAGTTTCATGCCGGAATCCGCATTCTTTCTGAAATACAAAAGCATGTACGAATATGGCCCGAACACGGCGCTTTTTACCAAAATTACCCTTGTAATCACGCTACTGTTATTTTTTTTAGGCGGTTTCGCATTTAGCAACCACCGCAGCCACCAAAGCGAATTGTACGCGCTGATGCTCTTTGCCGTTTGCGGGGGTATCGTATTATTCGGATATCAAAATTTTGTAACCCTGTTTTTGGGAATCGAAATCCTATCCATTCCACTTTATGTAATGGCAGGAAGTAACAAGACCGATCTACGCTCCGTGGAAGCCTCTATGAAATATCTTTTGATGGGCGCATTCGCAACGGGATTCCTTTTGTTCGGGGTGGCGCTGGTATATGGTGCTTCTGGCAGTTTTGATATTTATAAAATCCATGAGTTCGGGGTGGAAAACCCAAAGAACTTCATGTTTATCATGGGAAGTGTTTTGATGCTTTCTGCATTGGCTTTCAAAGTATCTTTGGCACCGTTCCACATGTGGAGTCCGGATGTGTATCAAGGTGCTCCATCGCTTATCACGGCATTTATGGCCAGTGTTGTTAAGATCTCTGCGTTTTATGCTTTTTTCAGACTGATGACGATTTGCTTTAGTGGCGTATTCCCAAGTTGGATCAACATCATCGGCGTACTCATCATCATCACGATGCTTTTGGCAAATGTAATGGGTCTTGCCCAGACGAATGCAAAGCGTATGCTTGCCTACTCCTCTGTATCACACGCAGGATATATCGCAATGATTTTCTTTGGCGTGACCAATGTATCCACTTACAATATGGCATTTTATCTGTTCGCCTACTCATTGGCTACTATCGGCGTGTTTATGTGCTTAATATATACCGAAAAAATCAAAAGAGAAACCTCCTACAACGCATTCAAAGGTTTGGCTAAAACAGAGCCTCTTTTGGCGACTGCTGCGGCTGTTTCCATGCTATCAATGGCGGGGATTCCGCTTACTGCAGGTTTCGTTGGGAAATTTGGATTGTTTGCGCAAGCCATTAATACTGCACCATTTCTTGTTTTAATGGCGGTAATAGGCTCGGCAGTTTCCATTGCTTATTATCTCCGATTAATCATGGCGATGTTCTTTTTCAAGGAAAGTTCTTTCAAAACATCCGAGAAGGTGTCTATTACTTACAACATCGTGGCGGTCGTTATTATCGTGACAATTATCGCTATAGGCGTGTATCCGGATTTTTTTACATTACAATTTGGTTTACGGTAAAATCATAAAAATTGTTACAAAAACACGGTTTTCGCCGTGTTATTTTGTTATAATGATGTACTAAAATGGTAAATGATATTTTAAAGCGATCGGATAGAACAATTATTTTAAAACGAGGAGAATTCCTAACGACAGCCTATAGCACAGACACCAACCTGTATTTTTTAGAGACCGGAACACTGCATATTTTTATAGACATTGATGATGAAGAGCAAAATATTCGATTTGGTTACGAAGGCGATTTTGTAACGGCTTTGGATTCTTTTTTAAGTGAAGAACCATCCGATTATTCCATACAAGCCATAAAAAAATGCAGAATAACCGTCATTTCTAAAAAGGCATTTTCTGAATTTCTAAATGAAAGTGAAGCCCGTATAAGCCATTGGAAAAATCTGTTGGAAAGCATGGTCCTTCAACAGTTGGAGCGTGAGAAGGATTTGCTCACTAAAAACCATCTTGAAAGATTAAAGCGTGTGCAGGAAAGAAGCCCAAAGCTTTTCCAAGAAATTCCGGCACGGAATATTGCAAATTATTTAAGAATGAGCGCTGAAACTTACTCAAGATTAAAAAAATATTGATGCTCGTCAAGATTTATAACTGGTAGTTTTCTGAAATTTACAGAAAGTTTCAGAATGAAAAAGCTAAACACAGAATTACTTTCCGAAGTCAGGCGCCTTACTAATCAGCATATTCTTATAGCAGAAAATTTAAAATCATTATCCGATATCCAGCTGAATACAAGAACAGCTCCAGAAAAGTGGACGATTTTGAAGTGTGTGGAACACCTCAATCGTTACGGTAATTTCTATATTCCCGAAATCCAGAGGAAGGTAAATTTAAGTACAACTTTGCCTAATGAGTTTTACAAAAGCACCATCTTGGGCAATTGGTTCGCAAATCAAATGCAGGTCTCACCCAAGATAAAAACTATGAAAACTGCCAAAAGCATGGATTCGTTTGGCAAAAATTTAAACAGAAAAACAATTGATGAATTTATCTCTCAACAAAACAAAATTTTAGAAATTCTCGCTTCCACAGACTGTAAAAACCTCAATCGCATTAAAATTAAAACGACTATTTTGCCTTTGGTGACGATCAATTTAGGAGATGCGCTTCGGTTTGTCACTAATCATAACCAGCGTCATTTTATCCAAATCCAAAATATCTGCGCTAAAGTGTAATTATTCACTAATTAATTTTTCGCTTCCTCCCAAAGTTCGTCCATTTGTGATAAATCCATATTTTCTAACTTCAGACCACGATCGGCAGCAATGGATTCCATTTTTTGAAATCTTGAAATAAATTTATGATTAGTCCGTTCTAAAGCCGTATCGGGATTCAAACCGGCGATTCTCGCATAATTAATCATCGAAAACAAAACATCGCCCAGTTCCTCTTCCATTTTCGGCAAATCTATCTCGTTTTTAAACTCTTGAAGCTCCTCCTCCACTTTTCCCCAAGCTGCGGCAGCATCCGGGAAATCGAACCCAATACCCTTCACTTTGTCCTGAATACGATATGCTTTTATTACACTTGGAAGCCCTTTTGGTACTCCGGAAAGTATGGATTTATTTCCCTCCTTCAGCTTTAATTTTTCCCAGTTCCGTTTCACCTCGTCCTCGTCCTGAACGGTGACATCGCCGTAGATGTGCGGATGGCGGAAGACGAGTTTTTCATTCAAAGAATTGATGACATCCGCAATATCAAAACTCTGCTTCTCGGAACCGATTTTAGCATAGAAAACCAAATGCAGAAGCACATCTCCAAGTTCTTTTTTAATTTCAGGGAGATCCTCCACAAGCAGCGCATCGGACAGTTCATAAACTTCCTCCAATGTCAGGTGGCGAAGGCTCTGGAAATCTTGCTTTTGATCCCAGGGGCATTTCTCCCGAAGGTCATCCATAATGTCTAAAAGTTTGGAAAAGGCTTCCAATTTTTGGGCTTTAGTATTCATTTTTAGTTGGTTTAAAGTGGTTTTAAAACAAAAAACTTTGCCTAAAAAGTATGGGCAAAGTCTTTATTAAATTTTATTCAAAACGCTTATCCCATCTTTCTGTGGGTAGCCTTCGCTGTGGATTTAGCAGCTGAACTTGTTTTTGCGCCTTTCGTTGCAGTTGCTTTATCGTTTTTTGGCGTTACTTTTTTCTCAGTCGCTTTGGTTTCCAAAGAAACTTCATCGCTTTCTTGCTCGCCTTCCACTGGAATATCCTTTATAAAACTTTCCTCAGAAATATAACCGGCTTTGTGTAGTAGGTTGTACCACTGCGCCAGTTTCTTGATGTCCGAGGCATACACACGCTCGGTATCATAGTTTGGAAGCGCTGTAGCCATCAGGGTTCTTAGTTCCTCTTCGGAAGATTTGTGGGGAATAGTTTCGGTGTAGCCATTATCTTTGGCAATATTCTCAAACACATCGAACAACGGAACTTCTTTATCAACTGTGTACATCGCTATATTATCCAACAGGCTTACCTGACTGGAATTTCCGATGCTTACCTTCTTTTTAGTAATGATATCTTCGATGATGAATCCGTTTTTCAGTTGGGAAACCAACTTGTACAACCCCGGTTTCCCGGAGATTGAGATAATTTTCTCTAACTTCATATTCTATTATTTTATACTTTTAATATTTTTAAACTTAAAACTACTTGGCAAAGCGCATTTTATAATTGGTGCTTACCTCGCCGTGAGAAATTTTTGTCAGCTTGCCTTTCACCAATTTCTTTTTCAATGCAGAAAGGTGATCCGTGAATAGAATTCCCTCTATATGGTCGTATTCATGCTGGATCACGCGCGCCCGAATGTCGGAAAAAGTTTCGGTGTGCTTTTCAAAATTTTCATCATAGTATTCTATCAGCACATTGGCTTTTCGTTTCACATCTTCACGCACATCTGGAATCGAGAGGCAGCCTTCGTTAAATTTCCATTCTTCGCCAGATTCTTCTAAGATTTTTGCATTAATGAAAACCTTTTTAAAATCCCGCAACTCATCGGCAATATCTTCATAATCCTCATCATCCGCCAAAGGCGAAACATCTACCACGAAAAGGCGAATGTCCAATCCTACCTGCGGTGCTGCAAGACCGATGCCATTGGCAGCATGCATGGTATAAAACATATTTTCTATAAGTTCTTTTAAGTCAGGATAATTGGCATCAATCTCTTGACCTTTTTTTCTTAAAATCGGGTCGCCGTAGGCTCTTACCGGTAATATCATCTTTGTTTCTGTTCTAAATAGTTTTGTAAAATCAAAGTAGCGCTCACCTTATCAATTAGGCCTTTTTCTTCACGCTTTTTCTTACTTTTTCCACTTTGACTGATGAAAAATGCCGCTATTTTTGAGGTAAATCTTTCATCAAAACGGAACACTGGCACCGCTGGAAATTCTTTTTCAAATACAGCAATGAAGTTTAAAATATCGGATTCCACCGCCGAAAGGTTACCTTTCAGATCTGTTGGAAGACCAATAACCACCTCATCCACCTTATTTTTTTCAAAATAAATCTCCAAAAATGACAGTAGCTTTTTAGTTTCTACCGTATCTATCCCACTGGCAACCAACTGAATATCATCAGTAACGGCAATTCCTGTACGGGTTTTTCCGTAATCTATCGCCATAATTTGTCCCATTCTGCAAATTTAATAATTTTTTAAAGTCTTTTGGGCTGTTTAAATTGAAAATAAAACAATGTCGCAGTGTATAAATAGCAACATTTGATTAAAATAGAAAAAAAATTGTTAAAAAATTATCGGGAGTGTAAGTTTTCATTAAATTCGTAACATGAAAACATTGATATTGGTTCGCCACGCCAAAAGCGATTGGCCGCAAGATGTACCGGATTTCGACCGACCGCTGAACGAGCGCGGGCACCGCGATGCCCCAAGGATGGCAAAGCACATCTTGGAACAAGGCGTGAACATCCAATCCTTTATTTCCAGCCCGGCAAAGCGCGCGCTTACGACCTGCCGCTATTTTGCAGAAACTTATGGAAATTCTAACATCAAAAAAGAGGAAAACCTATACGAACCCCATCAGGAAGATTTTGTGAAGACGGTGCAAAATGTCTCAGATGAGTTCGATTCGGTGGCGCTTTTTTCGCACAATGGTGGCATTTCGGATTTTGCTACATCACTATCGGGAGAGCCTCTACTCTTCCCTACTTGCGGTGTTGCCGTGTTTGAAATGGACTGCGAACAATGGTCGCAATTTGAAGGTGCAAGCAAAAAGTTGGTTCAATTTTTTAAGCCGAAAGAGATTTAAATCTACCTCACTTTTTTCAACTCCAAATCTTCAAAATCAAAACTAAAATCTGTGACATCGGATAGCGGCTTCATAGTTGCTCCGGTAACTATGCCATTTTCGGTGGTGAAGGTCATGAATGCATCGGCATCATAACTGCGGTCATCCCACTTCACAATGTAGGTATCTGCAGCGTACGGAATGAGCTCGCCTATCATCCTTCCTGAAGTTTTACTTTCTATGCGGTAGACTTTTTTCTGTTTTGCAATCACCACATCGCCAAACCACGGATCATTGTAAGTTCCAACCAGATGATCTGCTCGAATGCTCTTCGCATTACTTTTAATATAATCCAATGATTTCATGAATGCCTGTTTGCGCTGGGTATCATATTCAGCATTGGCTTTTGTATATCTTTCGGCCAATGTTTTAAGCCAATTTCTATCAGCAATTCCCAAGTAATTATCTTTCACAGTATTCGTTACCGCACTGAATGCGTTGCCTTGCTGTTGATTTGTTAGGACTACAATTCCGAGTTTCATATCCGGAATCAAGGTGAACTGCGTCACGGTCCCGATCAATCCGCCGGTATGCTGGACTTGGAAATGCCCTTTTACATCGCTCAGAAACCACCCCATCCCATATCCATAAAAGTGGGAATCATAAGGCGTTTTCATTGCCAAAGTCGCCGATTGTTGGATTTGCCATAATTGCTGGATCTGCTTGTCAGATACCAATTTTGTCCCATCTTTCGTAGTGAAGCCGTTCATAAGGAATTCTGCCCATGTCAACATATCCGGAAGATTGCTCATGATACCACCTGCGGCGTTGGCGGTTTCGTTCCAGTCGTGTGGCACTTGCACGGCTTTCCCATTCACTGGCGCGTGTGCCGCGATGATATTTTTAACGCCCGCAGCCACGGCACGGTTGTAACTGCCATAGGAATTGGACATCCCAACGGGTTTCATAATGCGCTGTTCAATAAAATCCGCCCAAGACAACCCCGAAACACGGTGGATGATCTCACCTGCTACAATGAACAAAATATTATTGTAATCCAAGGTTGATCGGAAGGAATGCTCCGGTTTCAAATAGCGAACATTATGGATGATGTCCTGTATCGTCTGCGTGCCGCCTTCAGGGAAAAACATAAGGTCGCCCTGTCCCAAACCAAGCCCTGCACGGTGCGTCACCAAATCCTTGATGGTAATCTCCTTTGTAACATACGGATCATACATCTGGAATTCCGGGAGGTATTTTGTGACTTTATCATCGAAATTCAGTTTGCGTTCATCTGCCAAAATCGCCAAAGCGGTACAAGTAAATCCCTTAGAATTGGATGCGATGCCCACCAAAGTATTTTCATCCATTTTCTGTTTTTCGTTCAAAGAGCTTACGCCGTGACCTTTAGCATAAACGATTTTACCATCCTTAATAATCCCTACGGACATCCCAGGAACATCAAAGGTTTTTATAGTACTTTGGATCAGTTCGTCCATTTTTTTCTCCTCGATTTGCGCGAAAGAGAACATTGAAATAAAGATTAAAAGTAGGGAAAATTGGGTTTTCATTTATTTTGAAATTTTGTGGAATCAAATATAACAAAGTTTAAAATTATATTCGTTAAAATTCAAAAATCAAATATTACTAAATTTAAATTTTAGCGGTATTCCTTATCTTTGTTAAAATTTATTACATGGAGAGCAAAAAACAATTCTTTTTAGAATGTTACAAACTGGGCATCATCAAATTCGGACAATTCACCTTGAAAAGCGGCATAGAGAGTCCTTTTTATGTGGATTTAAGACCTTTAGCATCTGATCCTAAAATCCTAAAGAAACTCGGACACTATCTTTTGGAAATGCTTTCCATCGAACAGTTCGACCTCATTTGCGGCGTGCCTTATGCCGCGCTGCCTATGGCCACCGCCATGTCATTGGAAAGTGAAATCCCACTGATTATCAAGCGGAAAGAGGCCAAAGCGTACGGAACGAAAAAACTCATCGAAGGAATTTATGCAAAAGGGCAAAACTGCCTCATCGTGGAGGATGTAATCACTTCCGGAACATCTTTACTGGAAACCATTCCCGAAATTGAAAATGAAGGCTTAATAGCCACCGACATCGTGGTCGTTTTGGATCGCGAACAAGGTGGGCGCCAACTTTTGGAAGGCAAAGGCTACCGCGTGCATACGCTCTTCACCATTTCGGAAGCTGTAGCCATTTTAAAGGAAGCGGGAATGCTTGGCGAGGTAGAAGTTCTACGAATTAAAGATTTTTTGGCAGGTAAAGAGGTGAAATTTGAGGCTAAAAAAAGAAAATCCTACGAAGCGAAACTTGCAAAAACAGAGCATCCATCGGCCAAAAAACTACTGGAAGCGGCTATCGAAAAAAAAACCAACCTCATCGCATCGGCAGATGTGATTACCACAAAAGAATTGCTGGAACTTGCCGATCAAGTCGGTCCACACATCGCTGCGCTAAAAACCCATATCGACATCATTAATGATTTTGATTTTGATAAAACCATTCTACCACTCCGGGATTTGGCCGGAAAACATAACTTCCTACTGATGGAAGACCGAAAATTTGCCGACATTGGCAGCACGCAGGAATTGCAATACTCGTACGGCGTATATAAAATTTCTTCCTGGGCAGACCTCATAACGACGCAGGTTATTGGTGGTTATCATTCTTTGGATTTCTTTTTAAACTCCGGTGTTATCGCTATTCTCAGCATGTCTTCACAAGGCACACTCACGGAGGGCGGCTATTTTGAAGAAGCAACCAAAGTGGCTTTGGATCATCCTTCGGTGATTGGAGGGGTTTCTCAAAAACCAATTTCGGAAGACCTTCTGCTCTTTACGCCCGGCGTGAACCTCGCGGATAGCGGCGATGGCAAAGGCCAACAGTATAACACACCGGAGCACGCCTTCAAAAACCTGCATTCTGATTTTATCATCGTAGGGCGCGGAATTTACAAATCCGACAATGCCGAACAGGCTGCGCTTAGATATAAAGTAGCTGGCTGGGAAGCCTATTTACAATCTTTATAACATGTAACATATAAGAGCCGATTATTGTTCCGGCTTTTTTTATTGAATTATGTCGAATCTTATTCTACTTTTTCTATGCTTATTTTTGGGAGTTTTCTTGAAATGGATAAAACTTTTGCCTGAAAACAGTCATTTGGTTCTGAATTCCTTTGTCCTAAATATATCATTATCGGCTTTGTCGTTGTTTTACATTCCGAAAATCGAAATCAGCTCCGAACTTTTATACCCCGTGGCTGTGGCATGGCTCAATATCGCTTTGTCCGGGTTGCTTTTTAGCTGGCTGGGCAATCGATTGGGCTGGTCTCGGCAGGTGACTGGCGCTGTGATACTTTGCGCCGGATTTGGCAATACCTCGTTTGTCGGAATCCCTTTGATACAGGCATTTTATGGTGATCGCGGATTGAAAACCGTGATGCTGGTGGATCAACCCGGAAGTTTTGTAGCAATATCCACGGTGGGCATCGCGATTGCAGCACATTATGCTGGTGGAAAAAGTTCTAAACAAGAAATCCTGAAGAAAATTTTAATTTTTCCACCGTTTTTAGCATTCTGTTTGTCAGTATTTCTGAATATTTTTAACATTGAAATTTTTGCCGCTTTAGATGAAGTTTTCAGTAAGCTCGGAGCTACTACGGTGCCCTTGGCGCTGGTTTCCGTGGGAAGCCAACTGAAATTGGAACGACCCGGAATTTACTCAAAACCATTAGCCGCAGGGCTTATCTTTAAACTCCTCATCTTTCCACTGGCTGTTTTTATCCTTTATTTTTTGGTGTTGAAACAAAGTGGCGAAGCGATAGAAATTTCTATTCTGGAAGCCGCAATGGCACCTATGATTACTGCTGCCATCATCGCATCGACACAGGGTTTGGCACCGAAACTATGCAATCTTTTCATCGGCATTGGGATTCCTTTGTCCTTGCTCACAGTATTTCTTTGGCACTTATTCATCTCTTCATTCTAAATGTTTTAAACAAAAAAATAGCCTCGAATTTCTTCAAGGCTGATTTTAATACTTTAGGAAAAATTACTTTTTCAATTCTTCAAGAAACTCATCGTGAGATATGGCAGTTTCTTTTTTCGTTGCTTTTTCAAGGATGATGTCCTTCAATTTCGCCATAGCAACTTCTGCCGAAATCTGCTGAACTTGTTGCTGATCTTTCAACATCTCCACAGCATATTTCTGTACATCTTCCTCGCCCAAGTTATGAATTCCATAGATTGCCAACTGGTTTTTTACCAATTGCTCTGCTTGTGCAAGAACATCGGTATAGTCGATTTTCACATCGTTATCGTTCATCAACTTACCTTCGATGATTTGGAATTTAAGTTGGCTTTTCTCGTTTTCAAGAACTTGTTTCGCTTGCTCCTCTGACTGGATATTTTGGTTGCTGAACATTAACCATTTGATCAAGAAAGTTTCGGGAAGTTTCACTTCTTCTTTCTCGGTGATTTGCTCCAATATTTTGTTTACAAAATGGACATCGGCGTTTTGTTGAAAGTACTCATCTAGCTCAGTTTTCACTTTGGCCTTCAATTCATCTTCGGATTTGATAGTACCTTCACCATAGATTTTATCGAAAAGATCCTGATCCAAAGGTGCGTTGTTCAGACCATAGAAATCCTTAACCGTTACTTCCACTTGGTCGTGGTGTAGGTGTTCCACCTCTTCTTTGCTGAAACCCAATTCTTTTGTAAGGTCTTCATTATTTTGCAAATCTTCTTTGGAAACCTTCACAGATCCGTCCATCGCAAGGTCTTTCACCAATTTGAAGGCTTCTTTCTGCTCAGCATTTACCATTATATTTTTCGGTGGGTGGTTGTGCGCGTGCTCTTCTGCACCCTCTTCTACCACTTGTTTTACTTCCAAATTGATATAAGAATCATCGCCTATTTTCTCATGTGGAACTTGCTCTGCGAAACGCTTTTGCATGTTCTCGATGGATTTTCCGATTTCCTTATCGGAGGCCTCTACTTTATAGTGTGGCGCTTCGTATTTTGCAAGGTCGATGGTGAAATTTGGCTCGTATCCAACTTCAAACTCTACAGAAAGTTGCTCGGCGTTGTAATCCAACTCGTTTACCGGGTTTGGAACCGGTTGTCCTACAAGGCGAAGGTTATTTTCATTGATGTAGTTATTAAGCGCATCAGAAACCTGCTTGTTGATTTCTTCAAAAGCGATTCCCGCCTCATACTGCTTTCTCACCAAACTCAATGGCACTTTGCCTTTTCTAAATCCGGGAACCTGAGCATTTTTGGCATAGTTGATCAGTTGTTTTTCAACTTTCTCTTTATAATCTGCTTTATCTAAAGTAACTGTAAGTAACGCGCTTACTTCATCGTGGTTTGTCGCTGTAACGTTCATTTTTGATTAAAATTTTAGGTTGCAAAAATAAGAATATTTTTTGGATTATTGTCGAAACTTCATCTGGATTTCACCTTAAACCCATTAAAAATGATTGGTTTAAATAAAATCAGCACGCAATTATTTTTGGTTAAACAAAAAAAGCTCGCATACAGCTCTGCGGACTTTTAAACAAACCTGAAATTTCGTCTTACTTGATGTTGAACAATGTATTTATATCGGTCTCGCCACCGGTTGTTACGCCCAATTGATTGGTCGCAGAAGGTGAATTATCATTCACGGAAGTTGGAGCGTGGATCAATTTTACATTTACTTTAGCGGAGGCCGGAGCACTATTTACAGTCCATTCTGTTTTGATGCCCAGTTTTTTTCCGTCAGTACGCACAATATCTGCAGCAGTTCTGATGATGTTAACATCTACACCTGCAAATTCGTAAGTTACAAAGTGCTGATCTTTTTCTTTGGTAATCTCGCCCAGCAAGGATTCGTAAGTTGCATTAGATTTGGTAAAGAAATCCAACTCCGCATTATAGGTTTTTCCTTTAACCAAAACCAGATCTTTATCGGCTTTACCACCAATGTAATTGATTGTTTGGACATTTGCAGCATCGGCTTTGTCTGTTAATTTTAGAACTACTTTTGCGATTTCCTCTGGCTCGTTGATGTCCTCAGGCGTATCATTGTTATCTCTACAAGAGAAAATTAGAAGAGAAGCAAACAACACGAGCATTAAATTTAAGAATTTTTTCATTTTGATAAATATTTATTAGGGTTAAAATTTAAGTTTTAGAGTAAGGATTACATTTCTGCCTAACTCGGGTGCGAAATACCTCAACCGGTTGAGATAATCGCGGTATTCTGTGTTAAAAAGATTGTTGACACGGAGATTGAAATTGAGATTTTTAAACAAATCACCTCCCAACGAAGCGTGCAAAACCGAATATCCATCGGGTGTGGAACTTGTGTCGAGTGTTTTGGTGACAATCTTTCCGTCCTCGATCAGCATTACATCCTGATTTCTGTTCGGGAAGCGGTTTTGATTTAAAAAAGTTTCGTTCTCCAGTTTCACATAAAAATTTTTAGCATGCAGGAAGTTATACTCGACTGCATTTCTAAAATTGGTCGGAAGCATGAGGATCAGCGGCTCATTGCTTCCCAGATCATCCCCGCGCAATGCGTTGAATTGCGAGGTCCATTTCAGACGGTTTGTAATATGCAGTTCAGCATCTGCATCTATCCCCAACAGTCTCGCTTTGGTTTGTACATAATCCCACTTCATGAAAACCCCACGGTTTGTTGATTGCACGCCATTCGGAATTTGGTTCACGAAGTTTTCCGAGAAAATCAGGTATGGGTTGGCCTGGATTGTGAGTCCAGCTAAGAAATTCAGGTTTGTTTTTGCTGAAAGATTGATGTGGTAAACCTCTTCTTTTTTTATAGCGAGGTTTCCTGTTTCTATAATCGCCGCCGAGTGGTGCAGTCCATCCGCAAAGAGTTCGGCAGCGTTTGGCGTGCGGTCGGCTTTGGAAAAATTAAGTTTAAAATCCAACCTGTCGGACGGCGTATAATTTACCCCGACATTTGCCGATATATTATGAAAATCGAACACCGGGTGCGTGAGAACGCGGCTATCACCAGTCTTCACCACAAATTGTGGGAAAAGATCGGCAAATCTACGATCCCAGTCGACTTGATCGTAATATTTATAAGCATCGTATCTGCTGAAATCATAGCGTATTCCGGCTTCGCCACGCCATTTCGGTGCAAAACGGTATTGGAACACGGAAAAAACGCCTGCATCATATTTATAATAATCCGGAATTAGGCGCCGCGCCTTCGTCGCAGGATCTGGATAATTATCTTGGTAGCCTCCTACGATTCCACTTTCAAGTTTCCACTTTTCGCGCTCCAGTAGGTGTTCCAATTTCACATTTTGCGTCATTAAGCGCAAATCCATAGAGGGCAACGCATTCAAATCCCCACGGCGGATATCGTATTCTTTTCTGTTATTGATTTGAAAAGCGTATTTCAATGTAAACTTGCCCCAGTTGTGGAATCTTTTATACGCCTCCGCACTTGCAATATGGTGGCTAACTTCTTGTTTTGGATTTTGAATGGCGTAAGAAAAATCATCCAAATACAGGGATTGTCCTGAATTAATGACATTGTAGAAATCTTCTGGCCCACCCAAGTGAGACCCTTTAAAAATACCAAAATTCTGATTGATTCCGCTGTAGTTAACTTCAAAACCTTGCAAAAATGAACGGTTTCCAAAAGCGAAGTTGAAAGACTGTTCCTCTGTTCCAGTATTCTGCAAAGTATGACCTGGAATAGAGAGGTCGCCCAATTTTTTGTAGGCACCCACAGTTTTAACAAACCATTTATTTTCCCAAATTTTAGAAATATCGGCGGTTATTTTTGCACCTTTTCCGTTGGAAATTCCCGATGCCGACAAATAGCCCATCAAGGTATCTTTCGCAGGGAAATTCTCCGGTTCTAAAACCACTACTCCGCCAATGGCGTCGCCACTGTATTTCAAAACTCCGGAACCCTTCACCACATGGATTTTTTCAAAAGCACTCGGCTCGATACTTGGGGAATGCTCCACGCCCCACTCCTGCTCCGCCATTCTTACGCCACTATTTATGATGGTAATCCTACTCCCGTAAAGCCCGTGGATAATAGGTTTCGCAATATTATTTCCTGTTTTCAGCGTACCGACACCAGAGATATTAGAAAGTACATTCCCGAGATTCTCGGTTGAATTGCGAGAAATTTCGGCTTTGGACAAAGATTCCACGATCATCACGCCACTATTTTTCCGGGTTCCGTGGAGTGCGACGGTTTCTATATCTGCAGAATGGTGTTCTAAAAGCAGACGAAGATCCAAGTCTTTATCTACCGAAACCACCTGCGAAAACGGGCGGCAGTCCGGGTGAGTTGCCGTAACCGTGTAAGTTCCGGCAGAGATATTATCAAAACGAAAACGCCCCGTGGAACCTGCCACTGCAGTGTGGCCTCCCAATTGAATTTTGGTTCCGGATAGCGCCGTTTTATCATGAAAATCGACTACGGAGCCCTGAACCTGAAATCTTTTTTGGGCAAAACAAACCGTGACCCCAAGAAAGATCAATATCAGTTTTAATATATTTTTCATTAAAGTTTTTATTTAAATTCGAACTAATCCGCACTAAGAAAGTGGCGAATTCAGCAATATCAAATATTATTGTTCAGTTTAATAGATTTTATCCATTAAACCTTAAATAAAGATTTGATATAAAAAAGGAAATTAAATAAAAGAAGGTGGCCCGCGAACAGATAAGGCTTCGCGTGAAAGTATGTAGAAATTTTGTTTGTAAACGAATAATTGTTTAGAAAAAACATGATCCCTGGCCAGATCCAGAGGAAAATTCTCTGGTAAAAGCGTATTCCCATCTTGTGCAAAATGGCAAATCAAACAGTCTGTATCGCCTAATTTGATTTTACTTTCGGAAAAATATTTTCCGGTTTTGACAAAATTAAACTGCTTGAAATAAAGTCCGCTGTTGTGATGATGAAAATGCTGCGAAAATAAAGTCACGAAAAGATAAGCCGCTAAAAAAAACGGTAAAACTATCTTCCGAAGTGCATTTTTATTGAATTTCACAATGCAAAGATAGGAATAATAGAAATAAACAAAGCACATGAAATTTCAATAAAATTTATTTATGGATATTCTATGATTTTCTTGATTATCTATTACTGGAGCTAGCTGTACGATTGATTGATAAAAACAAAAGCCTGCTTTTGAAAGCAGGTCTATGGTAACCTCATCTATATCTGAAAAATAATTATGAAATAGTTTAGGATAATATTCAAAAAACTTTCGAGATTTTTTTTATTGCTCATTAATAAATTCTTGTTCTTCTTTGGATAGTAATATATCAGAGGAGTTAGCAACCTTACTCGAAATATTGTTACTAAGTGGTTTAGTTATATCAATGGAGTTTTTAAGTCCATTATCTGTAGCTGGAGTAAGTTTTCCATACTGAACTATTCCTTTTGCCAAATAATTATGTTTTTTAATGTCGTTTTCTTTTGTAATATAACCCTCTGCTGAATAATTAATTAGGGAAGGGATATATTTGCCTTGATAAAGAAAAACTCTAAACTCTGATGTAAATTCCTTCGCCTATCTTGATCAGCAAATTTTCGCGGTACGGTATTAAATTTCCAGATAAATACTTATTGCACCTTACGCATTGTCCGTGAATATTATCTACATCAAACCTAACCGATTTATAAAATTCTTTTGCAAAATAATGTCCAGCATTCATCTGTCTTACAGACTTTAGCTCCTGACACGAAATGCATACAAACCATCCTTTTGCACTATCTCTATGCCTTACATATGAATTTACCCACTTTTGCGCCTCGTCCGTTAGCCACGCAATAGTTTTACCCTTGCTAATCACTTACAAATATATTGATTAATAGTAGTTTATATCTTAATACTTAAAGTGTTTATTTAATATAACCTGTATAAAATAAAAAAAACCACCTTAAAAATTCTTATTCAATATTTCACCTAACTCAATAACAAAATTGCAGTTATTTACATCATATTCTTCAACGCCCTCATCAGCTTCAATTACAATGTTTTTGCATTCAAGTATCATTTGCCGAGCATTCGCATTATAGCCTTCTTGGAACTTGACTGTCTTATATGGTTTTATAGCAGTTATTTCACCTGTTTTTTTATCGATCTCGCACAATCTGTTAATATAAAAGTCTGTAAAGTCTCTGTATTCTTCTTTTTTATTACCAGACAAAATTTCTTCAAACCACCTTTTCTGTAAAACTAAATATAGTTGCATTTCGTATTTTTTGTAAAATTAGTAAAATAAATTTATTTTTTAACTCGTAGTGCATTATAAAAAAGGTTATTCATAACACGAAAATTTCGTATATTGTATTGACTACCAATCAAATACTTTATGAATAACCTAGATGCAATTTACGACTTTATTTTGAATGAATTAAGGAAACTAACTTTGGACGAGAACTTTTATT
>JAGLBA010000079.1 GCA_018260475.1 Chryseobacterium sp. | reverse complement strand
AATGATTTAACGGGGTGAAAAGTAGCTTAATTTTCATTTCAAGTGGTAAAATAAGGCGAACAGTCTGACGAGAAGAAGGCGTGGCACGATCGAAAAAAAATCCAATAAATCGACTGAAAATCAAACGAAATTAAAATTTGATATTGAAAATTTTGAAAATGAAGTTTAAATGCAGTTGAGAAATTGACATTAGCGGGCGAAGTGTAAAACGAAAACTGAAAGCAAGATGGTATAAAAAAAAATAATAATTGAAACAAATCAAAATTTTAAAGAAAAGGGCACACAAAAATAAATAAATAAAAATTTTTTAAAAATTTATTTTATAAAACAAAAGGTGACAGACGGTGATGTCGACCTCCCTTGTCCTTTTTAACCTTAAGCCTTTCTCATTCCACAATTTAAATATACCTGCTTCCATACCTAACCCCCTTTTTTGTCCTCTTATAACCTCAACCCGTTTAATTCCTCAACATTAAATTTATGAATCTAACTATCTATTCATTTATTCATTCAACCTTTCCACACCTGAAACCTATATATAAGCCTTCTGGAGTTTTCAAATACTTTTAGTTCGGTTTGTTTCTTCCACCGAAGATGCCAGCAGCTGTTAAAGCTGGCGAAACGTCTGGTAAAGATGTTAAAACAGTTTTTCTACGCGACGTATTCGCCCAAAAAGTAAGCGTAAAAGTGATGGTAAATTTAACGAAAGTCTTGAAAGTTTAAAATTGATGATTTTTTTTTTACAATTATAAAAAACTTGAAACTTAAAACGCAATTGCAGTTGAATATACAATGTAAAACTTAAAGTTTCGAATAGATCATGTTCCCATCGACTAATCCAATCAAATTGCATTGGGGTGATGGTGTGTGCGAATTTAA
>JAGLBA010000078.1 GCA_018260475.1 Chryseobacterium sp. | reverse complement strand
TAACCTGACAAGATTGTACGACCAAAAAGAGAACTAAGAATACTATTAATTTTTTCATGATTTAATCTTTTTATTATTAAAGCTCTTTGCCTATCGACAAAGAGCTAAAAAATTAAGGGTTTGTTAGTGTTTCAGCATTTTTCTAGCATATTGTACGCCTAGACCATACGCTCCACCATATCTCATGATAAGTTGGTTAACTGGCTCGTAAGTTGCAGCGCGCGCCCAGTCACGTTGCAGCTCTAATACATACTGCATAGATGTAATTGGTCTCACACCTGCAAGTATCATTCTTTGAACCGCCATATCGTGTGCTTCTTTAGTAATGTCTCCTGATGCATCTGTAATAACAAATACCTCATAACCATCTGCTAATGCAGACATTGCAGGTCCTACAACACATACACTAGTCCACAAACCAGCCATAACAATTCTTTTCTTGTTTTTTCCGGTAATGGCCTTGTGTGCTTTTGCGTCCTCCCATGTATTCATTGTAGTTCTGTCAATATATTCAGTTTTGTTAGGGTAGAATTCCTGAATTTCAGGGAAAACAGGACCACTAAAACTTGCTTCAGCAACAGTTGTTACCACTGTAGGAATGTTAAAAATCTTGGAAGCTCCAGAAATCAATCCCACATTATTTCTTAGGATTACAGGGTCGATCCCATTTACGGCAAAAGCCATCTGGCCTTCATGGTCAATTAAAACCAAAGCATGATTGCTTGGAGTTAGTAGTTCTGGACTTGGATTTTGTGCCCATGCATTGCTTAGCATAGCAAAAATTAGCAAAAATGTTAATTTAAAAGTTTTCATAATTCTTAATATTTATAATTTTTTTAGTTAATATTACAATTTTAAATGTTCCTGAGTATTTGATGCTGCCCATAAG
>JAGLBA010000077.1 GCA_018260475.1 Chryseobacterium sp. | reverse complement strand
TTTTACACTTACTTTTTAGTGTAAAAGTACACTTTTACACTTTCTTTTTAGTAACACTTTTATTATGTCGCGTAGAAATATACGACGTAATAACCCAAAAAAATCAGTGAAATAGTGTTTGTTTAAAATCAATAATTGCAATGAAATAGTTCACTTATGGTTTTTAGACTTTAGCGGCTTTTGTTCCTTGCATTATGCATTCTAAGTGTTTTTGGGCTACGACGCCGCGTTGAAGATTGATGAACCCATGAACCGTTGCGAAAAGCAATTTAATCGCATAGTCATAGTGGCCTATAAGGGTCGTGCAATTCTGGTTCTTCGGGATATTGGAATGGTGAAATATATAGGGATGTGGTCATCGTCGGTTTTCAACTCATCGGGATTGACCCATAAGTGTTTGTGCGGACATTGGAAGTTTCTTCGGGTTACATATCAACTGTTGTAGTCCGTTTTCCGACAAGCAAACAGAAAATAGTAAAAGGCGGCGTGTGTGTGTTAAACAATCTTCAAAGCGGCGTCATAACCCAAAAACACTTAGAATAAATAGTGTGAGAAACAAAAGCCGCGAAAGTCTAAAAACTATAAAATGCGTATTATCACCAGAATATAGAATAATGCACTACAATAAAGAAATAAATTATAGAATAAAGAATTCGAGTAAAGAAATATATATATATATAAAGAAATATATGCAGTATAAATTAATATAGTAAAGAAATATATAATATAAATATATATATAAAGAAATATATGCAGGAAAAAAAATTCTGCAAACATTTAGTAACTTTGACAAAAAAAAATTTTTGTCCAACTTTAGTAATGTGACCAAAAATCGATATTTCTCATTTCCCGAAATTTCTTTTTGTTTTTTATTAGTTTAAGTTTAGATTAACTT
>JAGLBA010000076.1 GCA_018260475.1 Chryseobacterium sp. | reverse complement strand
CGCGTGATATATTGGCTGGTAAAAATGCGGCACACGCTCGTTACAGCGAGGAATCTTTTTTATTCAGTTGATTTAATGTATATCATCAGCGCTACACTTACAACTGAAATAAGTATGGAAAGCCAATATTTTTTATTTATGAAACAAATACCTGAAATAAAAACTGCAAAAGCTGAAATTATAGCACCAAGTAAAAATGGACGACTTATATTAAAATTAATTTCAACATTATGATAATTTAATCTAAAAGGTTCAAACAAACATCTTATCAATGCAAAAAAATTAATAACAATCAGTATTAATGAAATATTTCTAGTTAATTTCATTTTCAATACTTTTCTTAATGCCTTGTAAAGTTGCCAATGTTTCTTTGGCTATTTTTGGTTTTATTAAAAAGTTCATTAACCAAACCTTGAATTTTGAACTATAATAATAATGAAGCATTTCTATCTTAGTTTCATTCTCACCAATTTTTTCGAATAAAGTTTCTACCACGTAATCATTTAAAATTTTTGTAAGTCCCATAGTATCAGAAGGAAGTTCGGTCACAATTTTTTTCATCGGGATAATTTCAACGTCTTTTTCTACGCAACTATTTTTACCGTCTGATAAGTGACATTGATATGAAACATTTTCACATCTAAACTTTTGGTTAGATAACAAATCTACATTGGTTACTCTTGGATGAAATTCAGGAATGTTAGAAATATCCATTAAAAAATTCCATATTTTCTCTAATGGTGCGTTAATTATGATTGATTGTTTTGATTGAAAGTTCGGTTTCATAGACTTATTTTTGTTAAAATTCCACCGCTGTCGCATGCGTCACGCTCGTTATGTCAAGGCGGTTACATTAAAGCAAATATACAATTAATACTTATCCGCAAACAAATTTTTCACGCA
>JAGLBA010000075.1 GCA_018260475.1 Chryseobacterium sp. | reverse complement strand
GTTGATTTTTAACGCGGTCATTTCCGCCGCCATTTGCACCACCGTCATCATCATCATCATCATCACAATCATCGCTGACACCATCATCAACACCTCCACTTCACGTTTTCCACGCCACAAATCGATAATTCAAAATTTTAAAATAATAATAATAAGAAGAAAATGTATTATTTTGCTTTGTTTGATTCTCGATAAATTATTTTTTTAATTTAAAATAATTGTGGTTAGTAAAACGATTTTTGGTCATATATGAACCATTAAATTAAACAATAATAAATTTTTTGGTGTTTAAAAAGAACGAAGAAACATAAGCTTTAGGATTAAATTTTTTTCTATTCAAAAAATAAATTATTCACTTACTAATTCAAAAAAATTCATCAATCAGTTACAGAACCTTGCAGAACCTTGCAGAACTGTTTGAAACTAAAACAAAAATGAAATATTATTTTCATTTAAGAAAAACCTTTTGTCACAATAAAAAAAAAAATTTGACGCGCAATGGAGATCGAACAAAATGTCAGAACCATTCACCTTTTTTTTTATTTTTTCAAAATGAAGTGAAAATATAAAATCAGTTTTGCAAAGCACACATTATCTAGTCGGAACAAAAGAGGAAAAAAACAATTTTTTTTTTAAATTAAATTAAAAAATAAATTAATGGGGTTAATAATAAAAAAAAAGAAAAAAACAAAACAAAAAGAAAACAAAATTTCTCGAGACGAGAAGTCGTGTCTGCTTCGAAGTGAATTCCCGCCTGCTTCGTTTGACCGGAAGTCTTCGGGCGGCCATTTTAAAAAAAAATTTAATTTAATTAAAAAAAAAAAAATTATTTTTCTTGCTGTCGGAAGGATGAGGGGGGGAGTGCGCGCGCGCGAAAAATCTTTTCTTCTGCTTCTTTCTTTTGGCGGGAGGGGAAA
>JAGLBA010000074.1 GCA_018260475.1 Chryseobacterium sp. | reverse complement strand
TGGTAAGGGTGCGACCGAAAGGGAGCAGTGCAAAGCACCGGAGCGAAGCGGAGCCCTGAACAGCCCGACCCGGAGGGACACGCCCAAAATAGAAGCCGTACATCCTAACCCCGGTCGAAACATCCTTTGCAATAATGAATTGAGATGGGTCAGCTTGCGCTCGACCTTTGGAATAAATAGGCCGAAAACAAAGCGGACGTACGCTCACACCCGAACGCAGGACCCTCCCAGGAAAAATCAGCAATGCCGATTAAAAGGATAAAGGCCGCCTGAAAGCAATAGAATATATTTTAAAAAAATCCCATATCAGTATAAAGATCCGAAAAACCTTACAAATGAGAAGCTAGATATAAAAAAAAAGCCTTGTAAAGATTACAAGTTTTTTTTGTGAAGTTGGAGGGACTCCTATATGATATATAAACAATAGATTAATAATTTATGCAATTATTTGTTATGATTTAATTGTCAAAAGGGGACGGTTTTGGGGTTGGTTGTCAAAAGTTCAATAAATAATTTGTACTTCTACCACCAGAGTCTGCTTTTAGTAAAATTCCCTTTTCTACCAAATCATTTATATCTCTTAGAGCAGTATCTGGAGAAGTCTTGGCAATCTTGGCATACTTTGATGAGGTTAAATTTCCTTCAAAGCCGTCGAGGAGTTTTGTTAGTATTAATCTTTGGCGCTCATTTGTTGTTTTAGAGGCGTTATTTACAAAGAATTGCTGTTTTCGGACCACCTTGGCGATTATCGTATTTGATGCAATTATTGCACCTCTTAAGCAGCTGAGAAACCATTTGAGCCAGTTGGTTATATCCAAATCTCCTTTCTGTGTTCTTTCCAAAGTACTATAATAACCCGTAGTGCATTATTAAATTATTGAGACTTTAATTTTGTTCATTTTTCTGCCGAAGACAAAAACATTCACAAATT
>JAGLBA010000073.1 GCA_018260475.1 Chryseobacterium sp. | reverse complement strand
CCTTTGGATGAATTAAATTTCAAGAAAATCAACATGTCCGGACCGGAAGTTCTCATCAGTGAACTGGGTTCGACCCGTGGAAAACTGGGTTCTAATTTCGAATTGTCGCCGATCGTGAAAAAAAAGGGGGAAATCGATTTTGAAAAATGTCGACGTCTCGAAAACTGTCGAACCTTTTCAAGGTTTGATCCCCCGTTCAAAAGCGTCGCAACGATGACGAGCGAAACGGCGATTTTAAAACGGATTCCATTGGAAATCAAATATTTAAAAGAAATTCTGAGCGACGAATCGAAAACGTACGGTTTGGTTAATCGGTGCAAAGAAAATTTCAGAGGAAGGAAGAGTAAAAAAAGATCGATGGCCATTAAAAAGAAAAAAATTAAAAAACAATTTAAATCAGATAAAAATTCATCAACGTAACAAAAATAAAATTAAAGTTAATAAATGAAAATGAAAATTCAATTTAAAATAAAAAATTTTTTTTTCGCGTTTTTCCTTTAATGAGAAAATCTTTGGAATTTTTTTTTCCTTTCTTGAATGTGCTGAGACGATTTTCTTCGACGGATTCAGGAGAGAGGCGATTCAAAAGTGGCAAAAATATGTAAATCCTAATTTTTATTTTCGTTTTTTCAAGTCCGTGAAAACCGCGGATCTGATTGAAAAGTCATTTCGGATCGCTGGTGGTCTAGAAGAGGTCTCAACCTTTAAAGGTTTTCAATTATGAAAAGGTTTATTCTTTCGATTACTCGGCCATCCTTCTTTCTTCATATTTAAAATTGTTCTACGTTGTCATATATTCTCTCTCTCTCTCTCTCTCTCTCTCTCTCTGTATCTCTGTGTCTCAAATGAATAAATAAAATCTTTAAAAAAAATAAAAATAAAAAATAAAAAAGGAGGAGCAAAGGAGTTTGTTTTTCTGACACAGAAAGTCTGGAGGC
>JAGLBA010000072.1 GCA_018260475.1 Chryseobacterium sp. | reverse complement strand
CTTTCAAAAATTTATTGTCCAATGACTGCCTAGCCTCCCTTTTAATATCATATTTGCATAATTTATATAATCATATTCAAGAGAAACTCCCATTCCGCGATCGGGTAATTTTAAAATAAATCCTTAAGCTTAGAATAACAATGATTCTCGTACGGGTGTTTCATATTTGAATCGTAGAAGATTGGGCAATGCAGGATGCAATGATAAAGCTAGCCTATTTACCTGGGTTTTTTGTGCGTTCGTTTCGGCCATCTATGGACCACGTGATTTCGAAAATTTTCTCCTAACCCAGTTAAGAGCTATGTTGTTACTTTCGTTCTTCTGTCCACTTTGCACCTGTCTTTCACTTTTGGTGTGTCTGTGAAACAATGATTTCTGCTTTCTCATTGAGAACGACCCCCTTTTTGAAATCTTGGTTTCCTCACTAGTTCCTGGGCATCTTTTTCAACTTCCAAGCCCATCAGGCTTTCTTTTGGAGTAGGAATGTAAATATCCTGTTGGTCAACCTATCTGGGTTCATTCGTGTTATATGTCTGCAAAACTGCAAGCCTTCTTTTGTACATGGCATAGGTTTGAAATTAGAATTAATTTTCCCTTCTTTTTGGTTAAATTTTTTTTTTTTTTTTTTTTTTTGGGAGGAAGGAATGAAAATATGAATAACTCTATGGTGCCACTGCGCCGCATTCGTTGAATTCTTTGAATTGGTCAATCGCAATTCATAATGTTGGTGACAATTTAACAATTTATTTTTAACGATTTATTTTTACAGAAAAAAATTCATAAAATTCTCCGGTCAAAAATAAAAATGCTGCAAAAAATAAAAATAAATTAAAAATTAGGCGTATGAGAGTGAACTCGTTTCTGATTTGTTCTGGAAAAAAATTTTTAAGGGAAGATCCGATTTTCTGAAACCTCCACATAACAAATTTCTACTTTTGATTTCTCTAG
>JAGLBA010000071.1 GCA_018260475.1 Chryseobacterium sp. | reverse complement strand
CTTTCTATTTTACTTTTCCTTCTTTTTCTTTTTCTTTTTCTTCTTTTCTCATCTTTCTTGGGTTTCTTTCTTTCTTCCTTTTCTTTTTTCATTTCTTTTTTCTTCTTCTTCAGGTTTCTTTCTGTCTTTTTCTCATTTCTTTTTTCTTCTTCTTCAGGTTTCTTTCTGTCTTTTTTTCATTTCATTTCTTTCTCTTCTTCTTCTTCTTCTCGACATCTTCGACGCGCACCTTCGGCTACTTTTAAAAGCTCGCGATTTCATCATTTAAAGTAAAAAAATAAGAAAAAATAAGAAAAAACACTTTTGACCGAGATCACTGAAATGCATTTCTTACGGGAGAGAGAGGGAAGACGAAAAGATGGACGGAGATAGATAGGTAGATAGATAGAGTAAGAGAGAATTCAATTAATTTCATTATTTTTCTTTTAAAAAGTTGAGAAATTCCAGTCTGACTCAATTGGGATTGACTCCCAACCGAACGGAAATTTTAAAATTTAACTTGATTTTTCGTAATTTGAATTACCCAATTTGATTTCGGTCAAATTTCCGAACGAAAAAATTAATTAAACAAAATCTCAAACTCCTCCCCTCCCAAGCTTTCCCTCTCAAATGCCAATTTTTGAAGCTTTTATTTCTTTATTTTTGTCCCTTATTGATTTAGAATAATTTTTTATTTTTTAAGTTAATATTATTAACTATTATTATTATTGTAATTATTATTTTGTTTTTTATTTCTTCAGTACTACAAGGAAGCTTTAATGAAGATTCTCGGATCGATAATTGATAAGGAAGAAAGTTTAAAAGCATCGTTTGAAAAATTAAACTTTAAAATTTCGCAGAAGGAATCGGAAAAGGATTCGACTTCCGAAAGGGCAGACTATAGAAAAGAATTAAGTAAAATAGAAATTGAATTGCAGAAAATTGATGGTTTCAAGAAAGTAATCAAAAGTTGTTCAA
>JAGLBA010000070.1 GCA_018260475.1 Chryseobacterium sp. | reverse complement strand
TCTATTTTCTTCTTTTTCTTCTTCTTCGTCTTCATCTTGTCTCCCATCTTTTCTTTTTTTTTCTTATCTAAATTTGGTACCTCCGGATGCCGTGGGCGGATACAACCCGCTCACCTTCTTCCTTTTCATTCTAAATCACGGAATATCCTCCGGTTCTTCATCTTCTCTCCATCTCCTCCTTCATCTTCTTCTACGGTTCGATTTTTCTTCCTCCTTAGTTTCTAGTTTTTCGTTCGTCAGTTTTATTTGAAAAATTTTTGCCATCTATCTTTTCCATTTTATTGCTCTTCTTTGTTTTACCTTCCTTTTCATTTGCCTTTTTTTCATTTTTTTCGTCTTACCACTTTTTCATATTTCTTCTTTTTTTTTCCATTGTTTTACTTCTTTTTCATTTTTCATTTTTTTAAAAATATTTTTTACCTCCTTTTGATTTTATTTATTTTTTCTCTTCATTTACCTCTTTCACTTTTCATTTTTTTTTCGTTTTACCACTTTTTCATTTTTCTTTCTTTTTTTTTCATTTTTTTTTGCTTTTTTATTTTTTGCCTCCTTTACAAGTTCTTTTTTTCTTTATTTACCTTTTTTTCATTTTTTTTCTTTTTCATTATTCTCCTTTTTTCTTTCTTTTTTCTTCGTTTTACCTCTTTTTCATTTTTCATTTTTTTTTCACTGCTTTACTTTCTTTTCATTTTTTTTCATTGTTTTACTTACTTTTTATTTTTATTTTTTTCTTCGTTATCCCTCTTTTTCATTTTTCTTTCTTTTTATTTTTTTATCTCTTTTTTGAGTTTTTTTTCTTCATTTACCTCTTTTTCATTTTTCATTTTTTTTGTTTGTTTTATCTCCTTTTCATTTTTATTTTTTTCATTATTTTTCTTTTTTTTTTTTTCATTATTTTACTCTTTTTCACTTTTCTTTTTATTATTGTTTTACTTTCTTTTCATTTTTATTTATTTTT
>JAGLBA010000006.1:107036-146225 GCA_018260475.1 Chryseobacterium sp. | reverse complement strand
CTTTTAGGTGCACCGTGCTTTAAAAAATATTTGGTAACCGAATTTTCCGTAGAAGCCTATCAATAAAGGTGTTTACAAATTGAACACCATCTTTAGATAATATGCGGCAAGTCAAACTTCAAAATTTTTCTTAAAGGATTAAGATTTTTTTTTCTTGGTGCTGGAATGTTTATAACTCTTTGACCCTTCTAATGCGTGATTAATCCCTGCGTTTAATTTTTCAAATATTTGGAAATGAAACAGCTAAATCTGTAAACGGATTACATCTTTAATTCTATTTAAATTTCGGTATCAAAATATATTTACAACCTATTGTACGATACTTATTTTATTACATTTGTAAAAAAATTATGCTAGTAAATACAACCTCCAAAATTCAAAATATAGCCAGAATAGTGCTGGGAAGTTTTATGCTGTTAGCGGGAATAGGCCATTTGACATTTAAGCGCGAAGAATTTTTAGCGGAGGTTCCTAGGTGGTTACCTAATGATCCAAACTTTATGGATTTTGTAGTGGTAGCTTCTGGTGTTGTAGAAATTTTATTCGGATTGTCTGTGATTTTCGTATTCAAATATAAAGTCAAAGTTGGTTATGCTTTAGCGCTATTTTTTGTACTTATTTTTCCAGGAAATATATCGCAGTATACAAATCAGATAGATGGTTTTGGATTGGACACGGATACCAAACGGTTGGTTCGGTTATTCTTTCAGCCTGTCCTCATTTTGTGGGCATTATGGTCTACCGGAGCTCTAAATGATTTGAAAAGCCACTTTAAAACAATCGTTAGTAACTAAAATATGGAATAAGTATCCTACTCTTCTGTTATAGAAACTTCTTTCAATTTTTCCATCCGGAACGGTTCCCGAAATGTAACTAAAACACTTATAATTCAATTAATCGACATGTATTCCGCAGTGATGTTGAGTGTTACAAATTCTAAATTGAAGCGTTTCGGGAGTCTGATTGGCCTTGTTTGTTGTAATATGATTGCTGGTGTTTGTCAATCCTTTAAAATAATTTCGTACTCTTGAGCGAGTTTGTTCTAGTTAATCGTTTTATATTCAGTTAAATATATAATTTTTAAATCAAATGCATTCTCCTTTTATTTTTATAATTTCACAATGTTCAGCAGGTAGATGATAATATTAATCAAAATCAAATTTATCACGCTTGTCTGGAGTCTTATTTCTGGAAGTAAACCAAAGTCCGATTCCAAGAAAAAAAGCGGCAGATGCCCCGGTCATAAGCGCGCGTTCCAGCCGATCAGGATAGGAACTACCAATATAATTCATCAAAAAAACAATAATGAAAGTTATTATGAGGATGATATAGAATTTTCGATTTCTAGGATTCATATTTATTTGATTTTATAAGAAAGCATGATGCCGCCCCTGTATGGGAGCAATTCACCGCTGCGGTTCCAATATTTCCCGTTTTTAGGCGCTTCGTAGCGGATCCATGTGTTGGGTGGGATGTCTTCATAACCGTGATAAAAGCCTTGCGAAGACCCGCCACCAAGAAAAACATCTATATTCCAGCGCTCTTTCCATTTAAACTGATAACCCACCACGGCGCCCAGCATATAGTTAAAACCCCTTTGAAACTTCCCCGTTCCTGTGTAATTCCATTTGGTGAGATCAAAAAGTCCCGCTCCTGCATTTGCCCCGATATACCATTTATGAAAAGCCTCGGAGAAGTAATAGCGCCCCTCTACATGTCCCATATAAATTTGTGCGTGGTTTCCAGCGAAGGATTTCCAAGGTGAGATCAGCACATCTGCCTGCATGGTATATTTCGGCGCTACCTGGTATTCGGCACCTATGTTCACTACGCCTATCGGGATGAGTAGGGCATTACCTTTTAAATATAGTTGATGATCGCTCCGTTGTGCGTTTGCAAAAAGTGCGATTCCCAATAAAGCGATTCCGCATGTTTTCTTCATTTTTTATTAATTTCATTTAGCAACAGGTCGACTTTTGCGGAATCCTGACCGGCGGATATGCTGAGTCTGCGAGATGTCGCAGCAAAATCTTTAGCCAAATCATTTTTACCGATTCGGAAATATAGTTTTGCTAATAAATAGGTATTTTCGGCGGTCTCGCCTTTCATCACGCTAGATTCCGCCCATTCTGAAGCTTTTTTTAGCGCAATAGTGTTTTTGGAATGTTCGCTAATGACTGTGGCGACCTTCATCAGTTCATCGGGATTAGCCGTTTCTGGATGTGCGTAATATTGTATCGCGGTCGTCGCAAAACTTTCATAATCTGCCACGCTGGTGTAAAAGTTAAGTTTTACAGCCTGCAAATATTCCAGGGCCGCCTCTTTACCGATTAGTTTTTCGGCTTCGAAAAGGAATTGGGCATCGTTTATTTCTTTTTTATCTTTATTAATTGCCCTTTCCGCTATATCACTCAGCTTGATCGTATTTTCAAACTGAACCAAATTCTGCTCTGGCATTACCTTAATAATCTCCGAACGGTACTTTTGTAAAGCCCTATAATTCGGTGATTTCAAAGAGTTTACCGAGTTGAGAAGAATGTAAACCTCATCTTTTGTAAGGCCTGGCGTTTTCTTAACAGCGAAATACCTTTCAGACGCCATTCTCGCAAATTCCATATCCGAGGTCAGGTTCAGGGTGATGAGGTTTATCAGAAATTCGGGATCGCTTTCTCCTTTTTCAAAACGCTTTCTCATGGATTCACCTTTGAACAATGGGTTGTCTGCCTCTTTGCCAAGCGCAAGAAATTGCTCTTCATTTTGATAACCCATCGATTTTTTTACTACCACTCCGTCGCCATTTAGAAAAAGAAAGGTTGGGTAAGACCGTATTTGGTATTTTTGTGCGATTTTCGGTCCCTCGCCTTTTTCCATGTCGAAATGCGAGTTGATGAATTTTGTATTGTAGTATTGCTGTACCGTTGGTTTTGTGAAAATATCCCGTTCCATCATCTTACATGGGCCGCACCAAGAGGCATAAGCATCCATAAATACAAGCTTGTTCTCTTTTTTTGCTTTAGCCAAAATTTCGGCGAAGGTTCCCGTTTCGAAATGAAGACTTTCCTGAGCCGATGCTACAATGGAAGCCATTGACATTGCTAATATGCAGATAAATTTCATTTGGTTAAAAAATATTTGGTGCGAAGTTATCAATTATTTTTCAAACCTTCTTGTGCAGTTAAAGTAATAAAAAAAGGAGCTTATAAAAGCTCCGTTTAATATTTACTTTATACTATCTAGCAATTTTTGCGTATCGCCATAGTCCTCACCAGTTTTCTGAGCAAGTTCTATGGACCGCTGCGCCCATTTTATTGCGGCGGCTTTGTCGCCAGTTTTGTTCAGGATATTTGCAAGAGTATCCGTGTTGGCGTAGCTTTCATTTTTATTTACAGATTCCTGAGCCCAAGCTTGCGCCTTTTTGAGTAGGGTAGGATCCGTTATTTTTTCAAAGAAAGTCCAGGCTACGGAGTTTAGTTCATCAGATTCGAAAGCTTTGCCGTCGCCATATTTTTTTACAGCAAGGTCGGCATATGTTTTATAATCTTTGGCAGATAGGGCAAGGTTCAGTTTCGTCGCCACAAGGTTTTGTTCTGTCTCGGCTTCATTAAAATACTTAGCAGATTCCGCACGGTAGATTTTTTCGTTTAGGGTTTTTGTATCCTTATTATAAGAAGCTTTCATAACAGCATTTTTCTTCATGCTTTTCTCAAAAGCGATCATTTTTTCTTCTGGAACAACTTTCAATAGTTCCGGACGGTACTGCTGCACGCGACGATACATCGCATCGTCATAAGTTTCCACGGAAGACAGCAAAAATCCGATTTCTTCCCGTGCAATGGTGTTTTCTTTTTTATTGGCGAAATATCTGTTGGCTGCTTTTACAAAAAGTTCCCGATCCGTATAAGCAGTCGCTTTCATCAGGTCCATGAGAAAAGCAGGATCTTTTTCCCCTTTTTCAAATTTTGCTTTTTGAGCCGAAATTCTTTTAGAAGGATCAAGTGCAACCTTTCCTTTCCCAATAAAATCTTCCGCTTCAAAATAGCCCACGGCGGTATGCACAAGCTCTCCATCGCTGTTCAAGAATAAGTAGGTTGGGTAGGCTTTCACACCGTATTTTTTGGCTAAAGCAGGACCTTCGCCTTTTTCCATATCTATTTTTGCGCTCACAAAGTTGGCGTTGTAGAAATCTCCCACCTCTTTTTTAGGAAAGATATTTTTTGCCATCTGTTTGCATGGCCCACACCAGGATGCGTAACTATCTACCATCACCAGTTTATTTTCTTTTTTGGCCTTTGCAAGGACGGATGCGAATTTGCCTTCTTCAAACTTAATGCCTTGTCCAAAAACGACCGACGCCACGACTAAGGCAGCACCTGAGAATATTTTTTTCATTTTTCTTTTTAAGTATTAGATAATAAAGATAGACATTTTTGTATAATGAACAACAAAAATTTTACTTTCTATGAAAATCGTAATTATGTTGCCAAATTGAGTTTTTAAAGTCTAAAGAACTCAGAAATTTCTATTTATTACTGATTTTTCAGCTTTTTTTATTCCAAATGGCAATGTTTCCCTACCACAATCGAATTTTTGAAAGATATTGAAAAAAATCATCTTTATCCGTAAAAATTTAATGTAGTTTTTGGGCGTGTCCCCGGGGCTGCTTAGTTTGCGGCGGCGAAGCCGCCGCAAACTAAGCAGCCCCAAAGGGTCGGGCTGTTCAGGGCTCCGCTTCGCTCCGGTGCTTTGCACTGCTCCCTTTCAGTCGCACCCTTTCCATCCCTCACGCAGCGTGCGGCTATAAGTAATTGACATGGATAATTGAAAAATTACTTATTAACAAAGTGGTTATTCTTTATAATTCTTTCGTAAAATATAATTTATTCTAAATCGAGAATGGGATTTCCTAAACAATGAAATCAATGCGGATCAAGCATTTTGAGAAATAAAACGAAAGATTTTAAGAAAATGGTATTGGTTATCTTTATGAGAAAGGTTAAATAATTAAGATGGAATTCCATAATTCCCCCTTGGCTCGCGCGCCACGATTTCTTGAATAAACTCTGCAGCTTCCAAAAATCTTGAGGCTTTCTTTTCAAACACCCCCTGCATAAATTTTTTAGAAATTTCCGTTCCCCTCCGACGGAGTGGATGTTTCCCAACTCCGTAATTGCGAGCGAAGCGCGGCAATGTAAATCCAAGAGATTGCTTAGCTCACCGCTATGACGCCACGCAATTCAAAACCTCGAAACTCAACACTGGAAACAGTGAAATCCGAAAATCTGAAACTGGAATCATGAGCAGCGAATCGCGCGCGCCGGATCGCAGCGGCTACCCCACAGCACGCCTCGGGAAAGTGGTGCGGCATGATTGTAAGCGCGGGCGCGAGGAGTAATAGCGAAGAGCCGGAAATCGCGCCCAAAAAAAACCTGAAAATAGGATGCTACATATCACGAAAGAGGAGGATCTGGCTTCGCCACGCCACTTGGTGAGGCTTCGACTTTTGTTCTTGACTTACCGCTTTCAAAAGCGTATCTTTGCAGACTAATTTTTAAACCGTAATTTAAAAAAATGAAAACTTCAGATTTTAATTTCCACCTGCCGGAAGAACTTTTAGCGGAACACCCTTCCGAACACCGCGATGATGCCAAACTTATGGTGCTGCACCGCGATACGCAGACGATAGAGCATAAACATTTCAAAAATGTAGTAGATTATTTCGAGGAGAAAGATCTCTTCATCTTCAATAATACCAAGGTTTTCCCGGCGAGATTGTACGGTAACAAGGAAAAAACCGGCGCCAAAATCGAAGTTTTCCTTTTGAGAGAACTGGACAAGGAAACCCGCGTTTGGGACGTGCTGGTGGATCCTGCAAGAAAAATACGGATCGGGAACAAATTATTCTTCACTGAGGACGAATCTTTGGTGGCGGAAGTGATTGATAATACCACTTCTAGAGGGAGAACGCTGCGTTTCCTATACGACGGATCTTATGAAGAGTTCCGACAAAAATTGAAAGAACTTGGCGAAACGCCGCTTCCCAAATACATCAAAAGAGCGGTAGAGCCGGAAGATGCCGAACGCTACCAAACCATCTATGCGAAGCACGAGGGCGCTGTAGCCGCACCCACTGCCGGTTTGCATTTCTCCAAAAATTTAATGAAACGATTGGAAATAAAAGGGATAGATTTCGCGGAAGTGACACTGCATGTGGGCTTGGGAACTTTCAACCCGATAGAGGTGGAAGATCTCAGCAAACATAAAATGGAATCTGAAGAGGCGATTATAGACCAAGTGAACGCAGACATCATCAATAAAGCTGTGGAGGAGCACCGCCGCGTTTGCGCCGTGGGAACTACCACGATGCGCGCGCTGGAAACTTCGGTTTCTTCCAACAAAAAAATCGGGCCTTACCACGGCTGGACGAATAAATTCATCTTCCCGCCGCACGATTTTGGTGTCGCCAATGCGATGATTACCAATTTCCACACGCCAAAATCTACATTGCTGATGATGATCGCGGCGTTTGCCGGAAAAGATTTTGTGATGCAGGCCTACGAAGAAGCCATCAAGAATGAATATAAATTCTACTCCTACGGTGATGCGATGCTGATTTTGTAATTTAATACAAAAAAGAAATACAACTTTTAATGAATGCACAATTTCGGTTGTGCATTTTTATTTTAGTAATTTTGATGATTCAGTTAAAACTTATGAAAGCCTTATTTATTTCCAGCATCTTATTATTAGCGACCAATTGCCAAGAAAAGGCGCAATATGGAATCGAAGTTGTCACCGCGCTTCCCAAGGAGATTGATGAAGCATCGGCTTGTGAAATTTCGAAAGCTTCAAATTTAATTTGGACCGTAGAAGACCAAGGTAATGAAAATTTGCTTTTCGGATTTAATAAAAAAGGAGAACTGATACGCAAAATCCGAGTTTCAAACGTAGAAAACATTGATTGGGAAGACCTTTCTTCTGATGAAGAAGGAAATCTTTACATTGGGGATTTTGGTAACAATGATAATGACCGACAGAATTTAGCTATTTATAAAATTAATGCCGCCGATTTGAGTAAAGATGAAGCAATAGCTTCGGAAATTGTGCGATTTTATTATCCTGAACAAAAGGATTTCCCGGCACAAAAGAAAAATAGAATTTTTGATGTAGAATCCTTTTTCTTTTACAACAACCATTTTTATTTATTCACAAAAAACAGAAGCTCGGAATTCGATGGAACTACTTCTCTGTACCGGGTGGATAATAATTCACAAACAAAACTTCCGGCCAAGAAATTATCCGAGTTTGTGACTTGTGGAAACTTCAATCATTGCGCTGTAACCAGTGCAGCAATAAGCCCCGATAAAAAGAAAGTGGTGCTTTTAAGCTCCGATAAAGTGTGGGTTTTCACCAATTTTAAAGATGACAATTTCTTTTCAGGAGAACCCAAAACGATCGAATTGCAAAATTTTACTCAAAAAGAAGGCCTTTGTTTCGAAACCAACGAATCTATCTTGATTACTGATGAAGCAACAAAAAAAGGAGGATCTTTTCTTTATCAATTAAAACTCTAATTTAGAAATTCATTCCAAATCCAAGAACAAATCTTCCTTTGTCCGATGAAAGGAAATAGGATGCTTGAATTCCCAGCATATCCAGCGCATTGAGCCAAATTCCTGCACCTGCAGAAGTATGCCACTGATTGCTAAATTCATTCGGAAGCCAAACCCGTCCGTAATCAAACCCGCCGAAAATTCCGATGTTTAAAGGAACAAAAGCATTTCGGAAATTCCCGATCGACCAACGAAGATCCGAACTTTGATAGAAAGAACTTTTACCATAAAAACGATCAAATTGGAAACCGCGAAGATTGTCGTTTCCGCCTAAAGTTGCCATTTGATAAAACTCATAATCATCGCTCAGCAGCCATTTTGCTTTTGCATAGGTAGAAATAGTGAGTTTTTCATTTTTGGTAAGGTAATGAGTGAATCCTAAACCGGTTTCAAAAGTGGGTAGTTTTTTGTCGCCGTTATTAAGGTTTTGTCGATATGTAAATTGGCTGTCAAACTTCATTCCCAAACTCGGATTTACTTTTTTATTTACATTTTCAAAGTGAAATCCTACATCTATTCCTGCAAAATGGTTGGTTGAAAACACATTCTCGTCTACAATATTGGGCGTCGCAATTCTACGATTTTCTGTTTTTTCGATTTTTAAAGCTTCGTAAACCAATTTTGCGGAGAATAAACTTGCATTTTTTCTCCAATTGATCGATGGTACGGCGTAAAACTCTCCGGCCCGTACACGGTAATATTTTTCCTCATAAATATCATGATCGTTTTTAGTAATGTTTCCATTTCCGAAGTAATTTCGAATATATCTAGAGTCTGTGTAACCTGCATCGATCTGATAGAACCAGTTTCCGACAATTCTCGGGAAGATTCCTTCATAACGAACTTCGTAACCGTTTGATAATGTGAAATAATTGGTTTTTAAAGTATGTTTTGATGAGAATGGATTTTGGTTAAAACCATTTTTGGTCCAATTCGAATTTAATCCTAAGATAACGCCGTCATCAGGGTTGTAACCTAAATTGAGGGTGGAGGCAAACACATCGAATTTTGGTCTTTTATATTGATATTCGTTCAAATCATAATTATCCGAAAGGGTGATTTTTCCTTTCAGGGAATTAAAGGTATTTTTTTTGGTTTTATAATCGTAGATATATAATTTTTCCCCTTTATTAATCGTGTAAGTATCATTATTTAACCCGCCCAAAAGACGAATTTTTATCGGATTATTTTGGTTTCCAATTACTTCAAATTGATCATCGTCGCCCAATCCATACATCCAAATTTCTTGCGTTTGTTTTTTGGAATATTTTTTATCAAAAACCAAATCTTCTCCACTGTTTTTCTGTCGGTAAATTTTTACTATGATTTATGCAAGTATTGTTCATGTCGTTGGGATTTTCTCTTTTACTTTAAGTCTTTCCCCGTCGTGAAAAAATTACGAAAAACCGTATCTTTGCAACTTCTATAATTAAACATTTTTCTTTTGAAAGACATCCGTACTTTATCTCTCGATACGCTCAAAGATTATTTTGTGACTTTGGGTGAAAAACCGTTTCGTGCAAAGCAGGTTTATGACTGGTTATGGAGTAAAAATCTCCATTCTATTGATGAAATGACGAATCTTTCTAAAGAACTTCGAGAAAAAATTGCTCAAGAGTATACCATCAATCCCATCTCTGTTGATCAATTACAAAAATCTACCGACGGCACCATAAAAAATGGCGTGAAACTACATGACGGTTTGATGGTAGAATCGGTATTGATTCCAACTGATAGCCGAACTACAGCCTGTGTTTCTTCACAAGTCGGCTGCTCGCTCAATTGTGAATTTTGTGCCACGGCAAAACTCAAAAGGATGCGGAATTTGGAGGTTGCGGAAATTGTAGATCAAGTAGCACTTATCGATAAGCAAAGTAAAATGTACTTCGATCGTCCGCTATCCAATATCGTATTTATGGGAATGGGCGAGCCGATGATGAACTATAAAAATGTGGTAGAGGCCATCAAAAAAATCACCGAGCCAGAAGGCTTGGGCATGGCGGCACGGCGTATTACGGTTTCTACAGCGGGAATTCCGAAGATGATCAAAATGCTGGCAGATGAAGAACTCCGGGTGAAACTAGCACTCTCGCTGCATTCCGCAATAGAGAAAACCCGCAACGAAATCATGCCGTTTTCGGAGAAATTTCCATTAACAGAAATAATGGAAGCGTTGCGCTATTGGTACCAAAAAACAGGGAATATCCTTACTTTTGAATATTGCGTCTGGAAAGGAATTAATGATGATGATGCGCATATCAAAGCCTTAATTAAATATTGCCGACAAGTACCTTCCAAAGTGAATCTAATCCAATACAACCCGATTGGCGAAGGAAAATTCGACCATAGAAGCATCGCAGCAGAAGAGAAATATGTCCGCGAACTGGAAAAAGCCGGAATTACCGTTCTGGTACGCCGAAGTCGGGGAGGGGATATTGATGCCGCCTGTGGTCAATTGGCGAATAAATCTGGTGAGTAACAATGTTTGTACATAAAGGAAAAACCCGTACCGAAGCCCATAATATAGGCATTGCGACGCTACTTTCTTTCGTGGCGGGGCTGGTGAATGTCTGCGGATTTTTTGCTGTAGGCAAACTCACCACCAATGTCACAGGGCATTTCGCTTTCTTTGTGGACGAGGCTTTCAAAATGAACTTCCTAGGCGCTTTCCATGTGGCGCTCTTCGTTTTTTCGTTCTTCCTCGGAGCCTTCGTGTCGAGTTTCACCGAAGAAGTAGTTGTCAGGATTCGTACGCGGCTCACCTACATCATTCCCGCCTTGGCGGAGGCCATTATTTTGGGAGCGATAGCCTTGGGTGGCGATTTTTTAATAAAATATGCGCCAGATTTTCTCGCTTTTATGCTGCTTTTTACCATGGGAATGCAGAACGCACTGGTCACCGCCATCTCGCATTCTGTAGTCCGAACCACGCACCTTACCGGCCTTTTTACAGATATGGGAATCGAGTTTTCGCAACTTTTCTTTATTAAAAGCAAAGAAAATATCACGAAAATAGTGAAGTCCATCCGGTTGAGGTTGATTATTATTTGGTCCTTCTTTTTTGGCGGGGTGACTGGAGGTATTCTTTTCTCAAATTTCGGAATCCGTTCGCTATTATTGGGAACGATTTTGCTTTTGGGAGGAGTGTTTTACGATTTGTTAAAAATTAAAGTGCTACTTTTAAAACGAAAAATATAAATGAAAAACTGGTTCATTGTTTTAGTAATTATCTTAGGTTCAAACCTTTATGCGCAGGAAAAAATTGAATTTTTCAAGATTAAAAAATACCATACCGCTACACTTCCTGATTCTCTGCGGGAAACTTCGGGATTAAGTTTCTTTAATGGAAAACTTTACTCTTTCAATGATGGTGGGAACCCTTCTGAAATTTTTGAGATTAATAAAAATTCGGGCAAAATTTTATCAAAGGCAAAGCTGCCTGTGGCTAACAACGATTGGGAAGCCATCACGCATGACGGCGAGAATTTCTACATCGGGGATTTTGGAAATAACGCCGGAACACGCCGGAATTTGAAGGTTTTTAAAACTAAAATAGACTCAACGGAAAAAATTAAAGAAATTCCTTTTTATTATCCTGAACAAAACGACTTCGACACGAAACTCATCAACAATGATTTCGATGCAGAAGCCATGATTTTTTTGAATGGTAAAATCCATATTTTTACTAAGGAATGGGTGTCAAAAAGAACCACGCACTATGTCCTCGATCCAAATTTAAATGAAAACCAACCAGCGCAAAAGATAGAATCTTTTGGTACGGGATTTTTTGTGACGGATGCTTACTATTATGATAAAAAACTATATTTAATCGGTTATACAAAGAAAATGGAAGTCTTTTTAGAAATCTTTGATGAAACCGAATCAGGCATTTTCTTCAATGAAATTCCGAAAAAATATTACCTCGGCAGCACAATTTCATTAGGTCAAATAGAAGGCATCGCCGTAGACGAAAACGGGATTTATATTTCCGGAGAGGAATTCCGCACGCCGCTTGGGACTGCCAAACAAAGCTTTTATTTCATTCCGAAAGGGATGTTGCAATAATTTGCCGCAGCATCACAAGTATTATGTTTTTAATAATTATCTTTGCTCGCATCAAGCATCATTAATCAAGCATCACTCATAAAAAAGTGTCGAACATCGTAGAAGAAATCAAGCAGCCCATCTCTCAGGAAATGAAACTTTTTGAACAAAAGTTTTATGAATCCATGCAAAGTAATGTTCCGCTTTTGGACAAAGTTACGCGCTTTATCGTGACAACCAAAGGCAAGCAGATGCGCCCAATGTTCGTGTTTCTTTGTGCTAAACTGATTGGCGATGTCAGTGAAAAAACCTTTCGTGGTGCCTCCATGATTGAGTTGATTCATACCGCGACTTTGGTACATGATGATGTGGTGGATGAAAGTTTTAAACGCCGTAATTTTTTCTCCATTAATGCTTTGTGGAAAAACAAAATTGCCGTTTTAGTAGGCGATTATTTATTGTCGAAATCTGTTTTACTATCCACCGATCATAACGATTACGATTTGCTTAAGGTGATTGCCCGAACGATTCGCGAGATGTCCGAAGGTGAACTTCTTCAACTCGAAAAAGCCAGAAAACTGGATATTACCGAGAATGTTTATTACGAAATCATCCGCCAAAAAACAGCTACTTTAATCGCGGCTTGCTGCGAAATAGGTGTGCTCTCCAATGGTGCCGATGAAGTGTTGGCAAAAAAAATGATGGATTTCGGAACTTTAACGGGTATGGCATTCCAAATAAAGGATGACCTTTTCGATTACCTTACTTCCAATGTCATCGGAAAACCTGTGGGCATCGATATCAAGGAGAAAAAAATGACTTTGCCGCTCATTCATACGCTGAAAATCGCCAACGAAACCGATCGGAAATATTATTTTAACACCATCAAACGCTACAATAACGACAAAAAGCGGGTAAAAGAACTCATCGACTTCGTGAAAGCTTCTGGCGGACTGGATTACGCCATCACTGTGATGAAAGATTATCAACAAAAAGCCAAAAACATTTTGGCAGAATTCCCAGATTCGGAAGCCAAACACTCCCTGAATCTTATGCTGGATTATGTAATAGAGCGAAAGTTCTAGTATTTCCTATTCATTTTATTTCGATTCTTCTGAAATATTTTAAATATATTGCAATTTTAATTAATTTTCCTGAAAGATGTTTGCAAAATATTATAAAATTTTTAATGAAGAACCCAAGCCCTTTGCATTTGTGGATTTGGATGCGTTTGATGTCAATTTTAAGACTTTAAAGGCACGGTGTGGCAATCACCAAATCCGTATCGCCACGAAATCCATTCGCTCTGTGCCGATGTTGGAGCGGCTGCGCGATTATTTCGGGATTTCCCGCTGGATGTGCTTTTCTCTGGAAGAGGCGCTTTGGCTTTCAGATTTAGGTTTTGATAATATTATGGTAGCCTATCCTACGCTACAAAAAGTTTGGGTGGAAAAACTTTGTGAAAAACTTGCAGCAGGAAAAACCATATATCTTACGGCGGATAGTCCTTACCAACTTCAAAAACTTCAGGACTATGGCGAAGAATTTGGCACCGTAATTTCCATTTCTATGGATTTAGATGTGAGTACGAAATTTCCAGGCGTATATTTTGGCGTTTTTCGTTCGTCTTTGCATTCAATTAATTTGGCTGAAAAATTCATCAAATTCATAAAAAATTCTTCTCATTTATCCTTAAAAGGCGTAATGGCTTATGATGCTCAAATTGCGGGTGTTGGTGATGCGATAAAGGGTAGTCATATCAACCACATTATAAGATTTTTAAAAAAGAGATCTATACCGCAAATTGCTGAAAAATGCCATCAGGTTAGCAATTTAATTTCCAAAAATAACATTCAATTAGATTTTTTCAATGCCGGTGGAACAGGCAGTTTAGAATATGTGGCGGGCAATAGCGGCGTGACCGAACTTACTTTTGGATCCGGGCTTTACCATCCCACACTTTTTGATGCCTATAGCAATTTTTCAGGAAAACCTGCCGCTGGATTTGTGGTGGAAGTTTGCCGAAATCCTCAGCAAAATATTTACACTGCATTGGGCTGCGGTTACATCGCATCCGGGCAAACGGGAGTGCAAAAACAACCTTCCATAGTATTTCCTGAAAATGCACAATTGTTTAAAAATGAAGGTTGTGGCGAGGTACAAACACCCTTCTGCACCGCTTCGGAAATGAATTTAGATGAAACCAATTTTGCAGTTTTCCGACATGCCAAGGCGGGCGAATTGTGCGAGAGATTTAATGAATTATTATTGCTTTCTAATGGTGAGATTGCAGGAAAAGCCTTTACCTATAGAGGCGAAGGCAAATGTTTTTTGTAAATTTAAATATCAAATTCTATGTCGATATCGTCATTTTCAAAATTAAATTTTAACAAAATTCCTTGAAATGGTTTGGAAAAATTGGGCGGAAACCGTCACCGCTACTCCGAGAAATTATGTGAAAGCGCAATCGGTAGAAGAAATCTGCCAAATTGTGAAGTCTGCTGCTGCAGAGAAACGAAAAATAAGGATGGTGGCCTCCGGGCATTCTTTTACAAAACTGTGCGCATCGGATGATATTATGATGGATATTTCTGCGCTTTTGGGTATTGTTGAGATGGATAAGCCTAATAGACAAATTACTTTTTGGGCAGGAACTACGGTTCGAAAAGTGGGCGTTTTATGTCTGGAAAGTGGATTAGCACAGGAAAATCTTGGAGATTTTGACCTGCAAACTCTTGCGGGCGCTATAAGTACGGGGACGCACGGAACCGGCGTGGATCTTACGGGCATTGCCAACCAAATTGTGGCGTTTTGGGTGGTGACTGCCACTGGCGAAATTATGGAATGTTCAAAAAATCAAAATCCGGATATCTTTGAAGGCGGTAGGGTAGGCCTTGGAGTGTTGGGAGTGATTGTGAAGGTGAAATTACAGTTGGAAGATGCTTACAAACTCAAAGCAGAGTCTTCCGTAGTGAATTTATTGGAGATTCTTCCGCAGGTTCCCCAACTTTTAAAGGAAAACCGCAATCTGGAATTTTTCTTTTTTCCAATGACCGATAAAGCCCTGATGAAGCGGATGTGCAAAACCGACGAAGCCGTGAGGGATCCAAAATGGAAAAATTATCTGAACCAAAAAATAATAGAAAATATTGGACTAAAAGCCGTATGCGAGGCTACTTCAAAATTCAATATTGATGCGCGGAGAATCAACAAAATTATGGCGTTCTTGGTGGGCAGCGATATGCGGATCAACCATTATAACAGGATTTTGGCGACCGATCGTTTGGTTAAGTTCAATGAAATGGAGTTCAGCATACCGGCACAATTTTTTGAGGAATTTTTGTTAAAATTAAATGCACTTTTCGATACCAATTATTACCATGTGTTCTTCCCGATTGAGATTCGCTGGGTAAAATCTGATGACATATGGCTTAGTCCTGCATACCAGCGGGAGTCGGTGTATTTTGCGGTACATACCTTTAAGAAATCTCCTGTGCCAAAATATTTCGAAGATGTGCAAAACCTTGCAATACAGTATGGCGGCCGTCCACACTGGGGAAAATCCCACTCTTTGGACGCCGAATATTTCTCCAAAGTCTATCCGAGATGGGAAGATTTTAAAAAACTTCGGGCAATTCTGGACCCCGATGGTTTGTTCCTGAGCCCTTATATGAAAACACTTTTTGGGGTGTAGCCAATTATGATTTTTACAATAAAAACTTTATTTTTTGCGAAGTTTTAATTTTTTTATATTTGTAAAATAACAACATACCATTTATGCAGCCCACTTATATTGCCACGCAGCAGATTTCTTTTGAAGATTTTAAAAACAGTATTATAGAAGATTACCGACTAGGGCGGATTTCTCGTGAGATGTCCTACCTTGGGCGTCGCGAAGTCCTTACGGGAAAGGCGAAATTCGGAATCTTCGGTGATGGTAAGGAATTGCCGCAATTGGCAATGGCAAAGGTCTTCCGAGATGGTGATTTCCGCTCTGGATACTACCGCGATCAGACTTTTGCGCTTTCAATAGGTGCCGTTTCTGTGGAAAGTTTTTTCGCCCAACTTTATGCTGATACGAGTGTAGAGCGCGAGCCGGCGAGTGCGGGACGGCAAATGAACGGCCACTATGCCACCCGTTCGTTGAACGAAGACGGGTCTTGGAAAGATTTAACAAAACAAAAAAATATCTCGTCGGATATTTCTCCGACTGCCGGACAAATGCCGCGCCTTCTGGGTCTTGCGATGGCGAGCAAAGTGTATAAGTCCGTAAAATTCGACGGCTCTGAAAAATTTTCTAATGGCGGAAACGAAGTCGCTTTTGGAACCATTGGTGATGCTTCCACAGCGGAAGGACATTTTTGGGAAACTTTGAATGCTGCCTGCGCACTTCAAGTTCCGATGATTGTTTCCATTTGGGATGATGGTTATGGAATTTCCGTTCCTTCCCAAAACCAAAGGGCGAAAGCCGTTATCTCCGAAATGCTTTCCGGTTTCCAAAGAAATGAAGGCGAAAACCAAGGTTGCGAAATCATTCAGGTAAAAGCCTGGGATTATCCTGCGCTGATGGAGGCTTATGCAAAAGCCGAACATTTTGCACGCACAGAAAGCGTACCCGTGGTGGTACATGTGGTGGAAGTTACGCAGCCACAAGGACATTCCACTTCCGGATCGCATGAAAGATATAAATCCGAAGACCGTCTGACTTGGGAAGCCGATTTCGATGGCTTGAGCAAATTCCGTGAGTGGATTTTGGATTATTCCATTGAAATTGAAGGGAACGACCAAGTTTTAGCCACTCCCGAAGAACTGGATAAAATAGATGCCGAAGCGAAAAAATTGGTTAAAGACGGCCAGAAAAAAGCCTGGGAAAATTACCAGCAAAGCATTAATTCTCTAAAAGGAAGTGTCTTGTCCTTGGTAGAAGATTTAGCCAAAAATCACAACGAAATTGCTGCTGAACTTGAAAAATTTGGTAATATTATTTCGGTTTCCAAAAGAGATATTTTCCATTTGGTACGGAAATCCTTGTTGATGACTAGGGGAAAGGATTCTGCGGAAATTCAGCAGCTTAAATCCAAGTATAAAGAAATTTTTAAAGCAGAAAAAGATAATTATTCCTCTCACCTTTATTCTCAATCTGAATGGAAAGCCACGAATGTGAAGGAGGTGGAACCTATTTTTTCTGATGCCTCTGAAATGGTGGACGGCCGCGTGGTGGTAAGAAATAACTTTGATAAAATTTTTGAAAAATACCCTGAAGCACTTGTATTTGGGGAAGATTCCGGAAATATTGGTGATGTAAACCAAGGATTGGAAGGCTTGCAGGAAAAATATGGCGAATTGCGTGTAGCAGATACCGGAATCCGCGAAGCAACAATCTTAGGGCAGGGGATCGGTATGGCGATGCGTGGTTTGCGCCCCATTGCCGAAATCCAGTATCTGGACTACATTCTTTATTGTTTGCAAGGCATGAGCGACGATCTTGCCACGGTGCAATACCGCACGAAAGGCGGACAAAAAGCCCCTGTGATTATCCGTACCCGCGGCCACCGTTTGGAGGGCGTATGGCATTCCGGTTCCCCCATGGCAGGGATTTTAAATCTTTCAAAGGGAATCCTCGTTTTGGTTCCGCGTAACTTGACAAAGGCAGCTGGATTCTATAATACTATGTTGCAAACCGATGAGCCATGCGTCATTATCGAATGTCTGAATGGTTACCGCTTGAAAGAAAAACAACCTGAGAATTTGGGAGAATTTACCGTTCCCGTGGGTAAAATTGAAGTTACGAAAGAAGGCAAGGACATTACGCTCGTTACCTACGGTTCGACTTGGCGCCTTGTGATGGAGGCGGCTGCGGAACTCGAAAAATTGGGAATTTCGGCAGAAGTGATTGATGCGCAGTCACTTATTCCATTTGATTTAAGTAGTGAAATTGCGGAAAGTGTAAAGAAAACAAACCGGCTTGCGGTGATAGATGAAGATGTAGAAGGCGGTGCGTCCGCATTTATACTTCAACAAATTTTAGAGAAACAGAAGGCATTCCGCTATTTGGATTCTGACCCGCTCACGATTTCCGCAGAAAACCACCGCCCTGCATACGCCAGCGACGGCGACTATTTCAGCAAGCCAAGCGTAGACGATATGGTGGAGAAAATCTATGCCGTATTTACAGAAAGCAATCCGGAGAAATATCCTGCGATATAAAGTTCCAAGTTCGAGGTTTAAAGGTAAAATTAAATCGTAAATCCCTGCTACTTTTGTAATTATATCTAAAATTATTATAGCGAAAACGTTTCTATTTAATGGAATTAAATTTTTAAAAAGCCCAATATTGGTTTTTTATCTTGTCCATCTATTGTAACCAATTGATTTTTAATGAGATCCTCCACGAAATCGTCTTCGGATGATGAGCGTAATACAATATTTTCAAAAGTCATTTTACGGTGTGCATACGCTTCCATAAAATCGGAATTGGTAGAGAAATCCTGCAAGTCGTGTTTGCGCATATAGGTTACAAAATCCGTATGATTCTTAGCAGAAGTGCTTTTTTTGCGGTTTATGAGTGTGTATTTCATGGCAGAGAGGTTGGATTTAATTGAAGCAAAACTAATAGATAAATAGTAGTTAAGCATTAATTTGATATTAAATTTTACCTAAATGAAATTTTCCTTAAATTAGCCTAAAATTATTTTACCAAATGAATTACGATATTATTGTGATCGGGAGTGGACCCGGTGGATATGTGACGGCGATTCGCGCGTCCCAACTGGGTTTCAAAACTGCCATTATTGAGAAAGAAAGTCTCGGCGGAATCTGCCTGAATTGGGGTTGTATCCCCACGAAGGCATTGCTAAAATCTGCACATGTTTTTAATTATTTGAAACATGCTGAAGATTATGGCTTGAACAAAGTGGAAAATCCGGGATTCGATTTTGATAAAGTAATCCAGAGAAGCCGCGGCGTTGCAAACAAAATGAGTGGCGGTATCGCATTCTTGATGAAGAAAAACAAAATTGATGTCATTATGGGAACTGCCAAACTTCAAAAAGGCAAAAAAGTTTCCGTAACCGACAAAGATGGAAAAACATCCGAATATTCGGCTGAAAATATCATTATCGCAACAGGAGCGCGCTCCCGCGAACTTCCGAATCTGCCACAAGACGGTAAGAAAGTAATCGGTTACAGACAGGCATTGTCGCTTCCGGAGCAACCAAAAACTATGATTGTAGTAGGTTCCGGTGCCATTGGGGTGGAGTTTGCGGATTTCTATAACTCCATGGGAACGAAAGTAACCATCGTAGAATTTATGCCGAACATTGTTCCGCTGGAGGATGAAGAAATCTCCAAACAGCTCGAAAAATCTTTGAAAAAAGCAGGTATCGAGATTATGACCAACGCCTCCGTGGAATCTGTGGATACTTCCGGTGACGGCGTGAAAGCTCAAGTGAAAACCGCAACAGGAAATATGACGCTTGAAGCAGATATACTACTATCTGCGGTTGGAATTGCTGCAAATATCGAAGGACAAGGCTTTGAGGAAGTGGGAATCCAAACGGATAAAGGTCGCGTTTTGGTGAATGAGTGGTACCAAACTTCGGTTCCGGGTTACTATGCGATTGGCGACATTATCCCAACCCAAGCGCTTGCGCATGTGGCTTCCGCAGAGGGAATTACTTGTGTAGAGAAAATAAAAGGAATCCATACTGAAACCATCGATTACGGTAATATTCCGGGTTGTACCTACTGTTCACCGGAGATTGCATCGGTTGGTTTGACTGAAAAACAAGCGAAGGAAAAAGGTTATGAAATAAAGGTTGGAAAATTCCCACTATCGGCATCCGGAAAGGCTACTGCCAACGGAAATACAGATGGTTTCATTAAGGTGATCTTCGATGCGAAATATGGCGAATGGCTTGGCTGCCACATGATTGGCGAAGGCGTTACCGATATGATCGCAGAAGCCGTGGTAGCAAGAAAATTGGAAACTACCGGCCACGAAATTATTAAATCTATCCACCCGCATCCAACGGTTTCCGAAGCCGTGATGGAAGCGGTAGCGGCGGCTTATGGTGAGGTAATTCACATATAGAGTTATAGATTAAGAACAAAGAGCCGAGATTTTAAGATAATAATCCCGATGGAATTTTTCTGTCGGGATTTTATTTTAAACTTTTTCAATGAAAAATTTGAGAACTGTCTTTTACCAGCGAATTGCGTGCGGCCGGGATGGAAGCGGCTACCCCGCAGCAAGCGTATGGAAAGTATTGCGGTGTGATTGTAAGCGTAGGCGCGAGGAGTAATAGCGGACAGCCCGAAAAGCCGCCCAAAGAATCCATCGGATGACGAAAAAAGACGGTGATCATGCGCTCGCCTTCCCCGCATGGGTATCGGCAAGGTAGATGATGCGGTAGATTTTCTTTGGAAATCGGGTTGTCTTGTGGAATCAGTTCGTATTCTGGCGTCATTAAAATTAATATCTTCGCTGAAATTATTTTAAATAAAATGAAACTTAAAGAAATAATAAGAGGAATCGAGCAGTGCATCCCCATTCGCCAAGCGGAGGATTTTGATAATGTGGGTTTGCTTTGCGGCATACCCGAGCGGGATATTACGGGGATTTTGATCTGTCATGATGCTTTGGAAACTGTTGTGGACGAGGCTATTGATCGAAATGCTAACCTAATCGTGAGTTTTCATCCGATTATTTTTTCAGGTTTAAAATCTTTGACCGGGAAAAATTATGTGGAACGCGCCGTGATGAAGGCCATTGAAAATAAAATTGCCATCTACGCGGTACACACCGCCTGGGACAATGATTTTTTTGGGGTGAATTTTGGGATTTGCAAGACACTTGGGCTTGAAAATCAAAAAATACTGATGCCGAAGCCAAGCAACCTGATGCAACTGTCCTTTTATGTGCCGCCGGCTCATTCACAAAAAGTAAAAAACGCTTTGTTTGATGCAGGTGCGGGGCATTTGGGATTTTATGATCACTGCGCATTTACGATGAAAGGGCTGGGCAGTTTTCGGCCGATGGAAGGCGCTGATCCATTTTCCGGAGAAATAGGCAAGGTGGAAACCGATGCGGAGGAAATGGTGTCCGTGGTTTTGGAAAATTATAAAAAAAGTGGTGTACTTGCGGCGTTGCAGGAGGCGCATCCGTACGAAGAGGTGGCGTACAACCTGATCCAACTGGAAAACGAAAACCAATATGCCGGGCTAGGCCGCTACGGAGAGTTGCCAAAGGAAATGACGGAAGATGATTTCTTGAATTTTATTAAAGAAAAATTTGGTTTAGAAATGATTCGCCATTCTGCATTTACTTCAAAAAAAATAAAAAAAGTAGCCGTGCTAGGCGGTAGCGGCGCAAGTGCAATCAGCAAGGCGCTTGTTTCTGGTTGTGACGCGTACCTGACTGGCGACCTGAAATACCACGATTTCTACCGTGCGGAAAACCAAATGCTGCTCTGTGACATTGGCCATTTTGAATCGGAACAGTTTGTGACTCAACAATTATTTGACCTATTGTCCGAAAAATTTCCTAAATTTGCAATCTTGAAATCACAAGTAAATACTAACCCTGTAAAATATTTCTTTTAGAATATGGCTAAAATAAACAACGAGATTTCGGTAGAGGAGAAGTTGAGAGCGCTCTACGATTTGCAAATCATAGATTCCCGTCTGGATGACATCCGCAACACCAGAGGCGAACTCCCAATCGAAGTGGAAGATTTGGAAATTGAAATCGAAGGTCTGGAAAAAAGATCAGAAAAATTCAGCGCAGAAATAAAGGAGCAGAATGACGAGATCAATACCAAGAACGAAGTCATTAACCATGCTAAAAACTTGATCGATAAATACAAGGCGCAGCAGGATAATGTAAGAAACAATAAGGAATTCGAGGCTTTGGATAAGGAAATTGAATTCCAAGAATTGGAAATCCAACTGGCCGAAAAGAGAATCAAGGAGTTCGATGCGAATATTTCTTTCAAAAAAGAGACTTTGGACGAACTGAACAAAAAAATTGAAGACCTTAAAAATCACCTCAAATTCAAAAAAGAGGAACTAAATGACCTTGTTACTGAAACTCAAAAAGAGGAAGAATACCTTTTGGAAAAATCCAAAGAGTTTTCAGCAAAGATCGACGAAAGACTCTTGGCATCATATAACAGAATCCGCACGAGTTCCAAAACAGGACACGCGATCGTAGGATTGGAGCGCGGAGCACCAAAAGGATCTTTCTTCACCATCCCGCCGCAAAAGCAAATGGAAATCGCGCAAAGGAAGAAAATCATCATAGATGAACATTCCGGAAAAATTCTTGTAGATGAGGAATTGGTAAATGAGGAAAACGAAAAAATGAAAGATATTATTCAGTTTTAAGAATAAAATAATAAAAGAAAAAAAATCCGCTGAGATTACTCCGCGGTTTTTTTGTGCTTATTCCGCATTACCTGTGCGGTTGTACATTTTGTTGTAAAGGTCGTTGTATCGTTCGCGGATGGCCTTTCTTTTCAGTTTCAGCGTTGGCGTCAGCATACCACTTTCTATCGACCAAACCTCCGGCGTTAGGGTGATTTTTTTGATTTGTTCCCAATTCCCGAGTTTGGTATTTAGGTACTCGATTTCTTTTTCGATGCGTGCTTTCAATTCTTCACTTTTGGCGATTTCCTCCGGAGTATCGCCGATGTTGAGGTTGTGGCGTTTTGCCCAGTTTTTCACAAACCCGAAATCCGGCTGTACAAAAGCAGTCGGCATTTTTTCGCCTTCGCCTACCACCATAATTTGTTCGATGAATTTTGAGGCTTTGGCCAAATTTTCGATAATCTGAGGCGCCACATATTTGCCGCCGGAAGTTTTGAACATTTCTTTCTTACGGTCGGTGATTTTTAGGAAGCCATCTTCATCTATATGCCCGATGTCGCCTGTTTTGAAATAGCCGTCTGGTGTGAAAACCTCGCGCGTTCCCTCTTCATTTTTCATGTAAGCTTTAAAGACGGAAGGACCTTTTACCGTAATTTCGCCATCCTCCTGAATTTTTACATCCAGATTATGCAGCGGCTTTCCAACTGTGCCAATTCTCATGTGTTCAAATGAGTTTACAGCAATTACCGGTGAAGTTTCAGTAAGGCCATATCCCTCCATGATTGGGATTCCTGCATTTTGGAACATCTTGTTTAACCTATCCGAAAGGGCTGCGGAACCGGAAATAAGCGTGATAATGTTCCCTCCAAGACCCTCGCGCCATTTACTGAACACAAGTTTGTCTGCAATAATTTCTTTGATGCCGGATGGTTTTCCGATACCGTTTTTCGCTTTGCTCACGCTCATCGCCCAAAGGAATATTTTTGTTTTTAACCCCCCAGAAGAGGTACCTTTTTCGTAAATTTTATCGTAAACCTTTTCTATAAGCCTTGGTACCACGCTCATATAATGTGGTTTCACTTCCTGCATATTCTCGCTCATTTTATCGATGCTTTCCGCGAAATAAAGGCTCATGCCGTTGTATTGGTAAAGGTAGAAAAGCATTCTCTCGAAAATATGGCAAATCGGGAGGAAGCTTAGGACTTTAGTATCCTGGTACTCCAATCCTTTTTTTCTTGGGATGCGCGGGTATGCTCCCTGCACATTCGCCACAATATTTTGGTGGGTAAGCATTACGCCCTTGGGCTTTCCTGTAGTTCCAGAAGTGTATATAATGGTAGCGAGGTCATCTTCCTTGATGCTCCTTGCAATATCATCCACCTCGCCTTGTGTGGCATCGTCTGCGCCCATATTCATCACCTCTTGCCAGTTCGCTACGCCATCGATTTCATCAAAACTAAAAATACCTTGCAGAGAAGGAACTTTAGATTTTATCGCCGCTACTTTATCATACAGTCCGCGGTCGGAAACAAAGCAGTATTTTGCATCGGAATTATTGAAGATGTACTCGTAATCATCAGTGGAAATAGTAGGATAAACAGGCACCGAAACCGCACCGATTTGCAGGATTCCGAGATCCATAACCACCCATTCATTGCGCGTTGCACTGGTAATAATCGCAATTTTGTCGCCGGGTTCTATCCCTAATTTTAGCAATCCACGGGAGGCGGCATTACCATTATTAACGAATTCTTGAGTTGAGAGAGATTTCCATTCGCCATCGTATTTTGTGGAAAACATTTTATCGTTCGGAAATTTTTCCAGGCAGTGCCGAGAAATATCAAAAAGCCTTGTTACAGACATATTTATTTTTTTATGTTAAATTTAAAAAACAGCTACTTTCGTTATAATTCAATGAATATAAATACCAAACTTTAGTTACAGCTTTAAATGTTAAGTTTTTGTAAAACTATAAAATTTAATTTGAATATTCAAAAATATTTTTTGTTTGAAATTTTAATAAAAAATTAATTATATTCACGGTCAATATTTACTCTAATTCTTATGAACTTTAATTTATCCGAAGAGCAACTCATGATTCAGCAGGCAGCGAGAGATTTCGCACAAACTGAACTGTTGCCGGGCGTAATCGAAAGAGACCGCGAACAGAAATTTCCGCACGAACAAGTGAAAAAAATGGGGGAACTGGGCTTCCTCGGGATGTTTGTAGATCCAAAATACGGCGGCGCTGGGATGGATTATATCTCCTATGTAGTTGCGATGGAGGAGATCTCCAAGGTGGATGCCTCTGCTGCCGTAGTGATGTCGGTGAACAATTCCCTCGTGTGCGCCGGTTTGGAGGCCTATGCCAGCGAGGAACAAAAAATGAAATATTTAGTGCCTTTGGCTACCGGCGAAGTGATAGGCGCGTTCGGGCTTTCTGAACCGGAAGCAGGATCCGACGCGACTTCACAAAAGACAACTGCCATAGATATGGGCGACCACTACCTGCTGAATGGTACCAAAAACTGGATTACCAATGGTGGTAATGCGAGTACCTACATTGTAATCGCACAGACTTATCCTGAGAGAAAACACAAAGGTATCAACGCTTTTATCGTAGAAAGAAGTTGGGAAGGTTTTGATATTGGTCCGAAGGAGGATAAGATGGGAATCCGTGGTAGTGATACCCATTCTTTGTTGTTTAATGATGTGAAAGTTCCAAAAGAAAATAGAATCGGGGAAGATGGTTTCGGTTTTTCTTTCGCTATGAATGTCTTGAATGGTGGGCGTATCGGGATTGCTTCCCAAGCATTGGGTATTGCTTCCGGAGCATACGAATTGGCATTGCAATATGCTAAAACCAGAAAGGCTTTCGGTACGGAAATCATCAACCACCAAGCCATCGCCTTCAAATTGGCGGATATGCATACGCAAATTATGGCGGCAAGAATGCTTTGCTATAAGGCTGCAGCGGAGAAAAACGAAGGAAAGGACATCTCCGAAAGTGGCGCGATGGCAAAACTTTACGCCTCACAAGTGGCGATGGATACCACGATAGAAGCCGTACAAATCCACGGTGGATACGGCTATGTGAAGGAATACCATGTGGAAAGAATGATGCGCGATGCGAAAATCACGCAGATCTATGAAGGGACTTCCGAAATACAGAAAATAGTGATTTCCCGTTCTATTTCAAAAAAATAAACTGCTGTTATGGGATTTATCCTTAAGTTTGCGCTAAGATTTTCAATTTAAAACTCATTAAATATTTAGATTATGGCAGAAGAATTATACGAAAAAGAGCGCGGCGGATTCGGCCGTACGATGTTATGGGTGGGTCTTGTAGCACTGTTGCTTCTTGGCGGTTTTTTTTGGTACAAATATATGTTCGTCTTTGGCGAGGGTGTGAAGTCTGGCTATCTAAATTATGCTGTGAAAAAAGGCACAATTTTTAAAACCTACGAAGGCAAATTGATTCAGGAAGGTTTTGGGCAATCCAAAGCGAACGGCAATCTTACCAGTTATGAATTTGAATTTTCCGTGGATAATGATGAGATCTTCCGCCAGTTGGAAACGAATAGTGGTAAACATTTCGACCTACATTATAAGGAGTACAACGGCGTACTGCCTTGGCGCGGTAATACAAAATATGTGGTAGATAAAGTCGTAAATATGAAATAAATTAAAGCCTTCCAACTTCGGAAGGCTATTTGTTTAAGTTATTTCGACATAAAACCGGAGTATAATCATCGTAGGGTAGTGTAGGCTGTTGTGATTCTGGGGTTGGGTGTGTGGTGGTTTCCTTGTCTGTGCCTTTAGAGCTTTCAGTTCTCGCTGCATGCGGAGCACCTCGACTTCGCTTTTTACGCCGACTTTTTGCCTTGAAATAACAGACTGTCAATAGATATGGTGCCGCTGTCGCACGGTGCATGCGGATGCCTTCGTCCTCGCCAAAACTTTCGGAAACGATTTCTCCGCCTTAACTGATAAATTCCCCTTGCAGCTCTGTCTTAATGTGCTTAGTAAAAAGGCTATCGGCAGTACGGATGGGGTGGGCGGTGTTCTGCATATCGGTCTTGCTGCAAGAGAAAACTAAAAGCCCGGCGGCAAGTGCCGGAATGTATTTTTTAATTTTAATTAAAATTTTCGGTTTTAAAACTTTCCAATTAATGTTCCTTAGGATCGTTCTAAACCTTTAATTAAAAGCTAAATAATTATAAATCAATCATTTTTACGATTTTTTCTAATGAAATGGCAATTTATAAAAAAAAGTTATCATAGGTCAATGGCTGTGCATACGCACGAGGCTATCTTTGCATCAGAAATTTTAAAAAATAAATATATGAAAAAATTAGGAATGGCAATGCTGTTCGTTTCCGCAGTGGCAACGGCACAGATGAAAAAAGTGGTATCATCCGACATCAACTGGTGGGGTTACAAAATCGCTAAAAGCGAGGCGTCTTCTCACTACGGCGATTTGAAAATTAAAAACGGAAGCGTGCTTCTGAAAAATAACCAAATCGCTGCAGGGACTTTTGTCTTGGATATGAATTCCATTAATTCTAACGACCTTACTGGTGAATATCAAGCAAAACTAAACGGTCACCTAAAAACTGGCGATTTCTTTGAAACCAATAAATACCCAACGGCAGTTTTTAAAATTTTAAGTGTTAAAAAATCAGGTAAAGCTGCATTTCCTTATACGGTTGCAGGAAACCTTACGGCAAAAGGCAAAACGAATCCAGTTGCTTTTCCTGCTAAGATCTCTATGATGAATGGTGTATTGAACTTCGTTTCCGACAAATTCACTATTGATCGTCAGAAATGGGATATCGCTTACAAATCTACAATGGAAGATGTTGTGGTGAAAGATGAAATTGATATCCAAATCAACTTTACGGCGAAGTAAGGCCGATTGTTTTAATCGTACAACGAAAGAGAAGCGTTTTGGTGCTTCTCTTTTTTTATGTTTAAAATTTACTGCTGATTACGGAATTCGTTGATGAAATGCAGTTTCACATTTGGGAATTTTTCCTGCGTCATGTGAATGGAGAAGGAAGAATCTGCCAGGAAAACCAATTGGTTAAATTTGTCACGCGCTAAAAATCTTTGTTTCAGCCTTGCAAATTCTTTGAACTCCTCAGATTTTTCGTCTGCTTCTACCCAGCACGCCTTGTGGATGGCCAGTGGTTCGTAGGTACATTTTGCGCCATACTCGTGTTCCAGTCGGTATTGGATGACTTCATACTGCAGCGCGCCAACAGTGCCGATAATTTTTCGGTTGTTCATCTCCATCGTGAAAAGTTGCGCCACACCTTCGTCCATCAACTGGTCAATACCTTTTGCCAACTGTTTGGCTTTCAGTGGGTCATCATTATTTATGTATCTGAAATGTTCCGGAGAGAAACTTGGAATTCCTTTAAAACTCAATTTTTCGCCGGCGGTGAGCGTATCACCGATGCGGAAGTTTCCCGTATCATGTAGGCCTACGATATCGCCTGGATAACTCTCGTCCACCACTTCTTTTTTATCGGCAAAGAAAGCGTTTGGTGCCGCAAATTTCATCTTTTTACCTTCGCGCACGAGCAGGTAGTTTTCATTTCTTTTAAAAGTTCCCGAAACGATTTTCACAAAAGCCAGCCTGTCGCGGTGTTTCGGATCCATATTCGCATGGATTTTGAAAACGAATCCTGTGAATCCCGGTTCTTCAGGTTTTACAATCCTAATATCAGATTCCTTTGGTTGTGGCATCGGAGCGATGTCGATAAAGGCATTCAGCAATTCCCGGACCCCAAAATTGTTTAATGCCGATCCGAAAAAAACAGGCTGCAACTGTCCCGCCATATAATCATCACGGTTAAATTTAGGATAAACCTGCTGGATCAGTTCTAATTCCTCGCGCAAGGTTGCGGCGGCTTTGGTACCGATGATTTCATCGATGGCAGGGTCATTAATGTCATCAAACTTAATGGATTCCCCAACTTTTTGTTTCTTTTCTTCCAAGAAAAGTTGAATATTGTTTTCCCAAATATTATAGATTCCTTGGAAATCTGCCCCCATCCCGATTGGCAATGAAAGCGGCACTACGGAGAGACCAAGTTTTTGCTCCACCTCGTCCAATAGGTCGAAGGCATCTTTTCCCTCGCGGTCCAGCTTGTTGATGAATACCAGCATGGGGATATTCCTCATGCGGCAAACCTGCACCAGTTTTTCAGTTTGTTCCTCCACACCTTTGGCGACATCTATCACCACGATTACGGAGTCTACGGCAGTGAGGGTACGGTAGGTATCTTCAGCGAAATCCTTGTGACCTGGTGTATCCAGGATATTAATTTTATGATCACGGTATTCGAAAGCCAATACGGAAGTTGCAACGGAGATTCCTCTTTGTCTTTCAATCTCCATAAAGTCGGAGGTCGCTCCCTTTTTTATTTTGTTGGATTTCACAGCGCCCGCTTCCTGAATCGCACCCCCGAATAGTAGCAATTTTTCGGTAAGCGTGGTTTTCCCGGCATCTGGGTGGGAGATGATTCCGAAGGTTTTCCGTCTTTTTATTTCTTGTAATAAATCTGCCATGTTGATAATTGTAGGTGCAAAAATCGTGTTTTTTAATGAATACTAAAAATAGGTTTCAAAATTGTAGAGTTTTAAATTATATTTGTTGAAAATTTAATAATGTCAGCAATAAACATTAATGAAAAAATAGTTATGTAATGCGCGAACTGCCAGCCGAAAAATCAAATGAGGAATCTGATTTTGCAGATTTTCTTCGTTCAGATTAAGCGGAAAAAATTTCGCAAAAAGGCATCTATCTAAGATTTTTTTGCTGATGAACAGGCTTTTCATATTATGAGGATCATGAAGTGACTTATACTGTATCATCGGTCAAAAATAAATTATAATGGCAAGGTAAAATTATTTTGATGCCATTTCCTTTTTCGGATCTTTTAGGCAAAAAACTTCTTCCGGCAGCGTAACTATCTATTGATTTACACTGACATTTTAGCTTTGTAATAAATCATTAAAACAAATTATCAAAATTTAAAAATGTCAAATTCTCCACTTCCTAAATACACCTTTGGCTGGTCGCCCGCACTGATTATGTTTGCAGGGATGATGATTGCATCGTTGGTGGCGGCAATCCCTGCGATAGTCGCACTTTTAGGTTTTAAAACCAATCTGCGAACTTCGGATTTTTATATGATTTTGTTAAATGCCAGCGGTCTCATTGGTGCTATCTTGGCGTTCGATTATTTGGTTTGCAGGCCACAGACGGGTAAACCGCTAAATTTCAATATGTCCACCGCCAATGTTACAACTTATTTCCTTATTTTTCCGATGATGTTTGGTATGATGCTCATCGCCGAAGTCCTCACTTCGCATATTCCGATTACGGGACCTATATTTGGTAAATTGTATGATAGTTTCAACGAAATGATGAAGATGATGACGAAGGATACGCCCACGCTTCTGGTGGTGGCGGTTGGCTTTGCACCTGTTTTGGAGGAAATTATTTTCCGTGGAATCATTATGAAGGGGCTCATCAACAAAGGCTGGAATCCGTGGAAGGCTATTGCGCTTTCTTCGATCATCTTCGGATTGATTCACGGGAATCCGTGGCAGTTTATAGGAGCGGGTTGTCTGGGATTCGTCCTCGGAGTGGTGTATTACAGGACAAAGTCGCTCCTACTTTCGATGTTATTGCATGCTTTCAACAATCTATTGGCGTGTCTTTTTTCAATATTTTATAAAACCGAAAATTTTTCCGAACAATTCGGGTGGCCGGAATGGGCGGTTCTCCTAGCCGGAGTTACCATTTTCGGAACTTTCTATTATTTATTCACAAAAAAATACAGAGTTCATTTCTCTGACAAATGATGACGGAAATATTAGTTGCCACACACAACGAGCATAAAAAAGAAGAAATCCAGCAAATTTTAGGCGAGGGGTTTTTGGTGAAAAGCCTTAAAGATTACCATATATTTGATGAAATTATTGAGGATGGCGATACCTTTGAGGAAAACGCCATGATAAAGGCCAAATTCTGCTACGAAACAACTGGAATCCCCAGTATCGGAGATGATTCTGGACTTGTGGTGGATGCGCTAGGCGGTAGTCCGGGCATTTATTCTGCGCGCTATGCCGGCGATCATGATTTCAACAAAAATATTGCGAAAGTTTTGGAAGAAATGCAATCTGAAACCAATCGACGTGCCTACTTCATCACGGTGATGTGCTACTACGACGCCGAAGGTGCAAGGTTTTTTGAAGGCCGAGTGCAAGGAAATCTAATTGCCGAAAATAAAGGGCATAAAGGTTTTGGCTACGATCCCATCTTTGTTCCCGAAGGCCACGACATGACTTTTGCGGAAATGTCTGCCGAAGAAAAAAACAAAATCAGCCACCGAAGAAAGGCGGTAGATCAACTGCTGAAGTTTTTGGGTTAAGAATCTTTTGTTATCCCGTAGCAATATGCTAATTTTACATAAGAAATACAAATCTTGAGTACATATCTTACTATACTTGGTTATAATTCCGCAATACCTACCATAACCTCCTCACCCACAGCGCAGCTCTTGGAAATGGAGGAGCGTAGTTTCCTCATAGACTGTGGCGAGGGAACACAAGTGCAGTTGCGCAAGGCTAAGGCAAAATTTTCGCGGATAAATCATATTTTTATCTCACATTTGCACGGCGACCACTGCTTTGGTTTGCCGGGACTCATTGCATCGTTTCGCCTTTTGGGACGGGAAACACCGCTGAATGTGTATGGTCCGAAAGGTATCAAGGAAATGCTGGAAACCATTTTTCGACTTACCGATACCCACAGAGGATTTGAGGTGATTTACCATGAATTGGATAAAAAACACTCCGAAAAAATTTTTGATGACAAGAGGGTGGAGGTTTATACAATTCCGCTAGACCACCGCGTGTATTGCAACGGCTACCTTTTCCGCGAAAAACCTAAAGAGCGCCATTTGAACATAGCGGAAATTAGTAAATACCCAGAGATAGAAATTTGTGATTATCATAATCTCAAGGCTGGGAAAGATTTCGTATTGAGTGATGGTTATATCCTTAAAAATGAATCTCTTACCACCGATCCAGAAACGCCGGTGTCCTATGCTTTTTGCAGCGATACCCGCTATTTGGAAAGTGTCATTCCGATTGTGAAAGATGTAGATGTCCTTTACCATGAATCGACTTTTCTCCACGATTTGAAGGATATGGCCGACTATACCGGGCATACTACCGCACTGGAAGCGGCACGCATCGCAAAACTGGCAAATGTGAAAAAACTCATCCTGGGGCATTTCTCCAACCGATATAGTGATCTTTCTGTTTTTACAGATGAGGCGCGTGAGATTTTCGCCAATACTTTTCTGCCTGAAGCATTGGTAACGGTGAAGATCGGTAATTAGGATATAGGAGTTAGTAATCATGAATCATGAGCAATTGAGAGATTTTTTGAATGTAAAGGCGGATTTTTATAACAATCAAAACTTTATAGAACATGATCCAATAAGCATTCCGCACAAATTTTCATTAAAACAAGACATTGAAATTTCAGGATTTCTTACTGCCACCATTTCTTGGGGCAATCGCAAATCCATCTTGAAAAGCGCAGAAAAAATGCTTGAGTTATTGGATTTTGCGCCGTATGATTTTATTAAAAACTTTACCGATCAAGATTTAAAATATCTCGAAGGCCGAAGTATTCACCGAACTTTCAATGGTGAGGACTTTTCATGTTTTCTGCAGAATTTACAACGCATTTATTCAAAACAAGACAGTTTGGAGGATTTGTTTTTGTTAAATTCAGGCCAAACAGATCATTACCATTCTTTAGAAAGGTTCAGGCAGAGTTTTCTCGGACAAATCGCGCACCGGAGCCATAAGCATGTAAGTTCTACCTACAAAAATTCATCCGCAAAACGCCTTATGATGTATCTGCGCTGGATGGTCCGGCGTGATAACCGCGGGGTTGATTTTGGACTTTGGAAAAAGCTCAGTCCGGCGCATCTTTCTGTGCCGCTGGACATCCATACTGGTAATATTTCGCGAAGGTTAGGGCTAATTGAAAGAACCCAGAACGACTGGAAAGCCGTAAAGGAAATGGATGCCGTGTTAAGAAAATTTAATCCCGAAGACCCCGCAATATATGATTTTGCATTGTTTGGGTTGGGAGTTTCTGGGGATTTTTAAGTATTTTTGCACAAAGCAGAACCCTATGAGAAGAGAAGATAAGATTGCGAATCTGGAGAAAATTGCTGAAAATATCACGCTCTGGGTAGGTTCCATACCGTCGCTCATCATTCATACGCTCATCTTTATCATTTCTTTTGCACTCCCGCTTTTCGGAATTTTGGAGTTTGACAAAATGCTCCTTATCCTCACCACCGTCCTTTCATTAGAGGCAATTTACCTCTCGATTTTCATCCAACTATCTGTAAACAAAAGCCACGAACATATCGAGGATTTGAAAGAGGATGTTTATGAAATACAAGAAGATATCGAGGAAATTCAAGAAGACATCGAAGAAATTTCCGAGGATATAGAGGATATTTCTGATGATATAGAGGATATCCAGGAAGATATCGAGGAAATCAACGAGGATGAGGACGAGGAAGATCACAGCGAACGCGCCAAAACCGTGATGCTGAAAAGCAATGTATCCTCAAATAAAAGCGAAATCAAGGCTTTGAAAGAAATGATTTCTCGGCTTCAAGGTCAACTTGAAGAGTTGAAAAAAGAAGATGAAGAGGATGATACTACCGAGCCTACGGACGGCACGCCTTCCACTCCTTGGTAAAACTAATGAAATCTGCTACGGATAATTCTTCCGCGCGTTTATCCATAAATACATGATTTTTAAGTGGTTCCGGTACGCCTATAACTTTCAGTGAGTTTGATAATTTCTTTCGTCTTTGTCCAAATCCTGCCTTTACAATTTGTTTAAATAACACTTCGTTTCCTTCCAGTCCGTTTTTAGGATTTCTTAGCAGGCGAATAACTCCGGATTTCACTTTCGGCGGTGGATTAAAGACATTTTCATGCACCGTGAAAAGATATTTCACATCATAATAAGCCTGCACCATTACCGAGAGGATGCCATAATCTTTGGTGCGCGGTACAGCAGCGGTACGCTCTGCCACCTCTTTTTGAAACATCCCGACCATTTCCGGTACGAGTTCATAATAGTCAATGATTTTAAATAAAATTTGTGATGAAATATTGTACGGAAAATTCCCAATTACTGCTACTTGCGTGCCTTCGGCAAAGGAAAAATCCGTCTTTAGAAAATCTCCTATAAAATATGTTTCGATAATTTTTTCATAGTTATTTTGGAGGTATTCTATGGATTCAGAATCGATTTCTGCAAGCCATATTTTCGCCTCTTTTTTGATGAGATATTTCGTGAGCACGCCCATGCCGGGGCCAACCTCCAACACATTTTTCACGCCCTCTGTCACGAGGCCGTCTACAATTTTTTTAGCGATATTTTCATCGGTCAAAAAGTGTTGTCCGAGGTGTTTTTTTGCTTTTACTATCAAGATATTTATGATTTAATTAACACGATTCTTGCGTGGTTCCGGGCAAATTTCGTTAGATTTTTTCTAATTTAGCCGAAAATATTTAATAGATGCCAAACACAGTTGATGATTATAATAGAAAAAGGCTGAGATCCAGCAATATAACTGTCGTGATATCCATTGCTTTAGTTCTTTTCTTATTGGGTTTGATGGGCTTAATTCTGATTAATGCTCAAAAATATTCGGATTATATCAAGGAGCAGTTGGTGGTAAATGCCTATTTCGATGAAAATTATGATTCCAAAGACTCGGCAAATACTGCAAAAATAGAGCAGGAAGCCTTTAACAATATTCAAAAACTGCCATCGGTAAAGCGTGCCACTTACATCAGCAGAGAAATGGCCGCCGAGGAAGCTAAAAAAAGTATGGGTATAGAAAGTGATGCGTTGTTTGAAGAAAATATTTTCCCATCTTCCGTAGAAGTTGCCTTGAGACCAGAATATGTGGATCCCGCGAGAATCAACACGGCGATTACACAGATCAAAACCGTAAAAGGAATTATGGAGGTGAAAAACAATAGTACCCTGATGGTGGAGGTTTATAACAATCTAAACCGGATTTTGAAGTGGATTTTGGCGTTCTCGCTTTTATTCTTGGTGTTGGCGATTGTACTCATCAACAACTCAATTCGTTTGAAAATTTTCGCTAAGCGATTCATTATCAAAACCATGCAACTCGTGGGAGCGAAGCGCCGATTTATTTTGATACCGTTCATCAAGGAGGCTGTGGTTTTAGGGATTGTGGGTGCTGTTTTGGCGCTATTAGCTTTGTTTGGCGCATGGTATTACTTTACGCAGCAGATCGGGCAGCAATTCATTCAGGAAGATCCGCAATATTTATGGTTAATTCTTGGGGTCTTCGCCGTGGGGATTATTATCACTCTTCTCAGCACCATTTTCGCAACTTGGAGATTCCTTCGCACCAGCGTAGATGACCTTCATTACTCGTAAAAATTATGGCAAAACGAAAAAACATACCGCTTTCTGCGGACGCATTGGGCACCAATCGGGAGACACCCGCTACCAATAGTTTTTATTTTGGTAAAGACCATTTTAAATGGATGCTCATCGGCATTGGACTTATTGTTTTAGGATTTATATTGATGATGGGCAGCGGCGCAAATACCCGCCCAGACGGCACCTATGATCCTAATTTTTGGAACGATGGTATTTTCTCTATAGTGAGGATTCGCATCGCGCCACTCTTGGTCATCGCAGGTTTTGCCGTAGAGACTTACGCCATCCTAAAGCGCAACAATCAATCATAAAAAGATCAACTACCGAAGCCAAACCTTCGGTAATTTTTTATAAAATAAATTTTTTCAAATGGATTTAATCAAAGCGATCCTTATCGCCATTATAGAAGGACTTACCGAGTATCTTCCCGTATCTTCCACCGCACACATGATCTTTACAAGTTCACTTTTCGGCATCCAGGAGGACGAGTTTGTGAAGATGTTTCAGGTTTCCATACAGTTCGGCGCCATCTTGGCCGTCGTATTTTTGTACTGGAAAAAATTCGTGGACTTCAAGAATATCAATTTTTATCTAAAACTTGCCGTGGCCGTACTTCCGGCGCTTATTTTGGGCAAACTTTTCGATGATAAGATCGAAGCTGTCCTCGGCGATCCCGTTCCAATCGCCATCGTCCTTATTTTGGGAGGATTTGTCTTACTGTTTATTGATAAAGTATTTAAAAACCAAACCATTAGCGACGAAAAAGAAATCTCCTTCAAAAATGCCATTGCCATAGGTTTTTGGCAGTGTCTTGCCATGATGCCCGGCACCAGCCGCAGTGCCGCTTCCATCATAGGAGGGATGCAGCAGAAACTTACGCGCACCGCAGCGGCAGAATTTTCCTTTTTCCTTGCCGTTCCCACCATGCTTGCCGTCACGGTGTACTCCATTTTCATAAAACATTGGAACCACAACGGTATGGAGCAAAAAGGCTACGAAATGCTCATGCAGGGCGATAATTTGAAACTTTTTTTGATAGGAAATATCGTGGCATTCGCGGTGGCCGTTATTGCGATTAAATTTTTTATCGGTGTACTTTCCAAGTACGGCTTCAAACCCTGGGGTTGGTACCGCATCATCGTTGGAGTTGCGTTACTGATCTATTTCACCCACTTCGCGAAATAGGTAAAGATTATTTGGGCGGCTTAGCGGGCTGTCCGCTATATCTTTTTCGGGTTCGTTTCGCCGCCTCCCTTCGGTCGCCGTCGCCCCGCCCCCAAAAAAGGATGCCGCTTCCATCCCGGCCGCATGCGCGCGTTAGCAACAATCCAAAATCCAAAACTAAAAATTAAAAAAAAAGTGACTGCCGAACAACTTATAGAAGGACAAATCATCTTACTCGACAAACCACTGGATTGGACGAGTTTTCAGGCTGTCAACAAACTGAAGTACAAACTAAAAAACGAATTTGGTCTGCCCAAGAAATTCAAAATTGGTCATGCCGGAACCTTGGATCCCCGTGCCACCGGACTTCTAATCATTTGCACCGGGAAATTCACCAAGAAAATCCCCGAAATACAGGATGCCCCAAAAGAATACTGGGCAGAAATAAAAATCGGTGTACAAACCGAATCTTACGACACCGAAAAGCCCGAAATCCTACCAAAAGATTACTCCCACATTTCCACCGAAGATATTCTAAAAACTTTGCAAACCTTCATTGGAGAAATCGACCAAACACCGCCGGTATTTTCTGCCATTAAAATAGATGGCAGGCGCGCCTACGACATGGCAAGAGCCGGCCAGGAAGTTGAAATGAAATCCCGCAAAACCACCATCCATTACCTCGAAAATATCGAGATCCAACTGCCTTTCGTCCGCTTTACGCTGGGTTGCTCCAAGGGGACTTACATCCGCAGTTTGGCACACGATATTGGCCAAAAACTGGGCGTTGGTGCTTATCTTACACAACTTCGCAGAACAAAAATCGGCGACTATCCGGTAGAAAATGCTTCTGCCACTATTTTAGAAAATGATTATAAATTTGCACCGCAGTCGTAATCATTTATCGTTTATCAATCATCATTTATCTTATGAAAACCCGTATCAATAAATATCTTTCCGAAGTCGGTTTCTGTTCGCGCCGCGAAGCCGACCGCCTTCTGGAGCTAGGTAAAATTACCGTCAACGGCGTTGTGCCTGAACTTGGTACCAAGGTTTCAGAAGAGGATGAGATTTTTGTAAATGGCATCAGTATCAAGAAAACCGAGCAAGAACATGTCTATATCGCTTTGAACAAGCCTGTTGGAATTGTATGCACTACGGATACCAAACGCGAGCGTGACAATATCATAGAATTCGTCAACCATCCGAAACGCATTTTCCCGATAGGCCGCTTGGACAAACTGTCCGAGGGCCTTATTTTACTGACTTCTGATGGCGATATCGTGAACAAAATCCTACGCGCGCGCAACAACCACGAGAAAGAATATATTGTGCGGGTGGACAAGCCTATTACGCCTGTTTTTCTAAACAAAATGCGCAACGGTGTCCCAATTTTGGGAACAATTACTAAAAAATGTGAAGTGGAGCAAATTGATACGCTGTCGTTCAGAATAGTTTTAACACAAGGTCTAAACCGGCAAATCCGCCGTATGTGCGAGTATCTCGGCTATGAAGTAAAGAAGTTGAAGCGCATCCGCATCATGAACATCAAACTTGATTTGCCGCCCGGAAAATGGCGCGACCTCACGCCGCAAGAATTATCTGAACTGGATAAATTACTGGAAGATTCCGCAAAGACCACGGATTAGAGGTCGTGATCAGTACCCCATAGCAGAAATAAAAGCAAAATAATATCGACAATAATGCAAAAACTACTTTAGGTAGAGTCGCATTTTGCTTTCATATTCTGGCTTCACTTTAATGAATTTCCAAATTTTTCTTTCGTCAGGATTTGTGATGCGGTAGTAAATAATTTTGTCGGCGGAATATTTAAAATAGGGGTGGTTTTTCAGCCATTCTTCAGGCGCATCTATTAAAGTGTATTTCGGTACGGATGCTGAATTTAGTACCGAAGTTGTTGAGAGTTTTTGTGCTAAAACTTGGTCGATTTCATAGGTTTCCATCACCTGATTTCTATTAACAAAACCACCTAATTTTTTCCTAAAACTGAGTAACATCGCGGCATCTTTTTCGGTAAACCCAAATTCTCGTAGCTGCTTATAGGTAATTTGATTCAAATCTATTTTGCTGAAATCTGTTTTGATTTCTGGTACAGCGCTTTCTGTATCTTTTGAGGCGTAAGTTGTTGCGTTCACCGTTTTCATAGTTTCCGCATTCAACCGAATAAACGGCTTCATCTCCTCGTATTTATCGCGATTTATGACGAAACATTTCTGAATATCCTCCAAAGATTTGAAACTTCCTCTAAGATTTCGTTCACGATAATTTACAATCACCGCTGCTTGTTTTTCCGAAAAACCTAGCGATTTCCAACCTTGTAAATCCAAGATGTTTGGGTCGAAGGGTTTGTAGGAAATTTTTGACTTCTCGTCATAATTTTTGCGGGCATAATTTTGGAAATTTTCCGGCGATTTTATCGGCAAGAGCAAGTACGGTGCGAGTTTCCGGTAATTGTCATCTGAAATAATGAAACATTGCTTGAATTTTTCTTTGCTCACGAAAGAGCCGCCCAGGTAGTTCTTGTATTTTAAAATTGCATTGGCTTGATTTTCGGAGAATCCCAGCGCTATCCAGTCATTTATTGAATAAGAATCTGGATTAAATTTCCCCGGAACTTTAATCTCTTTTTTAGTGAATTTTTTAAAGTCGAGATTTCCTGATTTTGCCTCGTAATTGTTTTCCGGAAGTAGAATGTACGGTTCCAGAATGGCATATTTGTCCGGCGAAACGGCGTAGCATTTTTTGAATTGCTCCTTGGAGAGAAATTGTCCGCCCACGACCTGCTTGTACTTTAAAATAGTAGCCACCTGCTTTTCAGAAAAGCCTAAATCTCTCCATTGCTTTTCATCAAAATCGTTAGGATTAAATTCTGCTAATACCAGCGGCGTATCAGAATCTTTTTCAGTGTTAAAAAACACATCGGGCGGTGGAAGCACATGGGTGGATTGATACCATAACATTGAAAGTTGGAAAATGATCACCAAGACTCCGAATATGATAAGCCCTATAAACTGGCGTTTCATTAAGGTATTTGGAAGTTTTGGTTTCACTTGGAATAAATTTCTCACTAAATTAAGAAAAAAATTTATCCAAAAGTATTAATTATCCGCTTTATCCGTAAGAGAATCTTTCAATTTTTGCAATTCAGCTTTTACAAATTCCAGTCGGCTAATTATGCTCACGGTTTCAGAAATCTTGGTATTTGTCGCCAATGCCACGCGCGCTCCGTCCAAAGTGTAGCCTTTTTCTTTAACCAAATGATAGATGATTTGCAGGTTCTGGATGTCTTCTGGCGTGAAGTATCGGTTGCCTTTTCTGTTTTTTTTCGGGCGAAGAATCGGGAATTCCTGTTCCCAGTACCGAATCAGGGAATTGTTCACATCGAAAGCCTTAGCCACTTCGCCGATGGAATAGTAGAGTTTATCCGGA
>JAGLBA010000006.1:0-106939 GCA_018260475.1 Chryseobacterium sp. | reverse complement strand
ATTTTTTATTAATTTTGCACTACTTTTTGCGGGTAAGGCCTGAAAAGTATCATTAACTGAAAAATAACGCTTCCTTATTTTTTAATCCGCAAGTTATCAGGCCTTTAAAAAAGACGGAATACAAGTATTTTATTATGTCTGAATCGACAAACAATCAAAAAGAAGAAATTCTTATCAACCAAAATGTTACACCAGAGCAATTCGACTGGGACTCTTTCGAGTCCGGATTGGATGCTGACGCCAGAAAAGAAAAAAGCGACCTGGAAGAGATCTACAACGGATCTATGGACAGCCTGAATGACAATGATGTGCTTACTGGGAAAGTTGTAAGACTTACCGACAAAGAAGCTATCGTAGACATCAACTTCAAATCCGAAGGTGTAATTTCTCTTAACGAATTCCGCTACAGACCAGACCTACAAGTAGGCGACGAGGTAGAGGTAATGGTAGACAGAAGAGAAGATAAATCTGGCCAATTGCAGCTTTCTCACAAAAAAGCAAGAACGCTGAAGGCTTGGGATACCGTGAATGAACTTCACGAATCCGGCGAAATCGTAAACGGTTTCGTAAAATCAAGAACTAAAGGTGGTATGATCGTAGATGTACACGGTATTGAGGCTTTCCTTCCAGGATCCCAAATCGATGTGAAGCCGATTAAAGACTATGACCAATATGTAGGAAAAACAATGGAATTCAAGGTGGTGAAAATCAACCCGGAATTCAAAAATGTTGTAGTTTCTCACAAAGCGCTTATCGAAGCAGATATCGAAGGCCAGAAAAAAGAAATCATTGCGCAGCTTGAAAAAGGACAGGTGCTGGAAGGTACCGTTAAGAATATCACTTCCTACGGTGTATTCGTAGATTTAGGTGGCGTAGATGGATTGATCCATATTACAGACCTTTCCTGGTCTCGTGTGAACCACCCATCCGAAATCCTTGAGGACGGACAAACAGTGAAAGTGGTAATCCTTGATTTCGATGACGAGAAAACAAGAATCCAGCTTGGTATGAAGCAGTTGGAACCACATCCGTGGGAGGCACTCTCATCTGAATTGAAAGTTGGAGACAAAGTAAAAGGAAAAGTCGTGGTATTGGCAGACTACGGTGCATTTGTAGAAATCGCTCCAGGTGTAGAAGGCCTTATCCATGTATCAGAAATGTCTTGGAGTACTCACTTGAGAAGCGCAGGAGATTTCGTGAAAGTAGGAGACGAGGTAGAAACCGTAGTTCTTTCTATCGATAGAGAAGACAGAAAAATCTCTCTTGGTATGAAGCAACTTAGCGAAGATCCTTGGAAAAATATCGAAGCAAAATACCCAATCGGATCCGAGCATGTAGGTACCGTGAGAAACTTTACCAACTTCGGCGTTTTCGTAGAACTGGAAGAAGGAATCGACGGGTTAATCTATATCTCCGATCTTTCTTGGACTAAGAAAATCAAGCACCCTTCTGAATATACCAATGTCGGTGATAAACTGAATGTAGTAGTATTGGAGCTGGATACAGCTGCTCGCAGATTGTCTCTTGGCCACAAGCAACTACAAGAAAACCCTTGGGATAAGTTTGAATCTAAATATGCTGAAGGCACTGTACACACTGGAAAAGCAACCGATGTTTTCGACAAAGGTGCGCAAGTACAGTTCGAAGATGCCGAAGTAGAAGCGTTCTGCCCAAGCAGACTTCTTGAAAAAGAAGACGGTTCCAAAATCAAAAAAGGTGAGGAAGCCCAATTCAAAGTAATCGAATTCAACAAAGAATTCAAGAGAGTTGTAGTATCCCATACAGGAATCTTCAGAGACGAGGAAAGAAAGAACTTCAAAGAGTCTAACAACTCCGGTTCCAACAATTCATCTTCCGCAAGACCAATGTCTACAGGAAGCCAAAACGAAGAAAGATCAACCCTTGGGGACATCGATGCTTTGGCAGAACTGAAAAAGAGAATGGAGCAAGGTAAATAACCCTCAACCAAACTTAATAATGAACCGCTTCCCAAAAGGAGGCGGTTTTTTTATAAAAAATTTAGCTGATTTAGTACAAATAAAAAATCAGCGAGACATTTAATTTAAACCACGGAGACCTAAAAGTTCCACAGAGAAGAGTATCCATCAGCAATCTTCGAGCTTTCATAATCTACACACAGTATTTTTTTTTTGGCGCCATTTCCGGCTCTCCGCTATTACTCCTCGCGCCCGCGCTTAGATTCATGCCGCATCACTTTCCCCGCGCTTGCTGCGGGGTAGCCGCTGCGATCCGGGGCGCACGAGATTCGCCGCCACCACGGTTCAAAGTTTCAGGTTTCGATGTTCTAATGGTCGAAGTTTTGGTGCTGGGTCTAAATGTTGAGTTTCAAATTCTATGGTGTCATTGCGAGGAACGAAGCAATCTGGACGCTTTAGAATTACATTGACGAATGAAATCTAAACTTGATTTGAGGAATCAATATTCATTACTTCTGGAAAATCCAATTATTATTTCGAGTTTTCAGGAGTATTGGGACAAATATTTCAAATTTTTTTCACGGCCATTATTTCAAATTTATTTTTTGGATCTCTAATGATAAAAATAATCGTTACCAGAGAAATAACACGCTCACCGCGTGAGGGATGGTAAGGGTGCGACCGAAGGGAGCAGTGCAAAGCACCGGAGCGAAGCGTAGCCCTGAACAGCCCGACCCGAAGGGACACGCCCAAAAAAGAAATATATAAATTAGAGAAGTAAGTGGTTTAGAACTTAGAAATTTAAAGTCGTTTGCAACATCCCAAAAAAAAAAAACTCCACCGGATTGATTCCTCCGATGAAGTTTAAATGAAAATACTGATTCCTATAATTGTAATCAACCAATATACAGTCTAATTTTAGGAAACTCTTTCCTCCTTGATTTCCTCTACAATTTCTGGATTTAGAAGGGTGGAGGTGTCCCCGAAATTGCTGAAATCACCTTCGGCAATTTTTCTCAGGATGCGGCGCATAATTTTTCCGGAGCGCGTTTTCGGTAGCGCAGAAACGAACTGTATCTTTTCCAATTTCGCGATAGGCCCTATGGAATCCGCAATCTGCTGGTTAATTTCCTTGCGCAGATTATCCTTGTCGCGGCCTTCGCCGGATTCTTTCAGGATCACGAACCCATAAAGAGCGTTGCCCTTCACATCGTGCGGGTAGCCCACAATCGCGGATTCCGCCACGGCTGGGTGCAGGTTAATGCTGTCCTCGATTGGCGCGGTTCCCAGGTTGTGCCCGGATACGATGATGACATCATCCACACGCCCCGTGATGCGGTAGTATCCCACCTCATCTCGCAGGGCGCCATCTCCTGTGAAATATTTCCCCGGAAAAGCCGTGAAGTAGGTTTCCTTGTAACGCTGGTGATCGCCCCAAATGGTGCGGGCAATCCCCGGCCAAGGGAAGCGGATACAAAGATTGCCATCAACTTGGTTTCCTGTGATTTCGTTGCGTTTTTCGTCCATTAAGACAGGTTGGATACCCGGCAATGGCAGCGTGGCGTAGGTTGGCTTCGTAGGCGTCACGAACGGAATTGGCGAAATCATGATGCCGCCCGTTTCAGTTTGCCACCAGGTATCCACAATCGGGCATTTCTTATTCCCCACATGGTCGTTGTACCAATGCCAAGCCTCATCATTTATAGGTTCGCCCACGGATCCGATCACGCGCAGGCTGGAAAGATCGTGCTTATCTACCCATTCCGAACTTTCTTTTGCCAAAGAACGGATGGCGGTAGGAGCGGTGTAGAATTGTGTGACTTTATGTTTTTCAATGACTTCCCAAAATCTGTCCGGTGCCGGGTAAGTAGGTACGCCCTCAAAGATCACCGTGGTAGCGCCGTTGGCAAGCGGACCGTAGAGGATGTAGGAGTGCCCCGTGATCCAGCCAATATCCGCGGTGCACCAATAGATGTCGTTCTCACGATAATCGAATACATTTTTGAAGGTATAGGCGGTGTAAACCATGTAGCCGGCGCAGGTGTGCAGCATACCCTTCGGTTTGCCGGTAGAGCCGGAGGTGTACAGAATGAAAAGCGGATCTTCGGCATCCATTATTCTGCTTACAAAATCTGTGGATGCTTTTTCGTAAAGCGGTTCCAGCCAGACATCGCGGCCGTCCTTCATCTCAACCGTGCCGCCGGTTCTTTTCACCACCAAAACTTTTTCTACGGTCGGTGTTTTTTCTACGGCTTCGTCTATAATACTTTTTAAATCAATGGCTTTGTTGCCACGGAAAGAGCCGTCTGAGCAAATGATGACTTTCGCCTCGCAGTCGTTCACGCGTGAAGCTACGGCAGATGAAGAGAAGCCTGCAAAAATCACCGAGTGAATGGCGCCCAGTCTTGCGCAAGCCAGCATGGATACGGCCAATTCCGGGATCATGGGTAGATAGATACACACGCGGTCGCCTTTCTCTACGCCCAAATCTCTCAGCACATTCGCCATTTTGCAAACGCGCTGGTGCAGGTCGATATAGGAAATTTGTTGAGCCGGTTCTTTCGGGTCGTTGGGTTCAAAAATGATGGCGGTTTTCTCGCCGCGCTCGTTCAGGTGCCGATCCAGGCAGTTTTTGGTGATGTTGAGTTTGGCGTTTTTAAACCACTTGATTTCGGCTTTTTCCATATCAAAATCCACTACTTTGGACCAACGCTGGTACCAAACGAAGTTCTCATCAGCGATATTATCCCAAAATTTCTTTGGGTTTTTGATGGATTTTTTATATTGTTTAAAATATTCCGGAAGGTTTTTTATTTGGCTGTTCATAATTTTATAATGATTAATTGTTAATAATAAAAGATATCGTGTTAATGATTAATTGTCAATTGTTATTATTCTCCGATGAACGAAGCTGATCGATGAACCTTTAATAGATTATAAAAATACTCAGCGGTTTCTGTATTTCACTCCGTGCCTTTATGGTTATCAAGAACATAAATTAAAGTTAAGAAAAATTATCTTTTCAGTTCTTTGAATTTTTCTTGAAGTTCCGCCACGATGCTTTCATCGTCTATGGTGGAAGGCATTTGGAAATCCTTGCCGTCCAGCATGGTGCGGATGAGTTTTCTCAAGATTTTTCCGGAGCGTGTTTTTGGCAATCTTTTTACAGTCACCACATTTCTAAGGGAAGCCACGGCACCGATTTTCTCACGCACCAATGCTACGATTTCATTTTGAATTTCGTCTTCGGACTTCTCCACACCCGCTTTTGTTACCACCACGGCAAACGGAATTTGGCCTTTTAACTGATCTTCCACGCCTACCACGGCACATTCTGCGATATTAGGATGCGAGGAAACCACTTCTTCCATTTCGGAAGTCGAGAGGCGGTGTCCCGCGACATTGATCACATCATCCACACGACCCGTCACGAAGATATATCCATCCTCGTCCTTTATTGCGCCGTCTCCGGAGAAATAATAGCCCGGAAATTGGGAGAGATAACTGCTCTGGAAGCGTGGGAAATCGTTCCACAATCCCATGAGCGCGCCAGGTGCCAGCGGTAGCTTTATGACGAGGTAGCCTTCATGGTGTGCATCCATTTCGTAGCCACTTTCATCGAAAATTTTAATATCGTATCCGGGAACTGGTTTCCCTGCTGAAGCTCTTTTAATTTTATAATCCTCAAAATGAGTGAGCAGTCCGAGCATTGGTGATCCAGATTCCGTTTGCCACCAGTGGTCTATTGCTGGCACACCTATATACTCGTTATACCAATCCAGCGTAGCGACATCGCAGCGTTCCCCGGCGAGGAATTGTTTTTTTAATGATGATAGATCATATTTTTTCACAAATTTGCCATCGGGATCTTCCTTTTTAATGGCTCGGATGGCCGTAGGTGCCGTGAACATGGCATTGACTTTATGTTCCGAAATGACGCGCCAAAAAGTTCCTGCATCCGGCGTCATCACAGGTTTTCCCTCAAAAACAATGGTTGTATTTCGGTTCAGGAGCGGGCCATAAACCATATAGGAATGCCCAACTGCCCACCCGAAATCAGATGCTGCCCAAAAAGTTTCCCCCGGTTCCATACCGTAGTGGTATTTCATAGAGAATTTCAGTGCCACGGCATGGCCTCCGGTATCGCGTTGTACCCCTTTCGGTTTTCCCGTAGTCCCGGAAGTGTAGAGAAGATAAAGCGGGTGGTTGCCCTCCACAGAGATGTAATCTGCAGGTGCGGATTGTTCTACCAAGGTCTGATAATCCACCGTGCCTTCAAAAAACTCATGTTTATTTTCGATCAATTGTCGATCGAAAACGATGATATTTGGAACATGGTCTGCGGCAAGTTCAATGGCTTTTTCAACTAAAGGAAGATACGGAATCCGCTTGGCGATTTCTACACCGGCGGTCGCTGTGATCATCACTTTTGGCTTACAATCATCAATTCTGACCACCAATTCATGTGGGGCAAAGCCGCCAAAAACCACATTATGGATTACGCCAATCCTTGCGCACGCCAGCATAGCAAATAGCGTCTGAGGAATCATCGGCATATAAATGACTGCGGTATCGCCTTTTTCCAGCCCGAGCGATTTCAATCCGCCTGCTAGTTTGGAAACCTGTTCTTTCAGTTGGTTAAAGGTGTATTTTTCCACCTTTTCGGTTACGGGCGAGTCATAAACCACCGCCACCTGGTCTCCGAAGCCGTCTTCGATATGTTTATCAATACAAAGGTAGGACATATTCAATCTACCATCCGTAAACCATTGGTGGTAGCCGTTTCGGTCTTCAGCGAGGATGGTTTTAGGAAATTCAAACCATTGGATTTCCTTGGCTTGTTCAGCCCAAAATTGTTCTTTGTTTTCTAAGCTTTCGCGGAACATTTCAGTGGCTTTCATATTAGTAGTCTTTTGGTTTGGTGTTTTTTCAGTTAAAAATTCGTCGGCTTTTTCGGAGATGGTTTTCAGGGAACTGGTCTTTGGCAAATGATCATCGGCACCGGCAAGTTTGTATTTATTGATCTCGGCAGGACTATTTTTAGCCGAAAGCATCAGGATTTTCACTTTCGTGGAATACTCCCGGATGGCTTTTAAAACGGTTATATCAGCAATTCCCAGTAATAACAACGCGGGTTTTTGTTTTTTAAGGATTTCCCGAGTTTCGGACATATTTCTCGCTGCAAAAACCGCGAATCCTGCTTTTCGCAAAGTATGCTCCAGCGCCATAGCGAAGCGGTAATCATTATCAGCAATTAATATTCGTTTCATTTGGCGCCGTCGTTTTATTAGTTTAATAAAATTAAGTATATTCTTGATTTTTAAAGGTACATATATTCTTTTTTAATTAAAATTTTAACCCAAAAACAAAGCAGCAGTAAATTCTGCTGCCTATTTTGAGAGTTTTAATTTTCTAAAGTTTCTCTTGTGAATATTCACCTTTTAACGCATAAACTCCGAAGATTGCGAGCCCTCCTACGATGATCGGCATCAGGATGGTCATGATAATCCACCCAAATACCTGGTCGTCTTGCTTCTCCGACATGATTTTCGGCCATCCGAATTCTGTGATTCCGAAGTAGCACACTACAAGCGCCAAAATCAGCCACACTATTCCTAATATTTTTCTTATTCCGTCCATTTTTGATGATTTTAAAGTTAATTAAATTTTAATTTAGATTAGTCTTCCACATTGCGGTCTTTGCCGTTCAGGTAGAAAAATCCGATAACAAGTGATACTGCCGCCACAATAATAGGGTACCAAAGACCTTGCAAATACCATTCGGCGTGGCCTGTATCTTTGGCGTTTGTGACAAGATATGTCGCTACCGCAGGAAGCAAACCTCCGAAGATCCCGTTTCCAATGTGGTAAGGCAAAGACATGGATGTATAGCGGATGCGTACCGGGAACATTTCTACCAAGAACGCCGCGATAGGGCCATAAACCATGGTTACGAAAACCAATTGAACGAAGAGTAAGCCGATAAGTTTCCAGCGGGTGCCAGAATCCACGGTTACGGCTACATCCATTTTAGCGGCTTCAGGTTTGCCGTCTTTCATTACGGGACCAGTCGGAGTCCAGTGCACGATGGAGTCTTTTTTCAAAGTAGAGCCATCGGTAAAAGTTTTCTCGGTGTGGAAAGTGATTAAACTATCTGTCGCGATCTTATCGTGAACTTTGAGGGTTCTTTTCATCGTTTCGCTGTCTTTTACCACTGTTTTTTCTGATAAATTGACAGCGTGATACATAGCGCGGTAGATAGGCCTGTAAGCAAAAATCGCGAGCAACATACCCAAAAGGATGATGGATTTTCTGCCCACCTTATCTGAAAGCCAACCGAACAATATAAAGAGTGGTGTCCCAAGGAAAAGCGCTGCCGCCATGATGGTATCTACTTGGGAAGACTCCACATTCATTACTTTTTGTAGGAAGCTCATGGCATAAAATTGCCCTGTATACCAAACCACGCCCTGTCCCATAACGGCTCCGAAGAGTGCCAGCAAAACAAATTTGAAGTTGTATTTGTTACCGAAAGATTCTTTCAAAGGGTTAGTAGAAGTTTTTCCTTCTTTTTTAGCCGCTGCAAAAAGCGGAGATTCCTTCATATTTCTTCTGATGATGTAGGAAACGCCTACCATTAGGATAGAAATCCAGAATGGGATTCTCCAGCCCCAATCGGAAAATTCTTCTTTTGTTAAAGTCGTTTTAGTTATTAAAATTACTGCGAGAGATACGAAAAGTCCTAGTGTAGCCGTAGTCTGAATCCAAGATGTCCAGTAGCCTCTGCGGTGTGGCTGTGCATATTCCGCTACATAAGTGGCGGCGCCGCCATATTCACCACCAAGAGCCAAGCCTTGTAATAATCTTAGGATTAAAACCAGGACAGGTGCCATAAATCCGATGGTTTCATAAGACGGAACGCATCCGATGAGGAAGGTAGAAAAGCCCATGATGAGCAAGGTTACAAGGAAGGTGTATTTTCGACCGATCATATCGCCAAGACGCCCGAAAAATAACGCACCGAAAGGCCTTACCACAAATCCTGCGGCAAAAGTTGCCAATGTGGAAAGGAATGCCGCTGTAGGGTTATCTGATGGGAAAAATTTGGTGGAAAGCACCACCGCCAAACTTCCAAAGATAAAGAAATCATACCACTCGATAAGGGTTCCAAGTGAAGACGCCATGATGACGCCCCAGATGGTGCGGTTTTTCTCGCGCTCGCTCATTACGGGTTCTGCCGTGTGCAGGTTGTTGTCATTATTCATAGTATATAGGTTATTTAGGTTACTTAAGTTAGGGATTATGGGATTAGGATTTATATATCAAGGGTTTGGGATTATGTTTTGCTATAATCATAACCTATTATTCATTAGCCATTACCCATCAAAAAGAGTACATCACGCGTACGGTACCGCGGAGGTTTCCTACATTCTTGATGTTGTTTCTGGCTTTTCCACTAGCGTTTAGGTCGCCCCATTTTGCGGCGGTATATTCCACCTCCGGAGTTATCATGAATTTATTTTGTTTAAAATCTACTCTTGCAGAGGCACGCCATATATCATCGATGATTCGCGCTCCGGAAATGCCGCGCATGTAGAGGTTTTTGTACCCAGCATCTACACCGCCGTTTTTGGTATAACCAAGGAATACGCCCGGCGCCATTTTAGGGTTAGCACTAGCTAAATCCATCCAAACGGCAGAAGATTTTGTCGGTTTGTAGGACTCTTGTCCGTTTGCTTCCGTATATCCGGCAAAACCGCCGAGCATTACCAAATGGTGTAAATTTCCACCCGTGATACCATATAGTTTAGCGATAACTTTGTCGTTGTAATATTTGAAATAAGCAAGGTAATTGGCAGAGTTTATTTTGTAGGAAGATGCTAAACCATTGGATTCTATGACGGGTTTTAGCGATTGGTATTCTGCTCCGGCACCTGCAACAATGTTTTTATTTTTATACTGAAGTTGCGCATGCAGCGTTGGCATAGAGGAGTTGAAAGTGGCGGCGTTCACGGCTGATCCCGTGGCGTTTGCCGTTTGGAATTCGCGGTCTTTGTAAGCGACTACGCTTAGTGCCAGTTCCGGAGTAAGTTTTTGGGTAAGTTTTACTTGGCCTGCCCACCCAAATGGATTAAATAAAATTCCGGTGTTAAAGTTGGCCACTGCTGGGAACACTTCCGGAATGAAAGTAGGATACCAAGTTTGTCCAAAAGTAACGGCTGTTTTGCCCCAATCGAGTGTGGCGTAGGCGTGGCGCAATCTCAAAAGTCCCAAACTTCCGGTTCCTGCGGATGTTTTATTGAGTTCTGTATTTCCGAAAAAGTCTGCTTCGATGTTGGCGCTTGCTTTGGAACCCCAAACATCTGGTCCTTTGATTCGGGTTCCTACGCGGGTTGTGACGGCGAGGAAGTTACTGGAGCCTGCCGCATTGATGTCTTTGCCATTAGCGTCCAGTTTTTCATCCAGCGGAAATAGATTGAGGTGATACTCCCGTGCATAGGCAGATTGGCGGCTATCGAAACTGTATTCTGTGCGTACCCAGCCGTAGAAAGAGATATCCCAATCTTTAGGTTTTGCCTTTTCGGCTTCTAATTTTTCAATTCTTTTTAGCAGGTCTTCATTGGAAGGTGTTACCTGCGCCTGAGATAGAGAGGGAAGCATAGCGAATGTTGCGATCGCTATGAAAATGCTATTTTTCTTCATGAATTAATAATTATTAGTTTTATATATTGAAGAAACTAAATTGAAATTAAAAATTCATTCAAAAAAATTTAATATATATTTATGTAAGGAATATATATATTAAGATTATTTCTTAAACCGCTCCCATTTTATCAGCATATATTTATCGCCAAACTCCGTTATGATAAGCCCGGAACCTTTGATGTTGTCTTCGTTTTTCATGAAGTCCAACAATTCATTTTGTTTAAATACCTTATACACAGGATGAAAATCTGAGTGGGGCGGTCTTCTGATATTGTATTTTTTGATCCAAGAAGAAATGGTAACATGTGATACCCCGATAATCCTCTCTATTTCGCGGTAACTTAATCCCTCCAAATAAAGTTGTAATGCTTTGGTTACGAAATAATCGTCTATTTGTTTGCCTAATTTTTTAACAGTGAAAAAGTAATTGCAGTCTTTGCATTTAAACCTTTGCTTATCGTTGATTATCCCACTTTTAACTATATTAGTTTCTTTGCATTTCGGACAAATATTTGCCATATGTATATGATTTTAACAAAGATATATTAAATTAGCAATTAATTTTAAGAAAATATTAACTTTTTACCACTTGAGGCTATATTTGTTTATCATTAATGATTTATGCCAATAAGTTTTTATTCAATCAATTCGCATTCTGCTTTGGAGATTGACTTATAATTCTTAACTTTGCACCTAATGAAAAAGAAATTTCCATTAGATATTGTAAAGGACACGGCACTCGCCGCTGAAAATATTTTTTTATTGTAAACGAAGCCGTTTTTGGTTTCGTTTTTTTTTATGTTATAACTCAAAATCTCAAAAAAATGCTGACAATCTCAGATTTAACTACCAATAAAATAAAATCCCTGTTGGATCTGGCAGAGGGCTTTGCCAATGGAAATACGGCAAATGTAAAGGGCGAGGTTTTCGCTGCCAACCTTTTCTTTGAAGATAGCACCCGCACCAAAACGAGCTTTGATATTGCAGAACGCCGTTTGGGACTGAGCGTTGTGCCGTTTGATGTAACTTCCAGTTCCGTGAACAAGGGTGAATCTCTTTATGATACAATAAAAACTTTGGAGTCGCTGGGCGTAGATGTTGTGGTGATTCGCCACAAAAAAGACCGCTATTTTGATGAACTTAAAAACATCAATATCCCCATCATTAATGGGGGCGATGGCAAGGGCAACCACCCAAGCCAGTGTCTGCTGGATTTGATGACCATCCACCAGGAATTTGGAAAATTTGAAGGTTTGAAAGTGGGAATCGTTGGAGATGTAAAACACAGCCGCGTAGCCAATTCTAATGCTGAAGCATTGCGTAAGCTAGGCGCGAAAGTTTATTTTTCGGGCCCGGGAGATTGGTTCGATGAAGGCACAATCATTAATGGGACTTATATCTCTATAGATGAATTGATCAAGGAGGTAGATGTTTTGATGCTCCTGCGCATTCAGCACGAAAGGCACGGCGAACAGATGAAAATGTCTCTGGAATCCTATCATAGACAATTCGGCCTCACCAAAGACCGTGAAAAAGCTATGAAAGACGGTGCCATCATCATGCATCCAGCACCGATTAACCGCGGAGTGGAAATCGACAATGATTTGGTAGAATGCAGCCGCTCAAGAATCTTTAAACAAATGCAAAACGGCGTATTCGCAAGAATGGCAATTCTGAAAAATGCGTTGGAGGAGAAAGGGGTTGAGTTTGTAGAAAGTTAAATTGTAATATCTAAAATCAAATTAGATTAATTTATATCAAATAAGTGAAAATACATTGTACTTAGTACATTTTATGATGATACAGAAAATAAAAAAACTTATACTAGAAACCGGCGAAGTATTTCTTGGCGAAGGCTTCGGCGCAGATTGCGAAACGACAGGCGAAGTGGTTTTCAACACCGGAATGACGGGTTATCAGGAATTGATTTCCGATCCGTCCTATTGCGGGCAAATGGTCTGCATGACCTATCCGCTAATCGGGAATTATGGAATCAACCGCGATGATTACGAATCTATAGAGCCGGCGATTAAAGGACTTATCGTCAAAGAAATTTGCGACTTGCCGTCCAATTTCCGCAGTCAGATGGGGCTGGAAGAATTTTTCACCCGAAAAAATCTTTGCGGAATCTCCGGAATCGACACCCGTAGATTGACGAGGGTAATCCGCAACAAAGGCGTTGTAAAAGGTAAGATCGTAAATGCCGATGCCGATGAAAACCAAACTGTGAACGAATTAATAAACACCACATTCCCGACCGATCAGGTGGCGAGTGTTTCCACAAAAGGAAATTATGCCAGTCCGGGACGCGGTTTCAAAGTGGTTTTGGTGGATTTCGGTTCCAAAAACGGAATCCTGCGCGAGCTAAACCACCGCGACTGCGATGTCATCGTAGTTTCCCACAACATTACAGCGGAAGACATTTTGATGATAAACCCTGATGGCGTAATGCTTTCCAACGGCCCCGGCGACCCGAAGGATGTACCACAGGCATTGGATATGATTCGCGGAATTTTGGGTAAGATTCCAATATTCGGGATTTGCCTTGGCCACCAGTTGATTGCTTTGGCTTGTGGCGCGCAGACTTTCAAGTTGAAATTTGGTCACCGCGGCGGAAACCATCCGGTTTTAGATTTAAAGAGAAACAAAGTCGCGATTACTTCCCAAAACCACGGTTATGCCGTAGATCAGGAGAGTCTGAAAAATACCGACCTTGAGGAAACGCATATCGCTTTGAACGACCGTACCAACGAAGGTGTGCGCCACAAAATTCATCCTTGTTTCAGCGTGCAGTACCACCCGGAAGCCAGCCCAGGCCCAGAAGATGCGGCATATCTTTTTGATGAATTCATAGATTTAATGAAAGAATTTAAAAATGTAACTGTTTAATAATCAGTATGTCCAAGAAGATAATCAAAGATAAAATCATGGCTAAAGGTTTTGAAATCACGGTTTACACCGAAGATTTCAAAAATGAATACATCTCATTGACGGATATTGCGAAGTATAAAAGCGACGAACCATTTATTGTAATTAATAATTGGCTTCGTAGTAAGGATACTATTTCGTTTCTGGGTTTGTGGGAGCAACTGAATAATCCGAATTTTAAACCTATCGAATTCGATAGGTTTAAAAACGAAGCAGGAGCCAACGCCTTTACCCTTTCGCCACAGAAATGGATTGAGAATACCAATGCTATTGGAATTATTTCAAAATCAGGGCGTTATGGAGGGACTTTTGCGCATTCCGATATTGCGATGGAGTTTGCATCTTGGGTTTCCCCCGAGTTCAAACTCTATATCATTAAGGATTACAAACGCCTGAAGTCCGATGAAAACAGCAGATTATCTTTAAATTGGAATCTGAATCGAACGCTTTCGAAAATTAATTACACGATTCATACCGATGCCGTAAAAGAAAAATTGATTCCGAAGCACCTCACCAAGGATCAAGCGGGTTTTATATATGCAAGCGAGGCCGACCTGCTGAATATGGCACTTTTTGGTATGACTGCCAAGCAATGGAGGGAGGCAAATCCCGGCATCAAAGGAAACCTGCGCGATTCGGCAACGATAGAGCAACTGCTAGTCTTGGCAAATATTGAAAGTCTGAATGCAGAATTTATAAAAATGAAAATGCCTTCCCAAGAAAGAATTTTAAAACTCAACCAAACCGCCATCTCGCAGATGCAGTCTTTGGTTACAAACCTTTCTGCAAAGAAAATTATTGGGAATAATTAAAGAAATAATAGGATAGTGCGATTCAAATGGGAAATACAAAAGAAGAAATATTACAAGTTATTGAAAATCTTATCGAAGCAAGAGATATTATTTTCACGCAAATAGTAAACCTTGCTATGTCTGGAGAAATGAACACTTAGAAGACATTATTGATGTAGGCGATTCATGTTCGTTTAGTTTGAAGCATTTCGAGGGAGTTGAAGATGTGAATGTCAAAAAACTTTTCGAGCTTTGTAAAGCTTCTGAGCAAGCAATTTCCACCATTATGGATTTAAACGGAATATTCGAAAATGAAATTGATCTTTAACCTAGTGAATACAATTTTTAATATTGAGATCACTGAAGAAGATTTACAAAATATAAATTATGAATATCAAAAATAACTTACTACCAAATTAGATAATAAAATAGTGATTTTAACAAAGAAATAATTAATGAAATTGTTTTTTGAAGGGTAAATAGGTATTCTATGCTTGATGATGAAGGGTTTTTATTATTAAATCAAATAAAAAAAGAAGATGAAATTTTGGATATAGAGTTAACTGTTAGGGTTTTACATAAACTACTTAATACCAAAGGAATACAATTTGCAATGGCTTTCAAAATCTTAAGATTTAAAAGTCCTAAAATTTATCAATTAATAGATCAAAGAGTTTATAGGTTTATCAACGGTGAAGATATTCCTTCCTATTTTTCCTCTACCGAAAAACAAATCGAATTATATATTTCAAATTTACAGAAACTTAGACAGGTTTGTATAGAAAAAAGGATAGATTTTACACATTCGGACAGGATAATTTATGAGTTGGATAAGACTAATAATAAAGGTATATCACTAAAAAATTACGGAGCTTCCAGTTCCGTAAAGAACTAAAATATGAAACGAAACGACATAAAAACAATTTTGGTAATCGGTTCCGGGCCGATCATTATCGGGCAGGCAGCGGAGTTTGATTACGCCGGGACACAGGCTTGTCTCGCGCTGAAAGAAGAGGGTTACAAGGTCATCCTCATCAATTCCAACCCCGCAACGATTATGACCGATGTGGAAATCGCCGATAAAGTCTATATCGAGCCGATTTCCCTGCAATTCGTGTCCCACATCATCCGCAAGGAAAGACCGGACGCGCTGTTGCCAACTTTGGGCGGACAAACCGGCCTGAACATGGCGGTGGAACTGGAAAAAGCAGGAATTTTGGAAGAATGCAAAGTGGAAGTTTTGGGAACGAAACTTTCGGCGATTAACCAAGCGGAAGACCGCGATTTGTTCCGCGAACTGATGCGCGAACTCAACGAACCTGTGCCGGAATCCGACATTGTAAACACCGTGGAAGGCGCGCTGCATTTTGCCGAAAGAATCGGGTTTCCTGTGATTGTGCGCCCTGCATTTACGATGGGCGGAACCGGCGGTGGTATCGCGACAGATGAGGTTCAACTGAAAGAAATCGCTGAATTAGGATTAAAATATTCGCCGGTAACGCAGTGTTTGATTGAAAAATCCATCGCCGGTTTCAAGGAAATCGAATACGAGGTGATGCGCGACAAAAACGACAACGCAATTGTGGTCTGCAACATGGAAAACATAGATCCCGTGGGCATCCACACCGGAGATTCCATAGTGGTGGCGCCTTCGCAAACGCTTTCCGACCGCGAATACCAGATGCTGAGAAATTCATCATTAAAAATCATTCGTGCACTCGGCATCGAAGGCGGCTGTAATGTGCAGCTGGCGCTGGATCCGCATTCCTTCGACTATTATATTATCGAGGTGAATCCGCGTGTTTCCCGCTCGTCCGCGTTGGCGAGTAAGGCTACGGGCTACCCGATTGCGAAAATAGCTGCAAAAATCGCGGTTGGTTTGACTTTGGACGAAATCATGAACCCTGTTACCGGGAAAACTTATGCTTGTTTTGAACCTGCTTTGGACTATGTAGTAACCAAGTTCCCGCGTTTCCCTTTCGATAAATTTGAAACCGCCGACCGCCGACTTTCAACCCAAATGAAAGCGACTGGGGAGGTGATGGCCATCGGTAGAAATTTCGAGGAATCTTTGCAGAAAGCCATTCGCTCTTTGGAAACCGGGCTGAGACATATCGGTTTGAAAACCAAGCAGGCAGCAGCACTGACGGATGAGGAAATTGAGCGCAGAATCCGTGTTTGTGATGATGAGCGTTTGTTTATTATCGGTGATGCACTGCGCCGCGGCTACGACTGGGAAAAGATTGTAGAGTGGAGCAAAATCGACAAATTCTTCATTTGGAAGATGAAAAAACTGATTGATTTTGAAAAAATTATTGCCGCCAACAAACTGGATATTGATACTTTAATTAAGGCTAAAAAACTCGGATTTTCCGACCTGAATATTGCGCATTTGTGGAATATGACGCAGTACGAAATCTTTAATTTAAGAAAAGAAAAAGGAGTGATGCCGGTTTATAAAATGGTGGATACCTGCGCTGCGGAATTTGAAAGTGAGACGCCGTATTTCTATGGAACTTACGAGGAGGAGAACGAGAGCGTGGTTTCAAACAAAGAAAAAATAATCGTACTGGGCTCCGGCCCGATTCGTATTGGGCAAGGGGTTGAATTTGATTACGCTACGGTGCATTCCGTTTGGGCGATTAAAGAACTTGGTTATGAGGCAATCATCATCAACAATAATCCTGAAACCGTTTCTACGGACTTCTCTATTTCGGATAAACTTTATTTTGAGCCACTTACGGAGGAAGATGTGATGAACATCATCGAACTTGAAAAACCGAAAGGCATAGTGGTGCAGTTTGGCGGACAAACAGCGATTAATTTAGCGGATAAATTGGCGGCTCACGGCGTGCAAATTTTGGGAACTTCATTGGAAGACCTGGATCGTGCCGAAAACCGCGATAAATTCGAGAAAGCACTCCAAGAACTCGGTATTCCGCAGCCACTTGGGAAAACGGCGACCTCCAAAGAAGAAGCGATTGTGATTGCTAACGAAATCGGTTATCCGGTGCTGGTTCGCCCAAGTTATGTATTGGGTGGTAGAGCCATGGAAATCGTTTATGACGAGCAGGAACTCTCTCATTACATGGAATTTGCGGTAGATGCCAGTCCGGAACATCCGGTCTTGGTGGACCGTTACCTGACCGGAAAAGAGGTGGAAGTGGATGCCATTTGCGATGGCGAAACCGTGGTAATTCCGGGGATTATGGAGCATATCGAAAGAGCGGGAGTGCACTCCGGCGACTCGATTGCCGTGTATCCGCCACAAAGTGTTTCACAAAAACAAATTGATACCCTCGTAGATTACACCCAAAGATTGGCTAAAGGTCTGAAAGTAATTGGGTTAATGAATATACAGTATGTTATTTCAGATGATGAGGTATACGTCATCGAAGTGAACCCGAGATCGAGTAGAACGGTGCCATTCCTTTCAAAAATCACCGATGTTCCGATGGCGAAACTGGCTACTAAAGCCATTCTGGGACTAAAATTGAAGGATTTGGGTTACCAAAATGGATTAATACCGAACAAGGAAGGTATTTTTGTAAAAGTGCCAGTCTTCTCCTTTTCAAAACTGACGAAGGTGGATATTTCCCTCGGCCCTGAAATGAAATCTACCGGAGAGGTAATGGGGAAAGATACGACGCTGGAAAAAGCACTTTACAAAGGCCTAATCGCGGCGGGTAGAAAAGTGCCCACACATGGCGCCATCCTCTTCACTGTCGCCGATAAAGACAAGGCAGATGCTTCCCAAATCGCACGCCGTTTCCAGGAAATCGGTTTCCGAATCTGGGCGACTGAGGGCACTGCAAAATACTTCGCAGAACTAGGAATCCCAGTGAAAATCGGTTATAAGATCGAAGAAAATCCGGAAATCAACCTTATCGATTTGATTCAAACCGGAAAGGTTCAATATGTGGTAAACACCATGACTAAAGGAAAACAAAGCGAGCGCGATGGCTTCCAAATCCGTCGTATGTCGGTAGAAAACGGCGTCCCTTGCCTCACTTCCTTGGATACGGTAGAAGCCATCCTAAAAGTCATCGAAAGCATGAGTTTTAAAATGCAGGCTATGTAGAATTAGATTTTTAGAACCGAGAAGCTATACTAAAGATTTTTAGGAATAAAAAATCTTTGTAATGCTTGAGTTCTGCGAGAAAATCTGCTCAGACTAAAGGTGGAAAATAGTAATCCCGGAAGAATTTTCTTCCGGGATTATTTTATTTATAGGTCTTCACCTTATTTTCCAAACATACTGCCCATATTTGGCATTTTACTCATCATCTGCATCATTTGCTTGCCTTGTGGGCCCTGCATCATCTTCATCATTTTGCCCATCTGGTCGAATTGCTTCATCAGTTGGTTTACATCCTCTAGTTTGCGGCCTGCACCGCGGGCGATTCGCTGCTTCCGCTGTACATTTATGATGCTTGGTCTTCTGCGCTCCTCCGGTGTCATAGAGTAGATGATGGCCTCGATATGTTTGAAGGCGTCATCGCTGATTTCCACATCTTGTATTGCCTTGCCTACGCCTGGTAGCATTCCCATGAGGTCCTTCATGTTCCCCATTTTTTTTATTTGCTGAATTTGTTTTAGGAAATCATCAAAACCAAATTCGTTCTTAGCAATTTTCTTGTGAAGTTTTTTCGCTTCTTCCTCATCGAACTGCTCCTGCGCGCGTTCTACCAAGGAAACCACATCTCCCATGCCGAGGATCCTGTCGGCCATCCTTTCCGGGTAGAAGAGGTCTAAAGCCTCCATTTTCTCTCCGGTAGAGATGAATTTTATCGGTTTTTCCACCACAGAGCGGATCGTAAGCGCCGCACCACCACGCGTATCACCATCAAGTTTTGTCAGCACAACGCCGTCGAAGTTTAGGGCTTCGTTGAAGGCCTTGGCAGTATTCACAGCATCCTGCCCAGTCATGGCATCCACCACGAAGAGGGTTTCATTTGGTTTTATGAAGTAGTGTACAGATTTTATTTCGTTCATCATCTGCTCATCGATAGCCAACCGCCCGGCGGTATCCACAATCACTACATCGAAGCCGTTTTGCTTCGCGTAGTTCACGGCATTTTCAGCGATAGCAGAAGGGTTGGTAGCGCCCTCCTCGGTGTAAACAGGTACATTTATTTGGCTTCCCAAAACCTTCAGCTGCTCTATAGCGGCTGGGCGGTACACATCGCACGCCACCAAAAGCGGTTTTTTACTCTTTTTAACTTTTAGGAAATTAGCCAGTTTCCCGGAGAAAGTCGTCTTACCGGAACCCTGCAAACCTGCGATGAGGATCACCGAAGGCTTCCCTGCAAGTCTGATGCCTTCCTGCGTACCGCCCATAAGGTCCACCAGTTCATCGTGGACGATTTTCGTCATCAGCTGCCCCGGCGTCAGGGAGGTGAGTACATTTGCACCCATCGCCTTGTCCTGCACCCGTTTGGTGAGGTCTTTCGCCACTTTGTAGTTCACATCGGCATCCACCAGTGCGCGGCGGATTTCCTTTACCGTTTCCGCGACATTGATCTCGGTAATTTTCCCGCGACCCTGGATGTTGTGAAGCGCTTTATCTAATTTATCCTGTAAACTATTGAACATAACTTTATATTAATAATTTGCAAAAATACGACAATCGAAATAAAAAATAAAACAAACCCGAAAAAGAAATTTTTAACAGCATTTAACTTCCATAGTCTATCACCCCATAATCCTCATTCATCACCCATAGATCAAGTTTTGGGCGTGCCCCTCCGGGTCGGGCTGTTCAGGGCTCCGCTTCGCTCCGGTGCTTTGCACTGCTCCCTTCGGTCGCACCCTTACCATCCCTCACGCGGTGGGCGGTAAAAAACACCCATCTAATAATTGTGCGTTTCTTCATAAAATAAGTAATTATTATTTCATCAAACTATTTCAAAAAAAATTGAAACACTTTCAAAACTATGGGTATATTTGAGTGAATCCGAATACGCCACTTAACGACTTAGTGTTTTAAAAATGAAATATTACATAATCCGAGAAAGTACAAATTTAAAAGTAGTGGGTCATTTTCCTCAATCAATTCATTCCAAGCATAACTGTGATGTTTGGAATGAACCAAAATTTATTGAGCATCATGAATTAAAGCCAATTGGTTTTGACCCCATTGTTTCCAATGCAATAATCCATAATAATGCTAAATTAACAGATGTAATTTCTACTTCAGGAATGGGATTTACAAGAAAACTTATTATTAGTAAGAAGTTAAAATCAATATTAGAAGGTAGTAGACACGCTAACTTGGAGTTTTTCGAATTATCTATAATTAAAAATGATGATTATATTAACAATTATTTCATTTTATATTTTCACCAATCGAGTCCTCAATTTATCGACTTTAAAAATTCTGAAATTTTTTTAATGAACGGACTTTTTGATGAATTAAATAAGCTAGATATTACTAATTTTGAAGAATTTTTAATCGAATCTCAAAATATATAAAATCAAGGCTGGCCTTTAAATATTCTAATAAAAAAAGTTTCTATCTTAGAAACTGCAGATGATTTTTTTGCGTTAAAAAATGTTGAGGGAGGAGTTCAATATTTAGTATCTGAAAAATTAAAAAATAGAATTGAAGAAGCCGAGTGTACAGGAATCGATTTTCAGCCTTCAACTCTGAATTATAATGAATGGGTGGATTAAATTCAATATTATTTATTCTCAGGTTTTTTCTTTTCAAACCACCCCGTCAAAAATTTTTTAGAAATTTTTGCCACCCCTCCAGTGGAGGGGAATTTTCCGAAGGCCGTCTTTTCGAGCGAAGCGAGGCAATCTAAACAGTTTGGATTACTTCGTTCCTCGCAATGACGGTGAAGAAGGGAAATAAGCAAGGCGTGGGCTTCGACAAGCTCAGCCTGACATCGACAAAGCTTAGACTGACACGCGACAAAGTGCAGTCTGATATTCGATTTGTCACCCTGAGCGAAGTCGAAGGGAACCGCCAACCAAAACCAATGCGCTGTCACCCTGAGCCTGTCGAAGGGACCACGAAGACATGAAGATTTCACAAAGATACTAGCCTGCTTTTTTACGACACAAAGCGGTGGGCTTCCCGCTTCCCGCCTCCAGCTTTCTGTCACCCTGAGCGAAGTCGAAGGGAACCAAAATTAGGAAACCACGAATCTTGACGGCGAATCCCGCGCGCCCTGGATCGCAGCGGCTACCCCACAGCAAGCCTTGGGAAAGTGGTGCGGCACGATTGTAAGCGCGGGCGCGAGGAGTAATAGCGAAGAGCCAGGAATGGCGCCCAAAAAAAGATAAAACTTTTTAAAATAAATTCTTTCGCACGGTTTGTTTGGTGGAAACTATATTTAAATTTGCAGGATGAATCTCCAAATGGCCGCTACGATGGCAATCTCGCTCCTGATACTGAACGCCGCAGTCTTTTTTATCCTGAAAAAATACCTCCTGGGAAGGCAGGATGCGGGACTGAAATTTCTGCTCATAAACCTTCCTAAAGACTTGGCGTGGAGCGTGTTCTGGCTTATGAATATCGAGAAGACGAAAGCTAATTTTTTCGTGTTTATTGTAATCTTGTTAGCGGGGATTTTCGGGATTTATTATAAAGGCGTGAGGGCGATTAACAAATCATGAATGATGTACTGACAAATATCAATTTTTTGTATTGGTAAATTTTAATAAAATAGATATATTTGCAAACCGATAAAAATCATTTATGAACAATAAATTTTCTTCAATTTTCTTCGCTTTTCTATTCATGCTCTTTGGAAGTTTCGCAGTTGCACAGCACGCAGAAGCCTCTGCGCATAACGGTGAAAAAGTTGAGGTAAAAGAGAAAGGCTTCGATGCGAAGGAGGTGATAATGGAGCACATCAGTGATTCTAATGAATGGCACATCGCTACGCTGAACGAGGGTACTGCTGACGAAAAACACATCAGCATCCCGCTGCCAATCATCATCAAGGATAACCACGGTCTGCATACCTTCATGTCAAGCAGCATCGCACACGGCCATGAACACGATGGCTACACGATGGAAAAAGGCATGGTGGTAAACAAAAACGGCCTGCAGCGCGCTACTTTTTTCAATCTGATTTCAGGTAAGCACAATTCTGAAAATTCTTTCTTTGATTTCTCTATCACCAAAAATGTATTTGCGATGATTCTTTCTGCATTGTTCATGCTTTTGGTTTTTATGAGTATCGCGAGAGGGTACAAAAATGGCGTTCCTACAGGCATCGGTAGATTTTTGGAGCCAGTTATCGTGTTCATCCGCGATGAGGTGGCGATCCCAAACATCGGTACTAAGAAATACAAGAAATTCCTTCCATATCTGCTTACGGCATTCTTCTTTATCTGGTTCAATAACCTTTTTGGATTGATTCCTTTCTTCCCAGGAGGTGCTAACCTTACTGGTAACATTGCGGTAACTGCGGTTTTGGCCATCATTACTTTGCTTATCACCGTTTTCAGTGCGAACAAGGACTACTGGAAGCACATCTTTATGCCGCCGGTGCCGTATTTACTTTACCCGATCATGGTTCCCATCGAAATCATCGGGATTTTCACTAAACCTTTTGCTTTGATGATGCGACTTTTTGCCAATGTAACGGCGGGTCACATTATGATTTTGGCTATTATCTCCCTAATTTTCATTTTTAAAAGTGCCTTTTTAGGGTTGGCATCTGTGCCGCTTGCGCTGTTCGTTTCCATCTTGGAACTTTTGGTAGCAGCGTTGCAGGCTTATATATTTACCGTTCTTTCGGCATTGTTTATCGGTATCGCAGTTGCAGATCATGATCATGACCATGCGCATAACGATCACGACAGTGTGGGTGAGGATACAATCGTAGCTTAATTTTTAAAATAATTTTTTTAACCTAAATATTTTTTATTATGGAATTATCAACTGGAGCAGGACTAATTTATGTAGGTATCGGTTTGGCAGTACTAGGTGTAGGCCTTGGTATCGGCAAAATCGGTGGTCACGCTATGGATGCTATCGCAAGACAGCCTGAGCAAGCAGGTAAGATTCAAGGAGCAATGCTTATTGCTGCAGGTCTTATCGAAGGTGCAGGTCTTATCGCTATCATCTTTGGTGCATTTATCAAGTAATCTGCAAAACCAAAACATCCCGGCAGAAAGCGGTTGGCTGCTGCCGGGGTTTTTAAAATTTCCAAATAAAAATATTTTCCAATAGAAAAAACATTACAATCATGATAATCGAACCGGGTATTGGCTTACTGTTTTGGATGACGCTTACCTTCCTCATCCTCCTTTTTATCCTAGCAAAATTTGCTTGGAAGCCTATCGTAAATATGGTAAATGAAAGAGAGGTTTCTATCGTAGATGCCCTCAATCAAGCGAAGCTTGCTAAAAGCGAGATGGAGCAGCTGAAATCGGATAACGAAAGAATCATCCGCGAGGCTAAAACCGAAAGAGAGGCTATCCTAAAAGAAGCCCGCGAAATCAAAGAACGCATCGTAGGTGAGGCTAAAGAGGCTGCAAAAATAGAAGGCGACAAAATGATCGCTGCTGCGAGAGAGAGCATCAAAGCTGAGAAAACTGCTGCTATGGCAGACATAAAATCTCAAATCGGTACGCTTTCCGTAAGCATCGCAGAATCTATCCTTAAACAAAAACTGGATAATACAGACGCGCAAAATACGCTGGTAGAAAATTATCTGAACAACAATAATCCTAACTAAAAGCATGCTGACATCTAAAGTAGCAAAACGCTATGCGCAGGGGCTTTTGGATTTCGCACAGGAATCCGGTCAGACGGAAACGGTTTTTTCTGAAATGAAAGATATCGTGAAGATCATGACCGAGTCCAAAGAGTTGAGCCGGTATTTTACAACACCGTTCATAGATTATAGAAAGAAAACTGCAACAGCTGAAGAGATTTTCAAAGATTTCTCTCCGGTTTCCCAGAACATCATCAAACTCATCATCCGCCAAGGAAGAGAGAAGCACCTCAAGGATATTGCACAGGATTTCATCATCAAAGTGGAGGATCTTCGGGGTGTACAGAGAATGACTTTGACTTCGGCTACGCCGCTGTCCCAAAAGAATATAGATGACATCTTGAAATCGACTAATATTGTGAAAACAACGAGCTTCGATTTGAAAACCATCATCGATCCTGAAATTTTGGGTGGATATATCCTTCGTGTAGGCGATTATCAGATTGATGCTTCAGTAAAAGCAAAGCTTACTAAGGTTAAAAAAGAATTTCAATTAATTTAGATTAAACAACCATACAATGGCAGAAATAAATCCGGCAGAGGTATCAGCGATACTTAAGCAGCAATTAGCAAATTTCGATACGCAGTCCAATGTGGAGGAGGTAGGAACCGTACTCCAGATAGGGGACGGTATCGCACGCGTATATGGCTTAGAAAATGTACAGTACGGTGAACTTGTAACATTTTCCGGCGGCGTAGAAGGTATAGTACTGAACCTTGAAGAAGACAATGTGGGGGTAGCTCTATTGGGCGAATCCAAAAAAGTAAAAGAAGGGGATATCGTAAGAAGAACCAACCGTATCTCCTCCATCAAAGTAGGCGAAGGCCTTTTGGGTAGAGTAGTGGATACTTTGGGTAACCCTATCGATGGTAAAGGTCCTATCGAAGGGCAGCTTTACGAAATGCCACTTGAAAGAAAAGCACCTGGTGTTATCTACCGTCAGCCGGTGAACGAGCCGCTTCAGACAGGTATTGTGGCGATTGACGCCATGATTCCAGTAGGTAGGGGTCAGCGTGAGTTGATCATTGGTGACCGTCAGACTGGTAAAACCACTGTGGCGATTGATACCATCCTAAATCAAAAAGAATTCTACGATGCAGGTCAGCCTGTATTCTGTATCTATGTAGCAATTGGGCAGAAAGGATCTACCGTAGCTCAAATCGTAAAAACACTTGCGGACAGAGGGGCATTAGCTTATACTGTAGTAGTAGCAGCGAATGCTTCCGATCCTTCTCCAATGCAGGTTTACGCGCCAATGGCGGGTGCTGCTATCGGGGAGTATTTCCGTGATACTGGTCGTCCGGCTTTGATTATCTATGATGATCTATCCAAGCAAGCGGTTGCTTACCGTGAGCTTTCACTACTTTTGAGAAGACCACCGGGCCGTGAGGCTTATCCCGGGGATGTATTCTACCTTCACTCCCGTTTATTGGAGAGATCTGCGAAAATTATTGCTGATGATACCATCGCAAGCCAAATGAACGACCTTCCGGAAAGCCTAAGGCCAATGGTAAAAGGTGGCGGATCGCTTACGGCGCTTCCAATCATCGAAACACAGGCGGGTGATGTATCTGCATATATCCCTACCAATGTAATTTCTATCACCGATGGACAGATTTTCTTGGAATCTGACTTGTTCAATTCCGGGGTTCGTCCTGCGATCAATGTGGGTATCTCCGTATCTCGTGTAGGTGGTAATGCACAGATTAAATCCATGAAAAAAGTATCTGGTACTTTGAAGTTGGATCAGGCTCAATACAAAGAACTTGAGGCGTTTGCTAAGTTCGGTTCCGATTTGGATGCTTCTACACTTGCCGTAATTACAAAAGGTGAGAAAAATGTGGAACTCCTTAAGCAACCTGTAAACTCTCCGCTACCAGTTGAAAACCAAGTGGCGATGATATACGCTGGTACCGAGAACTTGATGAGAAATGTACCTGTGAAAAAGGTAAAAGAATTCGCAAGAGATTATGTTGATTTCCTCAAAACAAAGCACCCTGAAACTATGGCTGCATTGAAATCTGGTAAAATCGATGATCAAATTACAGGTGTTCTGAAGCAAGTAGCAACAGACATTACTTCAAAGTATAACTAAAATTAGTTTTTGGAGGTTGGTTGTTAGGTGACGGTGATTAATTTCATTGAAAAACTAACAACCAACATCCGACAATCATCAACCAACAACCAAAATGGCAAACTTAAAGGAAATACGCGCAAGGATTTCATCCATCAGTTCTACAATGCAGATCACCAGTGCAATGAAAATGGTATCTGCTGCAAAACTGAAAAAGGCTCAGGATGCCATCGTAATGTTGCGACCTTATTCCGAGAAATTGCAGGAGATTATTGTGAATGTAAACTCAGGTTCGGATCCAGATAATGTCTCAATTTTCGCACAGAAAAGAGAAACAAAAAGAGTGCTTTTTCTTTTGGTAACTTCTAACAGAGGTTTGGCCGGCGCTTTCAATACCAATGTGGTAAAGGAATTGAACCATCAATTGCTTAGCAGAGCGAACCAAGAAATTGAAATCCTAACCATCGGGAAGAAAGGATATGATGCGGTGAGAAGAATAAAAACCGTTTTCGATAACCAAAGTAATATTTTCGATTCATTAAACTTTGAAGTGGTGTCCCAAATTGCCGAGAATGTGATGAGAGATTTTTGCGATGGTAAATTTGATGAGGTGCATTTGATTTATAATAAATTCATCAATGCTGCGACTCAAGAAGTGATTACTGAACAAGTACTGCCAATTCAAATGCCGGAGACAGCAGCGGCAAAGGTGGATAGTGATTATATTTTTGAGCCGAACCGTAACGAGATTTTGGATAACTTGATTCCGAAATCTATCAAAACTCAGATTTACAAAGGTATTTTGGATTCCGTAGCATCTGAGCACGGTGCGAGGATGACGGCGATGCACAAGGCTACGGATAATGCTCAGGCTATCAAAAATGACCTTGTGATTTTCTATAACAAAGCAAGACAGGCAGCCATTACCAATGAGATCCTCGAAATTGTCTCCGGTGCGGAGGCTTTGAAAGGTTCGTAGTTTTAGTATGCTTAAAAGATATAAAAGTACCGAATTATCGGTACTTTTTTCTTTTGGCACCGAAAAGGCTAAATTTAAAATTGACTATCTTTGCAACTACAATACACAGCAAATAAATGGACACGGACAGTTTAATTAAACTTGTAATCGCTTTTATACTCGTACTTTTAAATGGTTTTTTCGTTGCGGCGGAATTTTCTATTGTTAAAGTTCGCTACTCGCAAATCCAAATCAAGGCGGCCGAAGGAAATGCTTTAGCAAAACAAGCCGAAAAAATAATCCGTAATCTGGATGCCTATCTCTCTGCTACCCAATTGGGGATTACGCTCGCTTCGCTCGCGCTGGGTTGGGTCGGGGAGAGTGCCTTGGAGCATGTTTTGATGGGCGCGTTCAGTTACTTTGACTTTAATATTGCGCCGGCTACGCTTACCACCATTTCCGTCATCATCAGTTTTACCATCATCACGATTATGCACATCGTGTTTGGAGAATTGGTGCCGAAATCGATTGCTATTCGCAAATCCGAGGCTACCACGATGTTTATCGCCACGCCATTGATGTTTTTTTACAACATATTCAGACCTTTTATTTGGTTGATGAATGCTATTTCAAGTTCTTTTTTAAGATTAATAAAGATACATCCGGCTTCTGACCACGAAATACATTCAACCGAAGAGCTTCAACTTTTGGTAAAGCAAAGTGCTGATTCCGGGGAGATTGAGGAAGAGAATTACGAAATAATCAAAAACGCTTTTGATTTTACAGACCATAATGCCAAGCAAATTATGGTACCGCGCCAAAACATTATTTCAGTAGATATTGAAGATCCTATCGAAGAGATTATCGCCACCATTATGGATAGTGGATATTCCCGTATGCCGGTTTTTGAAGATTCTATAGACAATGTTATCGGGGTGCTGTACACCAAGGAAATCATCCGTGAATATGTGAAAAGACAAGGAAATATTTCTCATGAAGACCTTCGCGAGCTGATGCGCGAAGCATTCTTCGTGGTGGGTAGCAAAAAGATTTCTGATTTGCTAAAGATGTTCCAACAGAAAAAGCAGCATTTGGCGATTGTGATTGATGAATTTGGTGGTACCGAAGGATTGATTACGCTGGAAGATATTTTAGAAGAGCTCGTTGGTGAAATTCAAGATGAAGAAGACGAGGAAGAAAACATGGTAACCAAAGTCGGGGAGAATACATATTGGGTGAAATCTACCCAGCCGTTGGACGAGATCAACGAATCCATCCCAAAAGATTTGCCACTTTCGGAGGAAGGCGATTACAATACCCTTTCCGGATTTATTATGCATGAGTTGGGCGATATTCCGGAGGAAAATCAGGAGTTCCGCATTGGGGATTATCATTACAAAATCCTTAAAATGGCCAACAAAAGTATGGAATTGGTGGAATTGGTGTATGATCCAAAAGACCTTGTGGATGATTTGAATGAGGAGTTGGGAGAAATTTAATTTTAAGTTATGAAGCCATATAACACAACGTTTTACGACGAGCCAAAACGCGAATATGAGGAAGAAGTCTTGGTTTTAGAAGACACGGCCGAGTCCCATAAATTGGTGGTGCATAATGATGATTTTAATACTTTTGATTTTGTAATTGATTGCCTTATAGAAATATGCGGTCATGATCCTATCCAGGCGGAACAATGTACCATGCTAATTCACTACAAAGGTAAATGCGCCGTAAAAACCGGAAGTATGGATTTTCTGATGCCCATGCACGAAAAACTTCTTTCCCGAGGCTTGACTTCGGAGATTGTTTAGGGTTTAGCACAAAAAATAACCGACTGATTCGATTCAGTCGGTTTCGTTTTTTTCTTAGAAAATTGGATTATTTGGCAGCAGGTGCGTCATCAACATTCTCCTCTTCATCGTCCTCCTCTTCATCGTCCTCCTCTTCATCGTCGTATTTTGCAAGTTCGTCATCACACCATTTCAAGGCTTGCTCCACTACTTTTGTAGTCTCGTCTGCCATGGTTTCTTCGTCATCGCGATCCAAATCGTCCAGCCATTCAACTTCATCCTCCTCTACATTCAGGATAAATCTTGGATATTCCGTGTGTACAACAAAAAGATCTTCTGGAAAATCTGAATTGTCTGCCAATAAAAACTTTGGTAATTTCATTTTTTTAAGGTTTAATCTTCTTCAAAGATAGAAAAAATTATTGAAATTGATTCCTTCTCATTTTAATTTTTGTTAAAACTTGATGCGCCGTCAAAACCCCTTTTTTCAGCGTGTCCTTCGGATTTTTCGTGATGTAAACCTCGGGATTCACCGTGCTGATAAGTTCCGCCACTTTTATTTTCTCCGGAGTTTTTTCTTCATCACTATAAAAAATAATTCGTTTATTGTCGATGCCTTCAGTTTGCAGATATTGCGTAATTTCCCTTCTGTTTTGCAGATAATCGCCACGGGAAAGCCAAGTAAAGAGAAGCCCGCTGGCAAAACTTAAAAATGTGATGGTGTAGGCAATCTGCCCAAAATTTTGGTAAATTTTTCTGAAATAAAGCAACCATACCGAAAGAACAAATGGTGCAAGTAGTCTATAATCCAGTGGATTCACAGAATAAAAATATTGGACAAAAAAGGAGCAAACAATCCCAATCATCGAAGTAAAAATAAAAAATCGGTCGGTTGCTGAAAGTTTATTTTTAATGAAAAGCCAGATCATCAAGCCTATATTTAAAATCCCGATGCCGTAGATGGCATAGTTGATTTTTCCGCCGCCTGGATCTTGGATATGGATAAAAGGGTTGAATGTGGTCGCCAAACCTTGAAATAATTCAACCAATAATTGAGAAGTAGGATGCAGACCGGTTTCCAGAAACTCATCCACATAGTTTTGGTTAAAATAATCAATGAATAGGAATTTGTATAACACTACAAATGCTAAACCTATCGCACCGGATATGATAAATGCTTTACCGTAACTTTTTCGCCAATTCATCAAACCAAAAAGTCCGCAGCCACCGATAAAAAATAACGCGCTATAACGAATGTTGTATAGCAAAATCAAACTGATAGAAAGGTAAAAAATGGCCTTGCGACCAGAGATTTTTTCTTCAATAATTTGGCTTGAAACATACAGAAACATGAACACGAAAGGCAAAATAAGCGCCTCACTCATGGTGTAGGCGAAGATGGAAACAAAACTGAAAAGCCCACAAACCATTATGCTTTCCCGATAAAAGAAGTTTTTCTTTCTCGCAAAAAACAGCATAAAAAGGAAAGATAAAAGCCCAACCACCTTACTGCTCCAAAACTCATCGGTTCCTAATAAACTTACCAACTTGATACTCATCGGATAGCCAGCCGGCGTGACGGTATTATCAATCACTGGAAGACTGTGTGCAAATCGCATATACCGAATAGAATCCGGGTTTATGCGCCCTTTTTCATTAAGTAAAAACCGAACGATGATCATGGCGAAAGTTATGACGACTATCGCTATTTGAAGTAGGGATTCGCGGACGAATATCTTTTTTTTCATAACAAAAATCCCACATTTTTAATGCGATAGATTTATTAATATCGGCTTTATAAATTACTTTGTAAACATTTTCGCCACCTTTTCCGCTTTTTTACTTTCGGAATAATCATAGAAGCCTTCCCCAGATTTCACACCGAGTTTTCCAGCCATTACCATGTTCACAAGCAGTGGGTTAGGTGCGTATTTTGGATTTTTGAAGCCGTCGTACATAACATTTAAGATTGCTAAACACACATCCAGACCGATGAAATCTGCCAGTTGCAGCGGCCCCATAGGATGCGCCATCCCAAGTTTCATCACCGTATCTATTTCTTCCACACCGGCCACACCATTGTAAAGCGTTTCTATGGCTTCGTTGATCATCGGCATTAGAATTCTGTTGGCCACAAAGCCCGGATAATCGTTTACTTCTACCGGCGTTTTGCCTAAATTTTTTGACATTTCGAAAATCTGGTCAAAAGTTTCGCGCGAAGTGGAGTAGCCTTTGATGATTTCCACAAGTTTCATAATCGGCACCGGATTCATGAAGTGCATCCCAATTACTTTTTCCGGTCTTTTCGTAGCCGCGGCAATTTTTGTAATGGATATGGATGAAGTATTGGTCGCCAATATGCAATTTTCTGGGGCAGATTCGTCCATTTGTTTGAAGATTTTCAACTTCAAATCAAGGTTTTCCGTTGCCGCTTCTACAATCAGGTCTGCATTTTTTACCGCATCCGAAAGTTCCGTGAAAGTGGTGATATTACTCAAAGTTTCGGCTTTCTGTTCTTCGGTAAGGTTGCCTTTCGCTATGATTCTATCCAGATTAGTGGTGATGGTACTAATGCCACGGTCTATGGCTTCTGGTGAAATATCCACAAGATTTACCTTAAAACCCGACTGCGCGAAAGTATGTACAATACCGTTTCCCATAGTTCCGGCTCCGATGACTACGATGTTTTTCATATTTGTGATTTTTTTTTAGTGTATTTAATTTGTATTGAAATAATCCAAAACTGTTTTGGAAAGGTCGGAAATCTTTCTGTAATTTACTTCTTAAGACTCTCTGGACTCCGAAACGAGAACTGCAATTTGGGTTTTAGATTCAAACCACCAGCGAACAACAATCAATCTATCAGCCGTACAATTTCCAGCGCTACTTTCAGCGCTTCCGTGCCATCTTCCAAAGAAACTTCCACGGATTTATTTTCAGTAATGGCGTCGGCGAAGCTTTCCAGTTCGTCTAAAATCGCATTGTTCGGTTGGATGTTTGGGTATTCAAAAATAATTTGATTTTTCTCGCCTTCCGCATTTTCAATAATCATATCAAATGGAGAAGCGTCTTCAGGAGCGGGTTTCATGCGAATGACCTCTGCCTTTTTCTCCAAAAAATCAACGGAAATATAAGCATCTTGCTGAAAAAATCTTGATTTCCGCATCGCTTTCATGGAAATCCGGGAGGTGGTGAGGTTTGCCACGCAGCCGTTTTCAAATTCAATCCTTGCATTCGCGATGTCTGGAGATTTTGAAACCACGCAAACGCCACTTGCATGAATAATTTTAACTTCTGATTTTACGATGCTCAACAAAATATCCAGATCGTGAATCATTAAATCAAGTACTACGGAAACATCTGTTCCGCGCGGGTTAAATTCCGCCAATCGGTGAATTTCGATAAACATCGGATTTTCAATGTATGGTTTCGACCCGATGAATGCCGGATTGTAGCGTTCTACATGGCCAACTTGTGCTTTTATCCCGTTTTCACGGCATTTTTGCAGAATTTCTTCCGCTTGTTCCAGCGTTTGTGTGACGGGCTTTTCAATGAAGAAATGCAGGCCGTTTTCGATGGCTGTTTTTGCATAATGATAGTGGTAAAGCGTAGGTGTGACGATATCCAGCATATCGATTTGACCCAAAAGATCACCGATATTTTCAAAATATTTATAACCAAATTCTGCTTCCAGTTTTCTTCCGTTTTCCGGATCTGCATCGTGAAAACCGATTAATTCATACTTTTCCGACTGTTGCAATAATTTTAAATGGATTTTCCCAAGATGGCCCGCACCGACCAGACCCGCCTTTAGCATAATTCTTTTTTGTTTTGGTAAAGATAATAAATAGTTTTTGTTAACTTAGTCAAATTATCATATCTATATTTGTACAAAATACGCCTATAATGACAGTCACCACGCATAAAATTTTAGAAAAAACACCATGGCTTACTTCAAGAAAATTCAGCAAAACTTTTAGACATTGATTGCAGATTTTCTTATGTTTAATACCTTTATTTAATTTAAAAATTTCAACTGAATTTAAAATTTTGAAACCTACTTTAGACTCATTCGTTCACAAAGGCAAGCGCCGAATCCTAGTGGATTATCTTCGTGAGAAGGTTGGTATAACTGATTTTGCCGTACTTTCTGCGATCAACCATGTGCCGCGTCACCTTTTTTTGGAAAGTATTTTTGAGGATTATGCCTACGAAGATCGCGCTTTTCCAATTGCTGCCAAACAAACCATTTCGCATCCCTCTACGGTGGCGGAACAGACTATGCTCCTAGAAGTTTCGGCGGGGGAAAAGGTCTTGGAAATTGGCACGGGAAGCGGTTACCAAACGGCAGTATTAGTCGCGATGGATGCACTTGTTTACACGGTGGAAAGACAAAAAGACCTCTTCGATTTTTCACAGAAAAAGTTGAAGGAAATGGGGCTTCGTCCGAAGTTTCAGTCTTTTGGGGATGGCTTTGCCGGATTGCCTACTTTCGCGCCGTTCGACAGAATTATCGTCACCTGCGGTGCGGAAATCCTGCCAATGGAACTTTTGAAACAACTAAAAACTGGCGGTAAAATGGTAATTCCGATGGGTCCAACCGATGAACAAATCCTGTATCGCTTCACCAAAATTTCGCCTACAGAGTTAGAAAAAGAAGAATTTGGAGCTTACAAATTCGTCCCGATGCTTGGGAATACCAGCAAGTAATTTTTAGCTCTCCGCAACATCGAAAATATCGGTAAGTTGAATGATTTTCAAACCGGTATCTTTTTTCTTTGCCAGATTTATCATGGCGGAAGCTAGTGTTTTGGTAGGCAATGGTCTCTGACTTTTAAATAGTCCCAAATTGGTAACGGCTTTTAAAACTTTTAATCCAATAACTTCGCCGGTTCGGTTGGTTTCCGGCCTATCTAGCATTCCGGGCTGGAAGATAAGGGTTTGTTTGAAGGGAAGTTTCTTGATTTCATCTTCCAATTGCCCTTTCATTTTAGAATAAAAAATAGGCGATTTTACATTTGAACCGTAGGACGAAACGAGTGCGAAGGTTTCCACACCGTTTTCCCTCGCCGTTTTTGCAAACTCATATTGATAATTAAAATCTACTTTGCGCTGAGCTTCCTTGCTTCCCGCATCTTTCAGCGTGGTGCCGAGACAGGAAAATGCCACATCGCCCTTTACCAAGTGTTTCCATTCCGACGGTATATCAAAATCTACCACATGGGTATGCAGTTTAGGATGGTTGTCCTGAATGGTTCTACGCACGAAGACGTGTACTTCTTCAAAATCGGAATCTTTAAGAAGAATTTTTACCAATTCTTTTCCTGTAGCGCCAGTTGCGCCTATGACAAGTGCCTTCATGGGGGTCTGATAGATGAATGATAATTGATAAATGATAATTGATTTTTTAAAATTACTAAATTTACCTCAATAAATCAGCGGTTGTATTATTTATCTCTACATTTAATTAGATATGGAAATTCAGGACATATTAGAACATTGTGCCTTAAAGAAAGGGGTGGAGGAAACTTTTCCTTTCGACAATGAAACCTTGGTGCTAAAAGTAGGAGGAAAAATGTTCCTGCTGGTACCGCTCGAAAAATTTCCTTTAACCATTTCTGTAAAAACCGATCCGGAATGGAGTGAAGAACTTCGGGAAAAATATTCCCAAATAACTGGTGCGTACCACATGAACAAAACTCATTGGAATTCAGTAGTTTGCGAGGGATTAAAAAAAGATTTGATTTTTAAATTGATTGATTCCTCTTACGACCTTATATTTTCATCATTGACGAAAAAGAAAAGAGAAGAAATTCTGAAGCATTAATGGTTTTTAAAAAAATTGGCAGTCAATTCTTTATCCTTATCCAGACGTTCGATAAGTTTTTCCAATGTCTCGAATTTTATTTCATCGTGAAGAAATTCTCTGAAGTTTACTGATATTTCTTCTCCATAGATATCATCATTAAAATCAAGGATATACACTTCTGTGGTTACTCGCTCCCCATTAACGGTAGGATTGGTTCCAATGCTTAGCATGCCCTTGTGTTGGCTGTTTTTCAAAAAGACATCTACAATATAGGCCCCTTTTTTGGGTAAAAGTTTAATGGCGTCAGCCTCGATATTGGCAGTGGGATAGCCTATGGTACGGCCCAGTTTTTTGCCATGAACCACCTTGCCGGATAGGGGGTAGTGATAGCCCAGCATCTCATTGGCCTCGGTGATCTTGCCATCGGAAAGCAGGTTTCTAATTTTTGTGGAAGATATATTGTTATTATGAATGTTTACGGCCTCCATTTGCACCACTTCAAAACCGTATTCGGGTGCCATTTTTTGGAGTAAATCAAAATTTCCACTCTTATTTTTGCCAAAAACATGGTCGTAGCCTACGATTAAATATTTTACATTCAGTGTATTTACCAAAATTTCTTTTACAAAATCTACTCCGCTCAGGCTCCGAAATGCTTCATCGAATTCTTTTAAAAACAAATTTTGGATGCCATAATTTTCCATTAAACATGCTTTTTCTTCGATGGTATTTAAAAGATGCAACTCTTCATTAGGACAAAAAACCTTGCGCGGATGAGGCCAAAAGGTAAGGATGGCAGTTTCTAATCCTCTTTCGGCGGCTATGGTGCGCAGTTCGAAAATGATACTTTGGTGGCCGCGGTGCACGCCATCAAACATTCCCAGTGAGAGAGCGAGTGGTTTTTTTGAAGCGTAGGATGTGAAGTCCGTGTAAATATACAATGCGCGAAAATTTGTGGTGCAAATATGATAAAAATCTTTTTTTCTGGCAATTGCAATTTCCGTGATAATCCCTATATTTGCAACCAAGAAAAAATTCAGCAATGGCAAACCAAGTTAAAGGAAAAATATCCCAAATTATCGGTCCAGTAATCGATGTCATTTTTACGGAGGTAACAGACCTTCCGAACATCTATGACGCGATGGAAATTACAAAACCTAACGGCGAAAAAGTTGTTCTGGAAGTGGAACAGCACATCGGCCAGGATTCTGTAAGATGTATCGCAATGGATGCGACCGACGGACTACAGAGAGGGCAAGAAGTTATCGCTCAAGGTAGACAAATTACCATGCCTATAGGCGAAGCGGTGCACGGAAGACTCTTCAATGTAGTGGGTGATGCGATCGACGGAATCCAGCCTATTTCTAAAGAAGGAGGTTTGCCAATCCACAGAGAAGCACCAAAATTCGACCAACTTTCTACTTCTGCGGAAGTTCTTTTCACAGGTATCAAAGTTATCGACCTTATCGAGCCTTACGCAAAAGGTGGTAAAATCGGTTTATTCGGTGGTGCCGGTGTAGGTAAAACCGTATTGATCCAGGAATTGATTAATAATATTGCAAAAGGACACGGTGGTCTTTCCGTTTTCGCCGGCGTAGGTGAAAGAACGAGAGAGGGTAACGACCTTCTTAGAGAGATGCTAGAATCAGGCATCATTAAATATGGTGAAGAATTCATGCATTCTATGGAAAACGGCGGATGGGATTTATCCAAAGTTGACTTGGAAGAAATGAAAGAATCCAAAGCGACCTTCGTATTCGGACAAATGAACGAGCCCCCTGGAGCAAGAGCGCGTGTAGCGCTTTCCGGTCTTACGATTGCGGAATATTTCCGTGATGGCGATGGCCAAGGTCAGGGTAGAGATGTACTTTTCTTCGTGGATAACATCTTCCGCTTTACACAGGCAGGTTCTGAGGTGTCCGCACTTCTAGGTCGTATGCCTTCCGCGGTGGGTTACCAGCCTACGCTTGCATCCGAGATGGGTGCGATGCAGGAGCGTATTACATCAACTAAAAATGGTTCCATTACATCGGTACAGGCGGTATATGTACCTGCGGATGACCTTACCGACCCGGCACCAGCAACTACCTTTGCACACTTGGATGCTACTACGGTACTGGATAGAAAAATTGCTTCATTGGGTATCTACCCGGCGGTGGATCCACTAGGATCTACTTCCCGAATCCTTACTCCGGAGATTCTTGGCCACGAGCACTACGACTGTGCACAAAGAGTGAAAGAGATTCTTCAGCGTTACAAAGCGCTTCAGGATATCATCGCGATTCTTGGTATGGAAGAACTTTCCGAAGAAGATAAATTGGTAGTTTACCGTGCACGAAAAGTACAAAGATTCCTTTCCCAGCCTTTCCATGTAGCAGAACAGTTTACAGGTCTGAAAGGTGCATTGGTAGATATAAAAGATACCATCAAAGGTTTCAACATGATCATCGATGGGGAACTGGATCACCTTCCGGAATCTGCTTTCAACTTGAAAGGTACCATCGAAGAGGCTATTGCAGCCGGTGAGAAAATGCTTGCGGACAACGCGTAGGAAATTTTAAATGAATAATTTTGAATTTTGAGTTGTTGTGATTCAAAATTCAAAATATAAAATTCAAAATCATTTTTTAAAATGAACATAAAAATATTAACCCCTGAAAAGGTGATCTTCGATGGTGATGTAACTTCCGTACTTCTTCCAGGCAAAAATGGCGAGTTCCATATTATGAAGAACCACGCGGCGATTGTCTCTTCATTAATTAATGGTAAGGTGAAATTATACACCAATGCCATTGACAATGATTACGCAAAACATTTCACGAAGGAAAACGAGAAAGATTCTGTTTTTTCTTATAGAATTAAAAGCGGCGTTATCGAATTTAATAATGAAAAAGGTATTATACTTGCGGAGTAATCATCCTTAATTAAAAAAATTAGAATCCCAGACTTTAATAGGTTTGGGATTTTTGATTTAGATTAAATAATAAAATTAAGCATAAAAAAACCGCTCATTTCCAAGCGGCTTTTTTAGTTCTAATAGAATTTAGATAGGTTTGAATGTCAAGTTTTGTTCTTCTAATAACTTCTGTTCTAATTTTTTGTAATAACCATTCTCTAATTTTTCGTAAATCGCTGCGAATGCAGCAAGCGTTTCATTAATATCTGCATCGGTGTGACTTGCGGTCGGGATTAGCCTTAGCAAAATCATACCTTTCGGAATTACAGGGTAACTTACCACGGAAGTGAAGATGCCATATTCCTCGCGTAGATCTTTAGATAGTTGTGTGGCTTCCACAGGTGAACCTTGGATGAAAACAGGCGTCACACAAGTATTGGTATCACCGATGTTATAACCGATATTTTTTAATCCTGTTTGTAGTTTAACCACATTTTCCCAAAGTTTCGCTCTTATTTCCGGGCGAGTACGCAGCAGTTCCAATCTCTTCAAACCACCAATAACCATGGGCATTGTCAATGATTTTGCGAAAATCTGGGAGCGCATATTGTATTTTAGGTAACGGATGATTTCTTTGTCACCAGCTACGAATGCGCCAAAGCCTGCCATGGATTTTGCAAAAGTAGAAAAATACACATCTATCTGATCTTGCACACCTTGCTCTTCACCCGCACCAGCACCTGTGGTGCCCAGCGTACCGAAACCATGAGCATCATCTACCAGCATGCGGAAGTTAAATTTGGATTTCAGGGCTGCGATTTCTTTTAGCTTACCTTGTTGTCCGCGCATCCCGAAAACCCCTTCGGTGATGAGCAAAATTCCGCCTCCGGTTTCTGAGGCAACTTTTGTAGCACGCTGTAGGTTCTTTTCCACACTTTCAAGGTCGTTGTGCCGGTAAGTGAAGCGTTTCCCAATGTGAAGGCGCACCCCATCTACGATGCAGGCGTGGGAATCCACATCATATACGATGACATCATTTTTCCCAACTAAGGCATCAATGATAGAAACCATTCCCTGGTATCCAAAGTTCAGCAAATATGCAGATTCTTTTTGTACAAACTCAGCAAGTTCTTTTTCCAATTGCTGGTGTTGGTCTGTTTCACCGGACATTGCGCGTGCGCCCATCGGGTAAAACATGCCGTATTCAGCGGCTGCATCCGCATCTGCTTTTTTTACTTCCGGGTGGTTGCAAAGACCGAGGTAGTCATTAGCACTCCAAAAAATCACATCTTTCCCTTGGAATTTCATACGCGGTCCGATCGGTCCATCAAGTTTTGGGAAAACGAAGTAACCTTCGCCATAGTCGGCAAACTGGCCGAGCGGTCCAGGATTTTGTCTTATTCTTTCAAAAATATCCATTAAATTTTATTTGATAGGTTAAACAGTTTTACAAAAGGCCTTTTGCTTTCACAAAAGGCCGCTATAGTTTACTGTTTTTTATTTTACAAATTCTGTTTTAAAAACTTCTTCGTAGTTGTGTACGCAGTTATTTACAAAGCCTTGTTCCGCCATCCATTGGTCGCTGTACACTTTTGTCATGTAGCGGGAACCATGGTCCGGGTAGATGAGGACTACCACATCGCTTTCTTTAAATTCGTGTGAATTGGCGTATTGTAAGAGGCCTTGTGTTACCGCACCTGTAGTGTAGCCGCCCATTATTGCCTCTTTCAATGCAATTTCACGCGTACGATATGCCGCCATTTCATCATTTACCTTCACAAATTCATCTATTTTATCGAAAAGTAGGGCCGAAGGAATCAAATTTTTCCCCATACCTTCGATTTGGTAAGGGTGAATGTCGTTTTTATTCAGGACGCCGGTTTCATGATAGCCTTTTAACACCGATCCATCGGCATCTACACCTATAACTTTAATGTCCGGATTTTGTTCTTTCAAATATTTAGCAGAGCCAGACAGCGTTCCTCCTGTTCCGGTACATGCAAAAATGTGGGTAATTTTCCCTTCGGTTTGCTCCCAAATTTCCGGGCCTGTCGTGCGGTAGTGTGCATCAATATTCAACTCGTTAAAATATTGATTAATATATACGGAATTAGGCGTTTCGCGAGCGATGCGTTTTGCCACTTCATAATAGGAGCGGGGATCATCTGCAGGAACAGATGATGGGCAAACATATACCTTTGCACCCAACGCCTTTAGGTAAGCAATTTTTTCAGCTTTGGTTTTATCACTTACTGCCAAAATACATTTGTAACCTTTTATAATACAAACCATAGCAACAGAAAAACCAGTATTTCCAGAAGTTGTTTCTACGATTACGGAATCTTTATTTAGGAGTCCTTTCTTCTCGGCGTTTTCTATAATGTGAATAGCAATACGGTCTTTGGTAGAATGGCCAGGGTTGCAAGACTCCAGTTTGGCGTACACGGTAGCCGCTATCTCCGCGGTTACACGGTTTAGCCTTACCATGGGAGTGTGGCCTACAAGTCCTAATATATTATCATAAACATTCTTCATTTCAATAGCATTTTAACCCCGAAAAACTGTCTGCAAAAATATGAAAAAAATAGTGATTTTTATCAATTATTGATAAATTTTTGTGCGTTTCTGCTTTGGTTTTGGATATATGTTTATTTTTTTTACTTTTTTGAGATTATAACATTTGATAATCAACTTTTTTCTATTTCAAAAATTAAGCCACTGTTTAAATTTATGTTAAAATATAAATTAACTCGATTAAAAATATTAATTTCGCCAAACTGTATATTTTATATGAAAAACTGGACTTTCAAACGCTGGAATACCGTCCTCGGCTGGGTGGTATTTGTGATTGCCTTCATAACTTATCTTTCAACAATAGAGCCAAATTTCAGTTTCTGGGACTGTGGGGAATACATTTCTTCCGCTGTGAAACTTCAAGTTACCCATGCACCGGGTGCTGCACTGTTTCAGTTGGTGGGAGCTGTCGCGGGGATGTTTGCTTTTGGGAACGGACAGCATTATTCTGTAGTTATTAATGCCATGTCGGCACTATTTAGTGCCTTTACCATCCTTTTCCTATTCTGGACAATCACCCATCTCGTGCGGAGATTATTTCACAAAGAGATGGAGGAAGTTTCTAACAGCGACGAAATTGGGATTCTTTTTGCGGGCGTCATTGGTGCGCTGGCCTTTACCTTTTCGGATTCATTTTGGTTTTCTGCGGTAGAGGGAGAGGTGTATTCCATGGCCTCCATGTTTATTGCGCTGATTGTCTGGCTTATCACCAAATGGGAAAATGAATACCACGCTCCAGACAATGAGCGATGGATCATCTTGATTTTCTTTGCCGTAGGACTTTCTGTGGGTGTCCACATGATGTGTATGCTGGCGGTGCCGTGTGTATGCTTCATTTACTACGCGAGAAATTATAAATTTACTTGGAAATCGTTTATTTACGCTAATTTAATCACACTTTTGATTCTTGCCATTGTGTTTAAAGGAATTTTCCCGTTTATCATGACGATGTTCGGAAGATTGGAGATTTTTGCCGTGAACGGATTGGGTTTGCCTTTCCACTCCGGGACTATTTTAGCGTTTTTGATTTTGGTAGCAATGTGCTATTTGGCCATTAAGTATTTCAGAAAATCAGGAAAGAAAATTTACCAAACCATAGCACTGTCTATTATACATATGATAATAGGTTTTTCCTGCTGGATGGTTATTCCGATTCGTGCCAATGCCAACCCTCCGATGAACCTGAACAATCCAGATAACGCCATCGGGATGCTGGACTACTACAACCGTGTGCAGTACGGCGACTGGCCTACAATTTATGGACAAAACTATACCGCTCATCTAGATGCCAACGGTATTGTGAAAAATGAAGACGGAAGTTATAAGCAAGAAAAAACCGGCGATGTGTACGAAAAAGACGAGCAGTCCGGCACCTACCGCATCGTGGGCGAACGCTCCAATTATGTCTTTAGCAAAGCCCATGTGAGTTTTATGCCAAGGATGTTTAATGAAGATAAAGAGGTGATGGCCAACTATATGAGCATGTACGGTGCGCCGGATTTTACCTTCAATTACGCTAATGAAGAAATTGCCGATAACCCGGAGGCGAAGAAGATTTTTGATGAAATGCGTGCCAAGTATGAGGATGGTTCTATTAAAATTGATGATTATCTTCAGGCTAAGAATTATAATATGATTAATGTACAGCGCCCGTCATTAGCGCAAAACTTGGATTATTTTTTTACATTCCAAAACGGCTATTATTTCGTAAGATACCTGATGTGGAATTTCGTGGGTAGGCAAAACGACTTGGAAGGGCACATGGAAAACACCAACGGCAACTGGATTTCCGGGATTCCTTTTATAGATAATGCTCTCTGGGGAAGCCAGGACAAGATGCCGGCGAAATTTCATAACGAAAGCACCGTGGCATTTTTCTTTTTGCCATTGCTGCTAGGGTTGATCGGGTTTTTCTTTCAAGCCAATAAAGATTTTGGAAGATTTTACGCTGTATTATCCTTATTTATTTTGACAAGTGTAGGCATTATTTTCTATACCGGTATGAAACCCTTTGAGCCGCGCGAGCGAGATTATGCTTTGGTAGGTTCATTTTATGCCTTCGCCATTTGGATTGGCCTGGGAGCGGCTGCATTGCTTTCGATGCTTCGCAGGAAGGTTCCGGACAGCCGTGTGCAAATCGGTGCGGGCGTAGTTTTATTGTGTATTCCGCTGATGATGGGCTTCCAAAACTACACTTCGCACGACCGCAGCAACAAATATGCGGCCTACGATTATTCTTATTCTATGTTGAAATCGGTACCTAAAAACGGCATTATGTTCGTTTACGGCGATAATGATACCTATCCCGTTTGGGCATTGCAGGAAACAGAACGCTTCCGCGATGATGTAAAGGTGGTGAATTTTACATTGCTTTCCACGCCTTGGAATATCGATCAGGTAAAACGCCGCACCTACAACGCTATGCCGGTTCCTTCTACTCTTACCCACGCAGAATACCGCGATGGGGTGAATGACCAAATTTATGTAATGGGCAAGGAAGATTGGCAAACTATTTTTGATAACATAGCCGAGCAAGGCGCACCGGAAACGGCTTTGGCAGGATTCAGGAAATACATCACACAAGATTCTATGACGGTAAAAGATGCCGTGAACTTCCTCCGCACTAAGTCCGATGATAAGGACCAAATCTTAAAAATGGTTTTTGGTGAAGAAAAGTATGAGCACTTCAATATATTGCCGGTAAATAAATTTGTAATCCCTGTGAATAAAGCCAATGCCGTGAAAGCAGGCATTATTAAAGCGAGCGATCTTCCGCAGGTGGCAGATCAAATTACAGTGCAGTACAACAGCCGCAGCATGTTCAAGAGTAATATGATCATGCTGGACATCTTGGCGAATTTTGATTGGAAAAGACCTATTAATTTTTCATCTTTAGGGATTTATGATCCAGAAAACATCTTCTACCTTGGGGATTATCTTCAGTTTGATGGCTTTAGTTACCGCCTCGTGCCGATAAAAACACTCGAAAGTGAAGATGGGGAACTTGGCAGGGTAGATGGCGATGATCTTTATAGCATTGTGAAAAATTTCCGGTGGGGGAATTTCAAAGATAAAAATGTTCATTATGATGAAACCGCCACCTCCAATATCGTAAGCTACCGCAGTGCCGCAAGCCGTGCCGCAGAGGCATTGACCCTCAAAGGAAAACGCGCACAAGCGATAGAAGTTTTGGATTTGGCGAGTACAGAAATCCCTGTGGATAAGTATAATGATCCGCGTTCTTTGAGCCATATGGTTTACGGCTACATCGTTTCCGGGCAGGAACAAAAAGGCTTGAAAATGGCAGAGGAAGCCAAGAAAGGCATTTTCACGGAGTACGATTACTACACCAGTCTGGATCCGCAAGAGCAGAAATATCTTGGCAAACAGATGCGTGTGAAACCATTTGAATATTCGTTGATTGTTTCCGCCGTTGCCGATGCCTACAAGAAAATTGGGCAAAATCAAAAGGGTTATGATTATTTGGTAAAATCCATAGAACCGGTGGACAAACGCTACAATTCATTCATTAAGAACTTGGAAGCGATGGGCAGGGAAAAAGCCTTCAAAGAATCTGAAAATGTACAGAAAATAGCACCGTTCTACCAATATATATTCGAGGTGATGAAGCCTTATGACTCTACCTACGCCAACGAAAAAATGGATCAAATCACCAGACAAATCATGAAGGTAACACAGTAAAAATTCTATTTTTGAGTGTCGAGGTGCGGGATTGACAGTATTTAAGTTTCAGGAGATGGATGATAAATTATAATTAACAATAATCGACAATAATCTTTAACTATTATAAGCGTGATACAATATTTAGATAATATAAGCCACAAAGACTCCAAAAACTTTTTCCTAATCGCAGGACCGTGCGCTATAGAAGGCGAGGATATGGCGTTCCAAATTGCCGAAAAAGTGGTGGAACTGTCGGATAAATACAAGATTCCGTACATCTTCAAAGGGTCATTTAAAAAGGCCAATCGCTCACGCGTGGATTCCTTTACGGGAATTGGCGATGAAAAGGCTTTGGAAATAATTAAAAAAGTTGGTGAACACTTCAATATTCCCACAACGACAGATATTCACGAGAACGACCACGCTGCTTTGGCTGCGCAGTATGTGGATGTCCTGCAGATTCCTGCTTTTTTGGTGCGTCAAACAGATCTTTTGGTAGCGGCTGCAAAAACCGGAAAGTGTATATCTCTGAAAAAAGGGCAGTTCCTGTCGCCGGAAGCGATGAGATTTGCGGTGGAAAAAATAAAGGATTCCGGAAATGAAAATACGGCGATTATCGAACGCGGGAATTCCTTTGGCTACACCGATCTCGTGGTGGATTTCCGCGGCATCCCAACCATGCGAAACTATGCGCCGGTGATTTTGGATGTTACGCATTCGCTTCAACAGCCCAACCAAAACAGCGGCGTTACGGGTGGTCGCCCCGAACTCATCGAAACCATTGCCAAAGCGGGTATTGCCGTAGGCGCCGATGGAATTTTCATTGAAACACATCCCGATCCAAGCTGCGCAAAATCCGATGGTGCCAATATGCTAAAACTGGATAAACTGGAAGATTTACTTCAAAAACTAACCAGAATCCGTGAGGCAATCATTTAGATTTTAGTTTAATCTAAAACTATCTCTGCGTTCAAAAAAATATTTTCTGAACACAGAGAGTACTGAGATTTAAAGATAAATTTTGGATATTTAAGAGTGATATAGAGGCGCTTCGATTAGAAGAGTTCATCCGCGCGGCCGTATTCTCTTGTAAGCACAGCGACTGTGCGAAATGAAAGTTTTATTTAAACTCTTAGCCTCTGCGTTGCAAAGAATGATTAAACTCAAAATATCTCTGCGTTCTAAACAACTGAAAAACACTGTTAATTAAAAAAACTTTGCGACCTTTGCGATATACTCAATCGGTCTTTATTTAATTAAACAAAATTACATTTTGAAAAAAATCATATTACTGGCGTCTGCATTGTCGCCGTTGTTTGCGCTGGCTCAGGAGAAGGAAAAAACCATTGAGGAAGTGGTATTCCAAAAACAATCTACCCGGAAGATAACAGATCTTTCCTCCACGCAGATTTCAACCAAATCGGCGCAGCAAGTGGCATCTATCTCCGGCGGCATCGAAGGAATTTTGAAAACTTTGCCATCGGTCAATTCCAATTCCGAACTGTCTTCGCAATATATGGTGCGCGGTGGGAACTATGATGAGAATTTGATTTACATTAATGATATAGAAATCTATCGTCCGTTTTTAATCCGAAACTCCTTGCAGGAAGGCCTTAGCATAATCAATCCGGATATGGTTTCCATGATCAGTTTTTCACCAGGAGGGTTCGAGGCGAGATATGGCGATAAAATGTCGTCCGCACTAAACATCTACTACCGCCAACCACAGAAATTTGAATTATCGGGCGAGGCATCGCTTATCGGCGGGCGACTTTCCACAGGTTTTGCTTCCAAAAACAAAAAATTCACGGGATTGGTATCTGGTCGGTACCGCAATACAAATTTGGTTCTGAATACTCTAAATGAAGATACCGACTTCAACCCGCGGTATATGGATGTTCAGTCCTACCTGACTTATCAGGCGACTTCTAAACTTGGATTTTCCTTCATCGGATATTATTCCAAGAATGATTATGAAATGATTCCGCACCAAAAGGATGTTGATTTTGGGACACTGCAAAAACCGTTGCGTATGAGCATTGGCTTCAATGGCAGGGAGGACGACCAATACCGCAACATGATGGGAACGCTTTCGGCGACCTATAAACCTACGGATAAATGGACTTTCATCCTGGATAATTTTGCCTACCAAAACCGCGAACGCGAATATTACAGCATCGCCTCCGGATATATGCTCCAGACTTTCGATCCCATAACAGGGGAGCCTGTAACGACTTATGACGCCGGTGGACAAATAGACCATGCGCGAAATGATCTGAAGGTGCGCACCTTTGGAAGCCAACTGAAAGTGCGTTGTTCTACGGATGTGAACACGAATTATGAAGTGGGATTGAAGTTTGAAAAAGAAAACATACAAGACCTGACCAATGAGTGGCAACTTGTGGATGCCATGGGTTACAGTTCTCCGCGCAATCCTGTGGATCCCGGCACGCTGGATGATTCTTCCTTGGAGCTGAAATACCACATCGCAGGAAACAATAAAATTTCGCCGACGCGCCTCTCCGGCTACGCGCAGTATTCCAAGAAAATTTTGTGGAATGCCAATAAGGTGTTTCTAAATGCTGGGGTGCGTGCGCAGCATTGGAGTTTTAATAATGAAACAGTGGTGAGCCCGCGTGTACAGGTCGCGGTGAAGCCGGATTGGGACGCCGATATGCTCTTCCGTTTTTCGGGTGGGCTGTATTACCAGGCGCCTTTCTACAAAGAAATTAAGAATCTGGATGGCAGTTTCAATCCAAACATCAAAGCGCAGAGATCTATCCAATTGATTTTGGGTAATGATTATGAATTTGAAATGGTGAACCGTCCGTTCAAACTGACCACAGAGTTGTATTATAAGAAATTTGACAATTTGATTCCTTATTATATTGATAATGTGAGGACGCGCTATTCCGGAAAAAATAATGCCACGGGGTATGCCTATGGTGTGGATGCGCGGTTGTTTGGGGAGTTTGTTCCAGGCGTAGATTCTTGGCTTTCTGCGAGTTATGCCAGAGTTTATGAGAATATAGATGGGCGCGGGTACATCCCGAGGCCTACGGATCAGCGTTTCCGTTTTTCGATGTTTTACCAAGATTACATGCCGAAATTTCCAAGTATGAGGGTAAATCTCACGCTCACCTATGCGAATGGCTTACCGAATGGCGCCGCGGTATTCTCCGATCCGTATGACTACCAAAAAACACTGCCTTCCTACAAAAGGGTGGATATTGGCCTCACGAAAATCTTCATCGATCAAAATGAAAATCAAGCGAGCGGTAGATTTTGGAGCAACTTTAAGGAGCTGAGCGTGGGTGTACAGGTATTCAATGCCTTTAATATCAACAATACGGTAGGCAACCAATGGGTTAATGATGTTTCTACCGGTCTGAACTATGCTGTTCCGGTACGCCTTACGGGGAGATTCTTTAATGCCAAGGTAGAATTTAAACTTTAATTAGAGAATTGAAAATACTAAAAAGCCCGGCAAATTTGCTGGGCTTTTTTAGCTTGAATATTTGAGGATTAAACCTTATTTCTTATTCCATTTGGTTTTGAAATTACAACTGTCATAGCTTTTATTGATGGAGATAAAGGTATTTGGAATTTTCTCCGTCACCCATTTTTCCACTATTTCGCTTTTCTTTTTGTTCAAAGCCAAAGCTTTTATCCTTTCGTAATCTGTTTTGATATCCAATCTGTGCCCAGGAATGACCGCGTTGATTTTAACCAAATTCACAGTTTTGCGGTCATTGGTATTATCTTCGAAAACCTCCGTCATATCGCCTTTGTTAAGGCCTGCAATTTGGTAACTCATGGTAGGCGGAAGAAGGGTTTTTTCAAGTTTATCGCTGCCGTCTGGTCCTGTTACATTTCCACCGTTAAATTTGCTACTTTTGTCTGCAGAAAATTTGAAAGCGGCTTCCTTAAAGGTCATTTTTCCTGATGAGATTAAGGTTTTAATGCTATCCAATTCTTTTTTAGCTGCTGAAATTTCATCCGCATTTGGTTCTGCTTTTAGGAGGATGTGGCGCGCATCGTACAATTTGCCGTTCCTCTTCACCAACTGTATGATGTGGTATCCGAAATCAGTTTCTACAGGTTCTGAGATTTCACCTTCCTGCAAGTTGAGGGCAGCCGCTTCAAAAGGTTTTACCATCTTACCTTTAGAAATATTCATGTAAAGGCCGCCATTCGCTGCGGACCCCGGGTCTTCGGAATAGAGTCTCGCTTGGGATTCGAATGATTCGCCCGCCAAAATGTCCTGCTTTATTTTTTTAAGTTTAGAGATAAGTTCTTCATTGTGCGTATCCGAAAGTTTAGGATACATTATGATTTGCGATATGGCGACTTCATCCTTCACCTCTGGAAGTTGTGCGCTGTACATATCATAGAATTTTGTAACTTCTGTGGGCGTTACATCCGCTTTGTCGGTGATGCGGGCGTATTTTTGTTGGCCGTAATAGTTGTCGGAATCTATTTTTTCAATTGCCGTTTTCATTTCGTAAGAAGAACGGAATTTGTAGGCGTCCAGCATGGCTTTCTCGCTCGGGAACTGCCCGAGGATTTGGCTGTATTTCTGCTCTACGCCTTGTTTTATGGCGTCTGCACGATTTTCAATCAAGGTATCCTGTTTCGCAGCGTGAATTAGGAATTTATTGTTGATGATGGTCTCCATGAATTCGCATTTGTCAGAGACTTGTGCGCCTTGCTGTTTAGCGTAGTTCATCTGCTCTTGCACATCGGATTCCAATACGATTTCGTTGCCGACTACTGCGGATATGCCGTCCACCAGCGCTCCTTTTTGGATTTGTGCTTGAATTTTATTTACCGAAAATATCAGTAACATAAAAAAAGCGGAAAGTATTTTGATATTTTTTATCATGTTTAAAATTTATTGTTTGCAAAATTATCATTCTAAAACAACTCTGCTTACTTTTTTATTATAATTATTTCTTAAAATTTGTTTGGATTTATTTATAAATCTCTGTTTCAAAAGCGGTAAGTTGTCGGAATTCTCCGATTCTTTTTTTCAAATCATCTTGGGAAACCTCTTCCAGTCTTTCCGTTCCGAATTTTTCTACAGTGAAAGACGCCATCGCAGATCCTACGATAAGCGCAGTTTTCATATTTTCAAAAGAGATAACTCCCGTGGTAGCCAAATGCGCGGCAAAGCCTCCTGCAAAGGTATCTCCGGCGCCGGTAGGATCGAAAACTTCTTCTAATGGAAGCGCTGGAACGGCGAATATTTTTTTATCATGGAAAAGCAATGCACCGTGCTCTCCTTTTTTGATGATTACGAATCTTGGTCCCATATTGCGGATTTTTTCGGCGGCTTTTATCAAAGAATATTCCCCAGAAAGTTGGCGCGCCTCTTCATCATTAATGGTAATTACATCTGTTTTGGAGATCATCTGTCCCAAAATATCCATCGCAGTATCCATCCAGAAATTCATGGTGTCCAAAATAACCAATTGCGGTCTTTTCGCCATTTTTTCCAAAACGGACAGTTGCACGGCGGGGTGTAGATTTCCGAGCAAAAGGATTTCTGCATTTTCAGCATGAGCGGGAACTTTTGGGTTGAATTCTGCCAAAACATTTACCTCTGTTGCCAAGGTATCGCGGGTATTCAGGTCGTTGTGGTATTTACCGCTCCAGAAGAAAGTTTTTCCTTCCTTTATGATTTCTACACCATCCACATTTACGCCGCGGTTGGTAAGCATATCGAGGTCTTCTTGTGGGAAATCTCCGCCCACTACGGAAACAATGCTGGTATCTGTGCCCAAAATAGAGGCCGCAATCCCGATGTATGTGGCAGCGCCGCCAAGAATTTTATCTGTTTTTCCAAAAGGTGTCTCTATGGCATCAAAAGCCACGGAACCGACTACTAAAAGTTTCATATTTACTTAGGGTTTAGTTTATAGGGATTAGGGATTAGGGTGACGGGGTTCGCGGAGCGGGTTTTGAGTTTTTCAATTTACTTTCCAACAACTAACAACCAACAACCATACTACTTTTTCCATTTAAAGGTTTCCAGCATATGCATCATATCTGCTTTTATGTAAGCCACGGCTGGCGCGAGCGAATCCGGGCGTGGGCGACTATTGAAATAAAGATTGACCGTCACAAAGTGCGAAGTGCTATCGGTCGCATAAAACTGTATGTTGGAAGCTGTTTGTCCTTTTAGTTCATAAAAATTTCCGAATACGCGTTTATCAGGGAATCCAAATGTTTTAGTTTCGATTGCAGATGCTTTTATCGTATGTTGGTATACCATTTTTTCCGCTTCTTTGATGTGTAAATCTAAGTCGTTTTTCACCGGAAAATAAGTGAGAAAAACTTTCGCCTTCATAGAGGGGTAGGAGATGTAGTACCAGCACGGTTTTTTCGCGGGCTCTATTTTTGCAAAAATAGAATGCTCAAAACTGAAGCCACAATCTGAAGTGTAGGCCTTGTACACTGGCTTGGGATATTCCAAGCGCAATTCACCGGATGGTTTGGGGATAGGGGCTTTTCCGCAGGAAATTAAAAAAATAAAGGCGGCAGAAAATGCAAATCTGTACATAATGCAAAAGTAATCTTTTTTCGGATAAAATGTTTTCTTATACTCTATACATATTATAAGGTTGGATTTTTAACATTAAACATTTTTATATAATTCTCCAAAGGTTTCGGAAAAGATACATGGTCTGATTCTTCCACCGAACTGATGACGAAGCCGTTTTCTTTAGCAAAATCCTCAAAATCTGATGTTGAGATTTGCGTGTGGGAAATGGTTATCAGCATATTTCTGTGCGTAAGTTTGTGCGCTATGGTTTTTGTTTTGATGACAAATTTTTCCCAATCCGCAGGGATTTCCGTAGCGAACTCATAGAGGTTTTTCCAAATGGAAACCGTATCGCGCCTACGAATTAGGAAGCGTCCAGCGTTTTCCACAAAATAATATTGCATGGCGAGTTCGTTCACCTTTGTTTTTTTCGTTTTCACAGGGAAAAGGGCAGTGGTGCCCGTTAGATAGGCTACACAATCTTTGTTTAGTGGACATTCTGAGCAGAGCGGATTTATGGGTTTGCAAATCTCTGAGCCAAGGTCCATCATCGCTTGGTTGAAATCTCCGGCAACATCAGCGGGCATTATCCTCATTGCCAACTTGGAGAAATAGGCAAATGCCTGAGTGTTCGAGACATCAAAATCATCAGCAAATAGCCTTGAAAGTACACGGTAGAAATTACCATCTACGGCGGGAACCGGAGTACCAAAACAGATGCTGGCTACAGCTGCTGCCGTATATTTTCCTACGCCTTTTAATTTTAGAATATCATCAAAATTATCGGGGAAGTTGCCGCCGAATTCTTCCGAAATTTGTTTGGCTGCTTTGTGCAAATTCATAGCGCGGGAGTAATACCCGAGGCCTTTCCAATAGAGCAAAACCTCGTCCGTATCAGCATTTGCGAGAGTTTTTGCATCTGGGAAGCGTTCCACGAAACGGAGGTAGTGGGCTGTACCTTGTTTCACCTGTGTCTGTTGAAGCACGACTTCGCAAATCCATATTTTATATGGATCTTTGGTTTTTCGCCAAGGCAGATCGCGGGAATTTTGCTCATACCACAGCAGTAGGCGATTACCAATGTGAAGAAAATCAGGCTTTTGTTTTTTAGATTTCAAAATTAATTATATATTTGCACACCAAAAATAAAAATAAATTAAGGAAATGACAAAGGCAGAATTGGTGAACACCATATCAAATAAACTGGGTTCTGAAAAGAATGAAACCCAAAAAATTATTGAGGCTTTTATGCAAGAAATCAGAACTTCTATGTACAATGGCGAAAATGTGTATCTGAGAGGTTTCGGATCATTCATTATCAAAACAAGAGCTGCGAAGACTGGTCGTAATATTTCTAAAAATACGGCAATTGAAATCCCTGCGCACAACATTCCGGCATTCAAGCCATCTAAAACCTTTGCTGAAAAGGTAAAAGCCAAAGTGGCTGTAAAGTGAGATAACTGATTTATTAACCATATAAAAAAAATATTTAATTATGCCAAGCGGAAAGAAAAGAAAAAGACACAAGGTTGCAACGCACAAAAGAAAGAAAAGAAGAAGAGCAAACCGCCACAAGAAAAAATAATTTTTCTGACCCTATAAATATAATATAGTTGATGAACCGCTACGGCAAAAATTCATTGACTATATTTTTGTTTTAAACCTAAATCATTAAACCCCTGAGCATGAAGAAAGAACTGATTATTTCCCATGAAGGTGAGCAAACCACGCTCGCACTGCTCGAAGACGGGCGACTTTTCGAACTCCATAGCGAGGAAGCGAAGAGCGATTACGTCGTTGGTGATTTGTTTTTAGGAAAAGTAAAGAAGCTGGCGCCCACCCTGAACGCCGCATTTGTGAGCATCGGGCACGATAAGGATGCCTTCCTCCACTATCAGGATTTGGGTCCCGATTTTTTGAGTTATAAGAAATTTACCAAGGATACCTTTGCGAAAAAACAGCAGAATGGGAGCTTGAAAAACTTTGAAGTCCAGCCAGAAATAAATAAAAATGGAATGATTGATAAAATCATTGCTAAAGATGATGTGGTGCTTCTTCAAATTACCAAAGAACCTATTTCTACCAAGGGTCCCCGGATTTCTACGCAGATTTCCCTCACCGGTCGCTTTTTGGTTTTAATTCCTTTCGATGACAAGGTTTCAACCTCAAAAAAAATCGGAAATACGGAAGAAAAGCTTCGCTTGAAAACACTGGTAGAAAGTATAAAGCCGGAAGGATTTGGCGTGATCATCCGTACTGTGGCAGAGGGGAAAAAGGTAGCGGAACTTCACAACGACATGAACCAGCTCATAGAGAAATGGGAAGATGTCTTTAACAATATTAAAAAACAAAAAGTACCGTCCAAAGTCCTTAGCGAAGACGATAAAGCCTCCGCTATCCTCCGCGATAACTTCAACCAAGACTTCGTTTCCATCATTTGTGACGATGAGAAGATGGTGCGCGGAATGCAGGAATATCTGGAAGTCATCGCCCCGGAACGCAAGAATATCGTTCAGTTTTACGATTCCCACATCCCGCTGCTGGAATACTATAATGTAGAAAAGCAAATGAAACAGAGTTTCGGGAAGCATGTGAACATCGCAAGTTCCAAAGGAGCTTATCTTGTGATAGAACATACTGAAGCTCTGCATGTTATAGATGTGAATTCAGGTTCCAATATCTCGGCTGGCACCAATAAAATGCACGCACTCACCGTGAATAAAATGGCGGCTACGGAAATCGCACGCCAACTGCGTTTGCGTGATATGGGAGGCATCATCGTGGTGGATTTCATAGATATGCAAAATCCTGAGCACCGCCGCGAACTCTACGAACTGCTGAAAGAGGAGATGAGCCGCGACAAAGCACGCCACAAGATCCTCCCGCCAAGTAAATTTGGTCTAATTCAAATCACAAGGCAGCGCACCCGCCCAGAAAAACAAATAGAAACAAAGGAGGAAAATCCTAACGGCGATGGCGAGATCATGGCGCCGATCGTAGTAGTGGAAAAGATGGAAGAAACCATCCGAAACCTTATTCAATCTGAAAAAGGCAAACTATACCTGCATGTACACCCATTTGTAGAGGCGTATCTCACGAAGGGCATCAATAGTATACAGATGAAGTGGTTCCTCCGCTACAAAAAGTGGCTGACCATCATCCCAAGGGATTCTTTCAAATATTTGGAGTATCGACTTTACAATTCCAAAAAGCAAGAAGTCGCAGGCTATTCTAATTAACCGCCACAAAACCAAAACTAAAAAGCCGTCCTAAATTGGATGGCTTTTCTATATTAATGTATATGCTTTTCTGCGTGGTAAGAGCTCCGCACCAGCGGCGAACTTTCTACATGACGGAAGCCAAGACTGCGTGCAAAAGCACCGTATTCATCGAACTCTTCCGGGGTGATAAATTTTTTGACAGGCAAATGTTTTTTTGTAGGTTGAAGGTATTGTCCTAAAGTGATGACATCTACATTGGCATTCCGAATATCTTCAATCGTTTGGAAAACTTCGGCTTTTTCTTCGCCCAATCCCAGCATTACGCCGGTTTTAGTGCGGTTTTGTCCCGCTTCTTTCAAATAGCGTAGCACATCCAGCGATCTTTCATATTTCGCCTGTATACGCACCTCGCGGGTCAGTCTTTTCACAGTTTCCATGTTGTGGGAAATCACTTCCGGCGCCACTTCTACCAATCGGTCGATGTGTTTGTAGATGCCTTGGAAATCCGGAATCAGTGTTTCCATGGTTGTTCCGGGTGAGATCCGGCGTACGGCATTCACGGTTTCTGCCCAAAGTATAGATCCCATATCTTTCAAATCATCCCGATCCACGGAGGTAAGGACGGCGTGCTTTATTTTCATCAATTTTATGGAGCGCGCCACTTTTTCAGGTTCGTCCCAGTTCACATCCATCGGCTTTCCAGTTTTTACGCCGCAAAAACCGCAACTTCGCGTGCAGATATTTCCCAAAATCATGAAGGTAGCGGTGCCCTCGCCCCAGCATTCGCCCATATTCGGGCAACTTCCGCTTTGGCAAATGGTGTTCAGTTTATATTTATCTACCAAGGTCCGGAGTTCGCGGTAGTTTTTGCCGGTCGGCAGTTTCACGCGGATCCATTTTGGTTTTTGTACTGTCGTATCTTGTGTCAGTTCCATTTTCAATTTTAAAACTCAAATTTAAGAAAAAAATAGGTAAAAAAATGAGGTTGATAATAAGGTTGAGGTTCAGAATGAGAATAAGAACAAGTTGCGAATTTTTTTTGTTGAACTTAACTTTAAAAATCCGAAATTTGAGCTAAATTTTATTTAAATGAAAGCCGTACTTATAACCATTGGCGATGAAATTCTTTCCGGAACCACTGTCGATACCAATTCCAACTTCATTGCTGCGCAACTTAAAAACATAGGAATACAGGTCGCTAAAATCATCACAATTTCTGATGAGGTTGAAACCATTAAACAAAACCTTGCAAACGCCTTTGCTGATATAGATTTGGTAATTACGACTGGCGGATTGGGGCCTACCAAAGACGATAAAACCAAGAAGGCTTTCGCTGAATATTTTGAGGATAAAATGGTTTTGGATCCCGAAACTTTCAAACACTTGAGAACGCTTTTGGAGAAAAGACAGCGTGCGCATTTGTTGGAACTCAATCGCCCACAAGCCGAGGTGCCCTCTTCGGCGCATGTATTTAAAAATCAAAATGGTACGGCACCTGGAATAATGATGAAGAAAAATGGTAAGACGGCAATATGCCTTCCCGGCGTTCCTTACGAAGTAAAGCCTTTGATTAAAAACCAAATTATACCCTATTTAAAGGAGCAGTTTTCTTCCCGTTATTTGATTTCAAGGTTTATTTCGGTAGTCGATTTTCCTGAAAGCCAACTTTCCGAAGCGTTGGAAAACTGGGAATTGGCGCTACCGGAAAACATAACACTTTCCTATCTCCCGATTGCCAACCGCGTGAAGCTCAAACTCACTGCCACAGGCGTGGATGAAGTTGCACTAAACAACCAACTGGACGCAGAAGTTTCCAAAATTCGTCCGCTCATTGGGGATCGTATTATTTCGGAAAGTGGTGAAAGTATAGAAGATATTTTGCACGATATTTTGTTAAAGAAAAACCTTACGATTTCTGTGGCTGAAAGTTGCACCGGCGGCGAACTTTCCCGGTTGATTACTTCGGTGTCCGGTAGTTCGGCTTATTTTAGCGGCGGGATTACGGCTTATGATTACCACAAAAAAATTGAAATTTTAGGCGTTTCTGAAAAAACGATTGCACAAAAAACGCCCGTATCCGAAGAAGTCGCCCGAGAGATGTCGGCGGGATGCCAGAAGCTTTTCAAGACTGATATTGCCATTTCCACCACGGGGGTAGCGGGACCGGGCAAGGATACTTTTGATAACAAAGTAGGTGAGGTCTTTTATTCCGTACGCATTGCCGATTTTGAGAAAACCACGCGCTTGTTTTTGCCGCATTTGGAGCGCAAGGATTTCATGAATTTTGTTTCCATGAAGGCCATTCAGTCTTTGGTAGAAGTTCTGGTAAAGCATTAAGGCGATTAATTTCATTAAGTATTTAAAAGAAAAAGTGAGGTTGATCAAGCGTGAAATCGTGGTGATTTACTACGAGCTCCTCATCTGAAAGACCCCTTTCTGTTGAAGATACTTGACACCTTCACGGTGGGATCCTATTGTTGTAATTCCCGATTTCAACCCGTCATAAGGCTTTTTGACGACCTGATTTTGGCTCCAAGTAGGATAAAACCGACGCTTACCCAAATGCGAAAAACCATGAACGATATGGCAACATCGTTTTCTTATCAGCGAGTGTGGATGAGGATAAAAATATATGAAAACTTGGTATCAAAAATGAAGAATCTCATTCGCAACAATGGTGGATCGCCAACAAGGGTGCATTGAGTATCCTTGTTGTAAAAGCGATTCCACGGTTCATCATGCTGGATCCAAATGGCAATATCTACAATGCCAATATGCCGCATCCTGGCGAAACCAATTTCCAGGATATTTTGGACGGCGTGAAAAATTCTGACAGTTTTTATATTAATTTTAATTAATATAAACTCAAATTTTCTTAATTTTATACATTAAATAAATTTTTTTTTAAAATGAAAAAACTCATTATCAGCATTCTCGCATTGGCGGGAATCGTGGCGATCAATTCCTGCGGAACACAGCAGAAAACCGCTACTACGACTACGGAGACTACGGTTCAGCAGCAGGCTCAGGTAGTAGAAGAGAAAGGGCTAGACCTTACAGCCATGGAAACTTCAGTGCGCCCTCAGGATGATTTTTATAATTATGTGAATGGCGGATGGATGAAAACTGCAAAGATCCCGGCAGATAAATCGTCTTGGGGCAGTTTCAATATCCTTCGTGAAAACACCGATAATAATTCCATGAAAATACTTAATTCCTTGCTAAACGATAAGTTTGCAGAAGGAACCGAAGGTCGCAAGATCCAAGATCTTTACGCGACTTATATGGATGTGTCTAAGAGAAATGCAGATGGAATTTCTCCAATTAAGACCGATCTGGCAAAGATTGACGCTATTAATTCCATTACCGATTTAGAGAATTATCTAATCGCTGCCACGCCGCAGGGCGATAATCCGTTTTATAGTTGGAGTGTAGATTCAGATATGAAAAACTCTTCCATGAATGCCGTTTATCTTGGCGATGCAGCATTCGGTTTGGGTAGAGATTATTATCAGAAAAAAGACGCTAAAAACACCGAAGCCATCCAGGAATATACCAAATATGTCGCTACCATGCTTGGCACTTTGGGCTATAACAATGCCACGGCAGTAGCGGAAAACATTGTGAATTTTGAAAAAACAATGGCGCAAACGCTCCTTACCAATGAGCAAATCCGCAATTCTACGCTGCAATACAACCCGCAAACAATGCCGGAATTGAGAAAAATGGTAAAGTCAGTAAATTTGCCTGCCTATCTTGAAAAAGTGGGTGTGAAAACCGACCGCGTAATCATCGGCGAACTAAATTATTATAAAAATTTAGATAAATTCCTGACGGCGAAAAACCTTCCTGTGATCAAGGATTATATGAAATTCCACTTGCTCTCGGGCAACGCATCCTACCTTACTTCGGATTTGGATGCCAAGAAGTTTGAATTCTATGGCAAATATCTTCGTGGACAGCAGGAGCAGCGCGCGCAAAACAAACGAGGTTATGAACTCATCAATGGCGTTTTGGGCGAGGCGTTTGGGAAACTGTATGTCGATAAATATTTCTCGCCGTCTGCCAAAACCCAGATGGTGGAACTCATTGATTATCTGAAGAAAAGCTTCGGAATGCACATTCAGAATTTGCAATGGATGTCCCCGGCAACGAAGGAAAAAGCAACAGAAAAATTGAATAAACTAATGGTGAAAGTCGCCTATCCGGATACTTGGAAGGATTATTCCAAACTTTCGATCACCCCGGCCAATCAGGGCGGTACCATCTATAACAACCTTCAGAATGTTGCCGCTTGGCAATACCAGCGCGATTTGGCAAAAATTGGTAAACCCGTGGACAGAACAGAGTGGGGCATGACGCCGCAAACCGTGAACGCCTATTACAACCCGCAAAACAACGAGATTGTGTTCCCGGCAGCCATTCTTCAACCGCCGTTTTTCAATCCCGATGCCGATCCGGCAGTGAATTTTGGGGGAATAGGTGCCGTGATTGGCCACGAAATCACCCACGGATTTGATGATTCCGGTGCACAGTTCGATGCCAATGGGAACCTCGTAGATTGGTGGACCAAAGAAGACAAAGCCAATTTCGAGAAAGCCACGAAATCCCTTGCTGCTCAGTATGATAGGTACGAACCCGTAAAAGGAACTTTCGTAAACGGAACCTTTACCAATGGCGAAAATATCGCCGACCTTGGTGGCGTAAATATCGCTTACGACGCACTTCAAATGTACCTAAAAGATAATGGAAACCCAGGGACCATCAGCGGTTACACGCAGGATCAGCGCTTTTTCCTAAGCTGGGCGACCGTTTGGAGAACTTTGGCTTCAGAAAAATCCCAACTCAACCAAGTGAAGACGGATCCGCACTCCCCGGGGCTCTACCGCGCATTCGGGCCGCTTGTGAACACCGATGCCTTCTATAAAGCGTTCGATGTGAAACCGGGCGACAAACTCTACAAGGCACCCGAAGAGAGAATAAAAATTTGGTAATCCACCCAATATAAGCAACCTTATCCCGGCAATCGTCGGGATTTTTTTGCGGCCCAGAAATCCCTTTGCTAAGGGTTTTTCGGATGATTTGAGCGCCATTTCCGGCTATCCGCTGTATCTTTTTCGGGTGCATTTCGCCGCCTCCCTTCGGTCGGCGCCGCTCCGCCCCCGAAAAAGGATGCCGCTCCTATCCGGGGCGCGCGGGATTCGCTGCCAGAGAAATTCACAAAACTTGCTTATATACAGCTTTTTCAATACCTTTAAGCCAGTATTTACATTAAAATTCACATAAAAATTATGACCTTTCAAGAACAAATAAAACAAGGAATCCCAACCAGACTTCCACAGATAAAACCTTACGAACCACAAATAAACCACGCCCCGAAACGCAAGGAAATCCTCACGGACGAAGAAAAAATACTCGCGCTGAAAAACGCTTTGCGCTATTTCGATCCGAAATTTCATGCAGAACTCATTCCAGAATTCCGGGAAGAATTGCAGAAATACGGTAGAATTTATATGTACCGTTTCCGCCCGGATTACGAGATGAAAGCCCGTTCCATAGAGGAGTATCCGGGGAAATCCCAGCAGGCAAAAGCCATTATGCTGATGATTCAAAACAACCTGGATTATGCCGTAGCACAACATCCGCACGAACTCATCACCTATGGCGGAAATGGAGCAGTTTTCAGCAACTGGGCGCAATATCTTCTGACTATGCAATACCTCTCCGAAATGACGGATGAGCAAACTTTGGTCATGTATTCCGGGCACCCGATGGGACTTTTCCCTAGCCACAAAGACGCACCAAGAGTAGTAGTAACAAACGGGATGGTTATTCCAAATTATTCCAAACCAGATGATTGGGAGAAATTTAACGCTCTCGGCGTATCGCAATATGGCCAGATGACCGCCGGAAGTTATATGTACATTGGACCACAGGGAATTGTTCACGGCACCACTATCACCGTTTTGAATGCCTTTAGAAAAATCAAAAAAAGTCCGGTCGGGGGATTATTTGTAACCTCCGGTTTAGGCGGAATGTCGGGAGCTCAACCAAAAGCTGGAAATATCGCCGGGTGCGTAACGGTTTGCGCAGAAGTGAATCCAAAAATTACCAACATCCGCCACGAACAAAATTGGATAGATGAAATCCATGAGAATCTGGATGAACTCGTAGCGCGCGTGCGCGATGCCCAGCAGAAGGGAGAAGCCGTCTCCCTCGCTTATCTCGGAAATGTGGTGGAAGTATGGGAAAAATTCGACCAAGCAGGTCTGAAAATAGATATCGGTTCGGATCAAACTTCGCTGCATAATCCCTGGGCAGGCGGCTATTATCCAGCCGGACAAAGCTTCGAGGAATCCAACCTTATGATGGCGGAACAACCAGAACTCTTCAAAGAAAAAGTGCGCGAAAGCCTTCGCAGACATGCAGCCGCCATCAACAAACACACCAAAAAAGGCACTTATTTTTTCGATTATGGAAATGCATTTTTACTTGAAGCAAGTCGGGCGGGAGCAGATGTGATGTCCGCGAATCCAACTTTGGGCAGGGAGTTCAAATACCCTTCCTATGTTCAGGATATTATGGGACCTATGTGTTTCGATTATGGTTTCGGGCCGTTCCGTTGGGTTTGCGCTAGTGGAAAACAGGAAGATTTGCAAAAAACCGACGAAATCGCAACGCAAATTTTGGAAGAATTAATGAAAAATTCGCCGGAAGAAATTCAGCAGCAAATGGCAGATAATATCAAATGGATCAAAGGCGCACAAGAAAACCGACTGGTGGTAGGGTCGCAAGCGAGAATCTTGTACGCCGACGCGGAAGGCCGTATGAAAATTGCCGAGGCCTTCAACAAGGCAATCGCCAATGGCGAGATTGGCTCTGTAGTTCTTGGCCGCGATCACCACGATGTTTCCGGAACGGATTCCCCGTATCGTGAGACTTCCAATATATATGACGGTTCTCGTTTCACGGCGGATATGGCAATCCAAAATGTGATTGGCGACAGTTTCCGGGGTGCCACTTGGGTAAGTATCCACAACGGCGGTGGCGTTGGCTGGGGCGAAGTGATCAACGGTGGTTTCGGGATGCTTCTGGATGGCTCCGAAGATGCCGACAGACGCTTGAAAGCCATGCTATTCTGGGATGTGAACAATGGAATTTCGCGCCGCAGTTGGGCAAGAAACGAAGGCGCTATCTTTGCCATAAAACGCGCCATGGAAATGGAACCAAACCTAAAAGTGACGCTGCCGAATTTGGTAGATGAAGAACTTTTAGGATAGATTTAATTTTAAAGATTAACTTAGCACTTATAAAAAGCAGTAATATGGAAGCAGATTTAAAATACAAACTAGAGCAATTGCATCAACGCGTAGATGCTCTTAAAGATCAAATTAATACTGAGGAGGCCACGAAGAATGCTTTTGTGATGCCATTTATTCAGATTCTAGGTTATGATATTTTTAATCCTACCGAGGTTATACCTGAATTTATTGCTGACATTGGAACTAAAAAAGGTGAAAAGGTAGATTATGTAATTAAAAATAATGGCGAACCAATTTTGATAATAGAATGCAAACATTGGAAAGAATCTCCTAATGCACATAACTCGCAATTACATAGATATTACCATGTTTCAAAATCAAGGTTTGGAGTTTTAACAAACGGACACATCTATAATTTTTATGCTGATTTGGAAAAGCCAAATATAATGGATGATAAACCATTTTTTACTTTGGATTTATCTAATTTAAAAGAAACTAGTTTAAAGATTTTAGAAAATTTCACAAAAAATGGGTATAACTTAGAAAGCATACTAGATTCTGCCGAAGCATTAAAGTATATAAAAGCGATCCGTGTTGAATTTGAAAAAGAACTTCAAGAACCTTCAGATGAAATTGTTAGACTATTGGTCAATCGATTTTTTGATAAAACTCTCACAGCTTCACGACTAGCGACATTTAAAGATTATACAAAGAAAGCATTTTCAAACTCAATTAATGATTCAATCAATTTTAGACTTAAAAATGCTTTAAATATTAATGAAACTATTCCATCAAAGCAGGAACAAGAAAATGAGTCTATTGATGAAAATTCCGAAGTTCCGAAGTTTATTACAACTGAAGAAGAAATCGAAGGGTCTCAAATTATAAAGGCGATCTTAAGAGAAAAATTACCAGCAAATAGGATAGCTTTCCGTGACACGCAGTCTTATTTCGGGATACTTTTAGATGATAATAACAGGAAACCGATTTGCCGTTTGCACTTTAATTCTGCAAATAAATATTTGGAACTTTTTCATAATGGAAAAGACAGTGGAGAAAAAAAATTGCTTTCATCTTTAGAAGAAATTTATAATTTTAAAAATGAATTGCTAACAACAATTAAAAATTACGAATAAATATTTTTATGAATATCCACACCCATTTTACTTTCAATCATTTCATTATTTCATTCGTCATTTTATTGGCGGTCTATTTGGTTTTAATTAAAATTAAAAAACGAAATATAAAGGAGTTTTTAAGTATACCATTGATCGTTATGGCGTTGGTGATTACAGCTGCAACTGCATTTTATTCAGAAGATTTTTGCAGTGGTATGTATTGCGGAAAACGATACGGCTTCCCAAGGCAAATCTTTGAAATAAGCTATTATATCGGCAAAGAACAAGTGGATGTAGTAGTGATGTCAAAATTCAGTTGGAATTACTTTCTTCAGAATTTTCTATTGATATTGGTGTTCTTGAATGTCCTGAAAATTTCAATAAAAAAAGCTCTAGGTTGATACCAACAACAACTGCGGATAATTTCTGGAGATTATATAAAAGCTTAATGAATATTTAAATATTAGTAATTTGTCTCAGCAATTGATATTAAAATTAAAAAATAGGTTCGCAAGAATGATAAAAAACAATTTAAAAATTTGCAAGTCAAAATAGAAATTTCTACCTCACAACAAAAGGTTTGAGAACGCTATTGAGTAACAAAAGCTGTATCTGTTCATTTTATCAAGTCAAAATAAACAGAAGAATAACACCTATTTTTAAATAAAAAAAATGCACCTTTTCGTAAGGTGCATTTTATTTATATTGTAAGAAAATAATTATTTTTTGATTTCTCCAGTAATTAGGTCTTTACCATCTTTGCCGAAGTAGAATTTTCCTTGGTGCTCAGTAAAAGTGTAACCTTTAGCGTCTTTATACTGTCCGCCGCTCGCTCCAGGGACACGCTTCATGTCGTAAGTCTCGCCTGTGGTTTCATTTTTCAGTGCAAGAGATTCATTTTGAACATCGTAACTACCACTGAAAGTCGTTTTACCGTCGTTGCTCACATAATTGATAACCTCCACCGCAGTGTTATTTTCAGTTGCGGATCCTGCAGTTGCCGAATCCATTGGGGTTACAGTATTTGTAGAGGTGGTGTCGGGAGTTGTAACTTCCGTATTTTCGGTAGTTGTTGCGCTGGTTTCCTCTTTTTTTGTACAAGCCGTTGCGATAAGCGCGATAGACGCTACTAATAAGAATTTTTTCATTGATTTAAAATATTTGTTTAATGATAATATTAATGCAAATTATGTTCCGATTTTAGTAAAAATTGAATCAAAAACCAAATAATGTGGGCTATAGGTATGCCACCTCTTCATTTTGCTAATCCGGACAGTAGAAAGCACCATGAAAATCGTCTTTAAAGTTAGAAATCGTCATCTGCCTCGGGAAAAAAATATTGAAGTGGCAAAGTGAAAACTGTCGCTTTCCCTTTAAAATTATACGATGTGCAACCTCCGCAAACCGTGCCGAAGCCATTGTTCGATAAGTTTTACCTCAATTCCTAAGCAAATTTTTCGTGTATAAATAGTACCTGTATAGTGCAAATTTAAAGAAATTCTGCACTTCGCGTGTATGATGACTTTGAATTTTTTATCTTGCTCTAAATTTTTTTTCGATTTTAAAAAATTATCATGCACAGCAGTTATTACAATTAGCAGTTTGGTTTATGGTAATGATTTTTGTGGTTGTCTATTATTTTATAAAATTTTATTCTCTATATAAAAAGTTAAGCACGCAAAGTTTTAAAACTTATCACAATTTATTGAATCTCCGCTATGAACTTGTGCTGAACACAGAGCATTATAAATCTTACTATCTTGCTTTTGTACCTATTTTTTTAGGGATGTACATCATCATGTATTCGCCGGACAAAGGATACGCCGGTGCTACATTCATGTTGGTGATTTCTTTTGTAGTCAGTTGTGCTGTAATGTTTTTTTTGGGAAGGGTATGGTTAAAAGAGATGTATGGAAAATATATTGTGCAGATTTCCGATTTAGTAGCCACTTTAGACAACGACCGCGATGATTTTGAATTTAACCGGAATGCGCTAATGTCTGATAATCAATTTTTTAGTTTTATTTCAAAAACCGAAAACTGGTTTGTAGATAAGTTAGGTTTAAATGGGAAACTGATAAACGCGATTTTTTGGACTATTGTGGGTTTACTATTGCTATTTGTTATGGGTGTACTTTTAGGATACGGTATAGGTTATTTTGCTAAAGAATTCGAAGGAGTGGATTTTTGGACATAATTATGGTACGGCGAATCCCGCGCGCCCCGGATCGCAGCGGCTACCCCACAGCAAGCGTAGGGAAAGTTGTGCCGCATGATTGTAAGCGAGGGCGCGAGGAGTAATAGCGAAGAGCCGGAAATGGCGCCCAAAACTTCATCAACAAAAAAAATTCCCCTCTCACGAAAGGGGAATGTATCTTTATTCTTGCTTCTATATCCTAAATCGAATCTATAATCGCGTTCAGGGTAGCACTTGGGCGCATAGCTGCTGCGGTTTTTTGGAAATCCGGTTGGTAGTAACCGCCGATGTCTTGCGGCTTTCCTTGGGCACCGATTAGTTCTTCATTGATCTTCGTTTCGTTGTCTTGCATTGCTTTTGCAATCGGAGCAAATTTCTCTGCCAATTCTGCGTCTGCAGTTTGGTTGGCAAGTGCCTCTGCCCAATACATCGCAAGGTAGAAGTGCGAGCCACGGTTGTCTATACCGCCGATTTTTCTCGCAGGAGATTTGTCGGTGGCGAGGAATTTCGCGTTTGCCGTGTCCAGTGCTTCGGATAAAACCTTCGCTTTTGCATTGTTCTGAGTTTGGGAAAGGTGCTCCAGAGACGCCTGTAGCGCAAGGAACTCGCCAAGGGAATCCCAACGCAGGTAGCCTTCCTGAATGAACTGCTCGATGTGTTTCGGTGCAGAACCGCCGGCTCCGGTTTCGAATAATCCACCGCCATTCATAAGTGGAACTATGGATAGCATTTTTGCGGAAGTTCCAAGTTCCAAAATCGGGAACATATCGGTAAGGTAGTCGCGCAATACATTTCCGGAAACGGAAATGGTGTCTTTGCCTTCGCGGGCGCGGCGCAGGGTTTCCAGCATCGCGTCTTTCACATCCATAATGCGGATGTCCAGACCGGTAAGGTCGTAGTTTTGAAGGTATTTTTCTACTTTTTTAATGATTTGTGTATCGTGTGCTCTTGCTTTGTCCAACCAGAAAATCGCAGGCGTGTTGGAAAGTTTAGCACGGTTTACAGCCAGTTTTACCCAGTCTTGGATTGGCGCATCTTTCGTTTGGCACATACGGAAAATGTCGTTTTTCTCTACTTTTTGTTCCAGTAAAGTTTCGCCGTTTTCGTTTTCCACTTTTACGATTCCGTTGCCAGGAGCTTGGAAAGTTTTGTTGTGGGAGCCGTATTCTTCCGCCGCCTGAGCCATCAAACCTACATTCGGTACAGATCCGAAAGTTTTAGGGTCTATGGCGCCGTTTTTCTTCATATCATCTATAATTGCTTCGTAGAAACCTGCGTAAGTTCTGTCCGGAATCACACACACGGTGTCTTCTTCTTTGCCTTCTTTGTTCCACATTTTTCCGCCGCCGCGAACCAATGCCGCCATAGATGCATCGACAATCACATCGGAAGATACATGGAAGTTAGTGATGCCTTGGTCGGAATTTACCATTGCGATTTTAGGGCCGTTTTCAATGGCTTTGTCGATGTCTGCTTTTATTTCAGCCTCTTTCGGAGTTCCGGAGATTTTTTCGTAAAGAGTAGCCAAACCGAAATTTGGATTGATGTCCAGCGTATCGAACTCTTCCTTATATTTATCAAAAACATCTTGGAAATAAGTTTCTACGATGGCACCGAAAATAATAGGATCGGAAACCTTCATCATCGTAGCCTTCAAGTGTGCAGAAAGCAATACTCCTTTTTCTTTAGCCTCGTTGATGGCTTCTTTCACGAACGATTTCAGTGCTTTCAAGTTCATTACGGAGGAATCGATGACTTCGCCGGCTTTTAGCGGAGCAAGGTCTTTCAACACTTTTGAAGAACCATCCTCGCCGTAGAAAACGATTTTGAATTGGCTGTCATTCTCTACCACGGTAGAAGTTTCTGTCCCGAAGAAATCGCCTTTTTCCATGTGTGCCACGGAAGTTTTACTGTCAGCAGTCCAAACGCCCATTTTATGAGGGTTTGCTTTTGCGTAATCTTTCACTGATTTCGGAGCGCGACGGTCGGAGTTTCCTTCGCGAAGGACAGGATTCACAGCAGAGCCCAATACTTTTGCATATTTTGCGCTGATGGCTTTTTCCTCGTCTGTTTTAGGCTCGGCAGGATATTCAGGTACATTGTAGCCGTGTTTTTGAAGTTCGGCGATGGCCTCTTCCAACTGTGGAACGGAAGCAGAAATGTTTGGTAATTTTATGATATTCGCTTCCGGAGTGGTTGCAAGTTTACCCAATTCAGCAAGTGCATCTTCTACGGCTTCACCGGCTTTTGCCGCCTCTGGGAAGTTCGCCAAAATCCTCGCTGCGAGGGAGATGTCCCTGGTTTCTACATGGATGTCGGCAGGTTTTGTGAAAGACTGCACGATTGGCAGGAAAGACGCAGTCGCCAACATAGGCGCTTCATCCGTAAGGGTGTAAAAAATGGTCGGTTTATTCATTGTCGTTTATTGTTTATTGTTCGCGGATTTATTTTGTTTTAACAAATCACATTTACAAATTTAATTAAAATAATAGATTTCACCATTAAACGCAGTAAAGTTTTAAAAAAGGAAATGAAATGAGGCGACAGCTGTAAATTCAGGTTATAGCAATTTTAAAACTTATTATTTCGTGCATAATCTGTATCAAGTTTTATAACATTAAAGTATGTGCAAATAAAAACTAATTGTCAATTCAATGTTTCAATAAAAATATTATATTTGGCATAACAAATATTAATATTAATGAAAAAGGTTCTATTTTCTATGGCCGTTATAGCGGCATCTTTCACTCAGGCACAAATTACTATTGGCACAGGAAGCCTTAGTGCATACGCGCCCATTTATCCATTTTATAATAATGGATATAGCCAATCTTTTTACGGTGCATCTGCCATCGGACCGGCAGGAACCATTACGGGATTGAGGTATAAGGTAACGACAGGAACTACTTTGGCAAAATCCAGTACGGTAGATGTTTATGTGGGCCATACGACTAAACCGATGGCTGCTAATTCTTCTGATTGGGTACCTGTGGAACAACTTGCAAAAGTGTTTTCTGGAACGATTTCTGTAGCTGCGGATAACACCGTTACCATATCTTTCGCAACACCGTTTGCATATGACGGCGCATCCAATCTTGTTATTGCGGTAGATGAAAATAAAGCAGGCTATGATTCTTCTGCACACAAATTCCTCGGTTCATCCAGCGCTACAGGTTCTGTGATTTATAAGGCTTCCACATCGGATTCGAGTAATATTGACCCGGCAGCTCCAGGAACGGGAAATCTAAATAATATCTTACCAAATGTGACGCTTCTTGGCATATCTGCCCCGGCAACCGCACCTGCGTGTTCTTCGGTTGTTTCGCCAGCGAATGGTGCTAGAAATGTGACTTTCCTTCCAAAGGTGACTTATACATCGGTAGCGGGAGCCACTAAATATCTTGTAAGTGTGGGCACGACACCCGGTGCAACGGATGAGGTTAATAAATTTGATAACGGTGGCGATACCAGCTATTTCTTTTCTTTTGGCTTGATGCCAAGCACAACCTATTATGTGACAGTTACGCCGGTTAACCAATATGGAGAAGCCGTGGGATGTACAAGTTCTTCATTCACCACAGGAGCAGCGGTGGCAAATGATGTGTGCTCTACTGCAAAAGTGATTGCATCATTGCCATTCAACCAAATGGAAGACGGTACCTATGCCAGTGACACTACAAGCCCTGCCGAATGCGCAGGTAGTGGTTATATGAATGATGGGATGTGGTACGAAATAACAGGGGATGGCGGAAATATAAAAGTAACGGTTAGCCCTACTGCAACTTGGGATGCTGCTATCATGGTAAAAGAAGGAACTTGTGATGAAGCTAATTGTTTGGCAACGGCAGATGCAGGATCTTATGGTGCTGCAGAAACCCTGACTATACCAAACAGTGTAGCTGGAAAAAAATATTACATCAATGTAGGAGCGTCTTCAATTATTGATTTTGAAGAGGGGAAATTTATATTTAACATCAGCAGTGACCGTGTTTTGGGGACTACTGAAACGTCTTACCAAGACAGAATGGTGGCTGCGTATCCAAATCCGGTAAAAGAAACTTTATTCCTAAAAAATACTGGAAACAATGCTAGTTACCAGATTTTCGACATGAGTGGAAAAGCCATTATGAAAGGTCTTTACAAAAATGGAATCAATGTAAATCAACTTGGATACGGTGTCTATTTTATTAAGGTTAATAACACTTCAGTTAAGTTTATCAAAAAATAAATACCAAATGTTAATGTATCTAAAAACTGTTTTAAATGGTATTTTTTTTAATTAAGAAATTTCATAATCTCTATTAAAACCGCATCTTAACAAAAAAAACCGCACAAATCAGGCGGTTTTTCTTGTTTAAATGGAATTGTACTAATTTCCGCGGTTTTTTGTTAGAAGCCAGATAACTACGGCTATCACAGCGGCTACCAAGAAGAACGCCCAATACATTCCGGCATCGAAAGCGGTTTCTACAACGCTGCAACTGGTGAGGGTCATTAGTAAAAACGCGGCAACAAAAGATAATGTTAAATTTTTCATTTTATTTATTTTTTAGTCATATTTTTCAAATAGCAAACATCTCGCCAATGGTCAATTCAATTCCAAAGATGCCGAACACAAATAGTACGAATGGAAAAGAATATTGTTTTTATAATATTTAATTTTACAAAATGTATTGTTTTTTTTTATCGATAGCTTCAATAATGGGTTAAATTACGATTAATCCTCATACATCACATATTTCAACCTAATTTTTTCAAAATCTTGTAGACCTTTTTCCCATGATTTTCGGATTTCGGCTTCGGTTTTTCCAGCGATGACTTGTTTGCGAAGTTCATCCGTGCCGGCAAGTTTATCGATCCAAAGATTTTTCGTAAAGAAATCCTGCTTGGGATTACGGTATTTTTTATAAGCCTTGATGAGCCATTCCAAATTCAACCTGCGCAAATCTTCCGGATAGTCTACCAAATCTTCTCCGTAACACTTCTGCCCACTAAATACAGGGGATTTTGCACCCGGATTCGGCCTTGGGGTGAAGGTGTAAGGCAAAGATTTCGTCCACGGACTGCCGTAAACGGTAAATGGCGCATCTGTGCCACGACCGACGGATATTTGTGTTCCTTCAAAAAAACAAAGCGAAGGATAGAGGTTGATGGCTTTATCTGTTTTTAAGTTGGGCGAAGGCTTATCAGAAACGCCGTAGCGCTGCTTTTTGTGATAGTTCAGCATCGGGATTACCGTATATTTTACCTTTACACCGTTTTTTAGCCACCGTTCTCCGTTCAACATGTGGCCGTATTCTCCTATGGTGAGGCCATAAACTACGGGTACGCTATGCATTCCCACAAAACTTTTCCACGGTTCCTGCATCATGGGGCCATCGGTATAACCGTCGTGTGGGTTTGGGCGATCGAGGAGGATGACTTCCTTGCCATTTTCAGCGGCTGCCTCCATCACATAAGCTAAGGTAGAAATGTAGGTGTAAAAACGAACCCCGACATCTTGAATATCAAATAAAATCACATCAATGCCCGCCAATTGTTCGGGTTTGGGCTTTTTGTTTTCGCCGTATAGCGACACAATTGGGATGCCCGTTTTGGTGTCGATACCGTTTTTCACATGTTCCCCGGCATCGGCTTCTCCGCGGAAGCCATGTTCCGGCGCGAAGATGCTTCTGATTTTTATATCCTGGCTCACCAAAAAATCTACGAGGTGAATGCGGTCTTGGAGCAGTCCCGTATGATTGGTCACGATAGCTACATTTTTATCTTGAAGTAATGGCAAGTACAGTTCCGTGCGGTCGGCGCCACTTTTGAAACATTCTGAAACGATTTTTTGCGCAGAAACGAAGCCTGAAAAGATTAGGCAAATCAGAACTAAATATTTAATTTTGGGCGATAAATTCATAAATTTTGAGCTTTCCATTATATTTTTCAAAAAAAATTGCTTTATCCAAAGATAACAAAAATAATCTCTCGCGGATTATCATCTTCATCGGTCGGCTATCCGTGGCGCTTGGCGTGTTGGTTTCGCTCATCACGGTTTCTACCGGATTGGGGACGAAATATGCTATCAAAAACAGGCTTACAGATTTTGGCGGAGCGATAGAAGTGAAATCTACCAAGACCAATTCTTCATACAATTCATCAGTATTAAATCCGGAAGGTTTTGATATTCAAAAGCTTAAAACTATTGATGGCGTAGCTGGTTTGCAAAAAGTCGTAACAGTGAGCGGGATTTTACGCACGGAAGATAATTTTGCCGGGATTATTTTTAAAGGTATAGGGAAGGATTTCGACCACAATAGGTTTAAAAAATTCCTGATTGAAGGTGAAACTCCGCAAGTCACCGAGGATGTTTTTAATGGCAATGTGGCAATTTCACAAAAGATAGCTGGCGACCTTCATAAAAAACTGAATGACAGCGTGGTCGCGATTTTCTCCAAGGAAAATCAAAAACCACTTTATAGGAAATTTAAAATCGTTGGAATTTATAAAACCGACATCAAAATGATTGATGATTTGTATATTATCGGCGGGATAAATCACGCACGAAAAATTTTGGGAATAGAGCGCTCGCAAGTCGGTGGTTACGAAGTTTTTTTGAATAATTCCGATGATCTGAATATAGTTTTTCCCAAAGTAGAAGATGCTATCGGCTATCGGAACTATGCCGAAAAAATTACAGACCTCTATCCTCAAATTGTAGATTGGATTAATATTTTCGACACAAATATCGCCTTGATTATCATCATAATGTTGATTGTAGTAGTCACAAATATCATCATGGTTTTGCTCATCCTCATTATCGAAAGAACAAATTCTATCGGAATGCTAAAGGCTCTAGGTGCGAGCAATGTGCAAATCCGCAAGATTTTTATTAATTATACCATAATGATTATGGTGCCAGGCTTGCTTGTCGGGAACGCTATTGGCATTGGTTTACTTTTAATTCAAAAACTTTTCGGAGTAATCAAACTCAATCCTGAAAATTATTATGTGAGTGAGGTTCCGGTGGATCTTAACCCGCTTTTAATCCTCGCTATTTCCGCAGGCATCCTTTTCATCTCTGCCATCGCCTTAATTTTGCCAAGTTATTTAATTTCAAAAATTTCTCCGGTGAAGGCCGTTAAGTACAATTAATTTAAAATGTATATTTGTGGATTCGCATTTTTTTAATATTTATTTACGAATTTAGCAATCATGAAATACGCACAAAATATCCTCGAAACCATTGGCAATACTCCTCTGGTGAAACTAAACAAAGTTCTGGGGGTTGATTTCCCTGCACTGGTTTTGGCTAAAATTGAAACCACGAACCCCGGAAATTCCGTAAAGGACAGAATGGCGGTGAAAATGGTGGAAGACGCCGAAAAATCCGGCGCGCTAAAACCTGGTGGAACTATCATTGAAGGGACTTCTGGAAATACGGGAATGGGACTGGCGCTTGCAGCCATTGTGAAAGGATACAAATGTATTTTCGTGACCAATTCTAAACAATCCACAGAAAAAGCTGATATCTTAAGAGCTCTCGGCGCACAGGTTGTAATCTGTCCTACGGATGTGTCACCAGAAGATCCGCGCTCATATTATTCTGTAGCTAAGCGACTTGCGCGAGAAACGGAGAACGGATGGTATGTGAATCAATACGATAATCTCTCCAACCGCGCGGCGCATTACGAACAAACCGCGCCGGAAATTTGGGAACAAACCAAAGGTGAAATCACGCATTTCGTGGCGGGCGCAGGTACAGGTGGAACTGTTACGGGTTGCGGAATGTTCTTCAAGGAGAAAAATAAGGACATCAAAATTATCGGGGTAGATACCTATGGTTCCATCCTAAAAGAATACCACGAAACGGGCGTACTGAATCCAAAAAATGCTTATACCTACATTACAGAGGGCATTGGCGAGGATATTATTCCGGAAAATTACGACATGAGCGTCATCGATCATTTTGAAAAAGTTACGGATAAAGACGGTGCTATTTATGCTCGAAAACTCGCTAAAGAGGAAGGGATTTTTTGTGGATATTCCGCCGGAAGTGCGATTGCGGCAATAAAGCAAATGCAGGACCAATTCACGAAAGACGATATTATTGTGGTGCTTCTACACGACCACGGCAGTAGATATGTCGGGAAAATTTATAATGATGAATGGATGGCGCAGATGGGTTGGCTTTAAAATATGAGTGATGGGTCATTAGCGATTAATGATTGAAGATTTTCTATCTACTCTCTAAAATTTCAGCTAATTTTTTAGTTAAATTTTTTCGTGAAAATTCTTCTATTCCGGCAGTTTCAGTTTTGAGGTTGCCGGTTTTCCATTGTTGGAAGCTATTGAGAATGAATTGTTTAACTTCCGATTTTTGTTGGCAGGTAAAATGTTTTCCTGCTTTTGTTTGGTCTAAAATCCTTTCCACATCTGAAGATTCAGGGCCAAAGGAAAGGATAGGGTTGCCGGTGGAAAGGTATTCGAAAATTTTTCCTGGGATGATGCCTTTGGAACTCTCTTCGGGAAAATTGGTGAGGAGCAGGAGATTGGCTTTCCGCATCTCCGTTATTGATTCAGAATGAGAGAGGTAGCCTACATTATTCACTACATTTTTCAATGGTGATAAATTAATTTTTTCTAAAATCTTATCATCCACACGACCTACAAAATTGAGTTTGAAATAACTTTTGAAGTCAGAGTTTTGAGTTATAATTTCATTCAAAACTTCCCACAAAACCTCCGGATTCCGCAGTTGTTCCAACACACCGATATAACTTAAGGTAAATTTTGTTGTTCTCGAGTTTTGGGTTTCGGGTTTCGAAATCGCAGATTCAAGTTTTTGGTTCAGATTCGCGGCTCTTGGATCTTGGATCTCCTCATCAAATCCATTCGTAATACAAACGGCATTCGCACCTTTTTTTCTGAAATTTTCGGCGTCTGTATAACTGGTTGCTAAAGTAATGTCGGCTTTATCAAAAACTTTTTGTTCAAGATCTTGGTGCTTTTTATCGGAGCTTTTCGTGAGTTTCAGGTGTTTGTAGTAGGAAATTTCCGTCCAAGGGTCGCGGAAATCTGCAATCCATTTCAAGTCCGGAAATTCTTTTTTTAAACCTAAACCGATGAGGTGCAAAGAATGCGGCGGCCCTGTGGTAACAAAGGCGTCGAATTGATTTTCTTTTAAGTATTGTTTCAAGAATTTAAGGGAAGGCTTTACCCAAAAGACCCGTGCGTCCGGGATAAAAAAATTCCCCCTTACCCAAATTGAAAGTTTGGATCTCCAAGATTGGTTTTTACCCACATCAAATTGTCCAGCCTTGAATTTTTTATTGTCTTTCCCAAATTTTTCGGCTATTTGATATGGCTCCCAGATTTTTGTTTTAATGATGTCGAGTTGAGGTGAAACTTCTTTTGCCAAAGTATCATCAATAATCGGATAACTAGGATTTTCAGGAATAAAAACCGTTGGTTTCCAGCTGAATTCGGGTAGGTATTTCGTGAATTTCAACCACCGCTGCACGCCCGGCCCACCTGCAGGCGGCCAGTAGTAGGTGATAATGAGTATTTTTTTTGCTTCCTTCACGGTCTATAATGCAAATTTGCTAAAACTTTTTGTACTTTTAATGCTTAAAATATGGGATTTTAGATTTATTAAAGCAAAGCTCCCCTGAAAATTAATCATAAAAATGAAATTCAAAAATTATCTCATCGCCCTCGTGGCGCCTTTTTTAATGAATGCGCAAAATGTAATGACGCCAGAGCAACTTTGGACGCTCAACAAACTTTCCGTTTCCGCTGTAGCACCAGGCAAAGCCGCGATGATCTATAGCGTAGGAACCGTGGATTTGCAAACTGAAAAAACCAACCGTAAAAATTATTTCCTCAGCCTGACTGATTTTAGTACAAAAAACATTGCCTTAGGAAAAAAAACGCTCATAAAATGGGATAAAAACGGTCTTTATGCCCAAGAGGGCAACAAGATTCTCCTCTCAAAAGATGATGGCAAAACATGGACGGAATTTTTCACCGTAGACGGAGAAGCTGAAAATATTACCATTTCTCCGGATGGAAAGAAAATTGCCTTTAGCAAGCCTGTTCAGGTGGAGAATATTTTGGCTAAAGATAAATATCCTGATAAGCCGAAAAGCACAGCGCAAATCTATACCGATCTGAATAACCGCCATTGGGATTCTTGGAACGAAGGGAAATACAACCATGTTTTTGTGCTGAGTGTTTCCGATAAAATAGAAAATGCCAAAGATTTGCTCCTCGGAGAAAAATTTGATAGCCCTCAAAAGCCTTTTGGTGGGACAGAGGATATCGTTTGGTCGCCGGATTCCTCGAAACTTCTTTATGTGACGAAGAAAAAAAGTGGTGCGGAGTACGCGCAAAGTACCAATACCGATATTTACGCCTACGATCTTGCGACAGGTAAAACAGAAAACCTGTCCGAGGGCATGATGGGTTACGATGTAAACCCAAAATTTTCACCCAATGGGAAATTTTTGATTTGGCAAAGTATGAAAACCGATGGTTTTGAGGCGGACAAAAACGATATTGTGCTTATGGACTGGGGAAGCCGCACGATAACCAACTTAACAAAAAACTGGGACGAAAGTGCGACAGGAACTACCTTCTGGTCTGCAGATTCCAAAACAATCTATTTCAATGCGGCTTATCGTGGTACGGAGCAACTTTTTTCTGTGAATCCCTCAACTGGCGCTGTAAAACAAATTACCAAAGGAAATTTCGATATTGCTGATATCGTGGGACAGGACAAGCAAAGACTTTTCGTGACGCGTACGGATTTCAACCACAATGCTGACATATTTGCCGTGGATTTGGACAAAGGGGATATGAAGCAGGTAACAAGCATTAACAAAGATAATTATGCGAAGATCACGCCATCTAAATCAGAATTAAAAATGGTGAAAACTTCCGACGGAAAGGAGATGGGCGTTTGGTTTATCTACCCACCGAATTTTGACCCAAATAAAAAATATCCTACTCTTTTGTATTGCCAGGGCGGTCCGCAATCTGCGCTGACGCAGTTTTTCAGTACACGCTGGAATTTCGCTTTGATGGCTGCCAACGGATACATCGTGGTTGCGCCAAACCGCCGCGGAATGCCGGGGTGGGGCGAAAAATGGAACGCCGACATTTCCAAAGACTGGGGTGGCCAACCGATGCGAGATTATTTGGCGGCAACTGATTTTGCTAAAACTTTTCCATACGTGGATGGCGATCGTATGGCTTGCGTAGGCGCGAGTTATGGCGGATATTCAACTTTTATGCTGGCAGGAATTCACGAAAATCGATTTAAGACCTTCATCGCTCACGATGGACTTTTTGATACTAAATCGTGGTACGGCACCACGGAAGAATTATGGTTTGCCAATTGGGATTTCGGCGGAAAACCATGGGACAAGCCTACGCCAAAGATTTATGGTGAGTACAATCCCAGCAATTATGTGGATAAATGGAACAAGCCAATTATGATTATACAAGGCGGTATAGATTTCCGTGTACCTTACGAGCAAGGGCAGGAGGCCTTCCAATCTGCAAAGTTGAGAGGTTTGAAAACCAAATTTTTATATTTCCCGAACGAAAACCACTGGGTGCTGCATCCTCAAAACGGATTGGTATGGCAAAGAGAGTTTTTCCATTGGTTAAAAGAAACCCTTTAACATGAAAAAGGCTGACGAAATTTGTCAGCCTTCGATTTTTATGAGAATATTTAATTATAATCCTACTTTTATTCTAAAGGTAGGGTTTATTTTCACGGTCATTTCGCCTGCCGCTAATTTAGCACCTTGCATTTCAACAATGAGGGAGTTTTTATTTGATTTAAAATATTCAATTAACTCAGCATTTTGAACTGGTGTAAAATCAATTCTATCGGCTTTTATCTGAGCTCCATCTGCAGTAGCAACAAGCATTCTATCAAGTGTAGGGGTTTTAATATAAATTCTTGCACTTTTTATAGCATCTAATTGCGCGGTTAAAGTATGGTCTTTCAAAACAATATTCATTGCCTCTAATTTGGCAGACTTTAAATTATTGATAGACAATGAAGGGCTTTGGCTTTTAATTTCTTTATCCACATCCACATCCAAAGTTACAGGGATAGGGAAATAATCGGCCATTGGGATAGATGCAAAAGGAATTTTCTGCTCTTGAATGTTTGGTGTAATTGCAAATGGCAATGGGATAGCCACGCTATCTACTGCTTCTTGTACACGATCACAGCTGGTAACGGTAGCTGAACCCGCAATAAGACCCAAGATTAGGACTGAGTTTAAAATTATTTTTTTCATTTTTTGAATTTTAAATATTTGTTTAAACTTTTCATTTTTCGTGCCATTTTGTAAATTTTAGAGTATTTAATTATTTATTGCACAATATCTCGGTTCAATACTACAGACGGTTTTCTACATCTTTCAATAATACTTTTAGGTGCGAAATAAAATCCTCGGTTTCTTTGGCATAAATGATGCTCGGTCTGGCCGCTATCTTCCTCTCCAATGTTGGTGTAAGAGCGTAACATATCCCAAAATGGTAAAATAGAGTTTCTTAAATTGCTGTGTAAACTTATTATGCATTTAACATAAATTAATTTTAAATTTGTGGCATAGTAACAAAAGCTTTAATAGTAAAAATGGATTTATTTGTGAAGAAATTATCTCTTTCATGTACCTATTATTATGAATCGCATATCTTCGTTTGCTCCCATCGTTACTAAAGAATCTAAAATTTTGATTTTAGGCTCTGTTCCGGGTATGCAGTCATTAGAAAAACAACAGTATTATGGACATCCGCAAAATAAATTTTGGCAGATTATGTTCGCTTTATTTAATGAAGAATTCAGTACGGATTATGAAGCAAGGATTTCGTTATTAAATATAAATTTAATTGCGCTCTGGGACACCATAGAAAGTTGCGAACGAAAGGGCAGTCTGGATTCCGATATAAAAAATGAGGAAGTGAACAAAATCTCGGAACTATTAGAAACTCACTCGAATATTTCTGCAATATTTTGCAACGGACAGAAATCTTATAAAAACTTGGAAAAAATCTTTAATAAGAACTTTCCCATGCTTGTTTTTGCTATGCCTTCTACCAGTCCGGCTTATGCGGGTATGCCATTTGAAAAAAAGTTGGAGGCGTGGAGTGTAATTCTTCATCACTTGAAATAAAAAGCTATTTACATTGGCATAACATATAGGGCGTAATCTTAATCTTAATCTTAATTTATTATTCAGGTCACACCGTTTTAATAAGAACTAATAGTTTTGCGATAGCAAAAATTATTCAAATGAAATTTACAAAAACTATTAGTTTAGCCGTTTTAGCGCTTGGTTTAGTTCATAGTTGCAATACTGAATCTGATGCAATTATTGCTAATGACCAGATTGATTTTGCAAACAAATCCGTAGAACCAGCATTCGTGTATGCAATGCCCGGATTTGAGAAATTGGAAATCAGCACACTAATCTCGAGTACAGATGTACTTCCGCAAAGCCAAAACTTCATATTTGCTGGCCAGCCAGACGGTATGGGGTTTATGAAGGAGCCGAATTCTGATGGTTACCTTATGATCAATAATCACGAGATTTCCCAGTCGGTTTCTAGGGTATATTTAGACAGAAACTTTAAACCTGTAAAGGGGGAGTATATCGTAAACTCAATCGGAGGCATGACCAGGTCATGTTCTGCATCACTTGCAAAACCTGAAATTCACGGTTTTAGCATGTTTTTAACAGCTGGTGAATCAGGACAAGAAAGTATGGTTCACGCTATAGACCCATTGTCTCCAGTTTCCAGAGCATCAGATAAATCTCGAGTTAAGCCGGCTTTAGGAAAGGCTTCAATGGAAAATGCGCTGCCACTTCCTAAAGATGTGTCCAACGGAAAAACTTATATCGTTATCGGTGAAGATCAATCCTATTCTTCTTCTCACCAGTCTGCAGGTCAGTTGATAATGTATGTGGCTGATGTTCAAGGAGATTTAGACAATGGTAAACTTTTCGCATTGAAAAGAAAAGATGGGAACTATACAGAAACAGACATCAAAAAAGGTAACTCTTACGATGTAGAATTCGTGGAAATCCCAAATGCGAAAAATCTTACCGGCGCTGAAATTAATCAGAAAAACATCGACAACAAAGCCATCAGATTCTCTCGTGTAGAAGATGTAGATTACAGAAAAGGTGCTGGTAAGGGTCGTGAAATCTACTTCACTGCAACCGGTGAATCTAGCGACGGTGTGAATCCAAAAGCGGGATTAACAATGTGGGGTAGGGTGTATAAATTGGTCTTGGATGCTAACAATATGATGAGTGGTAAACTAGAATTGGTTGCAGAGGGTGATTCTAACCCCGGTAAAGACCTTATAAACCCGGATAACCTTTGTGTAACCGAAAATTTCGTTTACATCCAAGAAGATGGGGATTCTTTCTATCCAGCTGCCACGCACGATTCTTATATCTGGCAGTTCAATATCGCTTCTAAAACATATAAGCCGTGGTTGAATATGCGTAACAATGATAAAGATCCTGCTTTCAAAGCGAAATATAACCCTATGACTACAAAATTCGGAGCTTGGGAATTTGGAGCTATGGAAGATATTTCTGATGTTATCGGGGTTCCAAACACATTCTTGGTAAACATTCACTCCCATACTTGGCAGGCCGATAAATTCGCTAATGCCGATGGTGGCGGTCTAAGCACGAACAAAGAAGGTGGACAAACCGTAATCATCCGTAATGTCGATAGATAATCAACCGCAAAATTTATTTTAACTAAAAAGTATCAACTGTTTTCGGTTGGTACTTTTTGCAATCATCCCTATTATGAAATATTTGAAATCGCAATGTCTGGTATTTTTATTAATGATCATCACTATGGCTGCCGTCTTGGTGAACTGTAAGAAAACCCAGTCTCCTGTAAATGAAGATCTAAAGGCAGTGCGCGATTCCATCCTCACAGTGAATTCAGAGTTCAAAAAAGACACCGAAAACCTTTTGAAATCAGTAGAAAATGGGTCTACTCAAAATTTGCAGAAAGAGTTTGATCATCTTCGCCTGACTTATAAAAAAATGGAGTGGGCGGTAGAATATTTTTTGCCAAATTCAGCAAGGTTTATGAATGGCCCCGCCCTCCCGGAAATCGAAATGGAGGAGCACACCGTTTTGGAGCCGCAAGGTTTGCAAATGCTGGAAACCTACATTTATCCAAAGTATAACGCCGAAAACAAGGCAGAAGTCATCCGCCACCTGAAGATTATTTTAAGTAAATCAGGGACTGTGGATGCCAATTTTAGGTCTATCACGGTGAACCGTTCCCAAGTGTTTGATGCCCTTCGAGATGAGGTTTTCAGGGTTTCCAGTCTGGGAATTGCCGCTTTTGACACACCACTGTCCGGGAAAAATCTTGCCGAAATTCCTGTGGTTTTACAAAGTTTGAAATCCGTACTTACTCAGATTTCGAGTGAAAACTCTGCGAAAGAAAGGGAGCAAATTTATTCTCTGGTGAATGCTGCTGGACATTATTTAAACAAAAATACAGACAGAGATCGTTTCGATTATTCTTTTTTTATCCCAAATTATTTAAATAAAATTTTAAAACTTTTGCTGGACCTTAAAGTCAAAGAAAAAATTCCAAATGTAGAAATTACGAGTGTGGTGAAAAAGAATGCTGCCACGCTTTACGATAAAAACGCCTACGATCCAGATGCCTTCGTCCCAGGCGAAGAGTATAAAATGACGGCTGAAAAAGTAGCTTTTGGTAAAACACTTTTCAATGATCCGGTGCTTTCGGAGAAAAATAACCGGAGCTGTGCCACTTGTCACAATGCCGAACTCGCTTTCACGGATGGTCGTGCGAAATCTCTGTCATTGGAAAACCGACTTTTGCCAAGAAACACCCCGTCCCTGAATTATTCCGCTTACCAACACGGTCAGTTTTGGGATATGCGCAATGAGGATTTGGAAGGACAAATCTCCGATGTTATTACCAATAAGGAAGAAATGCACGGCGATATGGATACCATAGTCCGTAAAATGAATAAAGACCAAAAATATCTGGCGGTTTTTCCAACAAATTTATAAAACGCCGAAGGCCGAAGTTTGGCAATTGCAGAATGTTTTGGCGAGTTATATCCGCTCATTGGGGAAATTTAATTCTAATTTTGATGAGTATATGCGTGGTAACAAATCTGCAATGACCGCCTCCCAGCGCCAAGGCTTTAATCTTTTCGTTGGAAAAGGGAAGTGCAGCACTTGCCATTTTTTGCCTTTATTTAATGGAACTGTGCCGCCAAAATATGCCAAGACAGAACAAGAAATCCTCGGAACGGCTAAAGATGGCAGCAATAGCACGCTGGATCCCGACCTTGGGCGTGGGAAATTCCATGAAACAGTGGAGTTTTTACAGCATTCTTTCAAAACGCCTACGCTGCGAAATATCGCAAAAACAGCACCTTACATGCACAACGGCGGTTATAAAACCTTGAAAGAAGTCATGAATTTTTATAACAAAGGAGGTGGACTTGGTTTGGGTTTTAAGGTTAAAAACCAGACGCTTCCGCCAAATCCGCTCAATTTGAGTGATCAGGAAATAGACAAAATAATTGACTTCATGGGCGCACTGAGCGATAAGTAGTTCACTGGTAGTGCAGATTGGTGCAATTCTTGATAACAATATTCAAATTTTAAAAACTATTATAATGAATCCAACGTTATTAAGAAGAATCCTAATTTGGGTTGCGCCTTTGGCAATCGGTTATTTTATGAAAAAGTATGAAGCTAAGCAAGCTCAAAAAAAACAAGCAAAATCATTAACTCAAGGTTAATACATCTAATTTAAAATTAAGACTTCGCATAAAAGAGAAGTCTTTTTTTATTATTAAAGTTTACTATATGAAAACTTTGTATTTGAGAATTTAAATAGATGTTTAACTTAAAGTGCTTTTAAAATATTGGTTTCCAATTATTTATATTAAAAATAATTGCTGTCTTCATCGCAATAACGAAGCTTAATTACTTTCTTGGCACGAAATTTTCTTATCCAGCCGAATACTAACTCAACTTAATTCTTTAAATTATGAAAACGATCAAAAAAGCAATTTTCGCATTTGGAGTACTTGCTACTACTGCCGTAAGCGCACAAAGCTCGGATATGAAAAATATGTTAAAGATAGGTATTGAAGGCGGCGCATCTACAACAAAGAACGCATCTGGAAACATCGGTGCCAGTCTTTCTTATCAGCATTTGGTAACTCCTGGTTTCGGTCTCGGTATCGCTACGGGTTACAATCATTTCTTTGGAAAAGAGTACACCCTGAATGGGGTTAATGTGCAAAACAATGATTTCGGGGTAGTTCCTTTGGCAGGTTTGGTGAGATTTTATCCTGCTAAAACAGGATTCTACGCAGGCGCTGATCTTGGGTATGGTTTTATCGTAGGTAATGACAAGGTGACGGATAACAAACTTTACAACGCCGATATGCCAAAAGGTGGGTTCTACATCAAACCAGAAATCGGATGGCATAACCGAGACTGGAATGTGTATGCGCACTATAGCACCGTACTTACAGATGACGAAGGTACCGTTGCCGGAAACCACAAATTTGGTGTAGGTAGCGTGGGTGTTGGCGTAGGCTATAACATTCCACTTGGTAACTAAATTCAAAATAATCATAAAAACCTTCCGAAGAATTTGTTTGGAAGGTTTTCTTTTTTTCATATCTTTGGTTGAATTACGCGCTGTAACTGTGCCGATGTTTTAAAAATAAAAATTATGATTACTTCTAAAAACTTCCAGCTATATTCTCCTGGAAAGGAGACGCTACTTGAAAATGAAAATCTTCTGGTGGCAGATGTTCGCAGATCGAAAACTTTTTTCGCTGTGTATGAAGTGAAGGATGGCACATTGTCGCCGTCTTCGGAGAGAGAATTCACCACACAGGATTTCTCTTCGTTTGCAGAAATGACGCAGCGTTTTATAACTGAAACAAGTACTAAAACAGGCAGGATGTCTGTTGCTGTTCCCGGTCCCGTGATACATGGGAGATGCGAAACCACGAATTTGCCTTGGGCGATAGATGCTGCGGAATTACAAGAAAATCTTGGGATAAAGACTTGTCTTATTAATGATATGGAGGCCACGGCGTACAGTCTTGCGGATTTATCGGAGGCAGAAGTGATTACTATTCATGAATCTGATAATTTGATGCCCGGTAATATGGCAGTTTTGGCTGCGGGCAATGGTTTGGGAGAGGCCGGTCTTTTCTGGGATGGCGAAATCTTGCACCCTTTTGCTACAGAAGGCGGTCATACGGAATTTTCTCCACGAAATGAGTTTGAAGTTGAGTTTTACAAATTTCTTCATAAAATATACGGCATCGTTAGTTGGGAAAATGTACTTTCCAAAGACGGGCTTTACAATATATACCGCTATCTGCGGGACATCGGTCGTCATAAGGAATCCGATGATCTTACAACTAAAATTCACGAAAACAATTTTCTGGAGGGTCTTGTTGAAGCCGGAAAAAGCAGTGATTCTCGCTTGGCTAGGTTGACTTTGGAAATGTTTGCAGAATTTTTGGCGAGAGAAGCGAACTATTTGGTTTTGAAACTAAAAGCCACTGGCGGATTGGTTATTACCGGCGAAATTGCCGAGCATGTGAGGACTTTTATTAATAAAGATAAATTCTATAAAGACTTTATGATTTCGGATAAGATGGAAAATTTGCTCAAGGATATACCGATTTATTTCGTTTTCAACCAAAAAGCAATTAGCCAGGGTGCTGCGTATTACTGTGCGTACCATGAGAAGTAACTTTTTTTATAAAAAATCCACACAGCTTTTACGGCGCAATATAGGTTTGGCTTCGGCGCAGTTTTAACTTCGGCGCAGTTTATATCTAACGCAAAGAATTTGGTTTTAATTGTAAAGAACTCGAGGAAATGATGATCAGTAAAAATGTGGAGATGAAGATCCATTCTACCGCCAGATAGCCTGTGATCCTATGAAATTATATGTCGTAAGTGGTCTTGGAGCAGATTTTTCTGTTTTAGAGAAACTCGTTTTCAACCCCCATATCGAAGTCGTTTTTATAGAATGGCTCTTGCCAGAAGTGGGGGAGTCCTTTCCACATTATGTTCGCCGAATGGCCGAAAAAGTGGATGATTCCGAGCCTTTTTATCTTTTGGGATATTCTTTCGGGGGCATCATTGTTCAGGAAATCCTTAAGCTAAAACGCGCCGAAAAAGTGGTGATTTTGGGAAGCATCCGTTCTGGTAAGGAAAAATCTAAACTGATGAAGTTTGGAAGATTATCCCGCATCCCGAAACATCTTCCGGTTGGTTTTTTTAATGAAAAAACGCTTACCACTTATTCCTTTTTCAGAAAATTCATTGATCCCAAAAATCCTCGTATTTTAAATTATTTTAGAGTTCGCGATCCTCATTATCTCAAATGGAGTATTGATAAAATCCTCGATTGGGAAAGCGACGCCGACCCGGATGTAATTCAGATTTTAGGAGATAGGGACATTGTATTTCCAGCAAAAAATTCCAGGCCAGATTATATTATTCCTAATGCTACGCATCTTTTCCCCTCCACACGGCACCGGCAAGTTTCAGAAATTTTAAAGAAAATCTTCGTTTGATTATAAAACATTGGGTGAAAGAATATTTTAGATTTAGAAGCATTGTTTTTCCGCCTACCATTAGCAAATATTGTTTTATCTTTGCGCTTGGTTTAAGAAAAATATTATGCAGTCAATAAGTGTTTTTGAAATTATAAAAGTAGGTATTGGGCCATCCAGTTCGCATACCATGGGCCCTTGGAACGCCGCGGAAATGTTTTTAGATAAAATCCGCAGGGACCAAGGCATTGCCCAAGTGAAGGAGGTTTTTGTTGAATTTTTTGGATCGCTGGCGAAAACGGGAATAGGGCATGGTACAGACATCGCTGGGATGCTGGGACTTTCTGGAGAAAATTTCAAACTGATTGACACCACAAAAATTGATGAAAAGATTGAGCATATAAAGTCTTCACAAAAACTGATGCTTGGTGGCGAAAAGGAATTGCCGTTTATCTATGGCCATCATCTGATTTTAAACAAACAAAAATCTTTGGAATTTCACCCAAACGGGATGATATTCAAGGTTATTTTTGAGGACGGAAAAGAACTTTCACAAGATTATTATTCCGTGGGTGGCGGTTTTGTGGCTACAATAGAAGAAAATTCATTGGAAAATTTGTGCGTTCGTACTATTTACCCGTGCCATCATGGTTCGGATATTAAAAAATATGTGGACCAATTGGGCTTGGATCGTATTTCGGATTTGATTTATTTAAATGAAGAAAGTTGGAGACCTCGTGAGGAAACCAATAAAGAAGCGCTCTACATTTGGGATCAAATCAAAGAATGCATATATAAGGGTGTAAATAAAGAAGGAATTTTGCCGGGCGGACTCAATGTAACGCGCCGCGCTCCGGAAATGAATCGCAGGCTTTTGGGCGATAAGATTTACAACAACATCGATGAATGGTACCAATTAGTGGTAAATTCAGAAGAAAGTTTCAGCAATATCAGCAAGTGGGTTTCTTGCTTCGCGCTCGCCGTAAACGAGGAAAATGCCAGTTTCGGACGCATTATCACGGCGCCTACTAATGGTGCCAGTGGCGTAATTCCAGCAGTTTTGATGTATTCCCAAGCTTTTACCGAACATAGAAATGATGATGCCGTCATCCGTTTCCTTTTGGTAGCCGGGGAAATCGGAACTTTGTTCAAGAAAAATGCAACCATATCCGCAGCGATGGGCGGTTGCCAGGCGGAAGTCGGCGTGTCCTCTGCGATGGCGGCGGCGGGTCTTACCGAAATCATGGGCGGTACGCCGGGGCAAGTCCTTATGGCAGCAGAAATCGCGATGGAGCACCACCTTGGGCTCACTTGCGACCCTATCGGCGGCTTGGTGCAAATTCCTTGTATCGAAAGAAATTCCATGGGCGCTATTAAGGCGATTACCGCATCCAATATCGCATTGGACAGCGACCCGGAAAAGGCGCGCGTTTCCCTGGACGCCGTGATCCAGAGTATGTGGGACACGGCCCAAAGTATGAGCGAGCGCTTTAAAGAAACCTCCGAAGGCGGCCTTGCAATAGCGGTGAATGTAGCGGAGTGCTAATTCAATTATTTGACAATCAAATATTTCTTTTCATCAAAATTAGTGTAGCCGGTTATTTTGTTGTACATTTGCAACATCAAAAATAACAAGGCTCCTGCCTTTGCTTTTTCTGTACAGTTTAGAATACCCATTTTTCGCTTTCAGTTTTCGCGATAACAGTTGCCACATATAGTTTTTTGTGAGCATCCGGGATAGCCGGATTATTTTAAACAAAACAGAACCACTGCCCGAAGCCGGAATTTTTTTCCGAAAAATCGTTTCCTTTTTTTAAATTAAATAAAAGAAAACAGGGCCACACCAAGAATGAATTTTAAGAACTTAAATTTAATAAACCCAATTATACGCGCGGTCACGGAAGCTGGTTTTTCTAAACCTACACCGTTTCAAGCATTGGCGATACCGCACATTTTGTCCGGGAAGGATATTGTGGGATTCGCCCCAGATAACTCCGGGAAAACGGCGGCCTACATCATGCCAGTTTTGCAGCTGATGAAAAAGAATGCGCCCGACCACGGCGACATCCGCACACTGATTTTAGCTTCTACTAAACATGGTGCTCTGGCTACAGAACAGGATTTGAATACCTACAGCAAATATTTGCCGCTCTCTTTACTTTCCGTTTTCAGCGGAGTGATGCAGACCGGGCAACTTTCAGCATTGAAAAAAAGGGTAGATGTCCTCATCGCAACTCCGGAAAGACTTCAGGAATTGGCGGGACAAGGCAGACTGGACCTTTCTAAAATAGAAATATTGGTTTTGGATGATGCTCAGACCTTCATCACCGCTGGCTTGCTCAAAAATGTGAAAGAAATTATGAAAACCCTTCCCGTGAAAAAGCAAACTCTTGTTTTTGCTTCGGAAATGCCTGCCCAGCTGAACCTCTTCGTGGAAATGTTCCTCATTAACCCAATTAGGGTTACGGAAAACTCGGAAGAAAAAGTATCTTTGCAAGCGTAAATTCATTAAATCTAAACTATAACTTTAAAAATTAATTCAATATATGGCGGATTCTTTCTCTAAAAAAGAAAACTTTAAGAAAAAAGCTCAAAAACTAAAGGAAAAGGCTTTGCGACGCGATGAGCGTAAAACCAATAATAACAAGGGTAAAGACCTGGATGATATGCTGGTTTATGTGGACGAAAACGGACAACTGCACAACTCACCCATCGATACCACAGAACGCGAAGAGATCAATATAGAAGACATCCAACTCGGGGCAGCACCTATCCCGGAAGAGGAACTTAGAAAAATAGGCCTGGTGACCTATGTGAGTGATAAAGGCTATGGCTTCATCACTGAGAATAAGACGAATGAAAATGTCTTTTTCCACAGCAACAATTGTGCACACGAGGTGAAGAAAGGCAACAAGGTATCATTTGAAAAGGAAAGATCTGCAAAAGGGTTTTCCGCAATAAATGTACAGCTCGAAAAATAAGAAAACAAAACAAAACAATTTAATACAAACAAAATGCAAGAAGGCACAGTAAAATTTTTCAATGAAACTAAAGGTTTCGGTTTCATCACACCAGCAGGAGGCGGAGAAGATGTATTCGTACACACTTCCGGGCTTACTACGAGAATCCGTGAAAACGACAAAGTAGCATACGAGGTACAACAAGGCAACAAAGGCCTGAACGCCGTAAATGTGAAATTGGTATAATCCAAACAGATTTTCCCTTTAACATAGGGATACAATAAAGCCTTCCAACATTTTGGAAGGCTTTTTATGTTTGAAGAATTAATGTTTCAGCTCAATTCAAAAACGGTTATTTCTGGATTGATACCCACACGACCGGGATAACCGATGACTCCGAAACCGCGGTTTACATACAAATACTTGCCGCTGCTTTCGTAGAGGTCTGCCCATTTTTTATACCTAAATTGCACGGGTGACCATCGGAATTTTTTCATATCTATGCCAAACTGCATCCCGTGGGTATGTCCGGAGAGCGTAAGCGATATGTCGGCAGGATGATTTTTCACGATGTAGTCGAAGTGGGTTGGGTCGTGGCTCATAAGGATTTTTGCGGCCTTTTGTGGGATGCCCGCAGTAGCCTTATCCAAATCGCCGTATTGAGGAAAAGGTTTCGCCCCCCAGTTTTCGACCCCGATAATAAAGAGGTTTTCATTATTTTTGGTAATGGCGACATGCTCGTTCATTAGCATTTTAAAACCTGCCTCGTGTTGAAGATGTATTAAATTCTTCAAATTATAGGCTTTCGCATTCACCGATGGCCATTCCACATAACTGCCATAATCGTGGTTTCCGAGTATCGAGAATTTCCCGTCTTTGGCGCGAATGGTTTTAAACAAAGAAACAAACGGCACAAATTCCTCGGAATGATTATTCACCATATCGCCGGTGAATAGGACCAGGTCAGCATTCTGTTTATTAATGAGGTCTATGGCGTGTTGCAATTTTTCTGGCTCGAAGAAACTGCCGCTGTGCACATCTGAGATTTGCAAGATTTTATAACCGCGAAAACTTTCCGGAAGGTTCTTAATTTTAACTTTGACCCTTCTCACCGTGTGTCGGTATTTCCCGAAAACTACGCCGTCCAAAATAAGTGCAGAAAAAACTGCGGCTGCTCCCAGTCCCAGATAGCTTAGAAACTGGCGTCTTTCCGGTAGATGTCTGCCCATGGAACTGGTTTGTAAAAAATATTGAAAAACCCGAACGATGTCTTCTATCAATAGAAAAATGGCGGCTACAATCTTCGGCGCCATAAAGGCAAGGAAAATAATGGCGAGCATGTGTATGCGGTGCGTATCCCGATCTGTCCGGGAAAAATTTAGTACTTGAAAAATAAAAAAAGCATACACCGCAATGGTGATAGCCCAGTACGCAGTGCGCATCCTCGGCTGGTGAAAGGCTGTTTTAAAAGCCTGATAAACATAGAATTCCAAAAGAAAAACTATGGCCGTGATAAATAATAAGTTTCTTTGCAAGTTGTATTTTTATGGAAATTTATAAACCATCGCATTAATGTTCATGCCTGCGCCTACGGAAGCAAACAGGATATGGGAGTTTTCTTTAAAATTTTGTCCCTTCATCTCACCCTTGCGAATCATGTCAAACATCGTAGGAATCGTGGCTACCGAAGAATTTCCAAGTTGCTGAATCGTCATCGGGGAGACGGCGTGGTCGTATTCCGTTCGGTCATACAGTTTGTGAAGTCGGGAAATTATGGCATAGTCCATCTTCGCGTTCGCTTGGTGAATTAGAATTCTGTCAATATCATCAATGCCGAGATTGGCTTTGTCCATGGTGGCTTTCATAGCATCCGGGACATGTTTCAGCGCAAATTCGTAGATTTTTCGGCCACGCATACGCATGTACTTTTTCGTTTGGTCTGCTTCCGGGTTTAGGGAATGGACATTTTCCAGGTAGGTAATTTCCTCACCGTTGAAACAAAGCGTTTCGTGTGCCAGGATGCCTACATTTTCATTGTCGGTAGCGGTAACTACCACGGCACCAGCGCCATCGGCAAAGATCATTTTGTTGCGGTCGTGCGGGTCGGTGGTGCGACTCAGCGTTTCAGAACCTACCACGAGGATATTTTTTGCCTGACCAGATTTGATGAAAATATCTGCCAAAACCATCCCCTCCACCCAGCCGGGGCAACCGAAAACCATATCATAATTGATGCATTTCGTATTTTTGATGCCGAGTTTATTTTTCACCATAGCGGAAAGCGAAGGAAGGAAGTTCTGTTGTCCCAGCGTATCGATGTCGCCGAAGTTAGTCGCCGCGATGATGTAATCCAGCTGTTCGCCGTCCATCCCGGCATCTTCCAATGCCCTTTTTGATGCGATAGCAGCCATATCGGAGTTCAGCATATCGTCATCTATATACCTGCGTTCTTCGATTTCTGTGATTTCCGTGAATTTTCGGATTATCTCGTCATTGTCTTTTTCAATCTTGTTGAAGTTATCATCATAAAAAACAGCATTCTGAAAATGAGATGCATCTATTATATTTTCAGGCAGGAAGTGTCCCGAACCGATGATCAGAGTATTTGGCATTTTTTAATTTAAAAATTAGGAAGCAAAGTTAATAATTTTAATGTAATCTAAAGCTAAAACAGAGCTGAAGTGTTATTTTTAAACACATCAATATCAAGGTTTCAAAAATTTGGTTTTTATGTTTAAACACTACGCTTCCGTGGCTATTTTTAGATATTAACAGCACAAATTTTTACGCAAAACATACAATTAATTACTAAACAAAGCATAGTAAGAAATGTTTTATTTTTTCCAAAAACTCTATGTCTGTGATTAATTACTCCAAATTTTCTACTCTAAAAGGGGCTTTCATAAAAATTACAAATGCCTTCAGTATGGCAAACCATCGGATCGCTCCGTGTAAAAGCAGCGCGCTGTGGATATTATTTAGCAATAACCGTGGTTAATCTTCACCGCCATTCCCAATCTTTTTTTTAGTAAATTTGCCAAGAAATTTTGTTATAAAATGAGAAAAGACCCCGCCGTCGCAGGCTTCATCTACGCTCTTCTGGCCACCATTATGGCATTTGCGATTTACTTTTTGTTTTTGGCAAAGAGAAACCATTACCTTGTGGATAACCCTACGCCGGAGATCTATTATTTCAAAATAAATAACGGCGAAGAAAAGATCATCGCTTCCGGACAGTTTGTAAAGGTAGATCTGAAACAAGGCAAAAATAACATCCAGGTTTTTAATAAAGAAAAAAAACTGATGTACGATTCCGCTTTTAATGTGAAAAAGGTGAGAGGCCTCATTAATATTACGCATTCGGATTATTACATCAACCGCCAGTATTATGGCTATAATTTGAAAAAGGATTCCCTACTTTTGGCATTGGACAAAACGGTGATAGACGGGCAATCCTACTTCGGGGCGCCAAAGAAGTTCAGTAAACTCTATACCGACGATTTTTATTACAATATAGATGAAGAGTACGACCGACTCATCAAAAATATAGCAAAAGTGGAATACCGCGAGAAGATTTTTCGCAAGCAAGATTTCCTGAATTATTACAAAGAATATTATAAATTTTAATCCATTGAAACAGGTAACCCCCTATAATTCCGATGCCAGTAAGAAGAGCCAAGTTGAGGATATGTTCGATAACATCGCTCCGAAATACGACCTCCTAAACCATGTGCTTTCCATGAAGATAGATGTGCTTTGGCGCAATATCTTGGTGAAATGGATGAACAAAGACCAACCGAAAACCGTTTTAGATGTGGCTACAGGCACAGGAGATCTAGCCCTGGCGGTGCAAAAAGGTACCGGCGCAAAGGTGATAGGCTTGGATCTTTCCCAACAAATGCTGAATGTAGGAATTGAAAAAATTAAGAACAAAAACCTTTCGGAAGAAATCGATATGATGAAGGGCGACGCAGAAAATTTACCCTTCGAGGATAATAAATTTGATGCGGTTTCCGTTGCATTTGGAGTGAGAAATTTTGAAAACCTCACTAAGGGACTATCTGAACTAAGAAGGGTGGTGAAGCAGGGTAGCAGCGTATATATTTTGGAATTTTCAAAGGTAGAAGGGTTTTTAGCGCCGTTTTATATGTTTTATTTTAAAAATATATTGCCACAGATTGGGAAGTTGGTTTCCAAGGATAACCGCGCTTACACCTACCTGCCGGATTCCGTGAATGCATTCCCGTTTGGGGAAAGAATGAAAAACATCCTACTCGAAACAGGGTTTAAGACGGTAGAATACAGAAAATTAAGCCTTGGTATCGCCACGATTTATAAAGCCACTAAATAAATATAATGGTAAAGAATTTCATAAAAATCTGTCTCGTGACTTCACTTGCAGTGCCCGCTTTGGCGGATGCACAAAATTTGTTCCGCACGCGCGACAGAATGGATAATCTGGAAGGTTTTGATGACCAAAAATATAGTTGGGGATTCTATCTCGCCGGTAATAATTTTGATTATAAATTGGTCTTGGATCCAAAATTTGGCATGGACGGAAACAAAAATGCCATTCTTTCAAAATCTTCTCCAAGTTTCGGTGCCGGTCTTATTGGTAAGGTACGCTTGCACGAATATGTGGATCTGAGATTGGAGCCAGGCTTGCATTTTATACAGCGCGAGATTTCCTTCAAAAATGCGCCGGTAAATAATGTCAATACCGTAAAATCTACCTACATAGATATTCCACTTTTGCTGGAGGTGCATGGTGACCGCTGGTATAATTCCCGTCCATATGCGGCGGCCGGAGTAAACTATTTGGTAAATTTGCAGAGCAGCCAAAAGTCTACAGATGATAACCAGCAGGGGATTTTCCGTACGACCACGCACAATTTCGGATGGAGCGCAGAGGCAGGTGTTCAGATTTATTTTAAAAAATTTAAACTCACACCTGCTTTCCGAGGTACTTTTATGACGAATAACGAACTCGTGAAAGACAACCCGGAAACGCCGCCATATTGGGCAGCCGGTATCGCTACCGCACAAACCCGCGCCTTCATGTTTGTTTTAAAATTTGAATAAAGTTTTAACTAAAAAAAATAAAATAATTAAAGGGAATATTGCTGTAATGTTCTCTTTTTTATGCACTATATTCTGGAATTTTCCAAAAGTAAAAGAATTATAACTCAACAATATCTCAAATTTTAAATACATTACTGTTTTACTAATCTTAAAATTGCTATTTTTGCATATGTTAGAATTAAACTTGAGATGCTCAAAGATTTAGAAAGCAGTTTTTCTTTGTTGGAAAAGCAAATCCGAACGCTTAAAAAAGAATATGAAGCGCTGAGCGAGAGCCACATAGAACTTTCTAAAGAATTTGAAACATTAAAAGTGAAGTATGATGCAGAAAGGAAACGCAGTCAGGAATTATCAGAAGAACAGAAAAATATAAAACTTCAGTCTGCTATATCAGGCAACCCGGAACACAACCGACTGATGAAAAACCACATCAATAGGTTGATAAAGGAAATAGATACCTGCATAGCGCAATTACGAAACACCGGCTTGTAACATGGAAGTAAGAAGAATAACCATCAGCATCGCCGGGCGGAACTATCCGCTGAATGTGCCTGCCTCCGAGGAGGAAACCCTTCGGAAGGTAGGGAAGGAGATAGAAACGATGATCAAGGAGTTTGAAGCCAGTTTCGATATCCGCGATAAGCAGGACGCTTTAGCAATGTGCGCACTGAAATTGGGAACCAATGCGGAAGTCTTCCGACTGAATAATGATAAATTGATACTGTCCGCCACGGAGAAAGTTCAGGAGCTGAACCGCCTCATAGACGGAATGGATGGCGAGGGCCATTCAAAATAATGTTTCTGCCTACAATAGTTCTAACACATTACAGGTAAACTCAACGCTAAACTAGTACCGGGCGAAAGTTCACACAATGGCGTGCCGCATCCCGCGGATTACAGCGTGTGAAAATTAGCCTAAATCGTGTTGATCAGGAGTTTACTCTAAATCATTGAACTGTTGTAGGTTTTTTTGTGAAGTGTTGGGAAAGGAGTTAGAAGTTTGGAAATTAGAAGGTTAGGTTATATAAATTGATAAAATCTGACCTACTATAAAACACTACCAACCGAAAACGAATAAACAAAATATAGAAGAAACAATTTAAAACTAAATATATATGACAACAACTATCGCCATTATTATCGGCTTGGTTTGTTTGGGAATAGGAGCACTCGCAGGAATGTATTTCTCGAAAAGCTCCATGAATTCAAAAGCGAATATCATCCTCGAAGATGCCAAGAAAAATGCCGACAATCTTTTGGAAAAAGCCACTGCGCAGGCAGAAACCATTAAAAAAGAAAAAAATCTGCAAGCCAAAGAGAAATTTTTGGAATTAAAATCTCAACACGATGCCGACATCCAAGCGCGGGAGAAGAAAATTCAGGAAATAGAAAAACGCACTCGCGACAAGGAACAGAAACTGAATGACGAACTGAGCCGCACCGGAAAATTGGAAAAAGATCTAGAAAAACAAGTTGCCGATTATACCAAAAAACAGGAAATTCTCGAAAGAAAACAACAAGAACTTAGCACAGCGACTGCTCAAAAAGTGGAAATGCTGGAAAAAATAGCCAATTATTCCGCAGAGGAAGCCCGTGCTGAACTCGTGGAATCTCTAAAGGCAGAAGCGAAAACCCGCGCGCAAGCCCATGTACAAAGCATCATGGAAGAGGCACAGATGAACGCGAAACAAGAGGCGCGCAAAATCGTTATCCAAACCATTCAAAGAATCGGTACGGAACAGGCTATTGAAAATTCAGTTTCTGTATTTAATATCGAATCAGACGAAGTAAAAGGCCGCATCATCGGTCGCGAGGGTCGAAATATCCGTGCCTTGGAAGCCGCCACCGGCGTGGAAATCATTGTAGATGACACGCCTGAAGCTATCCTTATTTCTTGTTTTGATCCAGTCCGCCGCGAGATTGCAAGACTTTCCTTGCACCGCTTGGTAACGGATGGTAGAATCCACCCGGCAAGAATAGAGGAAGTGGTGGAAAAAACCAGAAAACAAATCGAAGAAGAAATCATCGAGGTTGGGAAGAGAACCATTATTGATCTCGGAATCCACGGCCTTCATCCAGAATTGGTAAGGGTTGTGGGTAGAATGAAATACCGTTCGTCTTACGGACAAAATCTTTTGCAACACTCACGCGAGGTAGCAAATATCGCCGCAACTATGGCCGCAGAATTAGGCCTGAATGTGAAATTGGCAAAACGCGCTGGACTTTTGCACGACATCGGGAAAGTGCCGGAGCAAGAATCCGAACTTCCACACGCGCTACTCGGTATGCAGTGGGCGGAGAAATATGGTGAGAATCCAGAGGTCATCAATGCCATTGGTGCCCACCATGACGAGATAGAAATGACTTCGCTGCTCTCCCCGATTATTCAGGTGGCAGATGCTATTTCCGGCGCGAGACCGGGCGCACGCCGTCAGGTTTTAGAATCTTACATCCAGCGTTTGAAGGATTTGGAAGCCGCCGCGCTTAGTTTTGATGGCGTTTCCAGTGCCTACGCGATTCAGGCTGGCCGAGAACTCCGCGTGATGGTGGAGAGTGGTAAGGTGACGGATGACCGTGCCGCACAACTGTCTTACGATATTTCGGAGAAAATCCAGAATGAAATGACTTATCCAGGCCAGGTTCGTGTAACGGTAATCCGCGAAACCCGCGCCGTGAACATCGCAAGATAGTTTCAAACAAATAATAAAAAATCCGCAGCAGAATTGTTGTGGATTTTTTATATTAAAATTTTAAATTTTTTAAACAATCAAATGCGGCACAAAGCGGCTTTCATTATTGGTAATCAAGTTTACACTTTCGCGGATACCAATACCCGCCGCCTCTTGTCCGATGATCCAACTACCGATGACAGGATAATTCCCATCAAAGTTCGGAAGCGAGAAAAGTTTTTGGTAAATGTACCCTTCTTTGCCGTATTCACCACTGTTTTGCGCAATCGGCGAATGATTTTTATATAAGGAAATATTCGCACCTTCGCGGGAATAAAGCGGCTTTTTAGCGTAATCCGTCAGATTTCGGGGATCCGTGTAACATTCCAACAGCAACGGATGGTTCGGGAAGAGTTCCCACAAAATCGGCAGCATGGCTTTAGAGGATGCCAAAATCTTCCAAGACGGCTCTATCCAAGTCGTTTTATTCAGATTTTCAACGATTTTCCTACCAAAATCCTCCTCGATAATCCATTCATAGGGGTACAGTTTGAAGATAATCTGAATCACCTCCTGATTTTCATCTATGAACTCGCTAATTTCCTCTGCCCAACCAATATCCTGTATCCCGATAAACGCGGTTTCCAATCCGGCTTGTGTAGCGCAATCCCGCATATATTCGGTATTTGTGACATCTTCCACATTCGTCATGGATGCAAAATGTACGAAATCGCAACTTAAAAAAGGCTTTAAATATTTCCAATAATCCACCAATTTTTCGTGTATGGAATTAAACTGGTCCCGCTCCGGAAAACGCTCCTGCAACCAATGCCACTGGACCACCGCCGCCTCGTAGAGCGAAGTAGGCGTATCGGCATTGAATTCCATAAGTTTGACACTCTCACCATCAAAACCCAAATCAAACCGCCCATAAACCGATGGAAAATCATCCTCCCAACTTTTGATAATCGCTGGCCGAAACCATTCCGGGATATGAAATTTAAAAAATAAACCCTTCGAAATAACATGCTCCACCGCCTCCAGATACATTTGCCAAAGTTCCGCAGTCGCCGTTTCTAATTTATTGATTTCGTGCAAACTAAATTCGTAGTATGCGCTTTCATCCCAGTACAACCCCTCCAAAGAATGGTAACCGAAGCCTAAGCTTTCTAATTTTTCCGTAAGGTTTTCGCGTGGCGCGGTGGCGATTCTTTTCATAAGATACAGTCGTTATTTAGATTTTTTTGGGCAGCTATTCCGTCCTCCGCTCCCGCTGTTTTGTTCGTCGTTCCTCCTCACAAAACGAGCTCCGCTTAGGCCGGGCTGCGTTGTGTGGTTTACGATCCCGCCCTGGACCCACTTCTTCCCAGTCCGCCGCGCACCACATTGCCCTTGTAGGCATTTCTGCCGTAGTTAGATTTCCCAGAAATTGCATTGCTGTAGTAGCCACGCTGAAATCCATTGCTCCCGTAATAAGAGTACGGCCGAAACGCAAAAAACCAGAATAATCCCGGCATAAAGCCGTGCGAACGGGAATATTGCGCCGTGGAATCCGAACGCATATAGACTTTCTTCTCGCCGTCCCAGGTTTTGGGTTCCTCTTTCTGACTGCATGCTGCCGTAAGTAATCCCGTTACGAATAACAGAGAAATTTTTTTACTTTTTTTCATTACTGTACCGTGATGTAGAATTCGTAGTCTTTTTTAGTCTTGCCGGTTACCGTATTATCGTTTTTGTCCTGGGTAGTCATTAGCGTATCTCCCAAAGCCGGAATGGTATCGTGGGTGGTCATCTCCTTGGCCAGTTTTCCTTTCACCCAAACCTTGTGTTTAGTTTCCAAAATATCCACAGAATCCGCATGTTTTACAGATACTATGGTTTCAATGGATTTGTGATGTGGCACAGTGTTTACCATATCTTCTTTAGGTTCATTCTTATTGCAGGAGCAAAGCAGAAAAAGCAACGCCGCCGGAGCGGATAGTCTTTGTATCATTTTATGAATATCAGTCTTCAAAAATAAGCAAATCGTTCTGTTTATTTGTACCGATACTAAATTATTTTACTATGAACTTTTTAACCTTAATGCTCGTTTGGCAAAACATTTTGCACTATCATTTAAACAAATAACTAATTAAAACTAAAATTATGGGTTTAGGATCATTTCTAAAAAATGTAGGTGCTAAAATTTTCGGCGGTGGAGAAACACCTCAGGAGCAAGCGCAAAAAGTAAAAGAAACATGTTGCAAAATATGGTTTTGACACTTCAAATTTAACTTTCTCAGTGTCCGATGACAAGGTAACCATTAGCGGTGAAGCTAAATCCTGGGAAGAAAAACAAAAAATCTATGTATCTGCCGGTAATGTAGAAGGTATAGATGGCGTTACCGACAATATGACGGTAGCCGTTCCCGTACACACAGATACTCCTGTTGCTCCAGTAGCAGAACCGAAATATTATACTGTAAAAAGTGGAGATTCCCTATCCAAAATCTCCAAGGAGGTATATGGCGATATGAACCAGTACAACAAAATATTTGAAGCTAATAAGCCAATGCTGAAAAATCCAGACGAAATCTATCCTGGCCAAGTTTTGGTAATTCCAGCTTAATCTTATTATTCTAAATATAAACCGTTTCAGATATGAAGCGGTTTTTTATGTGCCCATCAGTCGGCCAATTGCTGCGATCATATCTATCCCGTCACCCAATACAGGTGAAAACAAATCGCCTTCTTGCTGGATTCTCGCCAACGCATTTTCAATATTAAAGTCAGTGGGTCTTAATCCTGGTTTTACTTCGTCCCAGTGTAGCGGCATAGATACCGGCGCACCCACTTTTGGTCGCATACTGTACACGCTGGCGAGGGTTTGCCCGCGGCGGTTTTGTAGATAATCCAAGTAGATTTTCCCTTTATCGCGTTTTTGAAGGCTGCGTTCCAGCGTGGTGATTTGCGGCAGTTTTTTCTGTACCAACTGCATCATCACATGGGCAAAGTCTTTCACTTGGTCGTAAGTGTACAATGCGCCCGTCGGAATGTAAATATGGATTCCAGAACTGCCGGAAGTTTTGGGATATCCTTCTATACCTGCCAGAGCCAGTATGGTTTTCACGATCTGGGCAGTTTCTATCACATCCTCAAACGAATTATTTTCCGATGGATCCAAATCCAATACAAGATAATCCGGAGCATCAGGATTTTGCATGCGACCGGTCCAGACATTCATCTCTATACAGCCGAGGTTATTCAGGTAGGCAAGGGTTGCGGCATCATTACAGATGATATAGTTGATGAACTTCTCATTGCTCTCTGAAAATATTTTCTCTGTACGCACCCATTCAGGCGTATCCTGTGAAGCGTCTTTTTGGTAAAAACTCATCCCGTGGATGCCGTTTGGAAAGCGGTTCAAAGATTGCGGACGGTCTGCCATGTGCGGTAGTATAAAATCTGCAACACTCTGGTAATAAGCAATCATATCGCCTTTAGAAACTTGATTTTCAGGAAAATAAATTTTGTTTTGATTTGTAAATCTCACCTCCCGTTGGCCAATAGTGGTTTTCAAATCATTTTCCCGAAGTACGGGTGTACTTGTAGGAGATTCCTTTTTTGGATGTGGAGTTGTAATTCCTGCAGGTTTAAGGTCTTCGGCGGTTTTATCTTTTCTCAACCAAAGAAATACCGGATGGCGGAAAATATGGTCTGAAGTGATTTCGCTGTATTTTATTTCAGCTACCAGTTCAGGCTTTAGCCAAGTGGGTGTGTCATTGGTATTTGGAATGGAAGAAAATGGTGATTTTTCCGTCACCAAAGGTTGCATTTTCTCCAAGAGATTTTTCAGGGTTTTATCATCGAAACCGGTTCCCGCATGGCCACAAAATACCAGTTCATCTCCCTCATATTTTCCCAAGATCAAAGATCCGAAACTGCTGCGCGAGCCTTTGGGTTGCGTATAGCCACAAATAATGACCTCCTCGGTTTTATGGGATTTTATTTTGAGCCAATCACTGCTGCGTGCGCCGGGAGTGTAGGTGCTTTTTGTTTTTTTAGCGATAATGCCTTCCAGACCCATACCCTCTGCAAGACGGTAGAAGTCTTCACCTTTTTCTAAAATATGATCGCAATATTTAATGGTTTCAGATTCTACCAAAGCCTCTTTCAAAAGTTCTTTTCGTTGCAAAAAATTCAGACTTTCCGTGGAAAGGCCATTGAGCCACAGCAGATCAAAGACCTGGAATACAAGCGCAGCATTGGGTTTGTCGCCACTGTTTTGTAGCCATTGGAAATTCGGTTTCCCAGTATCATCATAAGCCACAATCTCGCCATCCAGAACCATTTCGTGGGTTTGCAGCTTGAGTGCGGATATTATTTTTTTAAATTTTTGCGCAAAATCCAGTCCGTTTCGGGAATAGAGTTGGGTTCCGTTACGCAGGTCGGCGATAGCGCGATAGCCGTCCCATTTGATCTCGAAAGCCCAGTCCTTTCCGTCGAATGATTTTTCCGCACTTTGCGCCATCATAGGTTGGATGTAGGCGCTAATGGTTTTCGCACCCGCTAAACTTGGAGCGTAATTTTTAAAGGATTTTACTGTTGAATTACCAGTTTTAGATTTATCTTTTTTCCCTTGTAAATGAGCACTGACCAGAGAATCAGGCGCAGTATGTTCCTCAGCATCGTATGGCTCGGTGGTTGCGAAGGCATCTTTGTGTTTGATGAGCAACCAACTTTTACCATCATTCGAATTTTTTATTTTAACTAAAGCAAATTCGCCCTTCAATTTTTCACCATGCAAAATAAATTTTAAAGATTCCTTGCTAAGATCAGCCTGCATAGCGATGTCATCAGTTTGGTTTTCCTTTTTTGCGAGGGGTTCGTAGGTGCCTGCGTCCCATATTTCCATTTCTCCGCCCCCATATTCTCCCGCTGGAATGCTACCCTGAAAATCACGATAGGCGAGGGGATGGTCCTCGGTTTGCATAGCTAGGCGCTTGTCAAGGGGATATAGCGAGGGGCCTTTTGGAATTGCCCAACTTTTTAGAACGCCATCTATCTCCAGTCGCAAGTCATAATGAAGATGCGTGGCGGCATGCCGCTGCACAACAAATCGCAATGTTCCATTGGAACTTTCCACGATTCCCTCAGGTTCTTTGGTTTTGGTGAAATCCCGCTTGCGGTTGTAATCTTCTAACATTTTAGGGGATTAGGATTTACAAATTTGATTTTTTTGTTTTAATAATTGCGGTTTAACATTTTTGCGTGCTCGAGAACATTTACACTTGGATTTAACGATTATTATGGTGCAGAATTTGGGCGAGCGGATTCAATTAATTCACAAACCCAGATCTCTCACTACCCAACTTTTTTATTTGCCTCTAGACTTGCTTTCAGCATTGCCATTAGATCGGTTGCTTTGCCTTCCGGATGTTTCTCTTCTTCAATTTTTACCGTTTCACCGCCTGCTTTTTTCTCGATGATTTTCATTAAATCTTCGGCATAATGGTTCTTGTACTTTTCTGGATCAAACTTGGAGGCGAATTGTTTTATCAGGCTTTCTGCCATTTCCATTTCGGCTGCCTGTGGCGTTTTTGATGTTGGAAGTTTCAGATCTTCGTAGGTTCGTATTTCTTCTGGGAATCGCATCCTGTTCAGCATCAATACTTTATCTTCGTACGGGCGAAGCAGGCATAATATCTCTTTTTCGCGGAGTATGAAGGTTCCTATTCCTGCCATTTTTGTTTTTTTCAGTGCATTCAGAAGCAGTCGGTATGCTTCTTCACCATTTTTTTGAGGTTCCAGGAAGTAGGGTGATTCAAAGTAGGCCGGATCGATTTCGTCTTCTTTTACAAATTGTTTTATGGAGAGCATTTTGGTTTTTTCCGGTGCTGCTGCGGCAAAATCCTCCTGCGAAAGCACCACATAACTACCCTCGTACTTGTAACCTTTCACGATATTGGCGTAGGCGACTTCTTCACCCGTCTTCTCGTTTACGCGTTTGAATTTGATGTTGCTAAGATCACTTTTGTCCAGCATATCCATATCCAGCGTACTCTCCTGAGATGCAGAGTACATTTTGATGGGAATATTTACCAGGCCAAATCCGATGGCGCCATTCCAGATTGCTCTCATTTTTTTTTGTTAAAGGTAATTATATTTATTTATGAAATATAAGAGAAACGGCAAAAAAGCATCGTTATTACTATCCTGAATGGCAAGTGCGAGACGAAATATATATGAAAATTGGAACGGAATGAAAAAGGGTGAACGCACGACAGCAGTTTTCCAAACAATGTTTAGTGCTAGATTAAACAATCGGATTTATGAGAAACATTTTCGTCAAAATGACCATTTTGGTTCGCAAACTCCACCTTGGCCATGCCAAAAACCGTTACGCTTACCTGAGAATACGACCGTGCAAAAAATAAAATTACAATAAATTAAAAAATAATTATATTTGCCAAGTAACGTTTAGACCAAATAATGTCAACCATAATCGGTAAAAAGTAAAGACAATTCGAAAGGAAAAAAAAATTCCTCAACGACGTGTAGCTTCAGCGTTAGAAATTGACACAGCAACATACTGTAAAATTGAGAAAGGCGACAGACGAGCAAAAAGAGAACAAGTATTCATTCTTTCAGAATTATTTGAAATTGGCTCAAAAGAATTAATTCGTTTATGGTCGGCAGACAAAGTTTGTGACATGATTGCCGAAGAAGAAGACGCAACACAAATTTTAAATGTAGTTGCAGAAAGCATTGTTGAATATATACGAAAAACTGCCAAAATATGAAACCACTTGTAAAATACAGAGGAGGAAAATCAAAAGAAATTCCACATTTGATTAAACATATTCCAGAGTTTAGTGGTCGATATATTGAACCATTTTTTGGTGGTGGTGCTTTATTTTTTCATTTAGAACCGAAAAAAGCAATCATTAACGATATTAACTCAAAACTAATTTCATTTTATTTAGGCGTAAAAGACAATTTTGAACTACTCAAAACTGAATTATCTGAAATCGAAAAACTTTATGCGATAAATCGCAAAAAGTTTGAAGAGCTGAAAAGCATAACGCCTAATGAACGTGTAGATGATGAAAACGAACCTCTCTATTACCAAATCAGAAATATGTTCAACGATTTGACCGAAAAAAAGTATTCAGAAGCTTTGCTTTATTTCTTCATTAATAAAACAGCATATTCAGGAATGATTCGATATAACTCAAAAGGCGAATTTAATGTACCATACGGAAGATATGCTAACTTAAATACTTCTTTGGTGACTAAAGCACATAATAACTTACTTGCTAAAACAGAGATTTACAATCTTGATTATTCAGAAATATTCAAAATGTCAGATAAAGATGATTTTATGTTTTTAGACCCACCGTATGATTGTGTTTTTTCTGACTATGGCAATGCTGAACATAAAGACGGATTTAATGAAAGAAATCACATTGAGTTGGCCAATCAATATAAACAGCTTAAATGTAAAGCACTTATGGTTATTGGTCGAACGCCATTAACTGAAAAATTATATGGCGAAATGATTGTTGACGAATACGGAAAATCTTATGCAGTGAATATCAGAAATAGATTTAAATCAGAAGCAAGTCATATCTTGATTTCAAATTACGGTAACGTTGCTAAAAAACATTTTTCACAATTAGAATTTGAAAAAGAATTAGCACTATAAAATATTATGGCAAGAATAGACAGCAAAGTAATCTTCGTCACCACTTCGCCAAGAACACCAGCTAAAATGATTCCTGAAATTGGGTTATTAAACGCGCATTTCTCAGGACAACAATGGAATAAAGAAACACAAAGAGCCTTTATGGAGTTATTAAAAGAGGAAAACTTTTTCAATGGCGAAGGTGCAAATGACCCAGCATTTAGTGCAAGAGACAGAATTAACCGAGCTCCAAAAGCTCTTGGTTTTGTAATTCTATCTCCAACAATTCAACTAACTCCAGCAGGTAGAGAATTAGTAAACTCAAGACGAAAAGAGGAAATATTTTTACGTCAGTTGCTAAAGTTTCAAGTACCTTCTCCATATCACAAGCCCTCCGAAAATTCAGCTGAATTTTTGGTGAAACCATATCTTGAATTATTCCGCCTAGTTAGGCACTTTGGCTCATTAAAATTTGATGAGTTAATGATTTTCGGTTTGCAATTAGTTGATTTTAGAGAATTTGAAACAATAGTTGAAAAGATTAATCAATTCAGAATAGCAAAAGCACAAAATGAAGGAAATTACAAAAGATTTCGAGCAGAATATTTAGATAGAGAATTAAGAGAAATTTATAGTTCAGACATAACTTCAGGCAACACGCGAACTCGACAAACAAATGATGGTTCAATTGCAAAGTTTTTGAAAACAAAATCAAGCAATATGCGAGATTACGCTGATGCTTGTGTTCGTTATTTAAGGGCGACAGCACTTGTAAACATTTCGCAACTTGGAAAATCAATTTCTATAGTGCCAGAAAAAATTCAAGAGGTTGATTACTTCTTGCAAAATACAGATAGAGAACCTTGCTTTATTGATAATGAAGGACAGTATGTTGCTTATCTTGGAAATCCACAGATTCCAACATTATTTACGGATAATAGAGAATTACTTGAACGAAGAATTAGAACAGAGTTTCCACAAATTCAAATATCGGCAAGCACAACACTGCTTGAACTTAAAGATATTTTTGCAGACGAACTTGAAATAAGAAAAGAACAGCTAATAACAGAACAAGTAACTGCAATTAAAGATTATCGACAATTTGAGGACATAAGCTCAACATTCGACCAAATAATAGCAAAAACTCTTTACGACACACCATTGGTGTTAGAGTGGAATACTTGGCGTGCAATGACAATGTTGGACGGAGGTAATATCAAAGCGAACTTGAAATTTGATGATTATGGTAATCCAATGTCAACAGCACAAGGTAATATGGCTGACATTGTTTGTGATTACGAAGACTTTGGCTTAACAGTAGAAGTAACAATGCAAAGCGGACAAAAACAATATGAAACAGAGGGAGAACCTGTAACAAGACACCTTGCAAAATTCAAAAGAGAAACAGAAAAACCTGCTTACTGCTTATTCATTGCTCCAAACATAAATGATTCTTGCAAAGCACATTTTTACGCATTGCATAAAATGAATATTCAATTTTACGGAGGAACTTCTACCATTGTACCATTGCCATTAAGTGTTTTCAGAAAAATGGTTGAGGACTCCTATAACGCAAATTATGTTCCTGAACCAAGACACATACAAAGATTTTTTGAACGGTCAAATGAATTAGCAAACTCGACAGACAACGAAGTAGATTGGTTTAACGGAATAACGCAACAGGCACTAAATTGGCTGACAGAATAAAGGGCGAAGGCATAATAGTTATCTGCAAAATAGGTTGTTCAGTGCTAATATAAACATTTAGATTTCTAATAATTATTTGTGATGAAATGAACACTTTTTAGCTATGGGACCTGTGGCACTATTGGGTGGAATGGACTAAAAACTACACACAATAACTAAGCTTTCGTCTTGTCCGCAGGACAGAAGATGAAAGCCCGTTGAACGGAAGCTCCGGTGGCTTTTCAGCAGTATGATGGTCCTCTTATGGGGATGTCGTTTTCAGAATTTAGATACACAAAGCAGTTTTTTCGGAGGGACTGCTTTTTTTTTGAGGCGTTGGGTAGCCTTTGGAAGTGGTTTCTGCGGGGTTTTTCTGGCTATAGGGCACAACTCCTCATTTTGGTAAATTCATTGAAAAATATAACCTCTTCTAAAGCGATGAACACAAGGTTTTGTTTTTTTCAGGATATTGAAGTTGGCTTTTCAGCGTTCTTTTGCATAGTGGGGCAGGTGGGCAATAAGCTCTTTGTCTTTTTCAAACTGTATCCAAATCACATTGGAATCTTTGTGCGTGCCGGCAGAGAACTGAAATCTTTGATCTGAAAAATCCATCTTAAGATATGCGCATTTTTTATAGGTTAAAAAGTGTTAAAATCTGCAATTAATTTATAATACCATTGTAAAATAATCCCTTTTGCGCAATTCAAAATCATACATAAATATTTAATAAGCAACAATATAGAGCAAATATTTACTCATTTAGCATTTTCAGTTGCAAGTTTCGTATTCTATTCATATATTTGAGCGTTATGTGTAATTTTACGACACGACAACGGGGTAAGCTGAAAACCGACCAAAGTAAGCACAAAAAAAATCATTAAAAAATGAAAAAGTTAATTCTCTTAATCGTCATAACATTGACGACAGTTGCTGTAAAAGCACAAACATCACAAAAGTATAATAGTCTTTACCAGCGGACAGAGTTTTTTGACTCACGAGGTAATATGATAGGTTATGCAAAAGAAAATACTTTATACAATAGAATTGAGTATTTTGACGCTAACGGAAATATGGTTAAGTATGAAAAACAAAATGACCTTTATGATAGAAAGGAAACATACGACCAGAATGGAAACCAACAAGGTTATGAAAAGCAAAATGACCTATACAACAGAACGGATAAATATAACTCAAATGGAAATCAAACAGGTTCTAAAAAATGGAATGATTTGTATAAGCGTTATGACGTTTTTGATGCAAGAGGTAATAAAATAGGACATTACAAGTATAATGACCTATATCAAAAATGGGAATACACTGAAAGTTCATATTAAATTACTAACCATTAACTAATAAAAAAATGAAAGCACTCTTTGTTTCCTTGTTTGGCGTATTCGCAATAACAGCAATTATCACACACATTTGGACAGTAATAATCGCCTTTACTGAGGCAGGTTTTGACACTGTCCCGCAAAGTGTGTAAGTTAAAAAGTTAGGGCTTTGATTTTATAATCTGAGCCTTTCTTCAAAAATAAGCATAAATTGGTTTAAAACAATACCCCAGTTTTGAATGGGCATGGTCCATTTCTTAGTGGCCTCTCTGAGGGCAAGATAAACGGATTTTAACACTGCGTCATCCGTTGGGAATGACATTTTGTTTTTGGTATATTTCCTGATTTTTCCGTTCAGGTTTTCAATTAAGTTAGTGGTGTAGATGATTTTACGGATTTCCAGCGGGAAGTCGAAAAAGACGGTCAATTCCTCCCAATTTTCTCTCCAGGATTTGATTGCATAGGAATATTTGGATTCCCATTTTTGGGCAAAATCTTCCAGAGCTACTTCTGCAGCCTGTTTAGTGGGTGCAGCATAAATATGCTTCATATCCGCAGTAAAGGCTTTCCTGTCCTTCCATACTACATATTTACAGGCGTTCCTAATCTGGTGGACTACGCAGATTTGTGTTTGTGATTCAGGGAAAACGGATCGGATGGTTTGGGTAAATCCATTCAGGTTATCGGTAGCGGTAATCAGGATATCCTCCACGCCACGGGCTTTTAGATCTGTTAACACGCTCATCCAGAAGCTTGAACTTTCGTTCTTTCCAAGCCACATGCCTAAAACCTCCTTTCGGCCTTCACGATTCAGGCCCACCGCGAGATAGATTGTTTTGTTGATGACTTTGGAATTTTCCCGAACTTTAAAAACGATACCATCCATCCACACAATCAGATAAAGATCATCCAAGGGACGGTTTTGCCAGCTCACCATTTCACTGGCAACCGCACTGGTGATGCGGGATATAGTGGAAGTAGATACCTCAAAATCGTACATCTCGCGAATCTGTTCTTCAATATCGCTTACGCTCATTCCTTTAGCATAAAAAGAGATGATCACGTTTTCAAGACCCTCGATGATATTGTGTCTTTTGGGAACCAATGCGGGTTCAAAGCTCCCTTTGCGGTCTCTGGGGACTTTGATTTCAGATTCTCCAAACGAGGATTTTATTTTCTTGGTTCCGTGACCGTTGCGGTAATTTCCATCCTTGGTCTTTTCATGCTTTTCAGTGTCCAGGTGAGCATCAAGTTCGGCGTTCAGCATGTGCTCAACGGCACTCTTGTGCATTTGTTTTAAGAAGGAGGTTAAGTCTTCTCCGCTCTTAAAAGATTTGTAAAATTCTTTGTTGTTTAATAATTCTTTTTTGTCGATCATAACTGTATAAAGGTTTAAAAATAGTAAAAAGTTATTTCCGAAAAATTTTTAGGCTTTAATGGCCAAAATTTTTCAGAATAACTTTTCAACTTACACAGTTGGTGGGACGCTACCTTTTAATGTCAGTAGTGAAAAAAATTGTGTCTTTTAGGGTGTTTTTAAAAACAAAATATTCCATTTTTTAACCCAAAAACTCCAGTTGTTTGTCTTTAAAAGTATTCTTTTCCACCAGTTTGTGCATGGTTTTCATCATTTGGCGGCGTAGTTTTGCGATTTTTCGGATATTTTTATCTTT
>JAGLBA010000069.1 GCA_018260475.1 Chryseobacterium sp. | reverse complement strand
ATGATCATTTCAATGAAAACAGTAGTTCTGGCTCGTAAGATGACATTAGAAGGAAAGATTTAAAACTTTTAACAATTGCTGAAGTTGTTTTGCAGTCAAGTCCCAACTCTGCAACTAATGATTCCACTCGTGGTTATTCAATTAACCCGACGTATGCGGAATTGATTAGGGATTTTGGTAAAGGAGATTGGAAGAAATCGGTCAGAGATAAACTTAAAAGCATTGAACCTTTAAGCCAAAAATTAAAAAGAGAAAGACAAATTTCAAAAGTTGAAGTTACACTACCTTCGGGTGGACTTTTAACCTTTTCAGCAGGAGAACATAATGATTTGCAAAAAGCTATTATTGAGGATTTTTTGCCGAGATATGGTTTTGGAGCGGAGGTTTTGTATGTTGGTGATACAGCAGACAAATACCTTTATCTTGAAAAAGAAAAATTGGAAAAACTTAATTTTTTTGAAATTTCACACGAAGAATTACCTGATGTAATCGCATACTCTAAGCAAAAGAATTGGCTTTATTTAATTGAAGCAGTTCATTCATCAGGTCCGATTTCAGAAATTCGACTTTTACAACTTCAAAAACTCACAAAAGACTGTTCTGCTGATATTGTATATGTTACAGCATTTCTAAACCGAACAAAATTTAGACAATTCATAGCGAACATAGCTTGGGAAACTGAAGTTTGGATAGCTGATAATCCTGACCATTTGGTGCATTTTAATGGAGATAAATTTTTGGGACCATATAAGTAACGGAGTTTCCATTTGAACGCAATAAAAATGTACACCATTATAGATATAGAAAGCAACGGCGCGGGATTCCGGAAGGAAAGCGTGATAGAGGTTGCGATTTACAAATACAACGGCCACGAAATTGTGGACCAATTCATCTCCCTCGTAAATCCCGACGCCGATATTACCCCGTTTGTCCAAAAACTTACGAGAATCACACCAAA
>JAGLBA010000068.1 GCA_018260475.1 Chryseobacterium sp. | reverse complement strand
TCGCCGCCTCCCTTTGGTCGGCGCCGCCCCGCACCCAAAAAAGGATGCCGCTCCTATCCCGGCCGCGCGGGATTCGCCGCCGAACGGTTCAAAGTTTTGAGTTCTGGGTTTCGAGATGCGAGGTGCGAGTTCTGCGACGAGGAACGGAGCAATCCAGACGGTTTTGGAGTTCAGTGTTTTAGGTCCGGGGTTCGGGATTGCGAAACAATCCAATTTTTATAGAAATCCGAATCCAAATGGTTCGACACCGAAGGCGTCGAACCTAAGTGAACGAATTATGGCAATAAACATATAATCCCTGTGGGATTTTCGTTGTTTAGAGGAAAGAGGATGTGCTTTGCTCGCAATGATGGTACGAATCATTCAATACCGCCGGAGGGGTGTGAAAATTTGGAAAACTCTTGCCGGGGTGGACTTGAAAAAGAAAAAACCTTATAGGTTTCGGAAACCTGTGAGGTTGATTACATCTACTTGCACAAAAGCCAGAGGATCGCGCGAGGAGGGAGTGACCGCCAGAGGATTTTCTTGTGTTTTCAATACCCCATCTGCAAAATAATCGTTGTGGGTAAGGTATTATATACATGTGAAGTAAAAAAGCCTGTGAATGCTTTAAAAAATCTCATATCGGTTTCCAAAAAAAGCAGTCCGTCTACAAAACCGCTCTTATATCGTAAATTTAAAATCGAGAACTCATTAAAATTACCAACATCGGGCGAAAAGCCACCGGAGCTTCCGTTCAACGGGCTTTCATCTTCTGTCCTGCGGACAAGACGAAAGCTTAGTCATTATCTGCTGTTTTTGTTTTAAAATTAACAACGCAAATTTACAAAAACAGTACCATTTATATAACTAAAATTAGTTTTATTCCGCCTTCTAATTTTGCAAAACCGACCATTGCTTTGCGAAGTTGAAAGGCTGAGAGGGAGAAACAAATACCAAATTTTTAATTATCTTTGGTTCT
>JAGLBA010000067.1 GCA_018260475.1 Chryseobacterium sp. | reverse complement strand
TCAATTGGGTGCTGTTGTCGAGTGAAGACACCTCACGAACTCGAGGGATTTACCAACAGACCGAAATGATACAAACTTTTTTTTTCAATTTGTTTATAAATTTAATAAAAAAAAATTATATTCTTAAATTTAATAGCCCACTTAAAAAAATAAAACAGGAAAAAATCACCTCCAAAAAAATAAAAAGGGAAAAAATTACTTCCAAAGAAAAACTTTACCTCTAAAATAAAAAAGGTAAAAAATTATCCAAAAAAATTAAAAGAAAAATAAAATTACCTTCAAAAAAAATTATCTTAAAAAATTTGAGTTAATTTATTTATTTATTAAATTTAATAATAAATAATTTATTAAGTAATTAATTTAATTTTTCAAAAGAAAAAAATTACTTCCAAAAAATTACCTCTAAAAAAATTATACAAAAAAAATTTAATTAATTTAAAAAGGGTAATTTAAAAAATTACCTCAAAAAATTGAGGTATTTAATTTATTTATTAAATTTAATAAGTAATTATTTAATAATTAATTTAATTCTTCAAAACGAAAAATTACCTTTAGAAAATAAAAAGGGGGAAAATTACGCCCAAAAAAAGAAAAAAAGAAAAAATTACTTCCAAAATAAAATAAAATAAAAAAATTACCTCAAAATTTGAGTTAATTAATTTATTTATTAAATTTAACAAATAATAATTTAATTGCATTTTAAAATTATTTTAAAATTAAAATAATTTAATTTAATTAAATTACAAGCGAGTCATTTAAAGTTGAAAAAAACGTCAGGTATATCATAAATTTCTCATCTTACAACAAGTCCAAAAAAAACCGCAATTGTCGCAAATAACCATTGCCGATTTCGTCAGACCGAATAATTCTGCCTGCACCCCACCAAGTTGCGGGCAATGCTCAATTATTACAAGTAATATCATTCACATGTAAATGCATACGGTGATGACAATGATAAAAAAAAGC
>JAGLBA010000066.1 GCA_018260475.1 Chryseobacterium sp. | reverse complement strand
ATTGCAAATAATCAGAAGATGTAAGAAATAATTCCAAAATAAAAATAACTAATGCACCCATCAGATAAATTTTTGCTTGTTCGAAAGCATATTTTTTCAAGCTTTAGGCTTCACGGTTTAAAATCAGCTTTAAATATTGTTGATAATTATCGTAAAAATAATGATATAGATGATAAACATTACAAAGGAATTCGTGCTGAGTTAGGCTTTTTTTCTTCTTATAAAAAAGACTTTGGTTTGTTTGAAAGTCTAGATTCAGGAAATCACGCTGATTTTATCGGTAATATTAAGGGTTCAACTTATGGTATAGATGTCACAACCAATTTAGATTTTAAAGATTTAGAAACATATACTGAAAATCAAAAAGATGGTTACAAGTATCTTATCGCATTGGTAAATCCAGAAACTTTAAAAATGGAAGAAATATTTAATATAAACTTTCCATTTTGTGCTGATTGCGGGGGAAGGATGATAGATATTTTATATTTGGAACCTTCAGGTAGTGATAAAGATGGTCTCATCAATTATTCGTATAACCAAAGAGTAGTTACTGTTTGTAGTTTCAATGTCGAACACTCAATGTCAAAAAGAGAATCCAATTTTATGACAGCTGATTTTTCATCGTATATTAACGAGTATGTTTATAATTTAAATTTTGGAGAATCTTCAACACCGTTAGATATTGCAAAAGAGATTGATAGATATGCAATTTCCAATTTAAAATTTTTCAGAAAAGAACTAAACTCAAATTTAATGGCTTGTGGATCTCCAGAATACATTGTAACTAATCCGCGCGATGGAGAAGGTTACAATGGAACAAAAATTTATTTCAGACGACCTTTTATAAAAAATGACATTGGCGATCTATATGATTTCGATTTTAGAGATTTAGAATAAGGGTAAGTGGTCTACTTTTTTGACAGTTTGTAAATATAGTTTTTTCAATTGAATTTGTACCCGCCAACCGAAACGGAA
>JAGLBA010000065.1 GCA_018260475.1 Chryseobacterium sp. | reverse complement strand
TATTTGGAAATGTCTTTTCCATAAACTAAAAGTTGCAGGCTGCTGTCTTGAAAGCCTGTCCACCAACTTGGTGGCTCTACTCTTTCCAAAATTTTTTGTGAGAATGCGAATGCCGCAACGGAGAGTGCAAAGGCGGTATATATTTTTTTCATTTTGATAAATTTGTTTTTATTACTCTCGCGGATTTTACAGATTGCGCGAATTGCAATTAATCTTTTTTGCTTAAACGCAATGGTATCAAAAGTTATTTATTTCTCTGTTTTTGAAGCGCAAGGATTTGGTCTTAGACGAATTTTGGGTCTCGCTGATTACACAAATTTATCAGATTTTAATTGATTTAAAAAAAATGTTGCCTGATTTTTCACTTTTAGGTAACACCGAAGTCGTAGCCCCGATCGTAGCGGCATCCTTTTCTGGGTGCGGGGCGAGGCGCCGACCGAAGGGAGGCGTGGCGAAACGTACCCAAAAAAGATACAGCGGAGAGCGGGAAATAGCTCCTAAAAAAACTATTTCGCCTTTATCGATATGGCATACCCGCCGCTTCTTGCCAATTTCACTGGCAGTTTTGTGCTGTTCGTCACGGTTTTTTTGTAAATGAGGTAACTCTGCGGATTGTTGATGTAATCGGCGTCCTTTCCATCTTCGTAAATAGTGGCTTCGTAGATTTTACCCTTCGGAAGGAATGAGAAATCTACGGTAAAACTGCGTGCATTTTCATCGGTAATTCCGCCAACGAACCACTCGTCTTTGCCCTTTGCTTTGCGTGCGGTGTGGATGTAGTCGCCCGGCTCAGCGGCGAGGATTTTAGTATCGTCCCAATCCACCGCAACATCTTTTATGAACTGAAAAGCATCCATGTGTTTGGCGTAGTTTTCAGGCAAATCTGAGGCCATCTGAAGAGGCGAATACATCACGACATACAGCGCCAACTGCTTTGCCAGCGTGGTTTTCACGAAACGATTGTCACCCGGGAAATAGTAGTCGAGTTTGGTTTGGAAA
>JAGLBA010000064.1 GCA_018260475.1 Chryseobacterium sp. | reverse complement strand
AAAATACATTTCCATCAACAAAACTTCGCGGGCCACCGCCGCCCGGGCTTTGCAGGAACTTGCCGCGAAAAATATTCTGAAACAGCTTGGCGAAGGCCGAAGCGTGAGTTACCACCTGAATTTTCAGTGATGAAATTTCGCAACCAAATTTTTGACCGCAACTTTTTTTTCTTTCAGCAACCAACTCTAAAAATTTAACCTGTTCATTAATTTCCATTCAGACACAAAGATGAGGGTTCAAACCCAAATTTCCATTATGTTTTAGAAATTATAGAGTATAAACATAAAATATAGAGTATAGAAGAAAAAATCAGCCACAAAATAAAAACAGAATAGAGCGTGGTGGAATTTTTGTCTGAAAATCTTCTAATTAAATTTTCAAAAAATAGAAAAAATGAGTTCCGAATTTTTTCACCCTTTCGCAGAAAGGCAAGAGGGTCTTTGCACGCCAATTTGGAAAAATTGTGCGTACAAAGACACATCTTGCAGTTTTGTTTCGAGCGCAACAAATGTTTACAGTAAGCGTTGGAAACGCCCTCAAATAGGGGTTTTGTGGAAATCGGTTACGGAATGAAAAAAGTACGCGTTCCGTTGTGTTTATTTTGAGCAGATGGTTGTACTCATTTTGAGCAATAGGTTGTACTTCTTTTGAGCAGGTAGTTGTATCTTAATTGAGCAGTTAGTTGTTCTTTAAATTTTGAATAAATATTTCAAGAAAAAAACTTTCTGTTATGTTAAGTTTGTATTATAATCGTCATGTGAAAAATGGTTTAAAATTAACCCACTGTTAAAGTTCTATTTACCGTAACTTCTTATCCTAAACATAGTTTTGCTCAAATTTAAGACTATCGTGAAAAGAAAAGCACATAAATTAGCCATTTTAGTGGCTGCAGGACTTATTTCCTGTGAGATGGCAGGACAGCAGAGGACAGAGGTAAGTGGTCTACTTTTTTGACAGTTTGTAAATATAGTTTTTTCAATTGAAATTTGTACCCGCCAACCGAAACGGA
>JAGLBA010000063.1 GCA_018260475.1 Chryseobacterium sp. | reverse complement strand
AAGGCCATGCACACTGTCTTCTATACAAAATCTTATCGCAAAAAAGTGGAAAATTATACATGTTCTGGGGTTTCTATGTTCGTCAAAAAATAAATAAGACACTTACAAAATTTAGTAAGTGTCTTATTATAAGAGTGGCCCAGCTTGGGCTCGAACCAAGGACTTGCTGATTATGAGATGAAAACATATGAATTTCATATTGTTTCATTTAGATTCAAAGTTTTTGTATTTCAGCTAGTTACATGGTTTTTATTTTATTTTTGGTTGCATCACAATACACGATTTACAGCAATTTGTTGTCGTTATGTTGAACTAAAAATAAAAAATAATGAATACTAGTATTAAAATTATCTGCAAAAAGACACCTCTCAAAAATGGATTATTTCCAATTTATTTAAGAATTACTATTAACCGAAAAAGTAAATTTTACTCTACTCCTTTCACTTGTAACCTTTGCGAATGGAATGACAAACTAGGAGAATTCAAGTCCAAATATAGGAATTCAAACCAATCTAATAAAGCTCTTCGAAAAATAAAAGATGATGCAGCTGATGTGGTTATTCAATTAGAGAAGGAATATAAAAGCTACAACCTTATTTTATTCGACAAATATTACTCCCGAAAATATGATGAAAACATAAGTTTCATTGAGCTTTGCAAGAAGGAAATGATAAACTTCGAAAATAATTCACAAATCAATTATGCAAGATCCATGGGAAATACCATTACAGCACTACAACAATTTGATAAAAAGATTCACGATTATTCTTTTGAAAATATAGATTTTCAGTTTCTTACGAACTTTGAAAATTTTCTAAGGAAACGAGGTGCAAATGATGGTGGAATAGCTGTTTATATGAGAAATATTAGAACCATATACAATAAGGCAATTAATTATAAAATTGTTCAGCCTCAATATTACCCATTTCGAGATTATAAAATTTCAAAATTCAAAAAAAGAAACATGAAAAAAGCCTTAACCGAAGAGGAACTCAAGGCAATATTAGATTTTGAT
>JAGLBA010000062.1 GCA_018260475.1 Chryseobacterium sp. | reverse complement strand
TGCTTCATTTCGTAGGCATTCCTCAGGTAGCTCCGGAGCTCGCCGGCGACATAGCAGGAGCCGTTGTCCGAGAGGAGCCTGGGAACCTGCCCTTTGCGCAATCCCGCCTTCCGTATGGCGGCGTCCACAGTGCTCTTAACATCCTTCACCCTCATATTCTCGCAGAGCTCCCAATGGACGATGTAGCGGCTGAAGTCGTCTATCACCGTGCTCGGGTAGTACCATCCCCAGCCCGCGATTTTGAAGTAGGTAAAATCCGTCTGCCACATCTCGTGCACAAAGCTGGTCTTGTCCTTGAACTCATTCGATGCCGAGATGAGGATGTGCGAGGGTGCCGTTGTTAGCCCTCTTTTCTTAAGGATGCGGCAGACGCTGGATTCCGATATGAAGACGCCCCTCTCGTCGGTAATCTTGTGCGCCAGCTCGCGGCTTGAGAGCTCTGGATACTCCAGCGCCACTTCCACCACGAGGTTTTTCTCCCGCTCCGGGATGCTGTTCCACTGCCTCCTGGTGGGGGGAGAGGAAGGGCGAAAAGCCTCTTCTCCCTTCTCCAGATACAGGCTGTACCACTTGTAGAAGGTGCTCTTGTGGATGCCCGGCTCCCTGAGCGTCCTGTTCACGCCAATCTCGCTTCCGGTAACCATCCGGATGATTTCCAGTTTCTCCTCGGGTAACAACCTCATATACTTCCTGTATTTTTCGGTTATTCCAGAATTTCCAAACTTTTTTTTATAATGTCGTAGCGGATGACCAGATCGGCCACCGTCTCCTTGAGCTTGCGGTTCTCCTCCCGAAGCTGGGAGACTTCCTCCGAGGTCGCCTGGCGGACGGTGTCACCCGAGAGTTGCTTTTTACCCGCCTCGATGAACTCCTTGTTCCACTTGTAGAAGGTGGACTCCTGGATGGCGTGCTTGCGGCAGAGTTCGGCAATGGAGGTGTCTGCCCGCAGGGCTTCCATCACGATCAGTATTTTCTGTTCTGCAGTGAAGATCCTCCTGGTCTTTCTACGGATGTC
>JAGLBA010000061.1 GCA_018260475.1 Chryseobacterium sp. | reverse complement strand
CGTCCCCAACTTCCAAGGACTTAAATACCCCGGTTAATTGACTCAAGACAATTGTCATTTGAACCAACCATTGAATAAGCCAACAACAGGCCGGGGAATTAGTCGGCGAAACTTATCTGGAGTTTATGGTGTTAACGGAATCGGTCGGTTTTTTGAATCAATAGTTAAGTGTTTGTGCTAACCATCTGCATCGGTCCGTTTTCCACCACAAACAAAGGAAAAATGGCAAAAAACGAACCAACCATCCGTTCGTTCATCAATGTTCGACGCGACTAAAGTCATAACCCAAAAGAACTTGGTAAGAATGATTTAATTTAATTTTCGGCGCAGAGAAAGAACGAGTTTCGACGCTTTGAAAAAAAAAAAAAACAAAATTAAATTTATTATCCGAAGAAATTCGAACGTTTGCAAACGAATCAAAAAAAAAAAAAAAACAGCCTCTGAAGTTTTTGATAACCTAAAAAAATTTTTTAAAAATAAATTTTAAAAAATTAATTTTCCAATTAATGGGTTAAAAAAGATGCAAGATGGTCATCAGTAGAAAAAATTAAGTTAAATAGAAGTAAATTATCAATTGACCGAGGATCGTTTCCGTATCAATTTATTTCTGCCGCTTAATCTGCGATTTAATCCAATTTATTTGAAAATTAATTTTTATCGTTTGAAATTAATTATTGAAAATTAGAATAAATTGAATTCAATTTAATTGAAAATTAATTTTATTGTTGAAGTAAAAAAAAATAAAGAAAAGAGATTTGAATCAAATTCTAGGATGAATTCATCTAAATAAATTCGCAATTGAAAACTCTATTCAATTAATCAAAAAGTAAATTGAATTGAATTTTTATTTTTACTGATTTTTCCCCCTTCGTCGACGCTTTTAATTAAAAAAAATTATTTCTCAATCTTTTTTTAAACACCAAATTAAAAAAAATGAAATAAAAATCGTGCAGGCGATTCGCACATCTTATTTGCATCTCTATACACCCTGTTAAAGCCCATCTCCACCGCAAAATCGAT
>JAGLBA010000060.1 GCA_018260475.1 Chryseobacterium sp. | reverse complement strand
TTAAATCAGTACACTTTTTGCTGACGATTTACACTGAATGAAACAACATCTTTAGGTGTTATTCTATAACCTACATTCAATTGAATATACTCAGGATTATTTGTTTTGTCAAGATTACCTAGCAAATAGAGAGTACTACCTACAAATCATTTTTTGTATGTACTATCTTGTTGGGTAATTTGTGCATTAATTTGTAATGTGCTTGCTACCATTAAGGTTAGTGCGAATAATAAACTCTTGTTTAGCATAATTTCTTTAAATTTGATGCTGCAAAGATAGATTGGCACTAGCCTTAGAATCGTTCACTTAAGTTAACAAATGCGTTTTAGCTTTATTTTTCAAGAATTCTTGCTCTTAGGCGGCTTAATGATTGAGGCCTGATGCCTAATAGCTCGCTAATTGGTGCTGTGGAACACGCTGTATAAGGTCAGGTCTCTTTTGTAGTAAGCTCAGGTATCGTTGTTCAGGTGAAGAAATCTTAAACTCGTCAAAGTCAATCTGTTTTTTAGCTAACAATTCTTCCGACAATTTTCTGCACATTATATCAAACTTTGGGAATTTACTATTTATTTCTAATTCTTTATCAGAGTTTGTAATAGTAAGAATTGTGTTCTCTATACAACTAAAATAATATTCAGAAGGAGCTTTGTTAACAACACAATGAGGAGTAAAGGCGTCCATTTCTGTATAGAAAGCTGTTGTTTTTTCTTCTCCGTCAATAATGTAAAAAGTACGAATACAGCCTTTTAGAACAAAGTAACTTTCTTTCGAGTTTTGTCCTTCTTTAAGTAAAACCACCCCTTTCTTTTCTGAGCGAAAGAGGTATAGAGAAAGTAAAGCATTCTTTTCATCCTCTGTCAGAGTAATGTATTTTGAAATAAAGTCAAATAGAATGTCTTGCATTATTTTATATTATTATTACTCGTAGTGCATTATAAAAAAGGTTATTCATAACACGAAAATTTCGTATATTGTATTGACTACCAATCAAATACTCTATGAATAACCTAGATGCAATTTACGACTTTATTTTGAATGAA
>JAGLBA010000005.1 GCA_018260475.1 Chryseobacterium sp. | reverse complement strand
ACTCTCATAGCTGATTTTTTTTAGTTTATCTCCTTCATACTCAAAATTCATTTTTCGAGAAATATCGCTCAAAATGGCTACAGTCAAGTACAAAACCTCAAATTGATCCTACTAAAATTCCAACAGACCCTTTTATAGCTTTTAAAAGACAGGTAAAATCCATGCTTAGGAAAAATGCTGAATTTTACAAAGAACTAGCCAATTTGAATTTTCTAGATACAGAGTGTAATATTTATTTAGAAGACGCAAGAGCTACGGGTATAGATTCAGGATCTGTAAATGCGGTTATTACTTCTCCGCCTTACGTCACATCATATGAATATGCGGATTTACATCAGCTTACAGGCTATTGGTTTGAATATGTTGAAAATCTCTTGGAATTTCGAAAACAGTTTATTGGCACTTTCTATTCATACGGTGAAATTGTAGAAAATGTTTCAAAGCTGGCTAATGAAACTGTAAAAAAAATTTCAGAAAAGCATTTAAGAACTGGGAAGGAAATGTCTAATTATTTTTCAGATATGGCAGCGGTATCAAATGAAATGTTCAGGATACTAAAAGTGGGAGGCAAAGCATTTATTGTTATTGGTAATACCACGTATAAAAACGTAAAAATTAATTCAGCCGAAATTTTTGTAGAGATGCTTGAGAGTAGTGGTTTTGAAATAGATGAAGTAATTAAAAGATCTATTCCGCACAAATTGATACCAACAATTAGAGATAATGTTTCAGGGAAGTTCACTACGCTTTCGAATAAAAACAGTAAGGAAGTTTATCCTGAAGAATACATAATAATTGCAAAAAAGGGTAGACAATGAATATCGAAAATGTTGGAACTGTAATCGATCAAATACCTGTTGAGATAAGTTATAAAATCATTGAGTTGTTTTCAGCGGGGCTTTACTCAAGCCCAAATAAGGCTTTTGAAGAACTTGTGAGCAATTCTTATGATGCTGGGGCTACGAAAGTGTCTGTATATGTTCCTCTTGACAAAACCTTATCTGATTCAATCCTATGGGTAGCAGACAATGGTATGTCAATGGATAAAGACGGGTTAAAACAATTTTGGAAAATAGGTTCTTCCACTAAAAGAGAAAATGAAAATCAAGAACGCTTACCAATAGGGAAATTTGGCATTGGTAAGTTGGCCACATATATTTTAACAAATAAATTAACGCTAATTTGTAAAGCTAATGATGGAAAGTATTATGCGGTGATGATGAATTATTCAACCATCAATAAAGATTCAACAGAAACAATATCTCTTGATGAAAAAGAATTGACTTTAGACGAAGTTAAAACTACATTATCTCCTTTAATTAAAAAAGGAAATCAGGATTTAATTACATTCAAATTATGGGGAGATGAATGTGAGGATACATGGACATTTGCAATATTATCAGATCTTAAATCTAAATCCGCAGAAATAAAAGATGGTAGATTAAAATGGGTTCTAAGTAGTGCTTTACCATTAAACCCTAATTTTAATTTATTCTTCAATGGTACAGCATTACAGTCCAGCAAAGAGAATATTGAACCTTGGAAAACATGGCTTTTTGGTAAGGATGATGAAGTTGCTACTAAATTCAAATATGAAACAGGAACATATAAAGAAAAACCTTGTGTTCATTTGCCGAACCTAAAAAATATTACTGGACAAATTGATTTATATCGTGACTCTTTGCTAACTGGGAAATCCGCTGATTTAGGAAGAAGCAACGGAATCTTTCTTACGGTTCGAGGGCGCTTGGTGAATATAGATGACCCTTTAATTGGAATGGAAGCACTTTCTCACGGTGTTTTTAACCGTGTAAGAATCATGGTAAATGCTGATGAACTTGACGATTATATTACTTCAACAAGAGAATCTATTAAATCATCTGCTGCATTAGAAGATTTACGAGAATATATAAAAAGGAAATTCAATGCTGTGAGGGAATGGTATTTTTCTACAGTTGAGGATGAAGAAAAAAAGAACAGAGCTTCTCATAAAATTGCTTATGCATCTGCAAGTTTATCAAGAAGACCATTAATTGTTGCTGCCAAAAAATTTCTTGACGGAGAATTAAGTGATTTGGTACTAACTGAAATACCTAATAATTTAACTGAAGAAGAAAAAAAGGAATTAATCCTAAAGTTAGAATCTGACTTAACAACCGACAAAGGAATAATTCAACAAGTAGAATGGGTGGCATTAAATCCTGAAGATCCAATTGCAAAACTTGAACTATTGACAGGTTTTGCAAAAATTAATCTGATGCATCCTTTTTTCGCTAACTTCTTAGACGAGGTAAAATCTCCTTTACCGTTTCAATTGATTGCATTAACTGAAATTCTGACAGAATGCTTCTTGCTTGACAGTGGTATTAAACAAGATGAAGTTAGAGAAATAATGTTTAAAAGAGATGCAATATTAAGGGAGTTGACATTTAGTGATAAGCCAAATGCTCCTTTTGTAGCTTCATTATTACAAGCTTCTTTAGGAGATTCTACTGGATTAGAAAAATCAGTAACACAAGCCTTTAATACACTTGGATATGAATCTACTCCTATTGGAGGACCTGGGAAACCAGATGGAAAAGCTGTTGCTTATTTAGGACCTTTGAATTCTGCCGATAATTATTCGGTAACATTTGATGCTAAAAGTACTCTGAAAAATAAAATAAAAGCAACTACTGCTCATATCTCAGGTGTTGACAGGCATAGAGATAATTATAATTCAAATTACGCCTGTGTTGTTGCTATTGATTACGAAGGCGCAGATGATCCGAATTCAGCAGTAAATACAGAAGCTAAAAAACATAAAATAAATCTTATACGAGCCCAAGACCTCATGGTACTTGTATTGGTCTCTAGTCCAAAACAAATTGGATTAAAACAACTTCGAAATTTTTTTGAAAATTGTCATACAGTTATTGAAACCACAGCATGGATTAATGAAATTAAGAATAGAGAAGTAAGTCGAGGGCCGATTAAAGAATTATTAGAAGAAGCATTTATACTTATTAAATCCGATACAGAGCCTGCATTTTTAAGTGCATTAAGAATGAGTAATGCTGAATTAAAAAAGCATTCAATTGATGACTTGAAATCTTTAGTTCAAAGTCTTGAACGACTTGTTCCCAATTACATTAGCATATCGCATGACAATATCGTGAGTTTACAAGTACCTCCTGAAAAAATATTAAATGCATTAAATCAAACTTTTGCTACTGATGTTCCTAGTGAGTTTAGAGATATTTATATTAATGCCTTTTCACGATAAACTATGTCAGAAAGAAAAAAATATAGTCAACCGTTTAAGCCTTATGCAAGGCTTATGAATATTATTGGTGATCAGTTGATTACTGATAAGAAAGTAGCAGTTATTGAGGTGGTCAAGAATAGTTATGATGCTGATGCCGAAAATGTTCAAGTTCGTTTCTTTAATTTAAAAAATTATGGCCTAGGGTATTTACCTGAAAATGAACAACCGTATATTGAAATAGAAGATGATGGGGATGGAATGACTTTGGAAATTATTGAAAAAGTCTGGCTCAGACCTGCAACACCGAGCAAATATGAGAAAAAGGTTCGTAAGCAAAACGAGACGAACAAAGGCAGAATCATACAAGGGGAAAAAGGTATTGGGAGATTTGCTATTCACAAACTTGGAGAAAAAATTGAATTGTTTACCAAATCGAAAGGTCATAATGAGGTTAAGCTTGAAATGGATTTTACCGAGTTTAATCCAGAAAAAGTTGACTTATTTAACCAACCAACAGATATTGATTTTAAGCTATTAGAACAAGTTGATAATACTTGGTATGACAACCCAACTCCTGAAGTAATTAAAAAAGAGAAGGGAACTTTAGTCAGAATATCTCATTTAAGAGAACATTGGAAAGAATCTGATTTTGAAGAGTTGTATAAATCGATACAAAGATTAATTCCTCCTGTAGACGAAAATGCTAAAAAGTTAGGTGTTGATTTTAGGCAGGATTTTGATATTGAGATTTATAAAGATGATGAAATTTATTGCTCGGAAGATGCTACAACATTTAAAGATGTCATTGAAAGAGCTCAATATAAGATGATTGGGACGGTTTCAGAGAAAGGTATTTTATCTTTTGAATATGAATCAAAAGCTCCTCAAAGAGCTATTCAAAAAACTATAAATTTATTTGATATAGAACAACTTGATAAGAATGGGTATGATTTGTATGCAATTAAAAAAGGGTTTAAGAATAGTAAAGAGCTTTCTTGTGGTGAATTTAAGTTTTCATTTTATGCATTTGATTTAAATAAACCTGATAAATTACTTATTACTCCTGCTATTAAATCTTTTGTAAAGGACAATTTTGTTTTCGTACTAAGAGATGGTGTTAGAGTGTATCCTTATGGTGAAAAAGGTATAGATTGGTTGAATTTGGATAAATTACGATCAACTGTAAGAGCAGGTCAATTTATTAGTTATAATGATCTGACAGGATTTGTATATATAAGTCAAAAAGATAATCCAAAACTAAAAGATGCTTCTAATCGTCAAGGCATTATGAATGTGGATGGTGCTTTAGATGATTTTCAAAATCTAGTTACTGCTGTGACGGAAATATTAAACATTGAAAGTAAAATTGATAAGCAAAAATTAGAGATCAAAAAGAAAACATACAGGGAATCTAATGATGTGGTATCAAAATCTTTTAATAGTCTGAAGTATAGCCTTGAGAAAATCAATGACAGGGAAGTTTTAGAAAAGGCAAATAGCTTTCTTAAGACTGTAGAGAATCATAATAACCTTATCAAAGAACGAATGCTCACTGTGGAAGACTTGGCAGGTTTAGGAATGGCTGTAGAAAAAGCCTCTCATGATGCTTTGACCATATTATCCAAAATGCGGGGAAATATTAAGGACTTTAAAGTAAAGACTCAAAAGTCTAATTATCGTAATGAGGAACTAATGGATTTATTAAGTGAATTGGATGAAAATCTAAATTTCGTCTATGATGAAATGCAGGTCATTCAACCTCTGTTTAAAAATCAACGCAAAGCCATTCAAGATATTAGTATTTATGAGAGTATAGAAAAAGTTCTGAAATATTTTAGACGAGATATAAATGGAAAAATCAATGTAAGGGTTATTAAGGATAATGATATTAAAGTAAAGACCAACACAGGTCTTGTACTTCAAATTCTTATAAACCTTTTAGATAATGCCATTTATTGGGTCAACAGAAATGAAACGAAAGAGAAAGAAATAATATTAAAGTTAAACACAAAAGAAAACACATTAATTATAGCAGATAGTGGCTTTGGTATTAGAGAAGATGTGGCTCCTTTTGTTTTTGATGAATTTTTCTCTTTAAAATCAGATGGACGTGGGTTGGGATTATACATCGTTAAAGAAATTCTTCTCCGGATTAATGGGGAAATATTTGTGCTTGAACAAGAGAAAGACAAACTCTTACCAGGAGCCAATTTTATCATCAAATTTAATCAGGAATTGTAGTATGGAAGGAGTTATACTATTTGCAGACGATCATATTTTCGAAGCAGGAAGGATTGAAAATGCTTTATTTCATAAATTTAATAACGAAGGAAATTTTTCCATTCTCCCCATCAACAATTTAAATAACTTAGAAAAAACTGTTACGTCAATATCTACTTACAAAGCTTTAATTCTTGATTGGAATTTTGAGAGAAATATAGAAGGTGATGAAGAGGATGGCTTGGTTATTTCTGATGAAACTCCATTAGAGTTTCTAAAATCAAATAAAGTATATTCTCTCGTCTATGTTTATTCTCAGGCAAATATAAGCCAAGAGATAAAAGATGAGTTACAAACCTTGTATCCTGGAAAAATCTTTTTTGAAACAAAAAACGCAGGTAATGAAGCTAATATCGAATATGATAAAATAATTGCCGGGATTAATCAATTTGATACAGATAATAAACATTTAAATGTTCCTTTTATTTGGAGTCAGGCTATAAATAAATCTTCACAAGAAATTTTTTCAGAATTAGAACACGCAGACCCAAATTGGTTAAAGGAAATCTATACTACTGCTCAAAACGATGGAACAGAACCTAATACTGAAGTGATTAGTGTATTTCATCATCTTTTAAATGAATCTATAATTCAAAATAAACCCCTTTTGAATGCTATTGACGCAGACGCTGCCGAAGTAGTCATTGAAGTTGGAGATAAAGAAGAGTCTTTAGCAAAGTTGTATAATAGAATATACTACACCAAATTAAAAGATGATGCACCGTTAATGACAGGAGATATTTTTAAGTTTAGTGAGGAAGAATATGCAATCCTTTTTACTCCTGAATGTGACGTAAATGCTAAAAAGGAAAAAGCATTAGAGTTTCTCATATTTAATAGAAAACAGTTTAATGATTTTCTGGAGAATAAGAAAAAATACAAAAAGGTAGATTTTGAACAGGTAAAAGATAAAGAAGGTAAATTGAGAGATTTAACTAAAGAGTTTAACAACGGTATTATGAGTCATCATATTCTACCATCTTTTCCTTTTGAGCTAAATATGCGCAATGACTCAGCATTAATTGATTTTGAAACTGCTTTTATAGTTAAGATTAAAGCTGATTTTGAAGGAAAAAGATCGGGATACAAACTTAATTCTCCTTATATTTATCAGTTACGGCAAAGATATTTGGCATATATCGGAAGAGTTGGTGTACCTGCAATTCCGCATAGTTTGAGATTATATAACTTGAAATAGCCCTAAAGATGATTTTAATGAACAATTATTTATAATCGGTCAAAAGTTGCATCCTAAGTTAATATGCAAATAAAAAGATAAAAAAACGAATGCTACTCATGTTTAGATGAATTAGTCAAAACTTAATCTGACAGTTAAGATAAAAATATTAACTTTAAAACAGGATTAAGTATAATGACAACACAACAGAAAATCATTAGGAACAAGGTAGGCGTATTAGAATTAGCGCAACATTTAGGCAACGTCTCCAAGGCATGCAGGGTCAATCAAGAACCGGGTAGACGAGGCCGTCGAGAAGGCGGTGGTGGAAATGGCCGTTGAAAACCCCGCCCTGGGGCAGCTCAGGGTGAGCAACGAGCTCAGGAAGAAAGGATTCTCCATCTCCCCGGGAGGCATGAGGAGCATTTGCTCAGGCACGACCTGCAGACTTTCAAACTTAGGCTGAAGACGCTGGAGGCCAAGTCGGCGCAGGAAGGGATCGTCTTGACGGAATCGCAGTTATCGGCCTTAGAGAAGGCAAAGGAAGAGAAGAAGGCACACGGCGAGATCGAGACGCACCACCCCGGATACCTGGGGGCGCAGGATACCTACTATGTGGGCAACATCAAGGGCGTCGGGCACATCTCCAGCAGACCTTCATAGACACCTATTCCAAGGTTGCATTCGCCAAGCTTTATGACAGGAAGAATGCACTTGTCGCGGCAGACATGCTCAACGACCAGGTCGTTCCCTTCTTTGAACAGCAGGAACTTCGCCTGCTGAGGGTCTTGACAGACCGGGGAACTGAATATTGTGGAACGAGGGACCAACACGAGTACCAGCTTTATCTGGCCATCGAGGACATCGACCATACCAGGACAAAGGCTAAGAGCCCGCAGACCAACGGCATTTGTGAAAGGTTCCACCGGACTATACAGCAGGAGTTTTATGCCGTTGCTTTCAGAAAAAAGATATATCGAAGTATTGAAGAATTACAGCTAGACCTCGACAGCTGGCTGGACTAGAACAACAACGAGAGGACGCATACGGGAAAACACTGCTATGGTAAACAGTAAAACCCCGATGCAGGCCTTCCTAGACAGCAAGCCGATGGCGAGAGAAAAGCTTTTGGAAACTCTCGTTGAAAATCCAAAAAATCCTTACTTTTGGAACTAAAGATTTTTGAGGGTAACTGACGGCTATTTTTAATCCCAAATTGTCAAATCAAGTAGTGGCTATTACACTCATACCTAATATTTATTATTTTAGACCTATTAAACTCGCTAAGAATTTAGCAAAAGGTTCAATATCCTGCGATGTACTGGCAATTTCGAGCGTATTCATGTATTCTTCTCTTCTTTCTAATGGCACCACAATCCACGGATATCCTCCTGATGCCATCATCGTGTTCATCAAAAATCTGCTGATACGCCCATTCCCATCAATATACGGGTGGATATAGGCAAAAATAAAATGCCCAAGCACAACCCTTACGGCAGCGTTTTCTTCATTGGTAAGCAGCTCGAAAAAAGCAGGCATTAAATCCCTGACTGATTCAAAACTAGGAGGAACATGCTGGGAACGACGAATATAAACTGGATGATTGCGATAGCCTGACAGGTCAGAGGGTTTTAAAATACCTGCTGTTACGCTGGGGGCAAACATTTCGCGATACCATACAGCATGATCCTCGTCCGCAATTCTTCCTGCATTTTCGCCATCCAAAACTTTTTCAATACTTTTTAAAACAGCCTGGTAAGCCTGCCAGTAACCTTTGGCGGCCATCGCATCTCTTTGCTGTTTGTCTTGTTCGTTCGCTTCTGGTTGCCAGTTTCCTTCACGCACGCTATTTATCAGCTCTTCACTGACCCTATAACCTTCAATTGATAGGGAATTGTAGGCATCCTTGGTATAATTTTCTGACAATTTCTCTAAATATTCTTTCTTATTAGCCGGCAGGCCGGGAGCTGGCGGAAAAATGTTGATTATATTTTCCCTCATTGTTTCCCACATCAGCCTTATTCTGGATACATATGGTGAGATTTCCCGAGAAGTGAATGTTATAGGGCTGGGACTTAGAAAAGGATCCTGTTCACGGACATCATATCCGACCGACTTCATACTTTCTATAATTTCGTCGGCAATACGACCCTTTCCGACATTCCGGAATGCCCCCGCAATCCTTCCTGCAACAGTTGAGCGACCATTCTCTAACAAAATTTCTAAAATTGGTGATGCGTCACTAAAAGTAGATAGCGCGGTTCTAATATCGAGCGGTTTTCTTTGAAAAATATCTTCAAAACTATATATTATTGCCGCAGCCAGACTAAAAAGCCTTAAACCATGATGGTCTATTACTGTATTTTTTGCTTCTGGCAGACTGGCTCTTATTTCCATGATGGAAGTATTATGAAGCAGGGTCGTTACTCCATTTTTTGCAGTTTTTGCCCTAACCAGAAGTTGTAAAGGAACGGTATAATTTCCAGTATGAAGCTGAATCGACTGCTCAGGCGAAAGACTCCAGCCCTCCCCGAATCTTTCAGTTAAATATTCAGCACAGAAGTCCCAGTAGGAAGTAAACCATACCGTGCTTTCACCCTGCGTCTCGTCCGGTCTGCTAGGTATATACCAACCTTTTATTACTTCCTGGAGAAACCCTGCTTTTATTAGCCTTTCTCTATGGGTTCTACTAATTTCGTTAGACTTAATCGCTGTCTTTTTTTGGTCTTGAAGAACTTTTATGATTTCAAGAGAGGCTGCAAGTTTTTCAGAGGGAGTGGCCATATCACAATAATTACTACAAATATAATAATTAGTTTTTATTGTTGTGTTGTTTTTAGTTTTTCCAGTTGTGTTGTTTTTAGTTTTTACTACTTTATAATTATCAAAAATCTTGTTTAGGTTGCCTTACTGAAATTGTAGAAATTTTATATAAAACAAAAACCACAAATTATTAATTGCTCAAATACGATATAAACCGCCTGCTCAAACGAAATACATCTACCTGCTCAATCGGGATACACCTACCTGCTCAAATGAGACGCACCTACCTGCGCAAATGAGATATACCTACCTGCTCAAATGAGATCCAACCACCTGCTCAAACGAGATACAACTACCTGCTCAAATGGAGTACAACCTAGACCGCTGATTTCTTTTTCAGCAACATATTTTCCTCACATAACTAAAATTAATCCTGTCTGAAGGATTTGCACACGCTTATTGTAAACATTTTTTGCTGTTGATAAAAATTCGCAAGATGTGTCTTTGTTCGCACAATTTTTCAAATTGGCGCACAAAGACCCTCTTGCCTTTCTGCGAAAGGGGCAAAAAATTCGGAACTCATTTTTTGTTCTTTTTGAAATGAAATTTCAGGAACCTCCACCCCAAATGTCCATTACAGTCTATTCTGTTTTACCTGCCGCAAAATTTTGTGCATTTATAGTCTATATCTTCTGTTTACAGTCTACGCCAATTCAAAAGTAGTTCTAAATTTTTCCTGTTGCCCCAACTTTGTCCCGGAAGAAAATAAGAAATCTTCCACACTGCAAAATGAGCGAATCCAAGGAGACGAGAATTTTCATCAGGTTGCAGAAAGAGAAGAAGACGGCTTGGAAAAATCTGTGCAAAGCACGAAACCTGAGCCTTACCGATCTCATCATTGATTCCGTGGAGCACCGGTTGCTCGCGGATGAGAGGAGGGCGGTAACAGTGTTCATTGAAAAACAGGATAATTTATTTGCGAAAATCGGGAACAACATCAACCAGGTCGCCAAATATGCGAACATACAGAAATCAATCTCGGAAGCCGAACTGAAAACCTTCAACAACCACCTTCAAAAGCTGGAAGTACTGAAGGCCGAGCAAAACGAAATCTTTCTGGGGATATACAAAAGACTGGCAGATGATCATTAGGATTTTGGGTTCGGCAAGCCGCGAATTTCACGGAGTGGAATACAACGACAAGAAAATCGAGAAAGGAAAAGGCGAACTGAAGGTGATGAAGAACTTTCCGTCGTTTCTGAATGCCGAAAGCAGTCCCGCGGAAGTCAGAAACTACCTGAAAACAGTTTCCCAAAGCCATAAGGTAAAGAAACCGCAGTTCCACGCCACGATATCCTGCAAGTTTCAGGAATTCAGCAAGGAAGAACTGACCAGAACTGCCGAACTGGTAATGGACGGACTTGGATATGGCGAACAACCATACATCGTGGTCTTTCACAACGATACCGAGAACAACCACGTCCACATCGTTACGACTAGAGTGGATAAAAAAACCAGCAGGAAAATCAACGATTCGTTTGAAAAGCTCAAGGCCCAGAAGGTCCTCGCTGCTGCAAAGGAGCGACTGTTCGGAATCAGCCAGGATGAAAAACTTGAAACCTTGATGTCCTACCGGCTATCCTCCCTAAAGCAGTTGGAAACTTTGCTGGAAAGAAGCGGTTTTAAACTGGTGCCGGCAAAAAACGGTGAAGGTTTTTCAATTCTGAAAAACGGCGTCCTGCAAAGGTCGTTGCGGAACAATGAGCCGCGGTTTGATGCTCCGAATTTGGCAGCAAGAAAGAAACAGATCAAGGCCATTATCTCAAAATATGCATCTCTTGCGTCACCGAAGGTTTTCAGAGTGGAAGACGGCCGCAAGTCGGAGGGACTTTTTGAGAAAAATTCAGATGGAAAGCCAAAGATTGAATGGGAAAGCGAACTGCAGAAGAAACTGCGGGAGATGTTCGGAATCGACATCGTATTCCACTGCAGGGATGACCAACAGCCGTTCGGATGCACCGTCATCGACCATAAAAACGAGGCGGTGTACAAGGGCAGCGAGATATTCAGGATGAACGAAATCTTCGAATTTACCTCCGACACCATTGATAAAAGGCTGTTTGAACGGCTCAAGGATTTTAATGTACGGAACGAGACGGAGAGAGAAATACTGATAAAGGCGCTTTCTGAAAGCGTAAGCCCTCTGAAAGATTTTATGGTTTTTAAAAATGCCTCCAAACGCGACAGAGAAATCCACAAAAATTTCAGGGATGAAGTTCTTCATTATCTCAAAACCGGAAAGGGCGACCATGTCCAGATCCTGAGGGGCGAAAACGGCAGTTTCTATGCGCTGAACCATCGAAGCCATCAAATCGAAAGTGTCATATCCCTGATTGGTCAGAACAATTTTGAGCAGATATTTTATCCCGGACAAAACAGGAACGCTGGTGCGACTGACGCAACCAGGAATGAAAGTTCCCAAGTGAACAAGTTACTGGGCGAACTCCTGGAATCTTCCTACACGGCGAAAGATCCCGCGGAAGACGAACTGAAAAGAAAAAGAAAAAAAAGAAAGATATGATCATAACCTTTGCCACACAGAAGGGCGGTGCCGGTAAGACAACCCTCGCCATTGCCTTCGCCAACTATCTTGCGCTAGCGGGAAATCCGGTGCGGGTTCACGATTTTGATTTTCAGAAATCTATCCACACAAAATGGGTGGAGGACCAGATGCTGGAAAAGCCAATTTTATACGAGGTGGAAATACCTGCACACAAGGATATGCCGTTCGCAGATTTTGACACGATGGTGAGGTTTCGTAACGATGCGTGCATCCACATTTTTGACCTCGCGGGAACACTTGATATGCGGTACACGGACATCCTGCAGTACAGCGACTTCATCGTCATTCCTTTCGAATATTCCGATGTGTCGGTAAAATCCACGATAGTGTTTATCAACTTCCTTGGCCTGCTCGAAAGCGAGGCACACAAAATATTTGTTATGTCACGCCACGAGCAGGGCTATAATTATCCTAACAAGGAATTCATGGACAAAGAAATCGGGAGGTTCGGGCGGATCCTGAACAATGGATTTCTGAAACGGAACGCCCTGCACAAAATTGACACGCGGGGCATCGACAGCAACCTCCGCAAAATGGTCAAGCCTGTCTTCGAGGAAATGCTGATACATATTGAAGAAAAAACGGGTGAAAAACTGCACTCCTTAAACACAAATAAAAAAGACTGATCAAACCATGGGAAAATTTACAATTGTCGTTCTCGCACTCTATATCCTGTATTACGGCGGCAATATCATCTACGACTTGTTCCTGAAGAAGCAGAATGCCGTGAAACCTGATGACGAGGAAGTATTCGCCATTGCCGATATAGCTTCGAAGGAGCGGCCGGAAATTGCCACCGTAGGAATCGAGGATGCTGAAAATCTGAACACACCGGCGTCTTTTACGCCCAACATCATAGCCGAAGAACCGCAGGCGCCAAACATCGACCCCGATATCGAGGAACTCCGCAGAAGGTTTGAATTCGAGGTGGCACTTGAAGATATCGAAAACGGCAATAACAATCCTGGCCACAACGATGCAGATGAACCAACTTCCGATATCCCATCGGTAGAACCTGCGCCAACGGTGACCAAAAAAACGAGTGACGAACTCCAAAAAGAGAATACTGAAAAATTCCGTGAGATGGTAAACCTCGCCGAAACATCATTTCTGGTAGTGAACCATAACGGAGTCAGAAATTATAAATCAGCCCTGTTTTAGCCTTCTAAACACAAACTCTATCATAAACCTATTTTATTAACCTAACAATTTAAAACACAAACGATGAAAAAAAATCTCAGCCGCCGTAAACTCTTCGGCAAAATTCTCACCGCAGCCCTTTTGTTTATGGCTGTAGCACCGGCGCTTGCCCAGGCCGGCGGTGCGGGGGCCCTCGCAGGAGCCAACACCTCGATCCGTTCCTACTGGGAACCCATCAAACTGATTATCCAGGCGATTGGCGCCGTGGTCGGCCTGATCGGTGGTGTAAGAATCTACAACAAATGGACGAACGGAGACCAGGACATCAACAAGGAGATCGTTGGCTGGGCGGGTGCCTGTCTGTTCCTCGTTATCGTTCCTCAGTTTGTAGGTGCATTCTTCGGCATGTAATGGGCTTTTTTCTTTACAAGGGGCTTAAAAAACCCCTTGTCTTTTTCGGACTAAAAGACAAATACATCTATTACGCCATGGGAATGGCCGTGGGCGGACTTCTTGCCGCGGCGGCATTTTCTTACTTCCTCGGCATTTTCGGAACCCTTATAGGCTTTGCGCTGGCAGGCATCGGTATCTGGATGACTTTCCGGATGCAGGACAGAAAAGGGCTTTACAACAAAACAAAAAACAACAACGAACTCCACATCTTTCCCAAAAGGTTTAAATCATCATGAGCAAAAAGAAGAAATCAGAACTGGATATTCCATTTATTGGATTTGATTCGGGCAAGGAGCACGGATGGAACTTTGATGTGATGGTAGGCCAGTACGGGAACCCCGTCATCGGTATCCGCATCAAAAACATGGTGGAACAGTATTCCGCCGACCCCGATCTCTACCTGCAGTACCATAGCGTTCTGAACCAGGTGGTTTCAATACTTGGCGAGAACCATGTTTTCCAGAAAATCGACCTTTTTGCCAAACGCATCTATGTCGCGGAACCGTCAAAACTTTTCCTTCAGCAAAAATACTCTGAGCATTTCGACGGCAGGATTTACAAGACCATAGATACTCTGCTTTTCTTCACGGATATCGTGGAGCACGGCAAGAAAAAGGCAGTCTATAATTTTTCTGAAAAACGCTACAAGGATTTGAGAGACAGGTGCCAGAAAATCCATATGCTTCTTTCTCAATTTCAGCTGCAGCCTCAATTTCTGACCGAAAAGGACTTCCGCCATTATGTCGACGGAACTTTCGCAATGGACTTTACTAAACTTCCGGTCTTCGACAATATCACCTCCACCTCGGAGTTTCTGCGCATCGGGAAACAGTTTGTGAAAACGATTTCCTATGTGGATGTCGAAAAGATTGAACTGCCATCGGAGATTGAGCCTTTCTCACTCCTGGGCGGCAACAGCGCTTCGGCGGAAACCGCCGTAGATAATTTTTCATTCATCAACGAGCTCGAAGAGTACAACACCATCATCTACAACCAGGTGATTTTCATTCCGCCGCAAACACAGAGACAGCGCGACCTCGAAAAGAAAAAGAAGAAACACGAGGGTGTGGCCAACAGTGCGCCTTCCAACGCCATTGTCGCCGCTGAAATTGATGAACTGCTGCACAATGTCACCGTCGACGGACAATTGATCGTTGACGCCCATTTTTCCATCGCCTATTCCACGGAATCTGTTGACAGGTTGGAAGAAACCCAGTCCATGATTGAAAGCAAGCTCTTCTCGAAAGGAATCAGCATTTCAAAAAATGCCTACAACCAGATGGAACTGTTCAGATGCTGCATACCGGGCAATTCTACGGAGTTGAAACCGTATGATCTGTTCACTACGACGAGTGAGGCTGCGTTATGTTTTTTTTTTAAAGAAAGCTACCCCGTGAACGAGCAGTCTAATTTCTATCTCAGGTTTACCGACAGGCAGGGCGTTCCTTTAAAGGTCGACCCCGCGGATCTGCCGATGAAGACCGGGCGCATCAATAACCGGAACAAGTTCGTCCTCGGACCCTCGGGCAGCGGCAAATCATTCCTGATGAACAACATCGTTGAGCAGTATTTAGCTTACAACTACGATGTCATCATCGTGGACACCGGCGATTCCTATTCCGGAACCTGCAAATATAAGGGCGGAAGATACATCCAGTATACCGAGGAAAAGCCTATCACGATGAACCCGTTCCTGATGAACAGGGAGGAGTTCAATATTGAGAAAATTGAATTCCTGGCCAACCTTATTTTTCTGATCTGGCAGGGAGCGGACGCTACGATGAGCAACACACAGAAATCCATACTGGACAATGTGCTGATGGCCTACTACCACCAGTATTTTTATGCCGGAATCGACTGGTTTAAACACAAGGATTCCGATGAGCTGATGCAGTATCTGAGAAAATACAATATCGACGATGCCGACATCGAGGCAGAATTTGAAAAGGAATTTAGCGCCGCCCAGAATTATTACGACATCCTCGGGCTTGCTTTCGATGCTCCGGGTGACGAAATCCGGGAAACCGGAAGGAAACTCATCAGGCAGTATCATCCCGATGCCAACATCGGAAATCCCGATTACGACAGCGAGACATTCTACCGGGTATTTGAAGCCTACGAGACGCTTACCGATGACAACAGGAGGAAGGTTTACAATGAAACACAGCTGATTGTCGCCGCCACAAGAAGCCTGGTCAAAAGACCTGAAAACGCCGGCGAATGGAACGAGGCCTACAGAAAGGCACTGATTAAAAAAATTGAGGAACTGGAAGAAAAACTACTGGTCAGGGATCTGTCCTTTAACGGTTTTTACGATTACTGTGAAAAATTCCTTCCGGTCTTTTTGAACCATAAGAAGCATAAAATCAGCGAGGGGGAATTCAATATGAGAACATTCCTGTTTGTTTTGAAGGACTTCTACAAAGGCGGGCGCTACGGCACGACGCTCAACGAAAGTGCCGACAACACCTTGTTTGACGAGCCGTTTATCGTTTTCGAGATTGACAATGTGAAAGACAATCCTAAGCTCTTCCCGATTGTAACGCTGATTATCATGGACACGTTTATTCAGAAGATGCGTTTAAGAAAGGACCGCCGTAAAGCCCTGATTATCGAGGAGGCATGGAAAGCCATCGCATCAAAACTCATGGGTGGCTACATCCTTTACCTGTATAAGACGGTGCGCAAATTCTGGGGCGAGGCTGTCGTGGTAACCCAGGAGCTGGACGACATTATCGGCAATGCCGTGGTTAAAGACTCCATTATCAACAACTCGGACACCTTCATCCTGCTGGACCAGACCAAGTTTAAGGACAACTTCGACCGTATTGCTTCGCTGCTATCACTGAACAAGGTGGAACAGAACAAGATTTTCACGATCAACAACCTCAATAACAAGTATTGCCGCAGCCGCTTCAAGGAGTTTTATCTGAAGCGCGGCTCGAAAGGCGAGGTTTACGGAAACGAGGTTTCCCTTGAGCAATATCTGACATACACCACTGAAAAGCCGGAAAAATCCGCCATCGAATACTATGTGAAGGAGGCCGGAAGCTACGACGGGGCACTGCAAATATTTGTCCGCGACCTCCATGAGCTCGGTGAGGAACTGGGAACCATGGTCTCACTTGTCAACCTTTACAAAAAACCACTGCATTTCAGACTTATTGATTATTACCACCGCCTGGGGCAGCAGTTTCCTGGTCAGAACATTATCAAGATAATTTCGCAGGAAATGGATGACCAGGTGTGCTCCCTCGACGATCTAATCCACAAAAATACCCCGCAATATGAAAAAGTTTAGCATCCTCGGAATTTTGTTACTGACACCATTGCTTCGGGCACAGGATACCTATGTGGATCCCTTGACGACGGCAGCGATGGTAATTTATTCCGAAAACCTGAAAACCCAGCAGGAAAAAACCAACGAGCAACACAACAAACTCCAGGAGGCACAGACCTGGGTGGGAACCCAGATGGCCGCGGCTAACGAAATCCAGAATAAGATTCTCAAAGGACTGCGCGAGGTTTCCGGAACGCTGCAAAACGGTATTCAGGTAAAAGAAATCTATGCCGACATCAAGGATTGCGGGACATACGCCTCGCAGATTTCAACACTGGTCAAAGATGCGCCAGAATATGCAGTTTTCGGTGTAAAGGCCACAAAGGAGACCTATGAGAGTGTATTGGAGATGACGACAGATGTTACCGAACTGCTGAAATCGGGCGATCTCAACCTTGCGACGTCGGGGGACAGGTACCGGTTGCTGTTCAGTATCTCTGAAAAGGTCAAAAAATTAAAGATATGGCTGCTGACAATCATGATGAATATCGAACGCGCCAAAAGACTCGGATTCCTGAAGGCCATCAATCCTTTTCAGGGCTACATCAATACCGACAAGACCATCGTGGAAAATATTATGGTTAAATACAAGCATAATTTCTGATGAAATCCCGGATTTCGTTTTTCGCAATTCTCACCACCAGTTATCTGCTCCTCACTTCGAGCAGTGGCGGATCCTCGTCCTCATGGGAGACCGAGTATGTGTCATTCCCGATGATGAACCTGGAAATCCGTCATTCCATGGAGGAAAACGGAAGGCAGAAGGAAATGAAAAACAGGGAGACGCTGAACCTGGCTACCGAGAACCAAAACCGCAAACAATGGAACAAATTCCGGGGAGCCACGGTGAAAATTCAGGACAGGCTGCGTTTTGTGGATTTTGCCCTGCAGGCACTTCCCACGGGATATGCCATTTCCCAGGAGGCCGCAAAGATTAAGAAAAATGAGGACCAGATCATTGCAGAATTGAAAACCGCGCCCTATGCCCTGGTAGTCGCCCTGCCCGGTCAGGTCAAATTTGTGGACGACCTGCAGATGACAGTCCGTTTTCTGACCGGCATCGTGGTTTCCTACGGCGCCATAAACCAGATGGAAAAGGCAGAACGCAAAATTCTCCTCGACTATGCCCTCGATGAAGTAAAGAACCTGGAAAGCCAGTCCTACTACACACTTTTCCTCATCAGGGAACTGCGCCGAAAAATTGAATATAAAAAAGCACTGCTCCAATATTATGTAAACCGCGACCGGCAGGTGGTCCGGGATATTATGGGCGGCATCAAATCTTTTTAAAAAATGAAAAATTTATTACTTCCAGCCGTCTTTTGTTTGTCTGTCGCAGTACTGAAAGGCCAGTCGTACGGAATTGGAATCAATGACCGGCTTCTGGTGCAGATCACGGCCAATCAGGGCGTGAGGCTCGCCAGCAATGAGGCGTTTCGTAAATCTTACGAGAAACAGAAGGAACTTTATGAGGATGCGAACAAAAAGATGACGCAGGTGGTGGCCATTCACGAATTCATCTACCAGAATCTTGCAAATATCAATTCAGCTATCCGGAACGGCAAACAGCTCTTGTATTTTTACGGTTACTGTGAGAGTATCGTAAAACACTCGCAGGAAATGCTCAAACTGACAGCCGCGCGTCCTGAATACGCCATACTTCTGACGAAGTATTATATCCAGATTATTCAGGAATCTGCTCTTCTGAAGCAGGAAATGGTTTCGGACATCCTGAACGAGAACAAGGATTTCCTGATGAACTCCTATGACCGCGATCTTCTCATTGAAAAAATGCTTGCCAGGGCAAGGGCGATTGACGGCTGGATTCTCTACATCACCATCATGCTGAAAACAGCAAAAAACCGACCCTATCTCGAACAGATCCCGGTATTGCAGGACTATGTCAGCCTCGACAGGTTACTGGTCCAGGATATCGTCACCAAGTACAAAAATATCTTCTGATTATGAAAATGACAACCCTGAGATTCTGCCTTTCGGCATCAGTCCTTTTTTCTATTCACACTTTTGGTCAGTTTACCTACAAAAGGCTTTACGACCCCTCCATCGTGGCGCAGGAAAAAAGAATGGTGTTCCAGCGCTGGGGCGACTGGCGGCCTTATCCAAAATACTTTCTGGGCATACAGACCAACTTCGCCTATGCCACCGTCTGGGGGATGTGGGCGCCCCAGAGAAACCGCGACTATAAAAACGGTGAGGATATTCGCCCGCTGAAAGCCAACGGGCAGGAAACCCAGCGCTACGCCATGGTGCAACTTCAAAAACAGGAAGCCGAGAAAATTAAAAAAGATGCCGATACCATCCACAAGCGCGGCGTGCAGGATTTTGCACACTGGACATCGGCTACCGTGAGCGCAGACCCGTTATGGCTGCTATACTACAAACGGATGCTAAAACCTTTGCACGAATTTCCCGACGAGCCGGGCAACGCGCAGGAATGGGGATTCGAAAAGGAAGAAACCTACAACACACTTTTGGCAACTGGAGGCATCGCCATTCTGAAGGAAAGGCTGGATTTGCTAAAGGACAAATATAAAATCTCCAGAACGGTGGATATGCCCCGCGGAAAGCGATTTTTAATGTATCACGAGACACTTATTGGATGGAGGAAGCTGAGTTCAGAAATCCGAAGCTACGAGATTAAAGGCGGACTCTATCTCGATTATTTTAAACTCCTGCAAAAACTGAAGAATACCGCCAGCCTTTTCAGCGGGAAGAACTTTAAGACCGACAGGGAAATTGCCGAAGAGGTCATGAACCATTACAAACACCAATTTTAAATATGAAGAACCGAATTTTATTATTTGCACTCTGCCTTACCGCGGTTTTACTGCCGGTACTCGGCTGGGCACAGACCGGCACAAGTGTCAACAGCCTTCTGCAGTTCCTCAAAGGCGACGGCGCCTTCGAGCGCTGGTATATGGAGGTCTTCACGCAGCTCGACACCGATATCCAGAGCAATGCGATCGCAGCAAGTATGCTTGGAAGAACCATCGGAGGCATCGGGGCCCTGATGTATCTCGGATATCTCGGATTCCAGATGCAGGAAGGTGCGAGACCATGGGAAGTGACACCGATGATTAAGCCCATTATTATCGGGATGATACTGCTGCACTGGGTAAGTTTTTACCAGATGATCCAGTATCCGTTACAAAAGCTCGCATCTCCGTCCAAGGATATCTTTCTTTCGATTGAAAGGCAGGCCAACGATATCCGAGTCAAAAGATTTGAAAAACAAACCCAGCTCCTCGAATTTCTTATCAAGCAAAAAGCCGAGGAAGAAGCCAAACAGAAAGAACTGGAAATCAACGAGGATAAAGGGTTTGGCGACCGTATTGTCGAAGGCATGAGCCAACTCTTCCAGCCGGTGCAGGAATGGATGATACGGATGGATTTCCGAATGCAGAAACTCATAGCCGAAGTGCTGGAGGCCGTTTCCCTCACCATCCTGAGGGTCTGTACCTACTTCATCTTCTTCATTCAGAAAATCTGGAGCTATGTGCTTATTGTTCTTGGACCTGTCGCCGTCGGTCTGTCCCTTATTCCGGGATTCGACCACTCGTTTCAGAACTGGGTGACAAAATTCATCAATATCAACCTTTACACCTTTGTTTCCTACACGATTATCAATATCGGGCAGCAGCTGATTATCTCCGGCTACCAGCTGGAAATCGAAAGATATGACCTGCTTCTGAACAACGGTACGGTGACCGACCTGAATATGCTTGCCGCCTATATTTCCAACAACGGGATGATCCACACCGTCCTGTTTCCCTGCGTGGCCTACATCGTCACCGGCATCGGCGTACTCATGACGCCCACTATTGCAGATTCAATCGTCTCAGCTGGCGGTGCCGGAATCATGACCAAAGGCAAGAGTGCCGCCGGGAAAGTTATGTCGACCGGAAAAGCTGCGGGCGCAGCCATTGCGACGGGAGGAAAAAGTATCGCGATGAATGCGGCAAAATCCGCAGGTGAAATGGGAAAATCTATTAAAGCCCTGAGATAAACTAAAAAATTAAAGTTATGCTTATCAAAAACATTGAACAAAAAATCAAAATCAATAAAACGGTTTCCCTGGCCTCGCTTGCAGTCGCTCTGCTGATGGTTTTGGCAGGGTTCGGGTTCGCCTACCAGCTTATAAAGGAGTCCAGAAAGTCGCTTTATGTGCTGGATAACGGTGTTCCGGTACTGGTAAAACAGACGGATGAACTGCTGAACCGCCCCGTGGAATACCGGTCACAGGTCGAACTTTTCCACAGGTTGTTTTTTACCCTCGCCCCGGACGACGAATACATCAAGGACAATATCGGAAAGGCGCTCTACCTCATAGACGACACGGGAAAAAAGGAGTACACCAACCTTCGGGAAAAAGGCTTCTACAACCAGTTGATTTCGTCTAACGCGATGGTCACGGTAAAAACCGACTCCGTAAAGGTGGATGCCGAAAAACGCAGGTTTATGTTCTACGGCAGGCAGATGATCAACAGGAAAACCGCCCTTATCGTGCGCAAACTGATTACCGAGGGACATTTCGAGGACATCACCCGCACCCCAAACAATCCACACGGCGTATTGCTGAAGGACTGGCGTATCCTTGACAACTCCGAAATTTCCAACCAGCCTAAATTTTCCTACTGATGAAAGACCTTTTACTTAACAAGGCAGAAAACCTGAAGACAAAAGTTTTCGCGAAACCTAAAAAAGTGTTCGCCGGCGCGGTAGCCGTGATGATTCTCTCCCTGATCTTCTCAATACTCCAGTACTGCTTTTTTCCGCCAAAAGTGAGCCTCGGCGAAAGCATCCCGGTGTTTTATTCGAAAAGTGAAAAGGTGAAATCAAAACTCGAACACAACGAAAAGGAAATGGAAAAAGTGGTCTCGGAACTCGCCGCTTATCAGCAGAAAAGCCGTGAAGAGACATTGACGAAATCCGACAGTATCCGTATAGAATACCTCTACCAACAATATCAAAAATTAAAAAATGGACTTTAAGAAGATTGACCTCAGACAGCAAAAATATATCCTGCCGCTGATCGCGCTGCCTTTCATCCTCTTTCTGGGATTTCAGGGCAGCAAGCTGATGGGCGGAAGCGGTGAGAAGAAGGAGGTTCGCAAAGAACTGTCGGTCTCGCTGGGTGAAAGCCAGGATTCCATTCTGTCTAAAAATGAAGCCTACGATAAATTATTCTCCAAAGGCGACGGCAGAACGATGCTTGACGGCCTCCAGCAGGAAAACGACAGCCTTCAGAACTATACCGATAATCTGGAATACCGCCAGAAGCGATATATCGATTCCCTGAACGAGGTAAGAAAACTCCAGACGGCGAATGCCCCCGCAGGACAGGCATCCTATTACCACCCGGACCGCGCAGAACAGAAAGACTTTGAACGCTCAAAAGATATTATACGGATGCTCAACCAGGAGGCTTCCGGCACGTCGCCTGCCGCTCAAAATAAGGATGTCGCTCAGACAAATGCAACCGAACCTGGTGTCGACCCCGTGAAGATGATGCGCGAGCAGATGCTGGTGATGGATTCTCTCGAAAAAACCAGAAATCCGGAATACCAGGAGGAAATGAAGGCACAGGAACTTTTGAAGAGGAACAAGCAGAAGATGGATGCTTTTCTGAACTCGACCTACTATGTGGCCAAATCTAATATCCATAACGGTTTCAACTCCATATTCCGGGACAAGGAAACCAGCTTTGTAAAAGCCGTCATCGACGAAAACCTTACAGGCTGCCTCGGAAGCCGAATCCGGTTCAGGCTGCTTGAAGATGTCTTTATAGGAAAGCAGAAACTCGGTAAAGGAACTGTCCTTTATGGCCAGGTGTCCGGTTTTACACTCCAGCGCGTGAACCTCAGTGTGGTTTCCGTCATGAAAAACGGCGAGATCCTGCCTGTGAACCTGTCGGTTTACGATTCCGACGGTATGCAGGGTTTGTATGTACCAAATTCTGCCTTCAGGGAGATGCTCCGCGAACTTGGAAGCAATTCCGTGCAGGGAACCAATATGGATGCAGGCGGAAAGGGATTTTACACCAGCCTTTTATCCAACGCCTTCCGTTCCGCCTCCCAAACCGCCGCAAACCTGATCCGCACCAACAAAGCCAAACTGAAGTATAACTCCTATATCTATCTCATCAATGAAAAAGACCTTAAAAACAATAACTGATTTTCCTATGAAGACAAAATTTTCCGCAATGCTACTGCTCCTGATTTCATTTTTTGCAGCGGCCCAGACTTCCGAACCCGAAACCCGCATCTCGCGCCTGCCTCAAATTGACATGGCTGAAGGCGTCAACCTGCACATCCTCTCACCCGAACCTATACAATTCGTCGACCTGTCCTCAGATTTCCTGGTAGGCGACCTCCCTGCCGAAAATATTGCGAGAATTAAGATCAACCCGGCACCAAAAGATTCGCTGTCGTCCAAATCTTTCAACTCGAAGCTAATTAAGTCCCGGGAAGACATAGGCGTCATCACCGTGGTAGGACAATCGTTTATGGTGCAGTATCGTGTTCTTTTCCGCGTTGGTCCGCAGTATAATATACAGACCAATCTGCAGATTCAGCCGGAGGATATGCAGCCGCTCGAATTTTCAAAACAGGGCTTTTCCACAACGGAACTCTACCGCTTTTCAAAAAATATTATCGAAAAACCTTTTAAAAAACCATTGCGTTCTGTCAATGATTTAAAACTCGGCTTCCACCTGAACAATGTCTATGTAGTGGACGACTACATTTTTCTGGACATCTCTATTGACAACAAAACCAACCTTGGCTATAATATCGACGACATTAAATTCTCCCTCGAAGACAAGAAAATCTACAAGGCGACCAATAACCAGAGTATTGATATGAAACCTGTTTACGCTTTTCAGAACCAGAAGGGGTTCAGGAAAAATTACCGGAACATATTCGTCTTTAAAAAATTTACATACCCGAACAGCAAGGTGCTGAAAATAAGGTTTATCGAGGAACAACTGTCGGGAAGAACGATTGAAATGGGCATTAAATATTCCGACATCCTGAACGCGGATACTTTCTAAAATTTCCCAGCCAAAATCACTATTAATATAACCAACAATGCAAGAACAGCAACACCAGATTAGGATATACGGATTTTTCCAAAAGATGGTCTATGCCGTAGTGGCCATGGACTGCATCACGCTGTTTTTCCTCCATGCCAATATTCCGGTGCTTTCAAAACTTTTGGAAGGTTTCTCTAAAATGGGAATTTTTTTTCCTCCCATTAATGCCAAACTTTCCACACTGGTCTTGATTGCCGTGGTGGCAGCGGGAACCAAAGCGCAGAAGAAACAGGATTTAAACATTGTAAAAGCCATAATCCTTCCCATTATTTCCGGTGTCGGGATGATGTTCGGCGCGCTGGCCCTCGTACCTTTCATGAGCGACAAGACTATTCCTGATCTTTTGCCGAATGTCAACGCCGTACAAATCGGGTATGCACTGCTCTCCCTTTTCGGAGCCGTGGTTGCGCAGATGGGCGCAGACAGCATCTCTAAATATATGCAGCAGAAAATGGGGAAAGACCGTTGGAATGTGGAGGAGGAAAGTTTTGCGCAGAATACGGAACTTGATGAAAATGAGACCTCGGTTAATATCCCCTACCTGTTCCGCTACCAAAAGAAAACCCACAAGGGCTGGATTAATCTGAACCCTTTCCGAGGAACGATGGTCATCGGTACTCCGGGTTCGGGTAAGTCTTTCGGCGTTATCAATCCCGCCATCAGGCAAATGACCGCCAAGGGTTTCTCGCTCTGCATCTACGATTTTAAATTCCCGGACCTGGCGCAGATTGCCTACTACCACCATCTTTTAAAAAAATCATTGGATGATTCCTACCGGCATCGGTTCAATATCATCAACTTAAACGACGTGGAAGGCTCAAAACGCGTCAACCCATTCAAAAAAGAATACATCAGGACTCTGGCGGAAGCTCAGGAAATGTCGGAAGCCATGGTGTCGGCTCTACAGAAAGGGGGCGCCAGTGCCGGCGGCGGTTCCGAACAGTTTTTTACACAGTCCGCGATTAACTTCCTGTCTTCCTGCATTTATTTTTTTGCCACCTACGAGGACGGAAAATTTTCCACGCTGCCTCACCTGCTGGCTTTTATGAATAAGAGCTACGAGGAAATTTTTGAAACGCTATTTACCCACGAGGAACTTTACTCGCTGCTGTCGCCGTTTAAAACAGCTTACGACAACAAGGCTTTTGACCAGCTTGAAGGACAGGTCGGAACTTTGAAAATTTTCCTTTCAAGGCTTGCGACAAAGGAAAGTTTCTGGGTATTTTCTGGAGACGAGGTGGAACTTAAAATAACGGACAGGGAAAATCCCTCGATTATGATTCTGGCTTCCAACCCCGGAACACAGGACATCAACTCCGCACTTTATTCCTCAGTCCTGAACCGCACATTAAGGCTCATAAACGACAAAGGGAATCTTCCGGGAGGCATCATAGCGGACGAGTTTCCCACCATCTACATCCATAAGATCGACAATGTGGTGGCAACGGCAAGGAGTAACAAAATCGCCGTCCTGCTGGGACTGCAGGAAATCCCACAACTCCGCCAGTTTTATAAAAAGGAAGTAGCCGATACCATTTCTGCCATTGTGGGGAACATTATTTCAGGATCCGCAAGGGACAAGAATACGCTGGAATGGCTGGAGAAGCTCTTCGGGAAAATCAAGCAGAAAAGTTACTCCCAGAGTATTTCCCAGCAGGGCACCACGACGAGCATCAACGAGAAAATGGACAATATGATTCCGGCCGGAAAGATTGCCGCGCTGCGGACCGGGGAAATGGTCGGAATGGTGGCGCAAAATGAGGACGGCGGTTCCGGTGAATACCAGTCCTCTGCAATCAGCGGGAAAATAAACCTCGACATGAAGAAAATAAAATACGAGGAGCAAAACTATGCAAAAATGCCGCTGTACTACAATTTCAAGGACAGAAAGGGCGTCGACAGGAAAGAGGAAGTCCTCATGACGAATTTCCGCCGCATCAATAAAGAAGTAGAACTGATTATTAAAGAATTAAGACCATGACGAAATATATCAAAACCATTTTTGCGGCTCTCATATTCTTGACAGGTATTGCGGCAAATGCCCAGTTTACCACGCTGACTTTTTCAAAACCTGATCGTACAACAACGACGAAAAGTCCACCTGCAAAGCCCAAAGAAGACAAGGTTTCCGAGAAACAAAGGATTCAGTTTTTCAAATTACGCTCCCCGACAAAGAAGCAACTCAAACAGGAAATTGACTCTCTGAAATCCGTCCTCTATCAGAAGCCGAAAGCTGAAACTACTCCTTTTAAAATAGATGCCAAACGAATTGAGGATTCCGTCATCTCAATTTTTAAACAATACAGATCCGCATTGCTGAACGCAGGTGAAAAGCCCTCATCACTGCCAAAATCACTGCCGGGCGGAAGCAGGTTAAGCATGCCGTTGAAAAATGCTTTCGCTGTTACTTCGGGGTTCGGCATCCGCAGACATCCGATTTTCGGAACCGTGAAAGCCCATAACGGGATTGATATCAGGGCTTCCTATGAAAATGTGTACGCCGTAATGGACGGCGTCGTAACCGAAGCGGGATGGGATGGAAAGGGCGGAGGAAACTACCTTAAAATCCTGCACCATAACCGGTTTGAAACCGCCTACCTGCACTTGTCTGAAGCCTATTACAGGGTGGGCGAGAAAGTCGGCGCAGGATTTATTATCGCCAAAAGCGGCAATACCGGGAACTCAACCGGGCCGCATCTCCATTTTTCGGTGAAGGAATTTGGCAAATACATCGACCCACTCAATTTCTTAAACGATTTAACTCTAACAAAACAACTTTTAGCACAACATTATGGAAAAAAAGACCTTACCAACTAACGACCTTAAAAAATACGGCCTTATCCAGCCGGACAACACTTTTATCAAAAAACTAAGCGCCGAAGACATCGCCGGGTTTATGCAGGGAAAACTACTGATTGCCGACAATAACCGCGACAGGATTACCTTCAGGCTCACAGACCAGAATTCCAGACTGGAAGTGAAAATCTACGAGCTCGAGCAAAGCCAGGAATCTATCAGAGAAAAAGCAGCCAAATCGACTCAGTATGTCGACGAAAAAGATATGAATCCCGCTCAAGGCACTAATGCGGAAACCTCCAGAAAGGCGTTCGTCTTTGATGGAAAATTAAAACAGTTGTCGGAATACGACCTTCTTGCAGACACGGAACTCCTGACCAAGGCAATTCTCGAGAAAAACAATCCATACGAAACCAACCGCTATAAAGAGGAACTCCTCAAAATGCGGGAATATCTTCAGGAAAAAATCGACCGCTCTCCGGAAATCGCCAAAGAAATCACGGAGAATCTGAATATCGTATCCAGGGAGATTGATACCGTCAACAGCATCGCACCCACAGCGCAACAGTCCGCCAAACAGCGGCAGTCTTCCATCCGCCTTGATGTGAACGACCCCGACCTCTACCAGGGCGCCAATGCCGCTCGTGAGGAAAAGGAGATGGCAGAAGAACAGGAAAAACGCCGCGGGTTCAGAAGATAAATCAAACAATTAAAATAAACACCAATATGAAAAATCTATTTATTGCAGCAGCGATTTGCGGTGCCGCATCCTTATTCGCCCAGAAAGGCCGTGTAGGCATCAATACCACCAATCCGCAGGCAACATTTCAGGTTGTAGCCAACGCCAGTGACACGACGGCAATGGACGGGATCATGTTTCCTACCCTTACAGGGGATCAACTCGGGCAAAAGACCTATACATCCGCGCAGACCAGTACCGTGGTTTATGCCACCGCACCCTCGTCAAGCCGTCTAAGCCAGGTGTTAAACGTGGACTCCTCCGGGCTTTATTTTTTTGACGGAAACCAATGGCAAAAACTCAAATATACGCCTACTGAATATTTTGTACTGATAACCTTCGACCCCGAAAGCACACAGCCTTTAACCGAAATAACGCCCTGGACAGTCCCTGTAAACTACTCGGGTAATACCAACAACTTTCTTACAGCCCGGAAAACATATAAAATTGGTTCGAAAAATTTTGGCGGCATTAACGGGAATGTCCAATTCAGAAAACTGGAGGGTGCCGTAAAAATATTTTTCCAGATTTACAGAACAACCAAATCGGCGCCGATAGATGGTGACGCCTTTATTCAGGTTGCGTCCGCCATGAGCGATATTGGTATAGTTCCCCACCAGATTGTCCTCCTCCACACAGAAAACTCCACACAGTTTTTTCCTGCATTACTCGAGAATTTTTCAATCCAGATCCCGAAAACCTCACTCAACGCCATGTCGACGAGCTACTATACCTACGGTGAGGCCGTCGGCTGGTCTAATATGATAAGGCCATTGCCATAAAATTAATATTTATGCAAACCAATTTATTTAACTCCCAAAGTAAATATGGACCGAACACGAATTTTGGCTTTCAGGCGGACCCGGCAACGGAATATCTCCGGACATCGACGGGCGAAGCATTACCCTACAAATTATTCTCAGGCAGAGATGATCCTCACGCAGGTTCCTCCATACTACGGGAAAACCCGGGTGACCGATACTCCAATGATTTTGCGTTAGTCGAAAGGCAGTTTTCCGAAAACAAAGGCTTGTCTTTCAGCGCGGGAACCAGGGTCTCGGATGTTAACGATGTGGCCTGGCTATTCCGTGCGCTCGAAGACGAAGCGGTGGAACACACTTTCGCGCTGTACAAATTTAAAGACGACAGCTACCTGGTCCAGCATCTCTCATCCGGCGGAATCACTTCCACGGTGGTCGACCTGCGGCTTCTGACCGGAAACGCATTCAGACTCCAGCCAGAAAGCATCACATTAGTCCACAACCATCCCAGCGGCCAACTCGTTTCAAGCAGGCATGACCGGCTTATGCTGGAAAGGCTTAACGATATCTTTAGAAGTACGGACATTAAAATTGAAGACGGGATCGTGATCAACCTGCGCTCGGGAAAGTATCTGGTATTCACGGCAGAAAATAATTCCGACAGAATTCTGTCCATGAAAAAACAGGAACAGCCACAGGAAGAGATTGCCACTTACAGTTTCAGCAAGCAGATTTTTGCGGCGAACTACCAGCCTTTCAGGATTACGGGCCCCGAAGATACCGCCGCATATATTTCAGCTCAGAAATTTGGGCTTTCGGATAAAACCGAGGCGATGATTCTGAATAATGCCAACGAAATTGTAGGAAAATTCATTCTCCCACAGCAGCGGCAGTTTGAAAAACTGACGGAACTTCTCACCATTCACGCCGGAACGGCGGTAATTCTGTACGGAAACAACGTGAATGAGGAAATGTTTCAGGATTATAAGAAGAGGCTGGATATGATAGGCTTCACAGCACTGGATGCCATCCGGCTTGAAAGCAGGAATTATTATTCGGTCTTCCAAAAATCTGAAATCGATGTGCGTGACAACCTGGTTTCAAAATTTAAATCGGGTTCAGTGTCTGCGGAACCCGGAAACAGTTACCAAAGCGGATCAAAATTCAAAGAACCTACTGAAAGCTCAAAATCATTTTTTCAAAATCCACCCCTAAACCTACAGGAACCTTCAAATTCATACAACAACATTAAAACAAACATTATGGACACAAAATCTTTCGACACCGCACAATTCCTAAAAGACCAGATGAAATATCTCGGATTCGGCGAAGGCGAACAACTGCACAAAGACCTTGAAAAAGGCCTCGGTTCAGAAGAAAAACAATTTGAAATCAAAACCGTCTCCGACAGGACGCTGCCCGGCAACAGGATGGACTTCTTTCTGAAATTCAACAAATCTGACCAGGGCGGGGTCTTCCTGAACTCCTATCGCGCCGAACTTACCAATGAACAGAACGAAAAGCATGTCCACAATTTCAGCGTGGGCAAAGAAAATTCCTATACCGCGAAAGAAGCCGTGAACCTGCTGGAGGGGAGAGCGGTTAAGACCGAATTCAAAAATCCTGAAACTGAGAAACCGTCGCCGGCTTTCGTAAAACTCAAACTGAACGAGGAAAAAAATGATTACGGCAACTACAAACTTGAAGTCTATAACGAGAACTACGGTGTTGATACGGCGAAGATTGTGGATAAAGCCGGACTGGTTTTCGACAAGCCGGAATACCGGGACAATGTGATTAAGTCGCTGGAAAAAGGCAATGTCGTGAAAGTAAAATTTTCGCAGGACAACCAGATTGTTGAGGGAAAAGCAGTTCTGAATCCCCAATATAAGAACCTGAACCTGTACGACAGCGAGATGAACCGCATCAATACGAACAAGCCTCTCAAAGGTATGGAGCAGGAAAACCAGGAGAAAACCCAGGTGAAGCAGCAGAGTATGTCCCGAAGTCTGTAATTGATATCAAGGGCAAGGCAGGATTTTTTTCCTGCCTTTATAATAAAGTCTTGTGATTACATTTTTCAAATTATCCCCATATCTAAAATCAATATTTTATGAAAAACCAATTTTTAATCCTGCTCAGTTTAGTGCTTTTGACTTCCTGCAAAGAGAAGGTGAAAGCGGACAAAGGCGGTATCGACATCATTTCCAATGTCTATATCGGCGCATCCGAGAATTTGGAAAACAGGAAAACATTTTTAGTTTCAAGATTGAACTTCTCACACGACACGATCCTGGAAACTGTTCCGGAGCCGGCACTGCCGGACATCATACGCCAACGCTTCCTCATACTGGATTCACTCTGCTTTGGTATTGATTCAGAGAAAGATCAGCTCCTATCGGAAATCATCCAAAACAAACGGGGATTCTCAGCGAACAAAAAAACTATCGGCGCCATTTTCTCCACAGACAGGATTCAGAACTACAGGAACCGCAGAAATTTAAGCGACACCGTGCTGTTCGGAAAAAAATATAAACGCTTTGAAATCAATTCTCCATGGAACTACAGCAGGTTCTATATCTGTCCGACGGACACCATCATGCCTTACCGCGTCTATCCTCATGCAGAGGAAGATTACAACGGCCGCATAGAACGCATCGATTCCTATAACCGTAAAAAAGATGTCTTTGTTTCCATGCAGTTAATACCCCGTAAGAATTGGGATGATGATGCTGCAAAATTCTTTGAGTTCAACCGCTTCGCTAAAAACAGAAAGTAAGATGGCCTATTATTCCCAACAGCAGGTGGAAGCCGTCACCGGAAGTATCTCGTTGCTGGATTATTTCAACAGTCTGGCGGCAAGGAATATTGTGCGTTACGAACGGCAAAGCGGCAAGGAACACTATTACAGAACAGAAACCGGCAAATATGCGGTGAATGACCGGAAATATTACGACTTCAAGACGGGGGAAGGTGGGGAACTCATCAAAGCCGTCATGCATTTTGAAAAGAAAAACTGGAAGGAGGCCATGGACTACCTTACTCAATATTCAGGAAATATCATTGCCGACGAGGTCTTTGCATCTGCAAATACACAGAAAACAGTCCATCATCCGCCACCGCGGGTACGCAATCTGACGACACCTTCCAGCGAGGCTCTTATCGGCTATTTTGAATCGCGCGGAATTTCAAAGGAAATTCTGACCGAAAATACCCAGCAGGTACACTTTGAAGCAGGCGGGAAATCCTATTTTGGCATCGGCATCGAAAACCAGTCAGGCGGATTCGATGTCAGAAATCCGATTTTTAAAACCAAGATCGGCAACAGCGACCTGACCATTATTAATGGCAGCAAGCCGGAAACTGTAGTTTTTGAAGGCCTTACGGACATGCTGTCCTTCCTCCAGCTTCAAAGGGATAACGGCGTGAAAAATTCAAGAACGCTGGTCGCACTCAACTCGATCGTCAATGCGGAAAAGTTTTTGGAACGACACAGAGATTACGACGGTAAGATTTTTCTCTGTCTGGATGGCGACCGTGCCGGAAGCGAGGCGACAGAAAAAATAATGAGTAAGCTCGCCGGAAAAGATATTTGCGACATACGCCCACTTTACGGGATAACAGATTCCGATATCGGTGACCTGAACGATTATCTGGTTAAAAAAGGTCAAAATCAAAAGAAAAATCTTAATTTGCCAACTCAAAATCCTGTTCAAAATGGCAACACTTCAATTCAATCCGGCAGAATTTCCGAAACTCTCAAACCACGACAGCCAGACACTGGAGGCGAATCTGGAACGGTTGTCAAAAGCAGCCAGTCCCGCCAGGACAGTAATAACGGAGCAGGACATGATGCACGCGGCGGCCATGCTGGAAATGGACTTGCAAATGCAGCACGGAACGATAACGGACAGCGAGCCGGAATGGGTACACCCGCATCTGGAGCACAACTCAGCGATAATTCAGAAAATTCTGGCGAAGAAAATGCGCTGGACGGACGGTTATCCGGATTAGTATACCAGCCTTTAAATAAACTCCTCGCACAATATAAGAACCGAAAGCTCACCAATGATGAAGTTGCCGAAATTGTTTCGGCAGCCTGCGTCGTCACGGATAGACAGGAGGTAGAAATCCGACACGGCATCTCCGTTTCGGATGATTTGAAAAATATCGCCCGGCAGTATAAAAGCGGCGGTACCGAAAAGAAAGGCAGGGGCATTTTAGATGAATATTATACCGACAGAAGGGTGGTTTCGGCCGTTCACGGCCTGATCAGGGATTATTTTACGGACAAACAAAACCTTAAAGTTCTCGAGCCGTCCGCAGGTACCGGAAACTTTATACACGCCGCAAAGGGGCTTTCGGATAATATTCAGGTCAACGCCTTTGAAATCAACGAAACAACGGCTAAGATTGCCAAAATTCTGCATCCTGAAACCACTGTAAACCTGCGGTCTTTTGAATCGGAATTCATCACCGAAAATGGAGAAAAGAAAAACACGCAGGATTTTGGGGAAAAATATGACCTGATTGTCGGCAATCCGCCGTACGGCGAACACCGTGGCATCTACCGCGGTCTCGGCGAGGAACAGAAAATATCCCGGTACGAAGACTATTTTGTAAAGCGTTCGCTTGACAGCCTGAAAACTGGCGGCGTACTGGCTATGGTTTTACCTTCCGGCTGGATTAACCGCCAGAAGAAGATTCAAAATGCCGAATTGCTACACGCCTATCGACTGCCCGAGGGAGTTTTTGCCGGAACCAAAGTCGGCACGGATATTATCATTTTAAAAAAGTCCGCCGAAAAAATCAGCCGAAATCTATCCGATTACTTCGAACGGAATCCTGCCCATATACTCGGGAGTATCAAGGAAAAAACCAACCGCTTCGGAACGCAGGAACTGTATGTTTCGGGAAATCTGGACGAGGCAGTGGCAATTCTGCACCAGTTGCAGAATCAAAAAAAGCAGACCCGAATCGGGAACCTGTTTGAAGATTTCTACGAGGATATTAGCATTCAGAATGAACCTGATTCTACACAAATTCTTTCAATCAGAAAGATTACTGCTGAAGAAAAAAATGCCGTCGGCCCTGATAATCTGAAACTAATCGAGGAGGCGAAACTAAAAACCGAGGAAGCGCTGGCGTTACTCCAACTGATAAAATTTAAGTCGGCAATCATTACCAACGAGATCGCGCATTACGAAAGGCTGAAGTCCCAACTTACCGAACAGCCTGAAAAATTTGAAAAAGCCAAGCTCAAAGAAATTCTAAAAAAGGCTGATATGCTTATCGCAGCCCGGAAAGACAGGAATTCCGAATATTTGCTGCAGACAAAGCCTGAGATAAAGAAAGGCGTCCTGAAATATCAGTTTGCCAAGGCAGATGAAGTTGTGGATACCGCACTGCAAAGTTCCTCCGGTGTTTCCCAGGAACAGTTGGCGGCATTTCGCGATACTACCTATGACGGCAGGCTGAATAACCACGGCCGGCACTACGAGTTTGCCAATTATTATGCAGGAAGGTGGGTTCACGACTTTTATTATGCAGAAGGAAACATCTACGAAAAACTGGAACAGCTTGAGCGGGATTTTTTGGATAAAAACGCCGTCGGCGGAACAGAAAAGCAATACGAAAAGCAGAAAGCCCTGCTGCAAAGCGTCTTGCCCGCACCTAAATCTCTGGACGAAATCATCATCAGCCCGAACCACGAGTTCGTGCATAAGTTTTCTATGGGCGTCGTCGAACGCGAGCGGTGGAATCCCAATACCAGGAAAACAGAAGTTATAGCGGAGAATGCCTCCATCGCCGATACCTTCAAAACTTTCGTAAGCGGTTTGCCGGGCTCTGCATTCGCCGGCTCGTCTTCCTGGGAAGTGAGAAGTTTTGTAGATAATGAAAATGTAACGGGCAGCGACAAGGAACGGAACGGCCTGATCCGCGAGCGCAGGAAGGAAGCCGCGAATGACCTGTTTCAGAAATACATCCGCGAGGAACTGACAGACGCCGACCGCAACCGCTTTGTCTCAGATTTTAACCGGAAGTTCAACAACATCCATGTTCCGGATTATTCGCAGTATCCATTGTTTTCGAAAATCAACAAAAATTTCAAGGGTTCACCGCTCGCATTGACCGAGGTCCAGAGAGCCGGTGTCGGAAGGCTGACGACTAAAGGCGTGGGACTTCTCGCACACGAGGTGGGTTTTGGCAAGACGCTTTCTGGAATCATCTCTATGCACGAGGCGATACACCGTGGTAATGCGAAAAGACCTCTGATTGTGGTTCCGAACGCGAATATCCTGAAACAGTGGGTAGAAACTATCTTTGAGACTGTTCCGAACGCCAAGGTGAACATCCTCGGCAATCTGGGAAAGGACTACGACCTATCTAAATTTGACAACAAGGACGGCGAAATTACGCTGGTGACTTATGAAGGGTTTAACAACATCGGATTTTCTAGACCGATTACGGAAAACCTCGCCTCAAAGTTTTCGTACATCTCTGAAAATGAACTGAGAGCCGTAAAAAACAGCGAACGGGACATCCAGATCGATATCCAAAAGGAGAAGGAAATCGAGGGAAAGATGCGACGGGGAAAAATTTACGACTGGGAGGACTTTGGATTCGACCACATCACCTTCGACGAGGTGCACAACGCGAACCACATCGTGGGGAAAGTTCGCATTGAAGACCGCCGCTTCTCCTCTGAATTCAGAAGCCAGAACCAGCGGACTTCCGGTCTCGGCATCAATGCGTGGATGGCCTGCCAGTATATCCAGAAGATGAACGATGGCAGAAATGTAACGCTTCTTTCCGCCACGCCCTTTACCAACAAACCTTTGGAGTATTATTCCATCTTATCCCTCATTGCCAACAGAAGGCTCGAGGAATCGGGGTATTTCAATGTCAATAATTTTTTTGAAACCTTTATGGAAGCCGACAACGAGATGGAAATCGGCGCAACCGGAGATGTGAAATTCAAATCAAATGTGAGGAGGTTTAAAAATAATTCCCTTTTCCAGCAGCTGCTGTCGGAATTTATCGACTTAAAAGGCGAAGAAGACAATCCGGAACTGGTAAGGCCGAACCGAATCAATAAGGAATACAAAATTGAGCAGAATGACCTGACCCGGAAACAATATGAAATCCTGAACGATTCGTTCTCGGAAAATGAACCGGGCGCCGTCCTGACCCATATCCTGAATGCGAGGCTGATCGCCATCTCGCCGTACTTATCCGTCAATTATGATCGTGGCGAGCCGACAGTAAAGGAATTTATTGAAAATTCGCCGAAACTGAAACTGACGATGGACCTCATCGCCCAAAACAAAAGGGATATTCCCGAAGCAGGGCAGATTATCTATTCCGAATTAGCCGTGGCAGAATTCCCGAAACTGAAAGATTATTTAGTGAACGAGGTGGGTTTTAAGCCAGCCGAGGTCGGGATCATCACGGGCGCGACATCCAAAAACCAGCGGATTGATACCCAGAATGATTTTAATTCTGGGAAAATAAAGGTGGTTATCGGGAGCGAGGCCATTCAGGAGGGAATGAACCTGCAGGAGCGCACTTCGGATATGTATCTGCTTTCACTGCCATATAATTTTACTTCTTTGCGGCAGGTGGAAGGCCGTGCCTGGAGGCAGGGCAACAGGTTTGAAAATGTCCGCATCAATTATATGCTGACCAACGACAGCATCGATGTCTTTATGCTTCAAAAATTACAGGCAAAACAGGCTAGGTATCTCGAAGCGATGAAAAAAGGGGCAAATGTGGTGGATGTCTCGGATGTAAATACCCAGGAACTGAAGACCGCCATCATCACCAACCCGGAAACCCGCGCCAATATCGAAACCGAACTGCTGAAGAAAAAACTACAGAACGAGAAAGACCGGTACATCGCGGACCAGTCGTTTGTCTTGCGAAAATATGAGGACTACACCAAAGTCCAGGAAAAAGTGCGCGCCGCCGAGGAGAGTTTCGCCCGCGTGCAGCAATGGGCAAAGGACGCCGGCGAGGACAGTACCTGGGGGAGGCACCTCATAAATTATCGGGCGAATGTCGTCCGAGCCAAACAGGAACTTCAGGAAACGATAGAATACCTCGCTACAAAAGGTGTAAATGTTGCCGAAATCGTTGAGCAGAATAAGCTGACGGACGCAAAAATTGCCGAGTTTCAACATAAACTTGAAAAATTGCCCGAACTACAAATGGCATTGGTAAACCGCTATAAAAAGGATAATGAAATTCGGCTGATGAAAGTTTCAGCAATAGATTATGTTAATGAAAGAAAGCAGGAAAATCAGACAGTTTTTGCTGCTGAAAGAAAAACAGATACGGTTAATCAAAATATCCCAGCTTTTAAAAGGTAAAACTACAAAGCTATGGCCTCTTTATCTCAGGAATATTTTGGAAGTCGGTTTTACCGGGTGGGGGTTTTCTGAGATATGGCAGGCTGTTCTTTACACTTTGTTGCCAGTTGGCAATAGGTTTTCCAAAAGCATTTTTCCAGCCGTTTGAAACCCAGGACTGGTATTTCTCTGACAGGGCAGTTTCCAGTTCGCCGCTGTATTCTTCCAAACTTTGAGCGTAGGCTAAAATTTCTGAAAAGTCAGGATAAAGAATTCCTGACTGTTTCTCTGAAACTATTGGCTGTTTTTCGACTTCCAATGGATCTTCTGCCGCAGGCACATTTGGAACTTTTACCGATTTTTCCAAAGGTTTTAAATTTGCCTCAACGAAAATATTTTCCGCAAAATCAAATATGTATTGAACAGGTCTACCGGGTTGAACTTGATAATTCAAAAGTCCTGACTTCTTTAATTTTTCACGACCCAAACGGATGGTGTTTCTGCTGAGTTTTAGTTGGATCGCAAGTTCGGAATCAGAAACCAGGATGCTATCACATTTTTGCTTCTTTAGTTGCCAAAGCAGGTATGAATACACACTGATAGCAATGCTCCCAAGCGGCTTGATCTGGTTCTTCCGCCACAGTCTTTTGGTTAGTTTTTTGACCAGGCTGCTACTTTCCATTTTTCCCGGCAAATAAACTCAAGGCCTTGTCGACATCAATCACGATAACTTTACCATTCTGGAAAATCGCTTCATCCAGAATTCCTGAAGCCTTCACACTGTAGGCTTTTGCACGCGATACGCCCAAAATTTTTGCAAGACCCTTTATTCCGTATTCATAGTGTTTTTCTTTTTTAAGTTCTTGATGAAGGTCTTTATACTCGTCGACAGTAAGCTGCCAAAGGTATTTTTTCTGCTTAGATGATTTTTCTTCCATAAATCCAGTAAATTGTAAAGGTACTGGAAGAATGGAACCGTAAACAAGATGTTTAAATTATGAACATTGGAATATTAAGGTAGATAAACAAGTTGAATCCTATTGCCAAGTTACATTCAGGTCGCGGAATTCCTGATTAGATTTAGAAAAATTAGCGCTATTATCTTTTGGCTCGTTCCTGGAATTAAACCTAAACAGCTTTACAATGTGGGGTTCACCGACTATATTGTCGAACAAGAATGTTAACTTAACAGGTACATTTACAGATAAATCTGGTGTATTATGTGAAGATTTAAAAAAGTTCATCTTATATTCATTACCCTCTATATCAATCAATACAATGTCTTGCAGAAAAGCGGTCTTGAACTCATTTTTCGATTCCACTAAAAAATCTATTGATATAGTTTTATCTTTTTTATTTCCTGCAACTTTTATCACAGAATATTTTGTGTTGTCGTTTATCTGCTCTGTAATCGGGGTTTTTACATCCAAAACTTTTTTCAAATAAATATTATCCGATTTTACACTCTGGATATCAGCCCTCAAAGCTGAAACTTCGGTTTTTATTTTTTCAATCTCGGTTTTTAAATCAGCCGCGGACTGCGCCTGAAGTGCAGTGGTGAGCAAGACTGTGCAAATAATAAATGTTTTTTTCATGTTGTATATTTTGTGATAAAACTACGATTTTTTTTGTTATTTACGCTTGTCCCCAGACTTTTCATCATAGCCGAACAAGTTAAACATCTCCCTCATCCTCGAACGCAAACGGTTTCCATAAGCAGTTTCCAATTCATCCGCCGTAAGGTTGGTTGTGGCGTGTGTGATGACGCCTTGTTCCTTGAAAAGGTCGTATCTGGTCAACAGGATTTCTGCCATTACATTGCATTCGTTTCCAAAATATTTGGAAGTCGTCTCCGCACCCAAATCGTCGAAACAGTAATTTCGGGGAATTCGTTTATGCTCACGCTGAATGCCTCTGGAATAGGTTTCCAAAACCTCATAACCGGACAGCATAAATTCCGACACTATTTCTCGTGAACTTACGACTTTGTAGTTTCTCCTCAGGAACGGCATTAACCTCATTATTTTCATTAAAGTCGTCTTGCCGCAGCCGATTGGTCCGCTTAGCAAAATACCTTTTTTCAAGTCAATTCCCATTTCTTCCGCTACCAGTTCGTCGTTTAGAAACCAGGCCAGCAAACCGAAGACAATCCCGCGTTCATCATCGGGTATTAAGAATTTTCTCCCGACAACAGTTTCTGCTTTTTCCCGGAATTCATTGATGACTTTTGAGTAATCAAACGACATTTGTATAGGTCGGTTTGGCAACTGCATTTTTATAATTTTTCATATTACAATTTTTCCCGGTAAGACTTTTCGGTGGTAGCATTCAGATGACGCGGCTCCGGTCGGTTTCGTGACTGGTAGCCTACCGGGTTTGCCTGGTATTTTTTCGTATTGATAATCCAATTTCGGGCGGCGGCCTGCCAATTTTTCATCGGAGACCTGCCCCCAACAAGCCATCCGTTGGCTTCGTAATGGTTAAAAAATTTCTCGGCTTCCTCCGAAGGCTGGTCTTTCTCGGAAAAATACATCTTTACCTCCGCCGGCTCAGGAATTTTAAACTGAGGCGCCGGATAAACCAAACGTCCAATATTTGTTTTTTTCTTTTGGCGCAACTTTTCTTTTTTTTCAGCATCGTCATCGAAATTATCACCATGTTCAAAATTTAAACTGCCTGGGTGCTCACTATCAATATGTTTATTGTTTATATTGTTTTTAATGTTTGTATAAGGTTCATTCAGAAGTTCAAAATCTGTCGAGGTACCTGAATCGTACCGTTCAATTGGATATTCAGTTTTTGTATCGCTCGGCAAAACATCTTCCTGAACCTGTTCAGTATTTGGATGTGAAACAGGATATGTGTTCATCATGGTCACCAGGCTTCCCGCAAACGGATTATAACTCGGTTCATAGATGATGTATCCAAATTGGTGTAACTCCCTCATACACTTATGGTAGGTAGCCACGGAGCGTATTTTGCTGACTTCCATAATTTCAGCTCTATGTATTGCGATAGATTTTTTAAAATGCTGACTGTTCCAAAACTGAAATAACGCCATATACAGGCTGATGTGCGTTGGCGAGATACGGCCGTCCTGCAGAACCCTGTCGTAAAATCCTGACAAATGCAAAATGTAGTTCATGCCTAAACTATTTTTGATTCATCATTTTCTCAATATCGCGGTAGTCATAATAGATGATTCCGCCAATTTTGGAGCATTTTAACTGCCCTTTTATTCGCAGATTCTTTAATGTTCCGGCAGACATATTGAGCATTTTTCTTACTTCTGAGGTACGAAGCCATAATTTTTGTTCAGTTGTGCGGATTTGGAAAAGATTACTGATGTCTTCCAACAATTCTATCTTGAATTTTTGGAGATCGTCTTTTGTTAAAACTTCGAGTGCCATAATTGTTTCTTTAATTACAGCAAAGATTTCACAAAAAAGAATATCCTTTGCACAAGTTCAACCGAAGTTGTGAAAGATTTTATTTTTGAATAATCACACAAAATTTACGATAAATCGAGCGTTAATTTTATTATAATTGTCATTAAAATAAAAAATCACAAGTGGTTGCGACTTGTGATTTTTTAGCCAATAAACTTATGCAATTGTAAGTTTACGACTGCTGCCCTTTTAAAACAAATAGATTTCCACCTTTAGTATAATTTTATTTTTTTCTATTTATCTTTAAATAATATCCTATTTTCCTCTATATATAGATTATTATTACTACCATGTAGATGGAAATCGTTAAAATCAACAATTATACTATCGTATAATTTTTTATTTAGCAATGTTCTTTTACTTTCTGAAAGATTTTTCCTTTTAATAATATAAAATATTAAGGACTCATACACTTTATTTCTTTTATAATCGTCATCACTAAAAAATATGGTCTTATTTGTATACATTGTAATATATTCCGGATTAAGGTATGGTCTTTCCTTATAATTATTAAAATTATCCATACCATACGAGAATATTTTGACGGGTTTATCTAATTGCTGAACCTCAAAATTACTTTTATCAAGGAAATATATATCAGACTTTGTCCCATTGTAGATGTTAATTTCTGATCCTTCTTTAATTTTCGAGGTACATAAAAAGTTAATTAAAAGAATCAACACCATTATTAAATTTTTCATATAGTTTTTTCTGATAATGAATTTAGGTCAAAACATAAAAGGATTAAGAGAGCAAAAGGGACTTTTGCAAAAGCAAGTGGCTACAGAAATAGGTTTGGGAATTTCCCATTATAATAAAATCGAAAATGGACAACGTGAAGCATCCGTAGAAATGCTAGATAAATTGGCTAAATTTTATGGCGTTTCTATTGACCAAATTGTACATCCTGATAACGAAGTTCCTACAGAAATTTTGATAGAAGATAAAACCTTGGTAGAACAAGTGCGACTGAAAAACGAATTGGAAGAAAAAGACAAAAACGTGATTTTCTCTATGCTCGAAACAATGATTACCAAACAAAAATTTAAAGATTTCTTTAATAAAAATGTTGCCGTATTATAATAGAAAATCCCGCTAAAAGCGGGATTTTTTGGTTATTCCGATTTTTCATTCATCCATTCTTTTCCTGAATACATTTTTAATTGATTTTTAAAAGGTGGCAGTTCGGATTCAAGAAAATATTGATTTGTTTTGTGCTTATTTGTTGTACTATTTTTAACTTCTATATTATCTATCAAATAATCAATAAATTTTGCACCATCTTTGGAATTGAAAAAATATTTTTTTTCATTCTTATTTTTTGTTATCGTAATCTGTAATTTGTTAGTTCTATACGTTTTTTCTGAATGATTTCCGATTATGTATTTTTCAACTTCTTGCAATATTTCCTCATTTTTTACTTCATAAATTGATTGGTAGGCATTATCTATTTTAATGCTTGGTTTATAGTTTGATAAAAAAATATCCATTGCATGATCATAATTCCCAACATACTTAATATTGATCAATACATTTTCTGTTTTATTTTGGCAACTTACTAAAAGAAAGACTATACCTAAAACTAATATTAAAATTTTCTTCATCGTTGCTTTATTTTAACCATTTATATCTTCCCGAATATGGTATTGACATAAGTGGCATACTTAAATAATGACCATTTTGGTAATAATTGAAACCCCATTTAAAAGTGCTTAAAGCGTGTGCTCCAGAACTATTTATACCAACAAGTGATACTTCTCCACGCCAATAAGCATTATACATACTATTAACTTCTCTTCTTGGACTATCATAAAATCTATAAGTATTTGTTTTAGCATTATACATTTCTGCTTGCATTGCTTTATTCCAATAATAAGGAGAAGAATCGTGACCTACACTACCTGGTAAAGGATCATTAAACACCGTATACTTTCCATATTCATTTTTAGATACTGTTTGTACCCATTGAAAAGAATCATAACCACTGTTTTTTGTTGGAGTAAAGCGTAAATCTATCTCTGTGGACATAGAACCATCGTCATAAGTAACAGTACGATATTCTGCTATTCTCATTTTACCTACATAATTACCATCATCATCGTAAACTTTAAAAGAAGTCTTAGGTCTGTGCGCCACGTGATTCAACCCTGCCACAATACCGCCAATTACCGCTCCTTGCCAAAAGTTTCCTCCAGAGAGTTCTGCACCTATGCCGCCACTTAATGCTCCAAAAGCAATCATTGCACCGCCACTTGTACCCATTATGCTACTCCAGCCACTTGCACCTAAACTTCCTGCAAAGCTGCTTAAAGCTGCAGAAGCTAAACTTTGTCCTTGCATTAAGCCTAGCACGCCTTGCGAAATAGCATGTGTTCCAGCTTGTACAACCGCCAAACCAAAACCTCCAACACTATCATAGATTGTTTGAGCAAATTTAGTTGCATATTTACCAACCTCTGCTGCTGCCTTAAATATTTCTCCAACACCAAAACTTGCAGCTCCACCGACTGCTCCAAAAAAAGTGGCTTTAAGCGCTCCACCGATATTCCATTTTTGCCCTGTTACTAAAACACCAACAGAATAAGAAGCTAAACCGACGAGAGCTCCCCCGATTATTGCAGCGAGGAACTTACTTATACCAAATAATGCAGCAATAAAAGCAAATTCACCTCCAGGATCGCTAAACATCAATGGGTTGTTCATCACATACCCGTACTTATTGTAGTTCTGGGTGTTATACATATCCTGTATGTTCTCATCGGCATTGAGGAACCTGCGCAACAATGGGTCGTAAAGTCTTCCGTTCATGTGTATGAGCCCAACTTCTGCAAAATGCTCGTGGCTGGTGTAGCCTTTAAAACCAAAAGAACTTCTACGCTTTTGCAGGCATTTGCCTGCACAGGTTTGTTATTGTTATTTCATCTCCTAAACCCTTGTGGTTATGGGAAACCAACACTTTTGGAACATTACCGTTTATGGCAATATAATTTGTTTAGGAATAAACTCAAAGCTCCCCGTAAAATATTCATACTTGCCACAACTTTGATTTTTGATTTTTGATAACAATACATCCTTGTTCTTAAGTCCTGCAATATTGTAAATAGTATCAAATCCATCATCAGTAAATATAATCGTTTTCCCTTTTCTGTAATTTTTAATTTTTAAATAATAAATCTTTTGGCTTTTTTTATTTAAAAATTTAAATTTAGCAAGCTCTCCAAAATTATTCTTAAGAGAAAAACATTGATTTTCTTTGTTTAAGTCTATGTCAATTTTATCATCTATTCCTTCAAAAGATTTGGTTATCCGAAGGTTTTCGGGAGAACTTTCTTCATACTGGTCTTTATAAAAAAAATTGTCTAAAGCAGGAAACTCCACAGCATAATCCCTGTGTGTATTATTTCTGATGTTTAAAACAAGAAGCGAGTCTTTAATATCTAGTGATGGAGATATTGTAATATCCTTGTTTAAATTACTTTTACAAGAAAAAAGAAATAATATGAAGATTGGTAGTATATTTTTCATAACAATCAGAATTTAAAAGATTTTATGAGAGGTAAAAGCAGCTTGTCTAAACTTGGTTTAGCCCCATAAAAATAATGCGTTGGGATATACCAATTTGGTGTAAGCCATGGATTTTTATTAAATAATTCTATTGTCATTTTTCTAATTGAAATATGACCATAATTATCTAAAATTCGTGAGTATTTACCCATATTAGAAGTTGCGGTATTTGCTAATGAAGAAAGACTGGAGCTATTTAGAATCACATGACCTGTTTCGTGTGTCACGACCTCTGTAAGCAATGATTTTGATGCAAAAGCTGCTTTTGGAAGATAAATATTTTTCCCTACTGTAACTCCTAAAACATCTCCTGTGGCACGCTGTCCGTTTACTCCTATTTTATCCCAAAAATTCATTTTGTAAAAACTGTTATCTTGTGCCACAGCATAACCATTAGGTGCTTTTAAATAATAGTGTTCAACTCCGTGATTTCCTAAACCGCCGTAGCCTTTTTCAAATTCTTTCATAGTTCCATAAGAGTATTTTTGTGCATCTCCTGCTCCTGAAGATGTAGAAGTTAATACATCTTCTCTTTTTACTTCACTCACTGGTTGATTACCATTTGGATCGTTAAATAATTTCCCTAAACCATAACTCACAGCACCAACAGCCCCACCAATTACCGCACCTTTAATAAGACCCTCAAAGAAATTTTGGCCATTTATTATTGATGTAACGCCACCACTTCCGGCACCTGCTAATGCACCATTACCTACTGTTGCCCAAAAGCCTCCTGCTGTAAAAACTTGTCCTAATGCTCCCGAGACGGCTCCGGTTAGTGTCCCTACAAAAAAGGATTTAGCTAAACCGCCCCAAGAAAAGCTACCTGTAATTGCAGCTTGCCCAAGATACATTGCCGTGCCTATAATCGCTCCACCAATGGCTCCTGCAATAACTGCTGCGAAAAATTTACCAACGATAGGTACTAATGCCGCAAACCAGAATAACTCCCCACTCGGGTCGTTATACATCAAGGGGTTGTTCAACACATACCCATACTTATTATAGTTCTGGGTGTTGAACATATCCTGGATGTTCTCGTCTGCATTGAGGAATCTTCTTAACAACGGGTCGTAGAGCCTTCCGTTCATGTGGATGAGCCCGACTTCGGCAAAATGCTCGTGGGAGGTGTAGCCTCTGTCAACCAATAGACCTCCGTTGGATAAGAAATCTCTTATCTGGTTTTCATCGGTCATAATGGCTCCGCTATTCACTTGCAGATGCGTCAGGTTGCCCCAGGCATCAAAATGCCTTTGTTCAATTTTATTTCCTGCCTCGTCGCTAATGGCTAAAATACTTCCCAGATAATCTTTGTGTAAAAACACAAACTTCGCCTGCGCTTCTTGGAAGTTTTTCAAATATACAATATTACTTTCATAGGGCGAACCACCAATGTAAATCAAGTGTTTTTCTTGTCCTGTTTGGTTGTTTCTAATGATTTCATAGCTGCCATCTTCACTGTAATATTTGGTAAATTTGCCCTCGCCATCTGCGGCAAAGTTTCCGCCGTAGGTGGCCATCTGGCGCATCTCAGTGAGGCCGTATTCAAACCTTACATCGCCCTTTACACCGTCAATAAATACAGGGTCGTTGTTCTCGTTGTAGAGAATGTTCTGCACAAGGTCGTTCGCCAGCCTCTGCTGCCCGGCGGCATTCAATACCACGGAAGTTGGCCTGTAGACGAACTGGTTGTTCTCGAACTTCACACTTCCCAGCATGTCGTTCTCCCGGATCCTTCCCTCGGCATCATAGCCGTTGGACGACATGGCGCCCGTCCTCGGGTTCGTCCAGGAAACGAGCCTGTTGTTGTCATCGTAGTTGAAGGACTCGCTGATATTGAAGTCACCGCCCGTGGTACGGCTGTTCAACTCATTTTTTATGGCATTAAAACTGTAGCTCACCTGGAGTATGGTCTTATTAGGCGTCGTATGGCTGATGTTCGTAAGGAAGCCGTTCTGGTCGTAGATGTTCAGAATGTCTGTAGCGCCGAGTTTTGCGCGGGTGACCTGCCCCTTGGCATTGGCCTCCTGGAGTTCCCAGAGAACCTTTCCTGTATTCTTATCCTTCAGCTGGAAGAGTTCGCCGCTCCAGGTATTATAAACATTCTCAACATTTACCTTTGTGTAGATACCAGATGAACTTAGCCCTTTCTCATACGAAGCGACCCTGCCGATGCCGTCATACACCAAGCCTTTTTGGGTAAATATCCTGCCATTGCTGTTCTCAGTCGCCTCCAATACGCGGCCATAGTTGTCGTAAGTAACCGAGGAACTGAAAGCCTTGCCTTTAGACATGCCGGATTTCCCGGTTACCATCCCCTTATTATTATAAGAATAGCTTATGGTCTTGTCCGTGTTCTGAGTGCCGTCGGTGGTCACCTCGCGCTGGGTAATGAGCTGCCCGAGGCTGTTGTAGGTATATTCCTTGTAGCCTTTCGGGCTGGTTTCCTTTACCACCTGTCCAAAGGCATTGTACTGGTATTTATAAAGCCCGTTGGAAGGATCGTAAAATTCCGACTTCCGTCCCCATTCGTCGTATTTGGTAGTGACGATGTTGGAGCCATACTTGGCTTCCGTAACCTGGCCCGCTGCATTGAATTTGAAGTTTATGACCCCTCCCTTGTCCTCGGAACTGATGATATTTCCGAGGGCGTCCGCCGTCTGCTTCTTGAAGCGGTTGTTGGCGTTGGTCTCGGTTACCGTCACCGTCCTGCCGTTATAGGAACTTTCTACTACTTTCCCCGTAAACGATGTCGCCTTTATCGGACGGGAATATTCATCATACTGAATCGTATTCCATTTGGATGCGCCCTCGCCCTCGTAGTAGGGCTCGCTCTCCTTTATCTTTCTGCCTAATTCGTCGAAGATTACCTCCCTGGACACATATTTGCCGCTGTTCGATGCCTTCGCTCTCGTCTTATAATTCTGTCCTATTTTATTGGTGTAGGTCGATTTTTCATCACCGTCAGGGCTATATTCCGTGATGCGTGCATCGCCGTTATAAAATTTTTCGTAGGCATACGTGGTAGTGCCGCCAAGGTTAGTCTTTGAAGTAAGCATTTTACCCCAGGCGTCGTAGGTGTTGGTCAGCTTGTTGCCAAGCGGGTCAGTCTGTTCTAGCACCTGGCCCCAGTCGTTATAGCTTATATTGGTCTGCAGGCCGAGGTTGTCGGTCTTCTTCACCACAAAACGTCCCGAGGCCTCATATTGCGCGCTCTCGCTCTGCGTGTTGCCGTCTGCACTGTTGCTGATGGTTTTCGAGGTCGTGTTCCCGAAGCCGTCATAAGAATAGGTCTCCCTTATCCAGCCGGAATTGTTACGGTTCCAACTGGTCTTGCTTTTGAGAAGGTTGTTCTCGTATTCGTAATCTTCCTTGGCGCCCTTGCTGTCGCCATAAACCTGCACCGTCTCCGTCTTGGACTTCGGACGCCCGATATAGTAGTCTTTGCCAATGCCTCCCGGATTGTGCAGATATTCCAGATTGGTCGTCGTAGTGGCAACGCCGTTGTTGATACTGCTCACCGTCTGGGTAGGCAGGTAGTACTCGTTATAGCCACTTACGGTACTCGTCGTCGTAATATCGCGCTGGAAGTCCTTAGACGTGGTGGTAACAGGTACAAGGGCCTTCACGCCGTATGGCAGTGCGTCGTTGCGGTACTGCGTCAATTTGAAAGAGAGCAGTTGCGAGTTGTTGACCGATATGTCAGAAGGGAAAATTAGGTTCTCGTCTGTGGTTTTGATACTCCATTCCTTAACGGGTACTCCCTCCTGCAACGGGTCGATCTCGGCGCCGCTCCAGATGATGGTGCTGCGGGTATTATCCCCGTACCATGAGGATCGTGCAGTCTGCCGGAAGCCTACCGTGCCTCTACCCTGGAGGTGCGTGATGAATCCACGGTAGCGGAAGTCCTGATAACGCCCCATATCCTGACCGTTTACGGGTATAATCTGTCGGAGTTGGGAAACCGCATAGGATTTATAAACCTTCTCAACCTGCATATACGGATAGACAGGTTCGGAGAAAGGCATGTAGAACTGGGTATAATCCGGAACCAGTTCCCTGTAGTCGGCATAGGTTACCACGCCTCCCTGTGTAATGGTTCTTACCTTTGTGAGCTCAGGCAGGTATTGGTAGTTATATTTAATGACCTCGTTATAGTCGCAGTTGTATTTCCCGCAATCGTCAGGGCGGCCAACAAGAATAATCTGCTGGTTACTCCTGTTCATGGCAAGCAAACCGAAAGGAATCACTTTTTCGTAAACTGGTTTCGACCAAGAGGCAGTCTTATAAAAGGTAATATCATAACCCGAGGCGGTATAGCTCGCAAAATAACTGCCGTTCAGTAGCTTAGTTGGCGAATAAACAGATGTTTCTACAGTGGTAGACTCACTATCATAGTGGGCACTCCATTCATGATTTAATATATTAAGAGTTGTTACAATAATTTCAAACTTTCCATCACCATCAAGGTCTGCCGTTGTATACTGATTCATTCTTATATTAGAATAAACGCAAGTTGATTCTGGCCACCTGTTGTGCTTGGCCTGTGATAAAGTTTCCTGATCGGCTGAATAATATATAAAGTTATTCAGCGTAGACTGGATAAAACCATTTCCCGTGGAGACATACAAATTCCACGAAGAACTTTTATCTGCCACCGGAATGAGCACGTCGGTCTTGCCGTCGCCGTTGACATCAGTATACATTAATCCCCTGCTGAATCCCGTAAAGGTCTTACCTGCCAGATAAGGAATATTGTTCTTCTGTACAGTCCCGGAGGGTGACTTATCAATCCTGTAGGCATCGGAGATAGTATTCCCGTTGATATTGACAATTTCCTGAATCCCGTCCCCGTCAAAATCTGCAAATACATGCGAAGGCGGAATCTCGTCGTAGGTTCTCTCCATTTCCTGGTAGCTCTGATCCAGTGTTTTGGTCTGGTTCAAGTCAAGAAGCACAGAAGATGCGAAGGTATACTCTATCATCTCTCCTCCCGGAGGGATGATATATTCGGGTTGAGAGGAGGAAACCTTGGAATTAGAAGAAGTCCCTGATAACAGGTTTTCATCCTCACCCGGGGTAGGAACTCCGGTCTCAGTGTTATTTTTGTCCAGACGAAGCGCTGTGGTGTTTGTTACCGCGGCGGGTTCGGACTTTGCTTCCTTAATTTTGACAACCTTATTTTTTAGTTTAGGGTCGCTGCCCTGCAAAGTGCGGTAAGTACCGTAGTCATAGATACACCTTTTCCTCGCACTAAACCCTATGAGTAATTCAGAAATCCCGTCTCCGTCGGCATCATAAGATTCAATTTCCTTCATGGACGTAGGAATTAAGGTGCAGTCCGTACCCCCATATTCATCCGCTAAAAGGTCGTATCTTGACTGGGGAACAAACTTGCTGTATTCAAACACGAGCTGGTTGGAATTCGTGTCTACACTGTACACCTGGAAATCGTAACCGGCGATATTTGGATCTGATGAAGAGACACGGTGCGGAATGACAAGCCCGCTCCTGTTTTTAACAATCCCGTCTTTAACGAAGGTAACAAGCTGAGCTTTGGCAAAGTCGGCAGAAGTAAATTTGGATGTGTCAAAGTTGATCTGGACAATGTTTGTGGCCTGATAAATCGAAGTTTTAAAATAAAGCGTATTGTCTGTCCTGTATTCAAGGTAGTCCGTGTTACCGTCGTAATTAAAATCTCCATACTTTTTGGTATAGAAATTCGAGGGGTTATAGGTGGTTTCCTTTGGTTCATTTGTGTTGGCCTGCTGGTCATAGGTAAAGACAACCGGGTTGGCGGCCTCGTTCTGGGAGTTATATTCTGTAATATTTTGTAGTAAATTATACTTTCCTGACCCAGAACTGTAGTTTATCGTATATTTTTTAAACTGTGCATTTTTACTTTTTACGATGACCTCTGAAAGGATTTTATCCTGAACAAATTTAAATCCGCCAACGAAAGATTCTTCTTTTAAATCTCTATTGGTATAATTAAAATTTATTTCGTTCATATGTGCAGTGCCCAACACCTCGTTACCACCCCATTTTATGATGGATATTCTTGCGGTAAGCCCCTGCATTTGGCCAGTAGTTACTTCATATTGGTAATCTATAGAATTGCCCTGAGCGTCTTTCCATTTTACGATATTATACTCTACCGAGGTCCTCGCATTATACCTGTTTGCTTCAGGGTCATCGTCAGTTTCACCGTACCATGCCTGGCTTCCATCCTCAAAAGTTACATGGAAATAAACCGGTCCTCCTGATGCCGACTGGGCGATTCCCTGTGATTCAATTTTAACATTGGAGAATTTCTCAGTAGCGTACTCTGCACCTGGCGATCCGTAAGTGCCGGATTTCAAAAGCAGGCGCTGCCCATTGAAGCTGAAGTAATCCGTACTGTTGAGCTTGATGCCGCCTACGGCACCGTCTTTTTCAATTGTCTTACTCATTCGGGAAATACTCGTGATTCCTGACAGGTTCCACCCGTATCCGGCAATGCCGTTCCCTGAACCACTGGTATAGACCAGATTAATCTGCGGTGCTACACTCTTGATGCCGGGCGGCAGTGCTATGGGCAGGGTGTACTGTAACTGGCCGCCGCCGTTAACATCAATATTGCCCTGCGTATCATGAAAACTCTGCGCAGGAAGTAACCCTGCCATAATAAAAAGAATGAAAAAATAAAGTTGCCTCATGGGAGTAAGTTTAATATTTGATGATATTCCTGCTGATGGTGCGCCCGTCCTTAAGCTGGAAGTTTAGGATATATACGCCCATGAACATCCCGCTCATGTTTATTTTTACATTACGGTTCTGGTTGGGCAGGTTCTTTCTCGAGAAAACGTTTGCTAAAGTATTATGCTGGTACAGGGTGACATGGTCTATCAGTTCATCGGCCATGTCCGTCCATCCAATGGTCAGCACATCCCGAACCGGGACAGGATATATCTGGATCATGCCCCAGAACTTTTCTTCCTCGGTTGGCTCGGTCGTTGCAGCCTGCCTCAATGTCTGGCTCTGAGCGGCTTGCGCAGCAGCATCTTCTCCGCGGTACCGCTGGCTGCCGGCTTCGTCATACTTGAAATAAACTGTTGTCTGGGCAAATGCCGTGCTTCCACTAAACAGCAGAAAGAATGAAAGTAAATTTGATTTCATATTTTAAATAATTTTGAATTTGTAATTTAATTTTCATCTGCATCATCCATCCTTTTCTCTAAAGTATCTTTCAGGGTATCTAGAAACTTAGTCTTAGAGGATTTTCTTATTCTTATTTCGAGGAAAGTCCTGTGGAACTGTCCTAAATCAATGCTAAATAGTCATTCCTTAAAAAGCCAGTTTCGCATTTTGAAAATTATATTTGCATAAAAATATTCGAAGAACGATTTCAAGCCAAAGAGTAATTTGTTGTTTGATTTGGTTAAATCTCATTTTTAAATTGTATCCAATCGCGGCCAATAAGGCATTGTTAATATCCCCGGCCACTCCTTTGAGGAAGTTTAATCCCAAGGAGTGGTTTCTTTTTAAATGCGAGATACAGGGCTCTATCGCTGCCCTTGCTCGGAATCTCGACCTTGCAACTTGCTGCCCGTATCTTGTTTTTTCTTTTTTTGTGGGAAGCAAAACCTCTGTTCCCTCTACTGCTTTTACTCCCCTAAAGCCTCGGTCTGCACTCACCTTTTTCGGTCTTGTCCCGCCTGCTAATTTTCTTACCCGCTCACTTTGGGCTAATGATTCTTCCAATGTTTTGCTATCGTGAGGATTGCCTGAAAATCTTTTTATAGAACTGATGATGCCCGTTTTCCTACCTCGCACTACCGCAACTTTTGTCCCAAACTCGTAGTTCTTTCCCGATTTCCCTTTCGCAATACAGGCGACCTGAGGTTCATGGAGACTGTAAATTTTATCTTTTGTGTTACGCTCTTGAGTGAGTGCTTTGAGGTAGGTTCTAAAAACTTCTTCATAGTCTTTCAAAATAGTTGGAGGAAGTTTTCTTTCCAACTCACGAAGTACTCTTTTGCCAATGGTCCTGAGCTTCTTCTTGGCCATTTTTGCCTTCTTCTGTCTTCTAGGATGATGCCCAAAATAAGCATCCCGCAATAGTTGTTTGCTTACTCTTTTATAACTTTGCCTTTGGGCCACCCCTTCTTTTTCAGCTATTTTCACGCAACTGTCTATTACTTTTTTTGCCAGTTTTGCATCCGTGGGAAAAGCGATATTTTTTTCCTGGACGGTGGTGTCGATCTGAACCTCGTCTTCGGTTTTGGCCCTGGGATGGAGCGAGACGCTCTGCCCCAAGAGGAATTCTAACCCACCCTCGCCAATCCTTTTTCTAAAGTGTACGAAATTGCTCGGGTCAAAGGGCTTCTCTGTCTGGAAAAATGTTTCTCCCGTAAAATATTGCCAGTAGGCATTCTCAATCCATCTTTCTACAACCGTCTCATCGCTCTCTTTAAACATTTCCTTCAACAGGAGCATTCCTGCTATTTTACGAATGGCGACAGAGGGCCTTCCTTGCTCTGAAAACAGTTTTGCAAACTCTTGCTCCATTTTCTCCCAGGAGATTTCGTGTGCCAACTTTACCAACGGATGCTCCATATTGATGAGTTCCGTAAGCCTGGTCTTGAATAAATTTTGCTGTAAATCGGGGGTTATTTTACCTAACATTTTGCCACTTTTTATACCCTAAAAATACGATTTCCTGCAATTTTACACAACAATTTTAACCGTATTCTTAATGCATTATATTGAAAATCAAAATATTAGTGCAATTTTAAAGAGTGACTAAATAGTTGCTCAAAATTCTCAGCTACTTCTTTTAGATCCGCCGTTCCGTTATTAAAAACCCCCTCTGCATGAAGCGCATACAATAACTCAATTAGCGACACTTTCGAAGCCGTCCATTTCAATCCAGAATGGAAGAAATTATTGCTTCCATCATGATTGCCGTGAAGTTTGTACACAATCGACAGTTCATTTTCCAAGTAAACCTGCAGTCGGTCGTTTGCAATAATCTTGGCAACTTTGTAATCGTGAGACGTGCTGAACGAATGGTCAGATTCAAAAAAGCAGGTATCTAAACATAATTTTATATCGAACTTGTTTCTTAAAAAATAATACTGGTCGAGGTAAGTGCTATCCGTTCTGTAATATTTGTAGAACTCAAGGTTATTTTCGAAATAATTTTTGAGTTTTGCCAATTCAGATTCATAATACTTTCGAATAATCTTTTCGCCGCCATTTGGTTTTTTAGTCTCAATTCGGAAAATTGAGTTATTGTAAATCAGGTAGGAGAGTATTCTCGGTTTTATATTTTTAAAAAACCAGATTTCTTCTTCCGGATTTGCAAACGGATGGCTCAATACATAAGCTTTGACTTGCTGCAATTTATCCCATGTGATTTTAATGGCTTGCTCCGACATTCTAATTGGGTCGTCCACTTCCATTGTGAGCTCACGAATCTCTTCCTGAAGTTCTTCAATAATATTTTCGAAATATTCCTGCATAATACAGAAATCAATTACATCCTTTGAAAGCACTAAATCCTTAGAAAATTTGCAGATAATAGTTATTTACTACACTTCTAAAATGAGTTAATACTTAAAGTGGTTGGAAAAATGGTCGTAGGATTTGTTTCGGTAGAAGACTTCTGCTTGAATGTTGAGATAGTTTTCTTTTTAACAACTAATAAACGTTTCTTCTCTAATTTGTTGATGTTTTTCATTTGGTAAAATTTTCACTAATATCTCCACACATCTCGGCATAAACAAAAACTGTCGGTAGAAAGATAGATTCTATCGACAGAAATATGAAAATGCTCGGTAAACGATTATTTTATTCCTAAAATCTCATACAATTCACCTTTTTTGCCTAAAGCCAAAGGAATGCTTTTCCCCCCAATTATCTCAATTTTGTTACCATCTATGACCTTTATAGCAGATAAACGAACAATAAAGGAACGTTGGACCCTAAAGAATGCAGGAGGTATTAAAAGTCCCTCTATAGATTTTAATGTTGCGAGGGTTTGATAAGTTTCTGTAGTTGTTACTATTTTTAAATAATCATTCTGTGCTTCAACGTATAAAATTTCATCAAGTATAATTTTAACTAGTTTACCGCCCACCTTTATAAAAATAATATCTGCAATTTTTGTTTCGAACAAGATTTTAGAATTATTAAAACTGTCTCTTGCCCTGTTAACGGCTTTCATAAATCTTTCAAAACGAACAGGTTTCATCAAATAGTCTGTTGCTCCTGTTTCAAATCCATCTAAAGCAAAGTCTCTATGAGCCGTAATAAAAATAAAAAGTGGAGGGTTTGACAAAGAGCGCAATAACGAAACACCGTCTAAATCAGGCATCTCTATGTCGCTAAAAACAATATCAACATTGTTTTTTTGAAGATAGGCAAATGCCTCTAGCGGATCCGAGAAAGAGTTTGTAAGTTCTAGATCAGGGACTTGATGAATCAAGTCTTCAATTATTTTCCTACCCAGAGGTTCGTCATCAATAACAATACATCTTAGCACTTTATTCATTATCTTAAATTTATTTGCATTTCAACACTATATCTATCAATCTCGTTTTTAATTTTTAAAATGTGCTTATCGGGATATAAAAGTTTTAACCGTCTTTGTAAGTTCGTTATTCCAATTCCACCATATTTTGAGTTTGCCTTCGTCAGAGATGAATTTACAGGAAGGTTACTTTTATCATTTTTCAAGTTAAAAATAAATTTATCTTCAGAAACTACTATCGAAATATGCAGAAACGGATTAGTTCTAGATTTAAGACCATATTTAAAAGCATTTTCAATAAGGCTGAAAGTTAATAACGGCGCAATAAATATACTTTCGGTATTGCCAATTTCTTCAATAGAAAGGCTGATATTTTTATCGTCTATATGGCGCATTTTCTCAATGGAATAATAATTTTCTATGAACTCCAACTCTTTTTTTAAAGGCACTTTTTCACTTTCAGAATAATATAATGTGTAAGACATTATATCCGATAAGCTTAAAACAATTTCAGAAGCTTTCTCATCTTTTTGCTTGGTCAATCCATAAAGGTTATTCAGTGTATTAAATAAGAAATGTGGATTAAGTTGTGACTTTAGAAAATTTTTTTCGATATTTATATTTTGGATTTCTAGTGTCCTTTTATGCTTTTCAATTTTTAAAGTATTCGAATATAATCTTGTAATATCGAAAATCGCTTTACTAAAAAAAGAAGGCATGATAGAAAATAAAACCAAACTTGCGTTGCCCAGTATATTTGTTAATGAAATAGCCGCAGAGACATCTTGTTTTGCATTTTTTGCAATAAGGCCTTTAAATGGTGGCTCTGATATTTCAACTCCCAATTTATGAAGTATTCGTAATTGCAGATAATTAATCAGCAGCCAAATAATCACAAGAATAATAAAGCTAAACAGAATCCACAGTACATTGGCAAATACGCCATCAATAACTATAAAATTTGGCAATAAGTAAAAGAATAAATAAAAAACCGCTATATTACTTATCATTGCCCTTGCAGTCAATATTAATCCTGAATACACTGAAAGGTCGAATTCCAAAAAATAATTTAAAAACAAAAGAACGGAGAAACTAAACCACATTCCCAGATGTAAAAGTAAGCGAATTTTATAATTGTAAAACTTATCAAAATCTAAAATTGAAATCTTATTAAAAATCGCTATCGTTTTATTATTTTTCAAACTGTTATACATACTACTCGTTTAATAACCGGTTATAAAGTTTTGTGGCAAAAATATAGCACAAATATTCATAAAATCGTTGTTGGCTTGGAAACCATCTGTTTATGCTCATGTGAATATAATCAGCAAGACTTTCTTTAGGCAGATTTAGCATTGATATTTTACTTGTTCTGATTTGGAAAATTTCATTCATATAATTTTCGTTATAGGATGAGTATAAATTGGAACCAAAATCTCGATATTTTTTGTAAAGATATTTCTTATTTTGCCCATCAAATTCTTTTTCAAACACAAACTCCATTTTTTTACAGAATGAAATTTTCTCCTTTAGAGTTAAATTAAAAACCGAAAGATAATTATCAATATTAAGAACGGCTAAGATAACCCGATTTATTTCGTTCTCACGAAAATTTTCATCACTTAACAAACCTAAAATTAACTCACTGTCATAGTAAAATAGCCGCTCTGAATCCACCATGTAAATCATACCATACCTTTCGATTTCTCGTTCATATGTATCTATAGAGATTTTCCAGATGGTTCCTTCTTCTTCAAATAAACTCAATGGCTGATAGATAAATTGCAATGTTTCTGATAAATCCTGAGTATTTAAAAATTTCATTCTTACTCTCAAATGACAATGAGGATCGGTATATCTTATGAAAAAATATTTTGAAAGAATTGATTTGTCTTTTAGGCTACATAATGCACCCGAAAGCGTAACTAGCACATCATCCGAAATGAAGGCACTACAATAAATTTTAAGATATAGCCACTCGCTACCAGGAGGAAAACCTCGCCTTACTGAATTATATTGTGGTAATGGTAGAGAATTTTGAAGGGGCTGAGAAGAATTGTTTTTAAGTGGTATAATAAATTGACTTATATCAGTTTCAAGCCCGACATCATATATCCATTCGGTCAATTGAAGATATGAGGAAGATGCTTTTAACTCTTTAATAAGAAGGTTTTGGAAACTGTTATTTTCCAAATCCAAAAATAACTCATTGTCATGTTCGACTAATACAACAAAACGACTAACCTGTCGAGTTTTTAGAAAAGAAACTAACTCCGCTTGCGGGCTAACAGCTTTTAGGATGGTTTTTATATCGCTTTCTGTCAATATCCAGGTTGCCCGGTGCAATATTATATTCTTATAAACGATACGAGGAAAAAATCGCTTTTTATTTTTCGCATAATTAAATCTTAGACCAAGGGTAGGAAAGTTCTGATACTGCAAAGAAGTTAAAAATCTATACAATGCTACCGCACTATTACTAAAGTTATGTGCGTTTGATAGCCGCGGAATAATCCTCTTATTTAAGGTTTTAGACCTTAGAATTATTTCATTATTTACAACAGAAACCAGCAAATCATTTACATGGATTTGATTTTTGGGAGGTAATGCGCTTTCTGTAATTATGGGTATCTCATATTCATAAAAAGAGGGATGTCTGCAAATATTGCCCATTCTGCCTTCGGGTAAAAACAGGATTTCGGCTAAAATAGAACCGGCCTCATGTTCAATATCATCCTTTGCAATATCCCGGCATAGTTCTCCTATTCCGGCATCTAAATATGCAAACCTTCCTAATAATGATAGGGCACTTCCATTTGTAACACTTTGTAGGAAAAAATTTTTATTCTGAGAATAACTTCCCACCACAGAGAAGTTATGCGACAGATTTGTCAAATGATTACCTTTATCTTGTATGTCTTCAGATGTTAGCTCAATTGCCGTGTAATCTGCACTAGCAGATTCGACTTTGTCCCACAACCATCCTATCTGAAATAACTCACCGTTTTTTTTATTTAAATTATCAATATCAAATATTTGGCTTTCATAATCGCTTCCAATACTATTTCCCACAGGAAAACCTATCCCACAAGAATTATCTAAAGCTTCAGTCAGTGGAATTTCTTGGGATTCGAAACGCATCCTATAGAATTCTTTGAACTCTTGCAAATCTTTATCTGCGGCTAAATTTGCAGAATCAATTTTTCGAAGAAAATCGATAGCTTCAGACAAATCTTTAACAACGGCCTGATCAAGTTTTTGCGCCATATTACTTGCAACCCGTAAATCTATTTGAAAAATTTGGTTAGTCGCGATATTAATTTCACTGAGAAGTTGCTGAATTATATTAATTTCTTCCAGAGGCAGACCATTTGAAGTGCTATTTATAAAATCAATACAATATTGAATTTTTTCAAAAATTGAAATATAAATTCCAATTTGTTGCACCCCTTCTTTTGCTAGTCTTTTTAAAGTATTTAATACATCTCCTAAGTAGTCAGAGGATGTAAAAATTATTTCTAATTCACTTATTAGTAAACCAGATTCTATCAAAGCCTCAATAAAATCCTGAATTTCTTCATCATCAAATTCATTGCGTAATATATCTTTTAATTTGTTTATTGGGAGGGATTTATGCTTAAGCGTTCTACAAATTTCTTTTATATAATCTGTATTCTCAATTGCAGAAAGCTTAAATTCTTTTTTGTTTCCATTCCATTGCTGCTCTAAAAATTTTATATAATCGCCCCTTTCATACAAAGTATTATTTAATGAGTATTTCAAGTGATATTTAATACGCGTATCATTTTCTATCGCAAATTTGATTTTTTCCAGAAGACCCATGTCAATTCTGGCTTTATGATTATTTCCAAAAACTCTGTTTTCGTTGAACTGAACAAATGCACAGCCTGACAATGCTCCGTAAGGTGTGCTGCGTGTGCAACCTCTGATGATATATTTCTTTAAACTGGTAAGTATTTTTATTGCTCGATCTTCAGTAATCAACCCATCTTTAAATTCATATATAGCTCGATATAGGTCTGGTGAACTCCAAAATATCGCATTTAGGAAAGACTGGTCATCAATCAGTTCAACTACAAGTTCATCAAGGTCTTTAGTTGTGTTATCGGTCGAAAAAAGAATGTCATAAGAAAAAGCAGGCTTTCTTATGACATATCCATTATAATGATGATATGAAGATTTCATTTTTGTTGTTGTATTACGCTCCCAACTCTAGTTGATTTTTCACAAGGTTAAAATAATCGGTTCTTTTGCTGACTAACTCCGAATGGCTTCCTTGCTCCACAATTTCGCCTTTTTTCAAAACAATTATCAGGTCTGCATTTCTAACTGTAGAAAGCCTATGGGCGACTATAATAACGGTCTTTCCTTTAAAGAACGATTGCAGATTGTCGTGAATGATTTTTTCATTTTCGGCATCCAAAGCAGAAGTTGCCTCGTCGAAAAAAATAAAATGAGGGTTTCTATAAACGGCTCTTGCAATTAGGATTCTTTGTTTTTGACCGCCAGAAATGCCGTTTCCTGAAGCTCCGATTTTTGTATTTAATCCCAAGGGCAGTTCATCCACAAAAGATTTTATGTTGGCAACAACTAAAGCATGATTTAACCTATCATAATCAATCTGTTCATCACTTGTGGCGATATTTCTCTCTATAGTATCTGAAAAAATAAAACCGTCCTGCATTACAACCCCGCAATTTTTTCGCAGATCCGATGGCGATATTTCGTTAATATCGAGATGGTTGAATTTAATTGCACCTTTTACCGGTTCATAAAATTTCAACAGCATTTTCATCAAGGTAGTTTTGCCGCTTCCACTTGCGCCAACAATAGCAGTAATTTTCCCTTCCGGGATAAATAAATTAATATCCTTTAAAACATACGGTGATTGCGGACCTTCATACTGAAAGGAGACATCCTTAAAATAAATGCCTTTTTCAATTCCGTTTTGTTCTGTATATTTTTTGCTTAAAAGTGGTACATGGTTTTTTTGCTCTTCTTCCGGATGGTTCTGAACTTCGTTTAATCTCGACAAACTGAGTTTTGCATCTTGAAGAGAACGGAAAAAATTAATCAACTGGCTCACCGGCGAATTCATCTGGCCAATGATGTAGGACACGCTCAATAACGCCCCAAGAGTCATATTGCCTTTTACCACAAAAGTTGCGGCGAGGAAAGTAACGAGAATATTTTTTAACTGGTTGATAAATTCAAAACCTGATAGTTGAATTTGGTCTAGTTTGAGAATCCTGATATTGATTTTAAATAATTTCTGCTGAATTTGTTCCCATTCCTTTCGTTTGAAATCTTCAAACTGGTTGAGCTTCATTTCAGAAACCCCGTTGATAATTTCATAGATAGACTCCTGATTTTCGCTGCGTTGCTGAAATCTGAAGTAATCCAGAATCTTCCTTTTCCTCATCCAGAATAGCGACCATACTACCGAAATAACGGTGAGAACAATATAAACTGCTAAAATTCTAAAATCATAATGCCACAGAACGACAAAGAAAGCCGTGAAGGTAATGACAGAAAACAATGTTAGAAGGCTTTGAGAAGTAAGGAAACTTTCTATTCGCTCGTGATCCTGAATTCTCTGGTTGAAGTCTCCCATCAATTTGGTATCAAAAAAACGAATGGGAAGTTTTAATAGTTTTTTCAGGAAATCAGAAATAATCTGGATATTGATCTTTGTACCTACAACCAGCATAATCCAGTTGCGGAAAATGTTGATTACAATATTTCCAAAGAAAAAAGCCAGTTGCGCCAATAAAATGATCGTAATGACCGAGAGGTTTTTCTTACTTACACCATCATCTATTAATTTTTGGGTAAGAATAGGAAAAACTAATGTGGCCAAAGTGCCCAAGGTCAGCAATAACATCATCCAGCCCATCTGCTTTTGATGGGGCTTAAGGTATTTTAACAAATATTTTATTGAGAACTTTTCCTCGTATGACGGTTCCTGTTTATAAAATTCTTCTGTGGGTTCCAAAAATAGTGCGACACCCTTTTCTCCGTCAGACAGCCAGGACTTTTTAAATTTCTCTTCACTTAGTGAAATGAAACCATGTCCGGGATCGGCAATTTTGTAAACAGGTTTCCCGGTAAAAATATTTTTTGAAATTTTATAGAGAACTACGAAATGATTTTGGTTCCAATGCAGAATGCATGGTAAAAGTCCCTTATTGAAATCTGCAACATTTAATTTGGCTGATATATGATTAAAGCCAATTTTCTCTGCGGCTTCACTAATCCCCAAAAGTGAAACTCCCTCCTTTGTAATAAAACTTTTTTCTCGCAGAAACTGAAGACCGAAATATTTGCCATGGTACGAAGCAACCATAGCTAGGCAAGCTGGCCCACAATCCATTTGGTCATATTGAGCAAAAAAACGTATCATTCTCAATTTTTAGAATATAGCTGTCTAAAATGGAGTTTATTATCTTCATAACTATTTATTCCTAAAGATGTATAAAGACTATAAATTAGTGATTTATACTCATATGCATAGTCTGATTCTATCGCTGTATTCAACCACTTTTGCAAAACATATTCATCAATGAGTATATTACTAAAAATTTTGTTCTTAAACAGTAAAAATGAAAATAATGGTAATAATTCTGGTATTGTTTTTTCATTTTGGATAATGTTTGAAAAAGCAATTTCAAATAGTAATTTTTCATCATACTTTGAAGAAGATATTTCAACAATTGTATTTATTGTTTCAGCAAATATTTGATGTATCATACCAACCATTTCAATGTCTTGGGAAACATTGTAGTTTTCTTTCCACATTCCAATTTCATATTTAAACTTATCACCATTCATTAAATGTTTCAGAAGCACATTATTTAATTTACACGCTTCTTCATATAAACCAATTCTGAAGTTTATTCTTATTAAGTTATGTATTTGTTGAATCTTATGACCATATAAAAATGGATGTTTTTCAATGAAAATATCATCACTCAAAATTGAATTATGCGTATATGTTTTTGCGCTATCAAAATCTTTAATCTTATAGTAATAATATGCTTTAGCAGGCAAGTAGTAAAGATTGAATACATTTTTTTCATCTTTTGTCAAGTTTAATTTGCCAAACATTTCAAAAATAATATTTTCTTTCTCCAAAAAATCATCGATATTGCCTTTTCTTAAAAGCGTTATTGCTTCAGAAAACATACTATTTGTTTTCAAAAATGGTATTATTTTTTCCGGGGATAATTCTGTTTCGAAAAAATTTTGCAAAGATTGTTGAAATACAATTGGATCTTTAAATTTCATTTTAGCAAAATCAATATTTGCTATTGCCTTGAAAAATTGATTATTAGTAGAATAAAAGTTGCTATAGTGTAATCTAGAAGCAAATTTATCTCTTACTACCCTCATTTTTTTTTCTTCGTCATAATCATGAATACAATATTCCTGATTTTCATTTTCTAATCTATGTTGAGAACATCCACCATTACAGATTGGTAGTATTTTACAGCTTAAACAGGGTTTATTATTAAACCTTGTATCACCAATTCTTTTATAATATTTTTCATTCCATTCAATTTGTCCTGTAGAATTAAGAATTCCTTCTTTATTCTCACTTAAATAATCTCTTGCCGTACATTTGTAAACATCACCATTATAATTTATTGTAGCATGATTAGGTTTGTCTGCATAACATGAATTGTATATAGTTGCATTACTTTCTGCAAGATAAGATGATTTAAAATTTTTAGCTCTAAATTTGTCAACAATGTCAGAAATATCAACAGAAAGATCTTTTTCTTCTTGCCACACCTCATGAAAAGAAAAATTAAGATACTCTTTCATAATATTGTCTAAATCTTGAAAATCATCAAGTATTTTTTCTAAATCAGAAATGGTTTCCTCTGATATGTTAATTCTTGCAACAACATAGAACCTATTTTTTAAACATAATTTAATATTTGAAATAATTTCGTCATAAGAACCTCTTGTTTTAGATATATATCGAACTTTATTGTGTCTCTCTCTGTGTCCATCTAAAGTTATCTGGAAAGTTCTCACACCAAGTCTTTTACAATTATCTAACAATTTCTGGTTAATTAGTAAACCATTTGTAGTAAATCCTGAAATAAATTGTATCCCGCTTTTGTGAAATTTTGGGTATATCTCTTCAAGAAGAGGTAATACTGTATTATCAAAATATAATAGCGGTTCTCCTCCAAACCACTGTAATTGAAACGTTTTTAATTTTGTTTTTTTTTCTTCAAGAACTTTCTCAATTAATGTAACTACATTTTTTATTGTTTGAATATCTATTTTAGATTTTCTTATATGTGTTTCGTAGCAATACCAACATTTAAAATTACAATTCATAGTTGGATTAATTGTAATTTCATAAGTGCTATCGTCAAAATCTGTTTTATCACTAATTTCAATTATCTTCTTAAGTTCATTTTGTTCATTTTCAACAAGAAAACCCTTAGAAACAAGTGTGTTGTAAAAATCCTCATGAATGTCCTTTAAGTCTTCGATCCTATCCTCTGTACGTCCTGCTTCAAAAAGTTCATACAGCAAAGGTTCAAGTATTAAAAAATGATCCGAAATTGCATTATAGCCCACAACTTTATCATTATTTATAAAAAAATGATTATAAAAACTTGCTTTCATATAAAAAAAATTAAAAGTAATAAAGAGGCTAAGTCAAAACTTAGCCCCATTTGTTATTTAGCACCCATAGTTATTACAAGTACATTGGAAATAATTAGTTGGATTTTGACCTTCAACAGTATTAGTTGCGGAACTTAATACTGTGAATCCTCCCTTTAATTTTCCTTTTTCAGATTCCTTTAGAGCTTCCATTTTTTTTACTAGCTCTTGAAATTTTTGATTTTGGCTCTTCTTTTCCATAATAAAAATGTTTTTTGGAAAGTTAAAATTTATTTTTTTGCTTTAAAGAAAGCGATATTTAGACACTAAAATATATGTGCACCTATTTATTTAGTGTATAAATCAATTACTCCGATTTTTTTCTTCCTGATTTCCAATATTTCTTTGTTTTAATGAAATCTTATTATTCCCAAATTTATAAGCAATAGATATTCTGAACAATCGAGTATCATAATACTGAGTGAAGTTTTGTCTGAATCCAGAAGTATTATTCTCATAAGTGGCAAAATTTTTCCTAAAAACATCGTCGAAATTTACCCCTACAGTTAATTTCTTATCAAATGCTAAATATTTAAAACCTATATTGAATGTTGATATCGGTGATGATGTGCCATATCCAGATTTTGAAGCATAATTATATTCGTAATATAAAGAACTAAAAAAAGTTTTGCTTTTATTTAAGGTAAATGTATTATTTGAAGATGTGTAGCCTGACCAACCAGAATAACGTTTTGCCAAAATATCAATGAAAGGATTCAATTCAGAATAACTCGCAGAAAAATCAGTTGAAGATTCCCACCATTTGAAAGGATTATAAGTCAGGGTTACAGTTCCTCCACTAAAAGTTCCATTTGCATAATTAAGTCTTTTAAAAATTTGTGTTTCTTCTACGAGATTATGAAAAGTTTGCTGACCATAATAATCCTTAATCTTTGCATAACTAAGATTAAAATTTAGTAGGCCTTTATAAGAGTAATTAAATTCACCATTATATACGAAAGTTGGCTGCAGAAATGGGTTGCCTTCCGTATAAGATTTAGGATTCATGTACCACCTTGCAGGATTCATTTCCCAAAATCCTGGTCTTTGAATTCTTCTTCCAAAATTAAGCGAGAGAGTATTATCTTCATTTGGTTTATAACTCAAATAAGCAGTTGGAAATAGTTTGAAATAATTTCTCTCAGTTATTTGGCTGATTGAAATTGAATTGGCTTTTGTTTGCGTATTTTCTCCCCGAAGTCCTGCTTTTGCTTCCCATCTTTTACCAAAAGATTTGGACAGACTGAAGTAAAGAGCCTGAGTATTTTCTGTATATTGAAAATGATCACTTTGTGCAGACAAAAGACTGTTACCAACTGCGTTATAAAAATTTGCATTCACTGTGTTATCGGTTTTTGTTGAACTAGTCTTTGCTCCGAAAGATAAATTTCCCCAGTCATAAGGAAATTCAAAATCAGCTTTTAAGGAATAATTTTTAATGTCCTGTTTGGAATTGTTGATAGCATACTGATTATCGGCACTATTTAAAATGAAGTCCTCTAAAGAGGAATTAAAGTTGTTGTGCTTAGGCGAAATGGAATTGAAATAGTCTGCATCTACAGAGAACTTCTTGCCTTTTTCTCCAATTTTCTGATTGAAATTAAGATTTAAAGAAAGATTTTTGGGTTTTCCGTAAGTTACACCATCAGTTTTATAGTATTTCATTAAACTTTCATTACTGTAGGAGTAACTTCTATTATTGTTAAATTCATCCGCAGAGTTATCTGAAAATGAACCCAAAAATTGTGCACCAATACTACTCTTATCACTTAAATCATATTGCAAATTAAGAAGCGTTCCTAAATTTTTCCTGTGATTTCTGTTGAAAATATTATTGTTCCAGTGTTCGGTTGGATAATAATAATTGATTTCATTGGTGTAAAGATTTCTGCCATATCTGTAGTTGATATCAGCAAGAGTTGAAAATTTACCTTTTTTGAAACCAAAACCAACTCCGTGCGTAAGGTTTTCATAGGTGGCTTGCTGATATGTTGAGCGCAAAATCGTATTCCAGTTATCTTGTTTTGCTTCTTTCAATTGGATGTTAATAAGTCCACTGTTGCCTTCAGCTTCATATTTTGCAGGCGGATTTGTAATAACTTCAATCTTCTGGATGTTTGCTGTTGGAATTGATTTTAAATAATTCTGAACTTCTTCACCGTTCATTTGCACTATTTTGTCATTTACAAGTACACGGACTGAACTTTTTCCAGCAAGTTTGATTTCATCTCCCTGAATTCTAACACCAGGCGTAACTTTCAGAGCATCAATAGCGTCGCCACCTTGAACAGCCACAGAATTTTCAACATTAAAGATAAGCCGATCAACTTTTCTTTCAATTAGTTTTTTCTTACCGGTAATAGTAACCGCTTCAATTTCTTTTTGTAAAGCAGATGAATCAATTTGTTTTTTTACTTGGGCAGATATTGTCGTTGGAATTGCACCCATCATTAATAAAAGAACCGCAGAGGATAATCGATATAACATTAGCGAAATTTTCTTCGAATGTAAAAAGATGTCGCGCAAGGACAAAGTCTTATCGGTAGAAACAAAACTTTTATCGGTAGAAATATTGAAATTACCGATTAAACAAACAATTTTAAATCAAGAACTAATTTTTTTAATTTTTTTTCTTTGTAATTCTTGTTTCTGCAGGAGAATAGAAGTGAGGTTGCCCATATCCTCGCTTACTTTTTTGTCTAAAATTTTTGCGTAATGCTGAGTTGTCTTAATGCTTTTATGACCAAGCATTTTGGAAACGCTCTCGATAGAAACATTGTTAGACAGCGTAACCGAGGTAGCGAAGGTGTGGCGTGCACAATGAAAAGTTAGTTTCTTATTGATTCCACAATTATCAGCTATAGTTTTTAAATATTCGTTTACTTTTTGGTTTGTATATACAGGCAACAATTTTCCCGATTTACTTGTAAATGGATGATTTTCGTATTTATCGATAATGGACTTTGCGCGTGGCAACAAAGGCACATTAGAGGATGTTCCCGTTTTTTGACGGTTCGTAATCACCCATAAATTACCATCGATGCCAACTGAAATTTGCCCAGTAGTAAGATTGTAAATATCAATATACGCCAAACCAGTGTAACAACTAAAAAGGAATATGTCTTTTACGAGATTTAGGCCATCACCTGAAAATTCTTTGTTCTGTATTAATTCAATTTCGGATTCAGTAAGATAATTTACAGTAACCTCATTAAACTTTCCGCTGTAAAACTGAACAATATCTTTTTCAATCCAGCCATTCTTGAAACACAATTTTAAAATTTTCGATAGATTTTTGGTATGTTTCACAGCCGCATTGTTATTAATCTGAACCTCGGTCCTCAAGTAAAAATCAAAATCGTTCAGAAAAGACGGCTGCAGTTTGGCAAGGTTAATGTCTGATTTTTTGTAAGTCTTCCAAAGAAAGGATTTTAAGTGCTTTAGACAAGTCCGGAAGTTTTTTAGCGTGGCAAGCGCATACTCCTTTCCAATAAGCTTTTCCATTTTGGCATTGTGATCCTCAAAGATAGGGAGTAGGGAGCGTCCCTCTTTGTTATTTCCGAGTAGACTATTTTTAATATCCTCGGCATCGAAAGTCTCACCATTAATTACAAACTTGTTTTCAATTTCTAAAACTGTCGATTTTAAAATATCAAGATGGTTGTTAATAACCCTAGCCTCCTCAGAGTTGCCCCTTATACGGGTTAAAACGGGGTGCCATTTGCTTATCTCCACAATTTTTCCTGTAGAAAATTCCGCCCTTGCTCCGTTTACTGTAATCCTCATATAAATTGGCGCATGCGAACTACTTTTTGTCTTGGATTTTCTTGTGTAAAACAACACTGAAACTTTCGCTTTCATAACAAAATATTTTGGTTAAAATTAATTCGCGGTGTCCTTTCAAAACAAGATGTTCAATCTGTAAACACCTTTATTGATAGGCTTCTACGGAAAATTCGGTTACCAAATATTTTTTAAAGCACGGTGCACCTAAAAGTGCACCTCCCAATTTGAGTTTGTTTGTATCATTTTGATACGCCTTTTAACGAAAAAGCCCCTAAAATCATACGATTTAGGGGCTTTTGTCAAGGTTTGTTATCCTTCTCGTGGTTTCTCCAGGAATCGAACCAGGGACACATGGATTTTCAATCCATTGCTCTACCAACTGAGCTAAGAAACCATCTCTATAAATGAGTGGTGCAAAAGTACACCATTTATACATACAACGCAACATTTATTTAATAGAAATTTAAACAAATGCTCAATTCATCTGATTTTCAATTCCTTATTTTTCCTGTTCCTTTCGCATCTGCTCACTCATTTCCTCCAAAACCGGCTTAATGGTACTCTCGGGAAGATCAGAAATGCGGATGTACATTAGCCCATCGATCGCATCATTGAAGCTCGGATCCACATTGAAAGCAACGACTTTAGCGTTTTGTTTGATATATTTTTTAATCAGAATCGGTAAACGCATCTCAGGTTCCAAATCATCTATAATTTTATCAAGCTTATTCAAATCGGATTCTACCTCATCAAAAAACAAGTTTTTATCGCGGTTTCGCATTTTCACTTTGAACTCATTTTTGGGGTGAATATATTGCGCCACAGCGGAATCGTAGTAATGTGAACGCATAAATTCAATCATCAAAGACTTGGAAAACTCCGAGAATTTATTGGAAATACTCACACCGCCCATCAGGAATTTATGCTCTGGATTTCGCAGACAAACATGCACAATCCCACGCCACAATAAGAAAAGCGGCAACGGTTTTTGCTGATATTCTTGCGTGATGTACGCTCTTCCCATCTCAATTACTTTTCGGAAAAAGGGTTGCAACTCTTGATCAAACTCAAACAAAGAACTTGTGTAAAATCCTTTGTACCCTATGGATTTCATGATTTCCTTTCCCAAACCCATACGGTAGGCGCCAACTAGTTTTTGCGCATCGCTGTCCCAAAGGAAAAGGTGGTGGTAATGCTTGTCGTACTCATCCAAATCATAGGGCAAGTTGCTTCCTTCGCCCACCGCACGGAAGGCCAACTCGCGCTGGCGCCCAATCTCGCGCATAATGTGAGGAATATGATCATAATCTGAAAAATACACCTCGTAATTGCCATTTTTAAAGAGCATCTTATCCGTAGAACGGAGATTTTGAATATCTTTTAGAATATCCTCTAGGGGCGTTTCATCGATGATGTTTGGAACTACATTCGCCTCCTTTTCTATTGCGAAATTCAGTTTCAAATCTGGCAGGTTCAATATCTCTGGCAAACTTTTGCGACGCTCATAATAAGACCGTAGCATATAGATTTTGTTTTGCAAATATTCGCCTAACTCTTCGATGTTTTCCTGATCGTCCATCGCCTTCACACTCACTGGTTTACCTATCCGGATACGGATTGGATCATCGCGGTCTTTCATCATTTCAGAAGGCAAAAGCAGCGTCTGCAAATCGGGATGCAGTTTGGCCATACTATAAAAAAGTTTGCTGTTTTTAGCATGAAAATACATCGGGACTACGGGCACCTTTGCCAATTTTATGAGTTTCAGTGCTGGTTTTTCCCAATCTTTATCTCGAACTTCATTGTATACATTATTTTTATTAGAGACCTCGCCGGCCGGGAAGATCCCCACGCAACCTCCCTTTTGAAGATGTTTCAAGGTTTCGCGCATACCGGAAGTGCTACTATGCAATTCTTTTCGGCTTTCAAACGGATTCACGGAAATCACATAGGGTTCCAGAGGCTTTATTTTACCTAAAAGGAAATTCCCCATCACCTTAAAATCCGGACGAATTTCAGTAAGAATTTTCGCCATTAGGATTCCGTCTATCGCACCGAGAGGATGGTTAGACACCACAATAAACGGTCCTGTTTTAGGGATTTTCTCTAAATCCTCCTCAAAAACAATGTATTTTAAATTACGAATGCGCACAAACGAATCAAAAAAATCTTTTCCCTCCTTGTCCTTCAACTGATCGTAGAGCTCATTCACCTCATCAATTTTGGCTAACTTCATCATTGCGGCGGCGGCGTGGTTTTTCAGGAAACCAAGCCTGCCTATTCCGGCGGCATCTATCAGTTCTTGCTTTGAAATTAAACTCATAAGTGAAGAAAGTTAACCATTGATAACCATTTGGAGTGTCCGCATGCTAATTTGTTCCAAAAGGACATCTTTATCTTTATAAAATTTTGTCAAATGCTTCATATCGGCATTTCTCACCGTAAAAAGGGAAACATTTTTTACGATTTCTGTGTTGAAGTTTTTGGAAAGTTCGTCGTTGAGGGCAAGAATATTTCCGTATTTATCCTCCACGCACAAAGCCAGAGAAATAGCAGTATTCTGCATCAAGGATATTTTGATTTTGAATTTTGCCAAAGCTGAAAAAATTAGGCTCAAATGCTCCTCTGCAATGAACGAAAAATCACGAGTCGCTATTCGCAAAAGTGCCTGACCGTCTTTCAAAATATAACTTTCCGTTTGTTCATTTTTTGGTGAAATTCCTACTTGCGTGCCCGGTTTTTCGGGTTCCAGGAAGGACTTTACAAAAAATGGAATGTTTTTCTGTTTCAGTGGCTGCAATGTTTTTGGATGAATGACAGATGCGCCGTAGTATGCCATTTCAATCGCTTCTTCATAAGAAATATTTGATAATAAACTAACATCCTGAAACTTACGCGGATCACCCGTCATTACCCCCGGTACATCTTTCCAAATCGTCATGTGTTCTGCATCCAGACAATACGCAAAAATCGCCGCAGAATAATCAGAACCTTCACGGCCGAGGGTCACGGTAAAATTATTTTCTTCTGAACCTATGAAGCCTTGGGTCACATAATTTTTTTGCTTGCCAAGAGAAGCAATATTTTTTTCGGTAAGTTCCCAATCCACTGCTCCTTCGCGGTAATTATGATCTGTTTTAATGAAGTCTCTGGCGTCCAGCCAAGTATTTTCAAAGCCTTGGCTAATTAAATATTCGCTTAATATTTTAGATGAAATCATTTCCCCACAACTCACCACTTGATCGTAGACGAAATTATAGTTTGGGGATTTATTTTGCCTTAAAAAAAAGATCATTTCATCGAAAAACAATGAAATCTCACCAAAAATATCATTTTTGTCATCGAAAAGACCATTGGCAATCTGAATATGGGACCGTTTTATATCTTCTAGCGTTTGCTGATAGTTTTCTTTTTCAAAATAATGTTTCACGGCAACTTCCAGCGCGTTGGTTGTTTTGCCTATGGCAGATACCACCAGCAGGCAATTTTCATAACCTTGTGAGGCGAGGACTTTCGCAACATTCTTCACGCCGGCGGCATCTTTTACGGATGCGCCACCGAATTTATAAACCTTCATCTTTCAATCGTTTGCATATCAATGATTTATAAAAATCATTGTAATTAATAATCTCCAAAAATATTAAAATTAACACTGAAAAAAAAATGCATTATCATAAAACTATAATAATATTATGATTTCCGTCAGAAATTAAAAGCATTTGCTAAAGTTTCAATAAAATTTCCGAAATTTGATAAAATTTTTAAAAACACAATATGTCAGATCAGCCATTACAAACTTTAGGAGAATTCATTATTGATAAACAGGACGATTTCCAATATTCCTCAGGAGAACTTTCGCGCCTGCTGAGCGCCATCCGTCTTGCTTCGAAAGTCGTAAACCGTGAGGTGAACAAAGCCGGAATCGCGGATATCATTGGTAATATCGGCCGCACCAATATCCAAGGGGAGACCCAGCAAAAACTGGATGTGCTTGCCAACGATATTTTTATAAAGGCACTTTCACAGCGTGAAGTAGTTTGCGGAATCGCTTCTGAGGAGAATGATGATTTCATTGAAATAAAATGTGGCGACAATGGCCACCTGAGCAAATATGTTGTTTTGATGGATCCGCTGGATGGTTCCTCGAACATTGATGTGAATGTGTCCGTAGGTACAATTTTCTCCATCTACCGCCGTCTGACTGAGCCTGGATCACCCGTACAACTGGCAGATTTCCTACAAAAAGGAACCGAGCAAGTAGCGGCCGGATATGTTGTATATGGCTCATCAACAATGATTGTATATACTACCGGAAACGGCGTGAACGGTTTTACCTTGGATCCTTCTTTGGGAACTTTCTATCTTTCTCACCCGAACATGCAATATCCTGAAAATGGAAAAATTTACTCTATCAACGAGGGTAATTATTCTAAATTCCCGCAGGGTGTGAAAAATTATTTGAAATATTGCCAAATGGAAGAGGGTGATCGCCCTTATACATCGCGCTATATCGGCTCTCTAGTATCTGATTTCCACCGAAATATGATTAAAGGCGGCATCTACATTTACCCTTCATACGCGAAAGCGCCGAACGGAAAACTGCGGCTTTTATATGAGTGTAACCCGATGGCTTTCTTGGCAGAACAAGCGGGCGGAAAAGCGAGCGATGGATTCCGGAGAATCATGGAAATAGAACCGACTGAACTACATCAGCGCGCACCATTCTTCGCGGGCAGCAAGGAAATGGTGGAAAAAGCAGAAGAATTTATGCGCATGGATGCGGTAAAGGATTAAAATAATTTCATTAAAATTCACAGTCAAAAATTAAAATTTTTGGCTGTTTTTATTCACAATTATGACAGCTAAATTTTATCCCTATATTTTGCAATTTAAGCGTCCCGCCGGTACTTCGCGCGGCGTACTTCATACCAAACAAACCTTTATCCTCGAAATTTTCGATGGAGAGAAAGAAGGCATCGGCGAATGCGGGCTTTTCCGTGGTTTGAGTTACGATGATGTCCCGGAATACGAACAAAAATTACAGTGGCTTTGTGATAACATTAATGAAGATGCAGCCTGTTTGCGCCATGAACTCATACACTTTCCTTCTATTTGGTTTGGTTATGAACAAGCGATTTTAAACTTAAAAAAAGGTAGTGATATTTATTTTAAATCCGAATTTACCGAAGGAAATTCATCTATAAAAACCAACGGATTGATTTGGATGGGCGATGCGAAATTTATGCAGGATCAAATACAGGAAAAGCTGAATAAGGGTTTTGATTGTATCAAATTAAAGATTGGAGTAGATTGGCCCACGGAAAAAGAGATTTTAAAAGAATTAAGAAAAAAATTTCCGGCAGACCAATTGGAACTCCGCGTAGATGCCAACGGCGGTTTTAGTTTCGAGGAAGCAAGGATTGTATTGCAAGAACTCGCGGAATTGGAAATCCACTCTATCGAGCAACCAATGATAGCGGGAAGCAAGTTTCGGGATAAGAGTTTCGGGTTTCGGGTTTCAGAGAACGACCTAGGCAAAAAGCAACCAACAACCAATAACCAACAAACAACAACTATCAGCCAGCAAACTATAGCAGAATTGTGCGCTGACACACCGACGCCGATTGCTCTGGACGAGGAACTAATCGGAGTAGTTGATTTTGAAGCGAAAAAAGAACTTTTAGACGAAATAAAACCGCAGTATATCATTTTGAAACCATCGTTGGTGGGCGGTATTTATGGAACGGATGAATGGATATCACTCGCGGAAGAACGGCATATCGGCTGGTGGATCACATCGGCTTTAGAAAGCAATATCGGTTTGAATGCCATCGCGCAGTACACCTTTACGAAAAATCCAAAAATTCCTCAAGGACTGGGAACCGGGGGACTTTTCACCAATAATTTTGAAACAAAGCTGTATTTGGAAGGCGATAGACTTTTTTACAAAAAATAAAAAACCTTCGTATGTGCGAAGGATTAGATTTCGTTTTGAACTAAAATACTTTTCTTAAGCGCAACCAGAGTTACAAACTAGCGTTTGCTAATTGATCGTTGTATCGCTTTAATAGGAATTAAATTTTGCAAGTGGGCTTAAAAATTTTAAATCAAATCGATAAAATAATTACAAAACACATGGAAAGATTTCTAAAAGCACAGGAAAAAGATTATTCGATTGCCCTTTCTGAAATTCAAAACGGACGAAAACGCAGTCATTGGATGTGGTACATATTCCCGCAAATTGCAGGACTGGGCAGAAGCGAAACCGCAAAATTTTACGCTATAAAAAACAGAAAGGAAGCCGAAGACTATCTCCTTCATCCTGTTTTGGGCGCAAGGTTGAGAGAAATAACCGATGTCCTCCTGGCTTTAGACAAACAAAATCCTATTACGATTTTTGGCTCACCAGATGATTTAAAACTCCAATCATCCATGACACTATTTGCCGAAATTGATAAAGATGCTACTAAAATTTTCGAAAAAGCATTAGATAAATTTTTTGGAGGCAAAAAAGACCAAAACACACTTGCTTTGCTCGATTGATTATTAATCTTTTGTTATCAAATCCTTAAACATCTGTTCATTTTGTAGTGTTACTTTTGCTAAAATTGAGCACAAACATTATGAAAAAATTTTTGATTCCGGTTTTGGCAGCAATGTCAACGGTTGCCTGCAACAGACATGAAGAAACTACAACCATTGTAGATAATTATTCACAGCTCCCTCAGGAGTTCCCTGCAACTACACTTGCTACCATAAACGGGGTACAAGTTCGTAATGGCGGCTACGGATCCGGAGCGGCATCGCACCCTACCCGCAAAGGAGAATTTTACCTAATCACAGACCGTGGACCAAACACAGATTTCAATGGCGGAAAAAAATTCCTTGCACCTACTTTCACACCTACTATCATGCATTTCAAGCTAAATGCAGACGGGAAAATAGAGGTCCTAAACTATATCAAACTTAAAGACCCATCCGGCGCACCTATCACTGGATTACCAAACCCAGCGGGCGTGGGCAGCACGGGCGAAATTGCTTACGACGCAAATGGAGCCATACTGGGAACTGACAGATACGGCCTGGATTCCGAAAGCATCGTGGCAGCAGCAGACGGAACTTTCTGGGTATCCGATGAATACGGTCCGCATATCGTACACTATGACGCCAGCGGCAAGGAATTGGAAAGAATCAGCCCAATCGGTGTGGACACAGGTGCGAGAAAACTTCCGGCGGTTTTTGCTAAAAGAAAACCAAACCGCGGTATGGAGGGACTTTGCATCACTCCAGACGGGAAAACTTTGGTGGGCATTATGCAGTCGGCAATGTTGGTTCCTACAACGGCGACTAACAAAACCCTTACAAGAATCGTAACTTTCGATCTTGCAACGGGCGCTACAAGACAATTTTTATACAAGCAGGAAGGTGGGAAATCCGATTCCAATTCTGACATTACCGCCATCAACAACAACGAATTTTTGGTAGTTGAGAGAGATGGAAGCTATGGATCACAAGGCGGAATCAAGCGTGTTTATCGTATTAACCTATCCGGTGCGACCGATGTTTCGGCGGCAAATCCAGCGGATGTGGACGGTCTTTTGGTAAATGGAAAAGCATTAGAACAACTGACATGGGAAGAACTGACAGCTGCTAAAATCGCTCCGGTTTCTAAAAGTTTGGCGGTTGATTTGGTTGCGAAACTAGGCTATGAGCACGATAAATTTGAAGGTATCGTCTATCTTGGCAACAACAAAATTGCTGTTTTTAATGATGATGATTTCGGTATAGTAGATGGTGGATCCGGAAACCCGATTGCAAAAATTCTCCCTAAAAGCGGAAAAGTGGATAACGGAACCATGTATGTGGTAGATATCCAATAAAAAGCTAATTCAAAACAAAATTTATTATAAAATTCCCGGCATATATGTTGGGAATTTTTGTTGCACATTGAAGTACGGTGTTCAATGCAGAAAGACTGTTGTTAGTTGGCTAAAGAAATTTGGCAACTTTCAATGACACAGCCAAACACCTTATCATATGAAATAATCACCAGAACAGAGAGTAATGAAACTATAAGTCCATGCTAAAGTACTATAAAAGCATAAGGTTATAGTTGAAGATAAGAAAGCCATCTGTATCTATTGCTAAAAGACCGGAGATTTAGAGATAAAATAAAGAATCCATGCTACCCAAATACTTAATACCTTACCATAAATCCCTAATAATTCAACAGTACACTTCCCCAAGTAAAACCGCTACCGAAAGCCGACATACACAAGAGGTCGCCGCGTTTCAGTCTGCCCTGCTCTACCGCCTCGCTGAGGGCAAGCGGGATAGACGCCGCCGTGGTATTGCCATATTTTTGAATATTGTTGAAAACCTTTTCGTCCGGCAGTCCCAATTTTTGCTGCACAAACTGAGATATACGCAAATTCGCTTGGTGCGGGATGAATAAATCCAAATCTTCCACTGATTTTCCGGCATCTGCCAAAGCCTCAGCAATGGTTTCCGGGAAGCGCGTCACCGCATGTTTGAAAACAAAATTACCGTTCATAATCGGGTAAATTTCATGGTCAGTCACAGCCTCTGGCTCAAGATGCATGCGGTCGCTCCATCCGAACTTCGAACCAGGGAATTTCGTGCAAAGTTCCTCGGCATATTTCCCCTCGGAATGCAAATTCACGGCGAGGATATCGCCCGCATTTTCATCTTCCGAAGCAGAGAGCACCACGGCGCCCGCCCCATCACCAAATATCACGGATATTCCACGGCCGGCATCGGAAAAGTCTAATCCAAAGGAATGGATTTCGGCACCTACCACTAATATATTTTTATAAAGACCAGACTTAATAAAGGCATTCGCCACGCTCATCGCATACACAAAACCCGAACATTGGTTGCGGACATCCAAAGCGCCAATGGTACGGCAGCCCAGCATCTCCTGCAAGAGCACGCCATTTCCCGGAAAAAAATAATCCGAGGAAAGCGTAGCGAAGATAATATGGTCTATTTCTTGTGCTGTGATTGCTGCGTTTTTCATAGCCATTTCGGAGGCTTTGCAGCCTAAATAGGCAGTAGTTATTTCGGAATCGTTGCGGTTTGCGCGGTGGTGGCGTTCTTTGATGCCGGTGCGCTCGGTAATCCACTCGTCAGTGGTGGACATTCGTTTAGCCAAATCCTCGTTGGTGACTACATTTTCCGGAACAAAATGCCCAGTGCCTTTGATAATACTTTTCAACATCAAAAATAAAATTTTACAAATATAATTTTTATTCAGAAAATAGTACTATAATTACAACCCTATTCTCTATGGAAACCAAATTTTGTTAAATTTGCAGTATGCCAATCAATACCGCTTATAAGAATGATCATTGCGAATGGGTCGATGTAGAAATGCCTACACCGGAGGATTTCCAATTTCTGCACACCACCTACGATATAGATATGCTCCTCCTGGAGGACACCATAGACCCTAACCACCTTCCTAAGTATGAGCAAGCGGGAAATGTGAAATTTTTCCTCATGCGGGAAAACACAGAACTGGAGCGCAGCACTCTGAATACCATCAGCGATGTGAGTACCAAGGTGAGTGTTTTTTTGGTTGGTGAAACGGTAATTACAGTGCATCGACTAAAAAACCGCAGTATCTACGAATTAAAAAATGAAATTTCCAGTTATGAAAATCCTAAAGCGGAAGATGTGGCATTGGATATTGCGCTAAAAGTGATGCGTACATTCGATGACGAATCTAAAAATCTTTTGGATATTCTGGACAAGCTGGAAAATGAGATTTTCATGAAAAACACCAGCAGTTCTGGCCAAATCCGCCGACTTTATAAACTTAAAAGAAAAGCCGGTCTGAACACGAGAATCCTAAATATATCCACCGATTGGGTGAATCATTTTCGGCAGTTGGAGATTTCAAATTCTGCATTTACCGACCTGAAAGACAAACACAAAGATGTAATAGCGGATTTCGACCATCTGAATGCCCAAGTGACCAACTTAATCTCGATGTTCCTGGCGCTAACCGACCAAAAGGCCAACCAAGTAATGAAACTGTTGGCCATATATTCTGTTTATTTTTTACCAATTACCTTTATCGCAGGACTTTACGGTATGAATTTCGACAATATGCCAGAACTGCATACGAAATACGGCTATTTTGCAACGCTCGGGCTGATGTTGCTGATCGTGATTTGTACTTTTATCTATTTCCGAAGGAAAAAGTGGTAAGATAGCTTGTCAAGCGGAGTTTTCTGAACACAGAAAGAAATATATTTTAATTCTTATTTTTTTTGGTTTGCGAAAGCGCTGTGATGACGATATTTGGCTCGATGTAAGCGAAGCGCCTCTGCGAAACTATTTTCCATTTTCAAATCTGAACCCTCTGCGTTCTAATCTTTTTTTAATTTTTTTATAACATAGAGAATGGTAGAGGATTTGGATTGCAGGTACCGCAGGTTGGCGCGCGCATGCGTGAGGGATGCGGTGGACCGACAGAATGGAGGTGTGCCGTTTTTGCCCAAAAAGGCAAAACGGTACCGAAGCCACAAGCAGCCCGGCGCGCCTGCCATTATTGCGGCGGCCTTTCGGCCGCCGCAATAATGGCAGCGGGACACGCCCAAAAATCAGTGCATGGCTTCGCTGAGGTCTATAGGTTCCCTACCCTTGCGCTCCTGAACCAAGAGTACGAATGGAATGCAGAATAAAAACAGCAAACCGAGGTACAAAAATACATCCATATAAGAGAGCACAGCGGCCTGCTTGGAGACGGAGTATTGGAGGACCTTGTAGGCAGATTGCATCGCGACATCCGGCGTCATGCCTTTTGCCATGAAACTGGCTTTTAGGCCAGCGATGCGCTGCTGTACGGCGAAATCAGTGATATTCAAATGTTCGGCGAGATTGGCTGCGTGTTTGGAGTTTTGTTTGGACATGAAAGTGGTGATCGCCGCGATGCCGAAGGAGCCGCCCAACTGCCGCATCATCCCTGTGAAAGACGCGCCCTGACCGATCTCTTGCCCCTTCAAAGTACTCAGGGAAAGCGAGGTGATAGGTATGAATAATAGCCCCAAACCGGCACCACGCACCATAAGCATCCAAAAAAATGCGTCTTTGGAGGTGTCCGGCGTGATGATTTTGTAGCCCCAAAAACTATAAATAAAGAATAACAAGAAGCCCAAGGCGACCAAAAATTGTTGTTTCACGCCACGGCTAATCAGGTTGGCAATTATCGGCATCATAAATGCGGTGGTGAGTGCGGCGGGAATCATCAGCGCACCGGACTGCAAAGCCGTCCACCCCAGAATACTTTGGGTGTAAAGCGGAACGATAAAGGTAGAACCATATAACCCGAAGCCCAAAATGAATGACATAACGGTGCCTATACTCAAGTTTGCGTTTCGCAAAACACGAAGTTCCACAATCGGATAGCGGAAAGTGAACTCGCGCCAGAGAAATAATATAAAAGAAACAAATGCGGTGGCTGCGAGGGTGGTAATCATGCGGCTTTCAAACCAATCTTCCTCGTGGCCGCGTTCCAAAATGTATTGCAATGAACCTACAAATACGGCGAGCAAGAAAATACCCGCCCAATCCACATCTTTGGCGGCTCTTTTTTCGGCGTACTTCGGACTGCGAACATACTGCAAAGTGAGTAGCGTGGCGACAATCCCGATGGGGATATTAATAAAGAAAATGTACGGCCAGCTGTAATTATCCACAATATACCCGCCCAACGGAGGCCCCAATGTAGGTCCAATAATCACGCCCAGACCATAAATTGCCTGCGCCATGCTGCGCTTTTCCACGGGGTAAGATTCCGTAATGATGGTTTGTGAAGTCACCAGCAATGCGCCACCACCGATGCCCTGCACCAACCTAAAAAATACGAGTTCCCAAATATTAGTAGCGTTGCCGCACAGGAACGAGCAAATGGTAAAAATAACGATGGACGCGGCGAAATAGTTTCGCCTCCCAAACTGCTGGGAAAGCCAACTGGTCATTGGAACGATTATCACATTCCCAATGGCATAAGCGGTAATGACCCATCCTACTTCTGAAAGCGTGGCGCCGAGGTTTCCCTTCATTTCATTCAAAGCGACATTTACAATCGTGGAGTCCACAATTTCCAAAAGGGCGCAGAGAATTGCCGTGATGGTGATAATCACGCGGCGATAACCATATTCTACTAATGAATCCTGCATTTCTTATAAGTGATGTGTGATAAGGAATAAGGTTACTTTAAAATAACTTCGGTTTTCACATTCATACCGGCGCGTAATTTTTTGGCAACGGCAGGATCCAAGTTTACAAAATCGACACGAACGGGTAGCCTTTGTACTACTTTCACGAAGTTGCCCGAAGCATTATCCGGTGGCAAAATGGAAAATGAAGAGCCGGTAGCCGGCGAGAATGATGAAATCACACCCTGAAATTCGTGATCTGGGAAGGCATCTATCTCTATTTTCACCTTTTGGCCTTCCACCATTTTGGAAACCTGTGTTTCTTTAAAATTGGCAATCACCCATTTTTCACTGTCTTTTACCAAGCTAAAAAGTTGTGCGCCTGGCTGTATGAACTGCCCAACCTGCACCGGAACTTTGGACACATAACCATCCTGTGCCGCAGTAATGACGGTGTAGGAAAGCATCAGTCGTGCATTTTCTACATCTACTTCGCGCTGTTTCACTACCGAACTTGCCACGCCGATTTGTTCGGAACTTGCTGCCGTTTGGGAATTTACCACACCGGTTTGCTGCGCCACTTGATTGCGCTGCTGGATCAAGACCTGCAACTGCTTATCGGCAGCCTGTTTAGCAGCCAATGCCTGCTCGTATTGTTGCTGTGTGATGGTGTGGTCTTTCACAAGGTTGGCATAGCGGTTCAGATCTTGCGTAGTTTTCCACACATTTACTTTAGCTGCTTCTACTTGTGCATTGGCCGTATTCACAGCTGCGGTAGAGGTGTTTATGTTTTGGGACGCCGCATTCGTGGCTGCCCTTGCAGTGGATACATTACTTTTAGCCGTCTGCAAACCTGCCAAAGCCTGTTGAAGAGCCATTTTTTGATCTTTATCGTCTAGAATAATCAGCGTGTCACCTTTGTGAACCAGTTGGTTATCTTTCACACGGACTTCCTTTATGTAACCAGGAATTTTTGAAACCACGGGCGCCATATTGGTGGCGATTTGTGCATCATCGGTTTCCTCGTGGGTTTTCCCGTAGGTATAAGCGTTGTAACCGTAGTAACCACCGACTATCAGAGCGAGGGCGAGGATAATGGGGAAGATGAAATTTTTCTTCTTTTTAGGTTCTGGAATTTCTGCGGAAGCAGTTTCTTTCCATTCCGGTGCTGGTGCTGTATTTTCCATTTTAAATTATGGTTAAAGTTGAGATTGAGGTTTAGTTTGAGGTTAAAATGCCTGCTGTTTGCAATAATTTTCGGTGTGCGAGCGCGGCATCGGCTTTTCCATTAATGATATTTACTTTCGCTACCGTCATGGCGGCATCGGCATCTATTAGTTCCGTGGTGGTGGCCAGGCCGTTATCATACTTTCTTTTGATGACTTGGTAATTTTCCGCAGCTTGGTCTGCAGCTTTCTGTAGAACGGCAATTTTCTTTTTAGCAAATTCCGCATTTTGATAATCTCCGTTTATTTCCAGTTTTATTTGGTCGTTAATGAGTTCGTTAGCAGCAGAAATTTCCTTCAGTTTGGCCTCTGCGCGCATCCGAGAGGTATCCTTTTTCCAAAACTGGTCAATGTTGTACTGGACACCGATTCCTATGTTTGCGGCATTCATCACCGTTAAAATTTTTGGTACTTCCGCAGCCAGGTAGCCCGCAGTAAGCGCGATAGAAGGTAGTTTTTCCGCCTTGGCAGCCTTCACACCTATTTCCGCAGCCTTGCGTTGATATTCGTTGATTTGCAAATCCTTACGGTTTTGCGTTGCCTGATCAATGTAGTAAGATACCGGTTGAGGCACATCGTCTTCATTAATGTAAGCAGGATCTAGCTCAATCTCTGTCGTTTCCGGTAGACCGATGAGCAAATCCATATTGATGGCCGCAATATTGAAATTATTGCGTGCCTCTAACAATTGAAGTTCGATATTTGCCGTTTGCAAATTTGATTTCAGGCGCTCATTTCGAGCTAAAATTCCGCTGTTTTCCAATTTCAAAAATGCCTTGTCCCGAACTTGGGCCGCATTTAGATTTTCTTCTAAAATCTTGATGGCCTGCGCCGCCTTGAAAAGATTATTATAAGCCTGCGATATATTGTAGGCAATAGCAGTTTTGTTGTTTTCCACGCTCAATTTAGAGGCCTCTAAAAGATATTGCGCGGATTGAATGCCGTATTTTATGCGACCACCAGTAAAAATAGGGAGCGACAGGCTGGCATTTCCATAAAAAGCGGAACTGGCTTTTGCAGAAGATTTCCCGGCCATTGCAGGCGGCAAAATTTTCAGATCCACATTAGCATTCGAGAGTGCCAGCGCACTCCCCGTGATTTTAAAATCCGGAAGTTGGCGGTTTTTGGCTTCCAAATAGTCTGCAGTCGCTTCTTCTACTTTTGCCGCATCTATTTTTAAGTTTTTTGAATTCCCAATGCCCAGGCGCACGGCCTCATCCAGCGTGAGAAATTTTTTCTCCTGTGCAAAAAATGAAGCGGCGGTGCCAAACAGCAACAAGGTGGTGTAAATTTTAATTTTCATAGCCTAATTGGTCTTTTAATAAATCTTTGAGATGGTTTTTAATTTCTTCGGAGAAAAGAGTCTCAAAATCCTCATTTCCACCATATTCCATAAAATGTTTGTACAATGAAATATTATTTACAGACTGAAAAATAGTTCCGGAAACTGTACTGTGCAGGCAGGCGACATTTACTTTTTTAGTAAAAATATGTTTCGCAAAACCATCATCGGTCAGTTTTTTAAAAATTTTTAAAAATGTTGCTTTGGAATTGCCCATCATATTTGCAATTTCCAGATTTTTACTGGTGAGTTGCTCGGCTTGGATCAATCGATAGAAATTTTTATTTTCGCGCACCTTGTCGACATAGGACTCCACCATGGTCGTCATTTTTTGCCATTCGTCATAATCATCATTGCCCATTATTTTTTCAATAAAATCATGGCTTTTCTTCATTCTAAACCTAAAGATGTTTTCAAAAAGTTTTTCCTTCGATCCAAAGTAATATGAAATCATGGAAATATTCACACCGGCAAGTTTGGCTATTTCGCGCGTAGACGCACCTTCGAAACCCTTTTCAGCAAAGATTTTTTCGGCGGCGAGCAGGATATTTTCTTCTTTTGAAATCATTATTTCTAAAAATTCTAGGCGCAAAATTAAACTAATTTTTAAAACAATCAAACGATTGATTAATTTTTAAATAAATTTTTAAATTACTAAACTCCGCTCGGGATAAACATTGAAAAGGTGAGCAGAAGAATTATTTAATTGAAAATAAATATTTAACCCGCAGCGCAAGCAGATTTTAGTATGGATTGTCTTAATTAAAATAATCATCACTGTACATGAGTTATTCACCTTTTTTTGAACGATGCCTACACCTAGTTTTGCAGACAGACTGCGAAAATAAGGTGACGACGCCTTACCAACTACATGGTAGCAGTGCACAGTTTTATCAACCATTTCATGGATAAGTTTTAAAGATTGTGTACACACCATCTTATCCCGAACTCAGGTTTAATAAAAATCAGACGGAGAAAATAAAAGAAACAATGAAACGGTTGTGTAGTAAAAAAGATTAACTTTGGTGTTCAATAAAAATTTATCAAAATGAAAAAAATAATTTCAGTACTGGCTCTTGCCGCTTTCACATTCGGAATGGCACAGGAAACTCCTAAGAAGGACTGTTGCGCCGGTAAAGGCAAAAAGGAATGCAAAATGAGCCACAAAAAAGATAGCGCAGTGAGTAAAAAAGACTGCACTACTAAACACGCGAAATCATATAGCGCTAAAAAAGCCGCTTAACAAAACTAAAAACTGCCATATGGCAGTTTTTTTATGCTCTCCCGCGAAAATCCGTCATGGTATCGTAAATCCCAAACACATTCCGCATCACCCAATCGAACACGGTGATGGGCAAAATACCCTGCGACAGGCGAATAAACCAGTATGGCATAGGCATCGAAAGGATTTTCCTCTCATTTTCGATGCTTTTTATAATGCGCTCCGCAGTGGGTTCAGGTTCCAAAATAGGGAGCAATTTTGATTTTACCCCATCGAACATTCCTGTATTGATGTAAAACGGCATCACCGTAGTAACCGAGATATTTTTCTTCAATTCCTCCATTTCCAGTCGAAGGCTTTCGCTCCAACCTACCACCGCCCATTTCGAAGCCGCATACACCGACATTTTTGGATTTGATATCAGCCCGGCAGCAGATGCGATATTGCATATTGCGCCCTGATTTTGCGCCATCATTCCGGGCAGAAATTCCAAAGTCAGGTGCATCAATGCTTCAGAATTGATACGCATACTTTTCATAATATCATCATGGGAGTGTTCGTGAAAAAATTTTCCAACCACGATCCCCGCATTATTGATAAGGATATCCACTAATCCTACCTCAGCGGAGATTTTAGTAGATATTGCGGAAACAGCCTGCCAATCGGACACATCTAACTTATAACAAAATATGTCTGCTCCCAATGATGTAAATTCTTCCTTCACCGCACCCATACCGACTTCATTTATATCACAAATCACAAGTTTGCTGGCACCTCTTTCCAGAGCCTTACGCCCCATAATCTTCCCGATTCCAGATGCGCCACCAGTGATAAGCACTGTCTTATTCTTAAAATCCATTTTATTAAATTTTTTGCTAAATTTGTTTGCTAAGTTAATGAAATGTACACTTAATTTAAAATTAAAGATAATGAATATCCAAGATATATTAAAATCCCAACGCGAGTTTTTTAATTCACAAAAAACGAAAGATCTTTCTTTCCGAAAAGCACAGTTGAAAAAACTGGGCGAAGTCATTCGTAAAAATGAACCTTTTTTGTACGAGGAAATTTACAAAGACTTCGGTAAATCCAAATACGACACCTTTACCACAGAAATTTCTTTTATCCTAAATGATATTGAGTTTTATATTAAAAACCTCAATAGCCTCGCTAAACCCGATCACAAGGCGACTAATATCGTAAATATGCCCGGAAATAGCCGCGTATATTACGATCCATTGGGATGCACGCTGGTCATAGGCGCATGGAACTATCCTTACCAACTTTCACTATCTCCGATGATTGCGGCGATGGCAGCGGGAAACTGCTGTATCCTAAAGCCCTCCGAAGTGGCAGAATACACGATGAAGGCAATGGCGAAAATCATTAATGAAAGCTTTGATTCCAATTATATATTCGTGGCAGAAGGCGGTGTGCAGGAAAGTACAGAGATTTTAAAGATGAAATTCGACAAAATATTTTTTACAGGAAGTACTAGAGTCGGACAGATTGTGTACGAAGCAGCCGCCAAACACCTTACGCCCGTCACTTTGGAACTGGGCGGAAAATCCCCAACCATAGTAACGGCAAATGCCAATCTGGATGTCGCTGCAAAGCGCATCGTTTGGGGGAAATTTCTAAATGCTGGGCAAACTTGCGTCGCGCCAGACTATATTTTGGCGGATAAAAAAATAGAGTCCGATTTGCTTGAAAAGTTAAAATTCTATATCGAAAAATTCAAATATCAGCCTGAAAGTTCGCATTATATGAAAATTATAAACGAAAGAAATTTCGACCGATTAACAAAACTTATAGATAAAGAAAAGGTGTTGCTGGGTGGGAATTACGATCGTGAAAAACGACACATAGAGCCTACGGTGATGAAAAATGTGACTTGGCAAGACGCTGTGATGCAGGAGGAAATTTTTGGGCCAATCTTACCAGTTCTTAGTTTTGAAACTTTAGATGAGGCCTTTTCCCAAGTCGAGGCACACGACAAGCCTTTATCAGCATATCTTTTTACAGACAAAGACGATGAAAAAGAAAAATTCACCAAAAGACTTTGCTTTGGCGGTGGCTGTATCAACGATGTGATTATGCACTTTGGGAACCATAATCTTCCTTTTGGAGGCGTGGGCGCGTCGGGCATAGGGAATTATCATGGCAAATATGGTTTCTATGCTTTTTCCCATGAAAAAGCCATGATGGATCGTGCTACTTGGGGCGAACCGGATTTGAAATATCCACCATACACGGAAAGCAAACTAAATTGGGTTAAAAAATTATTGTAACAAAATAAGCCGGAACATGTTCCGGTTTATTTTTAAGATTTCGGCTTCCATTTACCAAAAAAATCCTTGACTTTTTGTAGGCTGTAGCCACTACCCTCCTCCAAAACAGCACTGTCTTGGGTGTGGATTTGTTTCCCATTCTCATCCAAAACAATGAAAACAGGGTAGCCGAACTTCTCTCCTGGATTGCCATATTTCGCAAAAATCTTTTCGTTTTTGTTCTCCGGAGAATAATTGAGATGGTAGTAGATATAATTTTCATCCACCAGCTGCTTTAGCTCCGGTGTAGTCTGCACATAGTTGTTGAAACGCAGGCACCAAATACACCAGTTTCCACCCGCCTGAATCATCACATTTTTGTGCTCAAGTTTGGCTTGTTTCACCAAAGCGTCAATTTTTGCCTCGGCGTTTTCTTCGGGATGGTAGGGTTTAGGAAGTTTTGCTTTTTCAGCATCAGATTTTTGCTTTTTAGCAGCCGTAGCTGTGGCACTATCAACTGTAGTCGCGACTTTAGCATCTTTATTTACGGCGACTTCCTTTTTTTGTGAGCAGGCGTTGGTGACTACAACCAAACTTGCTACAAGAATAATTTGGGATGTTAATCTTTTCATAATTTTAGTTAAAAAAGAGATATATTTAATTATTCTAAACTTAATTCACCTTCGTCCACGACTGACTTTTGCGAAGGTTTTCTATAAACTGGTAAAGTTGATTAAGCTTTTCTGTACCGCCTTTCCCATAATCTTCAATCTCTTTTTTGGTGCCATCTGCAAAAGTGATTCGCAGGTAGGAAGTTGGGAGATCGCTGGTGTTTTTACTGCCGTAGAATTTTTTTAAAGTTTTAATATCTAATCCGTTCAGCAGAGAAATGAGTTTATCGTAATCGGCTTGTTTTAGAGTTGTTTTAAAGGTTCCTTCTTTGGGCAAATTCGGATCGTAGCCTCGGCCTTCGGTTGTTGTAAAAGTGAAATGCTCGGCCTCAATTACAGCAGTTCTATCGGGACTAATGACAATTTTGAAGATCGGGCAAAATCCAAAACATGCGCCCGCTTCGTATTCGATTTTTGAGTATGGAGATTTTGTTAGTGCGGTGCAAGACAACAGGATTCCTGCCACAACGAAAGTAAGAAAATATTTCATTATTTTAAATTTAAGATAATATAAGCAAATAATGCGCCTTTGTCTATCTGTTATGCAATCTATTTAGTATTAAAAAAAAATAACCCGGCAAATCACCAGGTTTTATTTATTTAAAAAAATAGAAAGATTTAGCCGTGCAATTGTTTCCAAATGGCGTCTTTCAGTTCCATCAATCCCTCTTGGGTCACGCTGGAGAAGAAAATCGGCTGTTTGTTTTCTGGAAATTCTTTAGCTATTTCTCGGCGAAGTTCTTCGTCCAAAAGATCGGATTTTGAAATGGAAATGATATAATCCTTATCCAAAAGTTCCGGATTATATTCCTTCAATTCATTTTCGAGAATTTTAAACTCTTGAAAATGACTTTCAGAATCGGCAGGAATTAAAAATAATAAGATAGAGTTTCTTTCAATGTGACGCAGAAACCTGTGTCCCAAACCTTTACCTTCTGATGCTCCCTCGATAATCCCCGGAATATCCGCCATCACGAATGATTTGTAATTACGATAAGCCACGATTCCCAAATTCGGCGTCAGGGTGGTGAAAGCGTAATCAGCAATTTTCGGTTTTGCCGCAGAAACTGCCGACAATAGTGTGGATTTTCCGGCATTAGGTAAACCAACTAAACCGACATCCGCAAGGATTTTCAATTCAAATGTAACGAAACCTTCTTCGCCGGGCATTCCCGGTTGTGCGAAGCGGGGTGTTTGGTTGGTAGAGGATTTAAAATGCTCATTGCCCATACCGCCCATACCGCCCTTCATCAGGATGATTTCCTGTCCGTGCTCCATGATTTCGCCGATGATTTCGCCCTCCTCATTTTTGGCAATTGTCCCGAGTGGCACTTCAATATAAACATCGGCACCGAAACCGCCCGTCAACTGGTTTTTGCCGCCATTTTCGCCGCGTTCCGCCTTGATGTGTCGTGTGAAGCGTAGCGGAAGCAAAGTCCATTCGTGGGAATTGCCTTTCATGATGACATGGCCGCCTCTGCCGCCGTCGCCACCGTCTGGCCCCCCTTTCGGAATATATTTTTCCCTGCGGAGGTGGGCAGAACCAGCGCCGCCGTGGCCGGATTTACAGTGTATTTTTACGTAATCTACGAAGTTGCTCATAAGTCCCCTTAATCCCCAAAGGGAAATATTTTATTGTGTTAATGTTTTATATCTGATTTTCGAGCAGATGACTAATACTTACCCTTCGGGGGTGCCAACTTTTCTATTTCAGCATAAAGTTTTTCGGAAATCTCGTTGATTTCCCCTACGCCATTTACTTCCACATATTTGCCTTGTCTTTTGTAAAGTTCGGCTACTTCTGCGGTTTTAGCGTAATATTCTTTGATGCGATTGCGGATGATTTCCACATTGCTGTCATCAGTTCTTCCACTGGTTTCGCCTCTTTTCAGAAGTCTTTCCACCAAAATTTCGTCTTCCACAATCAGTGCAAGACAGATGGAAATTTCCGAGTTCAGATGTTCTTTTACAATCGTTTCCAATGCTTCCGTTTGTTCCGCGGTGCGTGGGAACCCGTCAAAAATGAAACCTGCTGCGTCAGTCGGTTTCTTCACCTCATCAATCAGCATGTCGATGGTCACTTTATCTGGTACCAATTCGCCTTTGTCGATGTAAGACTTTGCCTGTTTGCCAAGCTCCGTATCGTTTTTTATGTTGAAACGGAACAAATCTCCAGTAGAAATCTGCTTTAGGTTGAATTTAGTAATCAAATTCTGGGCTTGGGTGCCTTTTCCACTTCCGGGAGGGCCAAAAAGAACTATGTTTATCATTGTGTTTATACTATCTGCTGTCGGCTTTAGGCATTCAGCAAGTTTTTATTTTATTTAAAAGTAGAAGTTGAGGTTAGTGCTTAGTAATAGCAAAAAAACGAACAACCAACAACTATCAACCGTTAATTTTACCCTCTCTCAATTGGTAAAGGTCTTTCAGGTTTCTTCCCAGTTCATCATAATCCAGACCGTACCCTACTACAAATTTATTAGGAATTTCTTTGCCAATATAATCCAGTTTGAAATCTTTTTTATAAACCTCAGGTTTTAGTAAGAACGATGCAATTTTTACCGACTTAGGGCGCTGCGTTTCATTGAAATACTGCATCAGGCTTTCCACGGTATTTCCCGTGTCCACGATGTCTTCCACCAGGATGATGTGGCGGTCTTTGATGTCTTTGGTCAGTTCCATTTTTTGGTAAACAATGCCCGTGGACTGCGTGCCGGTGTAGGAACTCATCTGGATAAATGCTACCTCGCATTTGCCCGGATAGTGTTTCAAAAGATCCGAAAAAAACAAAATCACCCCATTCAGAACCCCGATGAATACGGGTGTTTCGTCTTTGTAATCTCGATAAATTTTCAGAGCGGTCTCTTTCACGATTTCCTGAATTTCCGAATCTTCCATGTAGGGCACGAAGGTTTTGTCGTGGATTTGAATGCTTTCCATATAACTGAGTAAGTGCAAATTTAAGTTATTTTTAAGGAAAAGCAGGAAATTTGAGGCGGAAAGTTGGAAGCCGGATGTTGAAAGTTTTTATCCTATTAGAAAAGGTATCGCGTCACCTCGAAAGGAATTTTCCAAATCTGAGTATTTTATATTTCTAAATACTATTTGGGCGTGCCCTTCGGGTCGGGCTGTTCAGGGCTGCGCTTCGCTCCGGTGCTTTGCACTGCTCCCTTTCGGTCGCACCCTTACCATCCCTCACGCGGCGTGCATGGTATGAGGTTGTTAGATCATAAGCCAATGTATCCATAGGCTTGCTTTTAATGGTAACCCACTCTTTACCTATTCCAAACCCATAATGGAATACAAGTTTGCCTCAAAGACTTTTTGAATGCCTTTCTCCAAATTGAAGTGCTTTTCACTTACCTGTTTTAGTTTGCCTGTTTGGTTTATGTATGGTGCCATATCTATTAAATTTATTTATTCCCCCAATACTGCTTTTTGCAACAACATTTGACTATTGCCATAAAAAGGAACATCTGTTATCCCTAAGATGCTTTGGGGAATGGTAAGCATTTCATTAATATTTTCCATTGGCACTAATACTGTTTTCGCACCGTTTTCTGAAAGTAGGGTTACTTTATCTGCAAAATTCATTGCTCTTTCTATTGCACCACCAATAGATATATTTCCGAGAACTGCTAAACCTGCTTTTAAATTCTTTTTATAAATGGCAGATATTATTGCAATGTAAACTGCACTGCCGATTCCACCACTGATGTATGCTCCCATTAGATTACTGATTTGGATATTGATGTCGTAACCTGATAAAGAGTGCTGCTCGTTTAATATGCTTTTTTCGTTTGCTCTTAGGTAGTTGTATGTGTTTTTAATATTTTCTTTTACATCCTGTGAACTTGTGCCAGTTACATTTATTTTCCCTGAACCTTTTAAAGCCACTGCTTCAATTTTCACTAAAGCATTACTCTCTCCATCACTTGTTGCAGTATAGCATACACCAGGCGATAAAGGGTTAGATTCTATTAATGAAGAACCTTTTTCTTCTTGTAAGCCAACAAAAATTTCTTCCTGTGTTTCTTTATCAATGTATGAGAAATTCGTATCCCAAAATTCCATACCACCAATTCGCTTTAACTGCTCTTTTACTCTTCTTCGCATTTCCATACCAATTACCAAATATTCTCTAATGTCTTCTTTGGTATATTCACCATCAGGATGCAGCAATTTTATAAAGCCTGAAATAATACGCCTTACTGACTTAGAATCTCTTTGCTTTAGGTGTGAACCTAAATTAAAGTACTGGTCTAATGCATCATAGTAAGTTGTTTTTCTCTGTGATTTTAAGATTTCTGAAAAGAAATCGGTGCTGAACCCAAAGTGATTGGTGAAATTAGCAGGACTGAATTTTGTTATTTCCCATCCGGGTAGAAATAAGTTGATACGGTCTAAAAATGCTGTATCGTGGTTTACCTCATCTGATAGCGGACTGAACAAATGTGAAGTCTGCAAAACTGTTTCTACTGGTTGGTTGATATTACCGTTAAGGATTACAGATGCTGAACCTGAAATTTCACCGCCTTTGGCTCTGGAGAATGATCCTGATTCCATATAGTCCTTCATCAAAGGAATAGCATCTCTGTCTTTGAATAACTTATCGGTGCTTTCATCAAAGCAAATGGCATCCCATAAACCAACTGCACCAACTCTGCCTGTGGTATTGTTTACAAATAATTGTGCAACTGAACCTTGACCGCCTGAAATAAGTATGGCATAAGGTGTAATTTCTTTGTAAATGTATGATTTACCTGATGAACGAGGACCTAATTCTACCATATTGAAATTAGCTTCTACTAATGGAATTAAGCGACACATCAAGAGGTTTAGTTTCCTATCATCTAAACCCTCGCTGTACGGCTCGTAACCTGCACTTCTAAGCAACAACTTTTTCCATTCATCTTTGGTAAACTCTTTTCTTTTTTCTGATATTTTAGAATTTTCAAAAGTGGAAAGCTGTATCGGTTTAATGTCTCTTACAACAAATGGAAAAACAGTTGTACCAATTGTAATCATTGGATCGTACTCCATTTCTATAATTGCCCAAATGCCACCAAGCAAAAGCTTTTCGTGTGCATTTACCAATTCATCACTAATGTTCGCTTTTCTGATATTGCTATTGGCAATGTTTGCCCAATAACGATCTCTTTGAGCATCGAGTTCTACCGAAATTTTATCAATAATTTTATAGCGACCTTTTTCCCTAAGTTTTGATTGTATCAAAGTACTTTCTTCGGGGTTGATGTAATGGTTCCTTAGAATTGTTTTTACATTTTCCATTCCTTCCTTTAGCTTTTCTTCATCTTCGGTGCTGCAAGTATTGGCTAATAAATATTCCAACACAAACGCTGGAACATTTGCACCACCTTTGATGATGCCTACAAGGTCTTTCTTTACCCTAATAGCGTAATTAATTTCTGGACACAAAATACAGTTATAATATTAAATTTGTGTCATGAGTTTACATCGAAAAAATTGGAATCAGAAAGAGAGGGAAGAAATCTTGCTTTATGTGGAGCAATATGGGGTGGTCAATGCATCCCGAGAGTACGGCATCTCCACAGCCAGTATCTACAATTGGAAGAAAAAGTTTGAGGAGCTTGGCTCCGCAGGTTTGGAAAACGGCGCCAAGACAGCGGCAGAGAGAGAGCTTGCTCAACTCAGGAGGGAGAACGCCGAGCTCAAAAAGATGGTCGCCGAGCGTGAGTTGGCCATCCGCGTAAAGGATGCTCTTTTAAAAAAAAATGCATCTCTAAAGAGGAAAGGGTGATGGTACTTGATGATTTCTTAGAGCAGAACTATCCGCTCAAAACTCTCCTTTGCATCCTGGGGTTGCCCAGAAGCTCTTACTATTACAAACCCACGGGAACTAAGGCAGGAAAAAGACCAGTAACTTATTTTTATAAAAAGGGAGAACCCGTAGGAAAAGAACAATTAGTAAACGATATAAAAGAATTGCTCTCTCATGAGTTTGTTGATTATGGATATTACAAAACCTATATTCATCTGAAAAATGAACTTGGATACGCCATTGGTTCTTCCAGAACATACAAGATTATGAAGGAGCAAAATCTATTGAAATTCCAGAGGGACAGCAAGAAAAAGCTCAACCGAAATTGGGTTAAAGACTTGGTTCCCATTGTTGAAAGCCCTTTCAGCTTTCTGGAGTTCGACATCAAATTCGTCTACATTCAGGGGAGCAGAACCAATGTGATGGTACTTACCGTTTTGGATGTGTTCAGTCGCTGGAATTTGGGGCATCACATCGCCTACAGCATACGCAAGAAGGATGTCGTAGGCTTATTTGAGCGAATTAGGAAAGCTTATCCTATGCTGAAACGCTTCATTGTAAGAAACGACAACGGGAGCCAGTTTGTCGCAAGCGAGGTACAGGAATATTTCTTGGAAAACGGCATAGAACAGGAGTTTACCAAACCTTCCACGCCCCAGCAGAACGCTCATATAGAGAGCTATCACTCCATAATGGAAAGCGCTGTATGTCAGAGGTTTGAGTTTGAAAACAAAAAAGATTTTATCCTGACAATGGATCGGTTCAGAAAATTTTATAACTTTGACAGGATACATGGAGGAATTCATTATCAATCCCCTGCAAAATATCTTCAGTCAATGGGTTTCGAAATCAATGAGCGGATATTGAAATAGTAAAAAATTATTTAGAAAAATCTGTCCAGATTTTTGCGTTTAAGACAATTTCAACCATTCGTTATTCAATAGATTTGGTTTTTCTGAAATGGCTGTTAGCCAGTAAACAAATAACACAAACATCGTATCCGATAAATTTGGATGAATGATGCTTTTATTGGCTGAGCCTTCCATCAATCCAAACTTCTTTAATAATGTAAGATACTTTGAAGCTGTAGTAGTTATAGTAATTTCTGACCACTTCTTTAGATCATCTTGTGTTTCTTTTAAATCTTTTATACAAGCAACTACTTCATCGTTTTTTATTGATGCCCTGCCACTGTAAAACGCAGGAAAGAAGACTTTAGAATTTAAATAGTTTAATAATTCATTATTCACAGAAGCATTCCAGAATAAAAGAAAAAGCACTTCGTTTGAAATTGCATTTGCCTTTATAACAGAAAGAAAAATAGATTCTAAATTGGAATTTTTAAATTTTAAAAAAGAAGCCTTGATGGCTTTTTCAAATCGCATAACAGACCTATCCGTTTTAATAGCGGTATAGGTATGTATCCCACCTTTCTCTTTGATGGATTTCATATCTTCTGAAAGGAAAACTTGAATTAGGTTCCAATCAGGAAGGCTGCCTAAAACATTTATGTCTGAGTTTACTTTCACAATTTCTTATTCTTCTTTATTCTTTTTCCAGCTACTTGCATAGCTTCATTGGCAAATTTTTCATCTTTGACCACAGCATATATTTGGTCAGCAAGCCACAGCGTTTGCAACTCTTCTACCTCGACTTTGAGTATTTGGGCCAATAATGGAATTTGCTCTTTCTTTAATTGCCTATCGCCACGTTCTACTTTGCTAATAATAGAAGTGTCCACGTCTAACAGAGAAGCAAGCTGCCGCAGCAACATATTGTGCTTCGTTCTTAGTTCTCTAATTCGTTCACCAAACTGTGTTGCCATTATAATAATATTGTCTTGACGAATATAGGCAAAAATTGGAAAATAAAGCAGTGAGTCACAAAAAAAGAGGTACGTCAAAAAGCTTTGAGAACTTGGGGAAATGGGGATTTTAGGAAAGGCGGAATTTACTCCCATAATTATTGTGTTACTCCTTTCTTTGCTATTATGACTTTAAAGCCACCTTACTTTACAAATGGCAAAAACAATACGAAGAATTTGGAATGGGAAGTTTCTTTGGGCAAGGCAATCTGAAACAAACGGCAGATCAGGAAAAGGTTAATGAGTTACAGAAAAATTGAAGAATGCAGAGCAGAACGGCTTATAATAAAAAAAGCAATCGGCATTTTTTCCAAGAGCGGTCGATGGAATTATGGTTCAAATATTTTAAGCCAAAATCTTCAGACTTCCAGGTAAGACTTTTACATGCACCGGCGATTCTATTTTGGTATATTCGCCATCCAGATGCCAGGTTTTGGTGTTCACCGAGAATTTAATTTCTGAAATCGGAATATAGGTAAGGAATTCGTCATCTCTTAGTTGCTTCGTGAACATCCTATACGCAAAAAGCGGAGAGTAGGCCAGCGGAAATTTTTTCACCAAAACCAAATCTACCAGCCCATCACTTTTACTCGCTTGTGGCGCGATGTAGGCATTATTCCCGAACTGCCGAGTGTTTGCAATGTTCAGCATCAGGTATCTGCCGTTGTGCTTGCGGTATTGCTCGTCATGAAATTTTACTTCCACGGGGCGATTATTGAAGAAAGTTTTGATGGACACTTTAATATAATTTACAAATCCGCGGTTGGTTTTCTCGAAATCCCGAGCGATGCGCCCATCGAAACCAGCACCGGAAACATTGATGGAAAGTTTGCCATTCACCGTGAAAGAATCGATGTAGCGGGTTTTATTATCGGTAATTTTAATAAGCAAATCATCCAAATCTTTTTGGAAATGCGTCTCGTTGGAAAATCCGTTTCCGGAACCCGCTGGGAATATGGCGAGTGTTTTTTCGGTATTGATTAAATGCTTCGCCACCGTGGAAATGGTGCCGTCGCCTCCCACAGCCACGAAAACACTGGTGGTATCGAAATTATCTTTAATAAAAGAATCTGTATCCTTTATCGATTTTGAAATTATAAATTTCGGGTTATCGACTTTCTTTTTCAGTTCATCCAAAAACGGATGGTAGTTTTTCTTTGCCGAAAAAGGATTGATGATGAAGGCTACATGTTGCATAAAATCTCAATTAGATTCGTTTATGATCGGCATTCCAAGCCGGAATATTTTTCTTAATATCATCCGCACTCCATTTATTGGCTATGGTTTTTTGCACCATTTCGGGGAGATCGTTATCCATCGCAAACCTTAGCGCAAACAATTGGCTGTCGGAAAATTGATAACCCAAGTCTTCCAATCTTTTTCCGGTCAGAGTGAAATAGCGGAACCGCAATTCATCACAAACCAAACGGTTTTGCAAAGTCATGCCATAATGCTGGCGAACCATGAAAGAAAGCCATATAATAAGGATGACGATAAAAGTCGCGGTTAACCAAAGCCATTTCAATTCATCCTGTGTGCTTGTGAAATATTCCCTAACGCAGAAGATAAGTAACGCCAGACTGAGCGGGTAAAACACAAAATGATGCGGAGTATAGAAGCGTTTGTGATTTTGATAATTTTGCATTTTTAGTTTTAAATTTTGTTGAGTTTGCATACGAAGATAGTGTTTTATTTTGAACCAAAAATATTGGGTTTTAAAACAAAAAAACTGCCCGAGAAACGGACAGCTTTAATGATTACAAAGAGATTTATTCTATTTATTGATGATAAACTTCTCATTGAAATTTACGCTTACACCTTCACCTTTGATGATGTAAACACCATTTGGAAGAGCAGACACATTTATCGCCTCGGCGTTCTCTACTTTTTTCTTAGTTACTAGTTTGCCAGACGCATCATAAATCGTAACCAGAAGTTTACCTGATATTGGAGTAGCAGATTTTATTCTGATCTCGTTTTTAGCTGGATTTGGATAGATGGTAATGCCGTTTGAACTTCCTTTTACCTCGTTTGTTGCCAATACTGCACAATCTGCCGGTATAGTAAAGTCTTCAACTTGATCATTCAAAGCTGCTGCGACATCCGCTGCGGAAGAAGTTGCCGGCTTTATCAATCCTGGACTTGCTTTCACACCAAGACCTCTTTTTGCAAACACACCCCAAATCATACACTTATCCGCGCCGCCGGTGGTTGCTTGGTCAGCTGCTAGGATAGCATCTCTACCCTTAGCGAAGGAAGGGAAGTTACCTTGAAGTTTGATGCCGTCCATTACGAGTTGTAGAACTCTCGCGCTTCCAGAAGTTGGATTGGCAGCAACATTAGATGCATAACCATACTTTTCAACATATTTCCAATGTAGATCCCAAAGCATGGTAGCCCAGATAAACCCAATGGAGTGAACATCTGGTACCGTAGAACCAGCAGCATTCACATAAAACATTCCGTTGGTTTTGCCATAAGTATAATTATTAATAGCGAAATCTGGAGAATATTTCGCAGGGCGGATGCCACGCCCATTATTAGGCTGCGAAGTTGCAAAGTTACCTACACCTCTTGCCACACTTGCGTTGTCGCCTGGTTGGTTTGTAAGCATAAGTGCAAAGAAATCGGACCAGCCCTCGCCCATTTGCTCGTTATCAAAATTATAACTCAATCCGCTGCTACCGGTACCCGTCATTCTTGTGGAAACCCCGTGTCCATATTCATGTACAATGATTCCGTTGTCCAAATCGCCATCTACATAAATGTATTTAGATTTATCATCTTTTAGGGTAGCATTTACCGGAGTAGATGCCAGCTGATTTTTTACAGCCTCGCCTTCTGCGTTTTCAATTAAAACTGAAGGAATGGTAATGGTTGCATCTGTACCGCCCATGGTACCAATCACTGCAGAAGTTGGCGCGTTGTATATAATTGCTCCTAAAGCGCCTTTTAATTGTGCATTCTTCACCTTGATAGTGAATGAACAAGTTCCCCGCTGAATAAGTGCAAATTTACCGGTAAGATCCTCGGTGATATCTGTACAGCCATCTGTAGGTGTCGTAGTTGCAATATCCGCAGTAACTCCGGTAGCTGTAAGTGCTGGTCCAAAGGATGCTTTAGTTGCTTTCGGTTTACGATCTACGAAATTTGTTGGCGAATTGTAAAATACGATTTGAGGAGGAGTGGCTGGCGACCACATATACATTTGCATTCTGCCGGAAGTTCCGTCGGAAGGCGTGGAGAAATTAGCATTGTCCAAATTCGGTGTCGCATTATCTATTCCGTCTCTTGCTTGTGCCGCTACTTCGTCTCCGCCTATACCGCCTTTACCAAAATTATTGTTTTGGAAATTCCTTGCTGCCTCTGTAAATCCGAAACGATACATAATATCGTGCGTCATATTACTGACATAAAACAAATTGGTAACCGCCGCGTTTTGGTATGTGGAGTGATGCTGAGTAAGATCCAGAGGAAAATCGAAATTCCTATTAGCACCACCATCTGCGAACGCGCCAACGGTGTTGGTAGAATTTAAATCGGTGTATGCAAAAACATTGTTTCCGCGGGTATATGTATAATGGTTTACGCCATCGGAGTGCCATCCTTCTGGTGATGCCGTGAGATCCCAGGGATTAGTTACGATTTTTCTTGGGCCAAAAGATGGTGCTTCCACCGGCAAAGCATAAACATTATAAGATGCAGCATCGGGCGCCATAATGGCGGAAGAATGTTCTTGGGTAATGTTCGTCGGCCCCACAAAAGCGTGCGAATGCTCTCTACCAAAAGCGCCTTTTTCAAAAGCACAAGATACTGTAAGGTTAACTTTAGATAAAATTTCTCCAGTGGAAGCATCGGCTACTATTTCCCAAACATCGCTGCTGTTTTTATCGATGATTTCGTATTTGTAAGCAGGAACCAAGCCCGTATCCTGCGGGAAATACACATCTTTTACAGTGACCTTATCAGCTGGATTTTCGACGGATACATTTTGGATTCCAAGTTGGGAGACCACCTTTGAGAAGACGCTCTTTCTGTCTATTTTTGCATTTTTTGCCGTGGCAGATAATGAAAGCTTGCTGAAATTATCTGTAAAATAGGTAATCTCATCATTCTTTACCAAAGCAGAAGCTACCGAACCATAAATCGGAACGCCGTTATAAGTTTGCAAAATTTGCAAAACGGTTCCGTTTAAGCTTTTAGATTCATCTTGAACATCAATTACGAACTGTTTCTTTTCCGAGTTGATGTTTTTAAAATTGGCATTACTGTTTAAGAATTTTTCAACCACAGGCCTGTAATCCTGCGCCTGAAAAAGTCCGAAAGCAAACAATGCAGCAATGCTTAATTTGTAATTGTTTTTCATTTGATATTGTGTAAAAATTAAATATTTGTGTTAATGATTAAAATCACATTTAAAATCATAAAAAAGAAAGATATTTTTCATATGTTTCCATTCGCCAAATATAGAATTATTTTGTTACAACCCAAACAGTTCATTAACTAAATGTTAATTATGTTGAATATTCATTAATAACAACATCCAAATCACTGATATCAAATAAGAACTAAATCAAAAAAAGAGTTACCAATTTATTTTTCCGGATTTGTTCGAAATTTCTATCTTTGTAAAAACCTACAGATACATTATGGCAGAATATAAATTATTACTCCCTTCTATGGGCGAAGGAGTGATGGAGGCAACAATCATCAACTGGATCTTCAATGAAGGAGATACCGTGAATGAGGACGATTCCGTGGTTGAAATTGCAACGGATAAAGTAGATTCAGATGTGCCGACCCCTGTGTCCGGTAAGATTGTGAAAATCCTAAAACAAAAAGATGAAGTGGCTGCAGTAGGCGAGGCAATCGCCATTTTGGAAATTGAAGGAGCAGGTAGTGCCGATGTTGCCGAACAACCGCAAAAACCCAAATCTTCCGAGGAAGTGAGAACAGAACTTCCGCAACTTTCCCAAGAGGAAATTATGGAACTAGAAAAACCTCTCGCGCAAACCGCGACACAAGAGCTTTCCGGCGATTTTTACCTTTCTCCATTGGTAAAATCCATCGTACAACAAGAAAATATTTCAGAATCGGAACTTAAAACCATAAAAGGCAGCGGCGCTGATGCCCGAATTACTAAAGAAGATATCTTGGCATTTGTTGCCAATAGAAACTTGGCTTCAGCAAAGCCACAACAAACTGCGACTCCGGCGGCGGCACCTACGCCTGCACCGCAACAGGTAGCTGCACCTACTCCACCGGCACAGCCAATTCCTGTATCCGCAGGCGACGAAATTATCCAGATGGATCGCGTGAGAAAAATAATTGCTGAATCTATGGTGAAAAGCAAGCAGACTTCTCCTCATGTGACTTCTTTTATTGAATCTGATGTTACCAATGTCGTGAAATGGCGTGCTAAACACAAGGATATGTTTGAAAAGCGCGAAGGTGAGAAACTGACCTTCATGCCAATCTTTGTGAAGGCTGTGGTAAAAGCTATACAAGATTTCCCAATGATAAATGTATCTGTGGATGGTGATAAAATAATTAAAAAGAAAAACATTAATATTGGCATGGCTACGGCCTTGCCAGACGGAAACCTGATTGTTCCTGTCATCAAAAATGCTGATCAATTATCACTTTCCGGTCTAGCAAAAGCCATCAACGATCTTGCAAACCGCGCTCGTACCAAGAAGTTGAGACCAGAAGATACACAAGGCGCTACCTACACCATATCTAATGTAGGAAGCTTCGGTAATTTGATGGGAACGCCGATTATCCCACAACCGCAGGTTGCCATCCTTGCGATTGGAGCTATTGTAAAGAAACCGGCAGTCCTGGAAACTAAAGATGGCGATGTGATTGCAATTCGCCAGCTGATGTTCATGTCTCACTCCTACGACCACCGCGTGGTAGATGGCTCATTGGGCGGTATGTTCCTAAAACATGTACATGATTATCTTCAAAACTGGGATATGAATACGGAAATTTAGGCTTTAAAAAAATGATCTTTTTAACAAAACTTTAAGACAGCATTCAGTCATTTGGCATCGTTATTGCAAAAATTTTAACATTAAATCAAATATATAAAATAACTTTAAAAACAATAAAATCATGTCAAAAGAAAAAAACTCAGGTGGATTATTGCTAGGCCTTTTGGCTGGTGCTGCAGCAGGTGTTATCTTAGGAATGCTTTATGCCCCAGAGGAAGGTGGAGAAACTAGAAAGAAAATCAAAGAAAAAGCAGCTGACTTGAAAGATCAAGTTGCAGACCAACTAAACAAAACTACTGAAACTGTAAAAGAAAAAGTAGCGCAAACTGCTGAAACCGTGAAAGACCAATACGGGAATGTAGTAGAGAAAGTGAAAGACCAATATGGAAATGTAGTTTCTCAGGCTAAAGATAAAGCAGAAACTATCTCATCTTCCGTAAAAGAAGGTTATGATAAATACAAAGACCAAGCTTCCCAAACTATAGCAGAAGTTGCTGATGATGTAGAAGCTGGAATTGACGGTGCAAAAGCGTAATCAGTTTCCGTTTAATTCAAAAAAAAAACAGAAATAAAGGGGAGCTTAGTTTGTTAAGTTCCCCTTCTTTTTATACTTTTATAAAAACTTTAACTCATGGTGGAACTTGTAAAAGAATATGCAGAAAAAAGGCTGGATCTTTTGAAGATGGATGCCACGGAACGCGGCGTGGTAGCAGCGGGAACACTTACGAACATAGTCCTCATGACGGTTTTCGGAGTATTCTTCCTCATCATCCTAAATTTCGGAATCGCATTTTTAATAGGCCAATACCTGAACAATATAGCCTACGGGTTCCTTATTGTGGCAGGATTTTATCTTATCCTTTTGGTACTGGTACTGGTTTTTGGTAAGAAAATAAAAGACACGATTGCAAATAAAATTTTGAAATCTCTAAACGATTCTAAACATGAATAGCAGTAAATACAGCAGCCTGGAAGAACTTCGCAGAAAAAAACAACTGCTGAAAAGAGAAGTGGCCGATATGGAACATCTGCTGAAATTCGAAGATAAGAAAGAGAGCCTCAGCGTTCTTACCAACGGTTTCACAGATCGCTTCATTGAAGAAAAACCAAACCCGGAAGATCCTGAATCTCCGAAACTATCCATAAAAACTGGAGAAATCGTGAAGGAGATTGGACAAAAAATTACGGATAAGACCGAAAAAAGTTCGATTTTGGAATTTAACAATGAAGGCGTAAAAGAAACTGCCGTAAAAAATCTTTTAAAAGCAGGCGGAATCACAGCAGCTGGAGCCATCGCAAAAAGATATATGAACAAACCGGGCTGGAAAAATAAGTTGATAGGTATGCTACTGGTATATCTGATTCCTGTCGCATTGAAATTCATCAATGAAAAACTTGATCAGTTCCAAAAACGCAAAAGCGTCTCCAGTATGGAAAAATTAATTTAATTAAAATAAAACCGCAAAATATTGCGGTTTTTTTCATTATCTTGAAAAAATTTCGCCCAAGATAATTCCCGTAGCGATTGAGACATTCAGGCTTTCCGTGGCACGACTTTTCCCAAAACGAGGGATTGATATGGTACGGTGAAGCAGCGCTTCTGTCTCCGGGCGCATTCCGTTTCCTTCATTTCCCATAATTAAATTCATCTTGGCGGGAAAATCTTCTTTGTAGATATTTTTTCCCATCATATCCGTTCCCACATTTGTATTTACACTGTTTTGTAAATATTCCGGTAGTGAAGTGTAAACGACATTTACACGGGCAAAAGATCCCATGCTGGCCTGTATGACTTTTGGATTGTAAAGATCCACAGTATCCTCGCTACACACAATTTGTTCGATTCCAAACCAATCGGCTAGGCGGATGATGGTTCCAAAATTTCCGGGATCTTGTAAGCCATCCAAAATGATATTAAATTCACAATCCGGTATTTCCGTACTTTCCGGGATACGGCATACCGCCACCGAATCTTTAGGATGTTGTAGAAAACTTATTTTCTTTAACTCTTGTTCGGAAATTTGAATAGAGAAATCTGCCTGCACATCGGGCATTATTTCCCCCGCGGTATAGAGTTCTTCCACAGAATAGGGAGAATCTTTTAGTTCACGGATGGTTTTGTTCCCTTCAACCAAAAACATATTGTATTTTTGTCTGAATTTCTTTTTATCTAGAGATTGTAAAATTTTGATTTTATGAGTCGAAAGCATTTGCAAAAATATTTTCAAAAATATCATATATTTATATCCTCTGCAACTGCAGTGGCATTTCTATATGCGTGTAGTTCCACAAGGAAAGTTCCGGATGGCGAATTTTTGCTTACGCAAAACAATTTTAAGTACGAGGACGGACGCGTTCATCAGGACGAACTTCCTAGCTATGTAAGCCAAAAACCGAACAAGAAGACGCTCTTCTTACTGCCTGTGGGATTATGGGTTTACAATGCGGCGAATCCTAAATACGACACTATCCTCACGGAGTATATGACCTACCCTTCCGAAATAAGGAACCAAAAACTGAGGGATTCCCTTTTTATAAAATACGAACACCCGGAGTATGTGGGGAGTACATTATTTTGGGACAGGTTTCTACACACCATCGGGCAGCCACCCGTGCTTTTGGATCAGGATAAAACCAAGGGTAGCGCAGAAAATATTCGGAAAAGACTGGTCTATCGCGGCTATTGGGATGCAGATGTAAAATACAAACACAATCTGGATTCTGCGGCGAAAAAGGCCTCGGTCGATTATCTCATCTCGCACAAAGATCCTACGAAAATACTGGAATATTACTACAATATCCCCGATCAGAACATAAAGGCAGAATATGAGTCTCAATTTGAAAAAAGTTTTGTAAAAGCCGGACAAACGCTGGATCAGACGGATTTGGAGAAGGAAGTAAAACGCATCAACGAGCAAATGCGTGCGGCGGGTTATTATAGATTTAATAATTCTAATGACGAAATCTACTTTACGGCGGACACCCTCACCAGCCGGAAAATGGTCCCGCTCACGATAGATATTCACAAGGATTCTGCCGATACGCCGTATAAAAAAACGACAATCGGTAACATTAAAGTTTTTGTTTTAGATAAAATGGAAAATGAAAACCTCACGGAAAAGGATTCTCTGCGAGGTATAAATTTTTATAAACTGGATGACCAATATCGGAGTTCTGCCCTCTGGAGGCCAATCATCCTCCAAACCGGTGAAATTTATGACCAAAATAATCTCAACCTGACCAAAAGAAATCTAGCGGCGATGAATAATTTCAACATCATCTCCTATCAGGAAGAAATTCGCAAAGGCAGTGACACTATTTTGGATGTTACCTACCACCTCGCGCCGCTTCCAAAATATGAATTGAAGATAGCGACCGACATAAACTATTCCCAAATTCTAAATTTCGGTATTGCTCCATCTGTCGATTTAACGAGCAGAAATCTATTTGGGGGTGCAGAAAACTTGCTGACCTCTGTATCCGGTATTTTCGGAAGTGTGCGAAATCCTAAAAATGACAAGCGTGCACTGGCGTACGAAATTTCTGCCCAAGCCAATCTTTCATTTCCGAGATTATTGCTGCCTTTCAATTATTACAAAGTCATTCCGAAGCGCTTCTCTCCTACTTCCAGCATCAACCTCGGAACTTCCGTTCAAAATAATATCGGACTGGGACGCATCAACTTCAACGCAGGATTGAACTATTTTGCCAATGTAAATGATATTGTAACGCACAAACTTTCGTTGTTTAATACACAGCTGAGCATCACCCGGAATAAGGACAAATTCTACGATTTTTTCCCAAGAGATGGGGAAATTCGTGATCAAATGTTCAAATTTTATTCGCCGGCGCTGTTTGAGCAATTTCAAAATAATATCGTTTCTTCGGATGATGTTTCGCGGAGAATTTTGGAGGATAAAGCCTACAACGAAACGCTTTCCGGAGAGGAACTGAATGTTTTCAATACCTTCCGACAGTCGCTGATTAACAAAGACCGACAAACACAGGATGTTTTGATTTCCTCTATCCTTTACAATTTCACCTACAACGAAATTGGTAAAAAGGACAAGATAAATCCGTTCTATTTCAATGCAAAATTTGAAACGGCTGGTAATATGCTCGGGCTTTTCAGTAAAAAAAGAATAGAGGAAGGCCTTGTTTCGGACAACCAGCAGAAAACCATATTCAAAATCCCATTTTCGCAGTTTGTTAAATTTGACATTGATGCACGAAAGTATTTCCAGTTTTTTGATGGTAAACATACGCTTGCGATACGCCAGTTTATCGGTGTGGGAATCCCTTACGGAAATTCCAGCACGATGCCGTTTGTGCGGTCTTATTTCAATGGCGGATCTAATGATATCCGTGCGTGGCGGGTATTTGGCGGCTTAGGCCCATCGGACTCCCAACTCGATGAGAAAGTGCGAGCCTATGTGATGGATAATGTGAAACTGACGACCAATGTGGAGTATAGAATGCCATTTAACAAAATGTTCGAGGGCGCTGCGTTTGTAGATGCTGGAAATACGTGGTCATTAAAAGACAATGGTTTTGGTGATCAGTTTAAATTTGGCAAATTCATCAGCCAAATGGGCGTGGGTGCTGGTTTAGGACTGCGTGTGAATGTGGCTTTCGTCACGCTTAGATTGGATGCTGCATATACAGTTTACGACCCGAACAAACCGCAAAATGAGCGCTGGGTCATTCAACATTGGCAGCCATTGAAACCTGTTCTGAACTTCGCATTTGGTTATCCGTTTTAAAACGAAAAAATTTATTTTAACCAGAAAAAGCACTAATTTTTTTGCACAAATCGCACACATTTTAATTATAAACGCTCATTAGATCCATACCCAGGGAAGTATAAGTGTACTTTGTGTAAAATGGTGTGTTAGTTGTTTTTAATTAAAAAATGTCGATTTTAAAAACTATAACTTGTCTTTGTACTTTCTGTAAAAGGAATCTTTGGATTTAGGATTTCCATGATGAGATTTTTAATGGAAATCATAGCGGTATCTAGGTCGCCATCTCCAAAATCCAAAATCTGCACGCCGCGCGCCACCTCGGCAAAACTCCATATTCCTGCGGAAACATTTTCGGCGTCTCCAAAATTTCGCCTCATGTAATATAGATAGATACATAGTTGAATGGCCTGTTTGTAATCATCCTGCATGAGCAAAGTTTCCTCCTTCCCATCAAATTTCAAAACCAACTTTTTGGCCTTCCCAGTTTTATAATCAATCACACGAAGCTGACCATCTACGCGGTCGATACGGTCTATATACCCGAAAAATGTAACGCTATCGCCTTCTTCCAAAGGAAACGCAATGCCATCTATTTGTTTTTCAATATTTAAAATCTCCAGCGTATGTCCGGTTTGAATGAGATCCAAATCATAATTCAGGATAGACTGCACCACTTTTTTAGCAATGGATTTATGGACAAAATTCATCCCGCTGCTATAAAATTCCGGCTGGTGATTAAGCTTATTAATGGAAAAATCTATTGCCTCATCCGTTTGTGCGATTAAGTCCTTTAAATCACTTTCAAGCAAGGATTTATTTAGTATTTTACCATACAAATATTCCAGCGAATAGTGTACAATATTTCCATAATTTCTTTGTGAAAGTTCTTCTTCAATCTCATCGCTTTCGCGTGCTTTCAAAACATTATTAAAGTAAAACTGAATGGGGTCATACAGATACGCCGTAAGATGGGATGCAGACACCCGGCTTTTCCATTCTTTCAGTCTATCCATCACGGTGGGCGTTTTTTGGATTTCCATAACACCGGATTCTATCGGCTCCGAAGTATTCTCAATTACAATTTCTTCGATTTCATGAGGACTTTCCATTTCAATCTGCGTGATGAAACGGCTCTTTTCTCCCGTATTCACACCAGAACTCAGTGCATTGTAGAGCAAGTAAATATTTTCTGCACCCTGTAGAAAACGATAAAAATGATAGGCGTAAATACTGTCATTCTCCAAGAAAGTATGCATTTTAAACTGCCGGCGCACATCAAAAGGCAAATAGGAATTTTGCGAATTTCCAAGTGGTAGTTTCCCTTCGTTCACGGAAAGTAGAATGATATTTTTGAAATTCAGCAACCGTGTTTCCAGCAAGCCCATAATTTGCAAACCTTGTAGCGGTTCGCCTTGAAAATCAATGGTTTCTGTTCCAACCACATGATGAATCATGTTTTCTAGCGTTTCTATTGTAATTTCAAAAGTATAATCCGAAATTTGGTTTTTAATGATTTTAAATGATTTTTCAAAATGAGAAACATTCTCATACTGAATATCATCCAGCTCTTGGAATTTAAGTTTTTGACAAAATACCAATAGTAAATCCAAATAGTCATTTACGGAAGCCGGCCTCTCAAACAAGTCGATGTAAGACAATTGCCCGAGTAATTCTCTCAATTTTTTTTGTGAAAGATAGACCATGTTGCGCTCTTGAATCGTCTGTTTAAAAGCCGAGATCACCTTGTTATCCGCAGATTTATTTGGTAGAGATTCCAATACAGACAGAACATCATTGTAATAATACGAGCCGGATTTTTTTTCCTGCTGCTTCTGTATGTAGAATAATTTTTTTACCGCATTACTGAAAGCCAAATTTTTCAATGGAAATCCCATTGTAATATTGAGTGCTTTCTGCGCACTTAGTGCATCCAGACTTGCGGGAAGCAGGTTTTCATCTAACAAAACAACGGCGGTATCCGCCAAATGTTCATCTTCTATTTCGCCAAAAATAACGGGCAGTATTTTTGTCTGAGAAATATTCCCGGAAACTTCAAAAACCTTGATTTTTTTTTGTTGTCCAAATTGGTTTTCAATCCATTTAAAAGTCCGACTATCGTTAAATTCCTTCCATTTTTTATGTTCTCGAAGAAACTTTCCGGCCTCTTGTCTTTCATCATTCATATAATAGTCATCCGCCTGAAAATAGCACCTGCCCTTATCCAATTGCAAGAGAGAACGCACCAGTGCCTCCTCTACCGGTGTAAAGGCATTAAAACCACAAAATACCCAGTTTTTATCGGTTTTTTGGACAAATTTTTCAAGATTTTTCCTCGCCTCAGTATGAATCAGGCCAGGTGTCGCCCAGTTTTTATCCAGAAGATTTTGTTTGAGAATCGGGAAATAAGCATTCATTTTTCGCCAAAAATTCAAATTCCGAAGCCGCGCCGAATCCTCATCGCCCAGTTGTGCACCCCAGTTTTTGATGCGCTCCTCATCTAGCATATATTTTAGAACGGCGACATCATCGCCATAGAATTTCAACATATCGTCCCAATCCTTTTGCACCGTTGGGAACCATTTCAAAAAAGTTGCAAAATCCTCATCCCCATACATATCGGAATACACTTGGTAAGCGAAGAGCCAGAGCGCTATGCCTTTTGTCTCCTGTTTTTCAGAAATGTCTTTTACCAGCTCTTCGATCGTGAAAAAGTCTGGCAAAAATCCCGAATATTTCTTTTCAACAAGGATTTTTTTGATGAAAACTGCCGGACGCTTGCCGGGTAAGACCAATGCAAAATCCGATAGATCGGAAGTCTGCGCGAGCAGGTCGGTAATGATGTTGTTCAGGAAAGTCATAAATGAAAAATTCTTTGATAAATGTAGCAAAGAATTTTGATTAAATGAAGCCGCAAAGACTGAATTATTCCGAATGTTTTAAGAATTAAAATGACCTTTTGAAATATAAACTACTTTTTTGGTGTCGAAAAATTCCTCTTCGTAATATTTGTTAAGATTGAAAATTTCGCATCGCAAACCAGCGAGTTCTTCACCTAAATCACCGCCTTTCAAATAAAGTACGCCATTGTGTTTGCTATTGATTTGCTCTTTCTCGAATTTTCCCTTTAACCAAAACAAAAAATCCGGCATCCTCGTAACGGCTCGGCTTGCCACAAAATGGAATTTTTCTTTAAGTTTCTCGGCGCGGCCATGTATTGCGGTCACATTGGTAAGTCCGATGCCTTCTGACACGGCACGCACCACCGTTATTTTTTTACCGATAGAATCAATAAGCGTAAAATGAGTTTCTGGGAAAAGAATCGCCAAGGGAATGCCCGGAAAACCACCACCAGTACCCACATCCAAGACCTTGGTCCCGGGAGCAAAGCCCATGACTTTGGCAATGCCCAGTGAGTGCAAAATATGTTTTTCGTATAGGAAATCCATATCTTTCCGTGAGATAACATTGATTTTTTCATTCCACTCACTGTACAGGGGTCCGATTTTTTCAAACTGTTCTATCTGTTTATCGGTGAGATCGGGAAAATATTTTAGGATAAGTTCAATCATTTAGGTTAAAATTTCGGAGCAAAAATAAGGTTTTAAAAGCAAAAAGCCGGAGCAAAATAGCCCCGGCTTTGTCATTATAAATTTTAAAATTTATTTCTGAGTGGCTTTTAATGCTGCTTCTTTGGCTTTGAATTCCTGGAATTTAGCATCGTTTCTTGTAGTTTGGTAAAGGCCTTTTAACAAAGAAACGACTTCCAAATTATTAGGCTCTAGGGAATACCATTTTTCAACATAGGGCAGACCTTTCGCAAACCTCGCTCTTCTTTCGTCCAATATTTTGTTGAAAAGGTCAGTCTTTTTAGCTTTTCTTGCAGCTTCTGCCTCATCTGTCACTTTTTTATCATCACCAAGATACACATTGAAGAACATCGCTTGCAAAGCTGGGATGTTGTTTGGATCCAGTTCCAAAACTTTTTTGAAGTAACCTTCTGCCTCAGCGGCTTTTGCAGGATCTTTGCTGGTTAAAACCCCTAAATTATACCAAGCATTTTTATCAGTAGGGTTTTTAGCAACTTGGTCTTTTAGGTTTTGTGTAAACTGATCCATCTTACCAGCTTTGTAGTACGCAGTTCCCTGTAATTCAGTTAGTTTCGTATTGCCTGGGAATTTTTGAAGTCCTTTTCCTATCAATGCTAAAGATTCGTCATAACGACCTGCGTCCAATAAGAGTGCGGCATTCGTTTCGTAGAGTTCCTGTTCAACATTTTTGGAAACTTCAGTTTTGAAATCGGTATAATCTCCTGCTGCACCGGCTTTTTTGTAAAGTTCCCAAGTGGTTTTGTCAAAAGAAGTTACCTTTCCGGTTTTCTTATCTTTAGCCAAATAAGTCGTTTCTACGCCAGTATAACCAGAATCGATCAAATTGTTATAAGCATCTATCGCTTTCGGGCTTTTTCCCTGTGCATAGGAAACAGCGGAATAATAAAGATATTGTTTATTATCTTGTCCAGCAGCATTTAGGAGGTTATAAACTTCGTTAAATTTATCTGCAGCTACGATGTAATTTTTAGCATCGTAGGCTGTTTGTGCATCATTTCCAGCTTTTTGCAGCAAAGGATTTACCACTACGCCCAACTTACCATTTAAGTTTGGAACATAAGTTTCTTCTTTTAATCCACTGATGCCAGATTGATCAGCGGCAGTTTTACCAACATAATATACTTTGGTTTTATTGGCGTCTTTCCCGGTGTAGATTTTATTTTTCCCTAAATCATTGATTTTTGCCAAATAAGAAGCTCCTTCGGCAGTTTTTCCGGATTTTAAAAGGGAAAGTCCCTTTGCATAGTAATACTGTTCCTGTACGGCTGGCTCCAAAGTATAGAGTTTGCCGCCTATAGAGGCTTCTGCTGCAGCGATTTGTGCTGCTGCAGTTGCGTTATCGCCTGCGTCTGCTGCTTTTACTGCTGCTGCGATTTCTTTTTTTTGTCCGAAGGCAATAGTTGTTGCCACTAAAGCCATGCTTAAGATTATTTTTTTCATCTTAATTTATTTTGGTTAAAATTGATTTTACTCTTCGTTTTCATCCTGTGCGGATGCATTTCTTTCGGCCTCTTCGTCTTCGGCTTTTTTCAATTCTTCTTCAGTACCGATGTTTGTGAGCGCATTATCGCCCGTTTGTGGCTGTTCGGAAAAATCAGGATGGTCGGAATCCGCTTGTGTTTCCACAATTTTTTGGGTCAGTTCGTTGGCGCCTTCTTCAGATTCCACGATTTCGGCCTCCTCTACTTCCTTATCCATTTTCACCTTGGCTACGGCAGCGATTTCGTCATTATTTTTAAGGTTAATGACTCTCACGCCCTGCGTATTTCTACCCATCACGCGGAGCTCATCCATACCCATCCGTATAGCAACGCCTGATTTGTTGATAATCATTAATCCATCTTCATCCGTCACATTTTGGATAGCAATCAGATTACCAGTTTTTTCGGTTATGTTTAGAGTAATAACCCCTTTACCGCCACGGTTGGTTACGCGGTAATCTTCCACGGCTGTTCTTTTACCATAACCTTTTTCCGAAATTACCAATACAGTATCATTGGCAACATCATTCACTACAATCATGCCAACAACCTCATCGCCCTCTTCCAATGTAATGCCACGCACCCCGATGGAACCGCGACCTACTTCCCTCACTTTTTCTTCCGGGAAGCGGATACATTTTCCTTTCTTGGTGGCAATCATAATTTCGGAATCCCCTTTCGTTAAATAAGCGCCCAAAAGTTGGTCATTTTCACGAATTTCAATGGCATTGATACCGTTTGTTCTCGGTCTGGAATAGGCCTCCAAAGTCGTTTTTTTGATGGTTCCGTTCTTGGTAATCATCACCACGCTCATTTGGTTAACATAGTCGGCATCTTTCAAGTCATTGGTGCGGATGTAAGCCTTAATTTTATCATCTGGTTCTATGTTAATGAGGTTTTGCACCGCCCTACCTTTGGATATTTTAGAACCTTCCGGTATTTCGAATACACGCAGCCAATAGCATTTCCCTTTTTCGGTGAAGAACAGCATATACTGGTGATTGGTCGCAGAAACGATGTATTCCAAGAAGTCCTCATCTCTGGTAGTTGCAGCACGATTTCCTACGCCGCCACGGCTCTGCACACGATATTCGGAAAGCGAAGTTCTTTTAATATAACCTGCGTGAGAGATAGTAAGTACCACGCTTTCATTTGGAATAATATCTTCTATGGACATCTCGCCACCGGAATAATCGATAGCGGTTCTTCTCTCGTCGCCATATTTGTCCCTCATTTCCAGAAGTTCACTTTTAATGATTTCATAGCGGCGCGGCTCGTTGGAAAGGATGTCCAATAAATCATTAATCAAATTCATGATTTCTTCGTACTCCGCACGGATTTTTTCAAGTTCCATACCCGTCAACCTCGCCAAACGAAGGTCCAAAATAGCCTGTGCCTGTATCTCGGAAAGATCAAATTCTTTTATCAAACCTTCCTTCGCCTCGTTCGGGTTGGCACTGTGGCGTATGATGTAAATGGCTTTATCCAAGTCATCCTGCGTCCCAATCACCTTCATGAAACCTTCCAAAATATGCGCTCTTTCGCGGGCTTTTTTCAGGTCGTATTCGGTTCTGCGAACGATAATTTCATGGCGGTGTTCCACGAAATGAATGATGATGTCTTTTAAATTTAACTGTATCGGACGGCCTTTTACCAATGCAATATTATTAACGCTGAACGATGTTTGCAGCGAGGTATATTTATAAAGCATATTCAGAACCACATTCGGAATCGCATCATTCTTTAGTTCATAAACGATACGAAGCCCCGTTCTATCGGATTCATCACGGATTTCGTATATGCCAGGAATTTTTTCATCTTTAACCAAATCTGCAGTACGCGCGATCATTTCCGCCTTATTCACTTGATAAGGCACTTCGGTCACGATGATGGCATTTCGGTTGTGAACTTCTTCAAAATTCACCTTTGCACGAAGCACGATACGCCCCCTACCCGTATGGAAAGCATCACGAACGCCATCATAACCATAGATAATCCCTCCAGTCGGAAAATCTGGCGCGATGATGTGCTTCATGAGTTCATCTATGGTAATATCTCGATTATCGATAAATGCAGAAATTGCGTCAATGGCTTCTGTGAGGTTATGCGGCGCCATATTCGTTGCCATCCCTACAGCAATCCCGGAAGTTCCGTTTACCAAAAGATTCGGAATCTTTGTCGGCATCACAGTAGGCTCAGTTAGGGAATCATCAAAGTTATTTTGAAAATCTACTGTGTCCTTATCTAAATCGGCGAGAATTTCGTCTGAGATCTTTTTTAGTCTTGCCTCGGTATAACGCATTGCTGCCGGCGGGTCGCCATCCATAGAACCAAAGTTACCCTGCCCATCTACCTGAGGATAGCGTAGCGACCATGGCTGCGCCATACGCACCATAGCATCGTACACGGAAGTATCGCCGTGCGGGTGGTATTTACCCAGAACATCCCCCACGATACGGGCAGATTTCAAATACTTTTTGTTAGAAAATACACCCAAGCCATACATTCCGTAAAGCACCCTCCTGTGTACGGGTTTCAAACCATCCCTAACATCCGGCAGCGCACGGGAAACAATCACCGACATCGAATAATCGATGTAAGAAGACTTCATCTCATCTACAATATTGATTGGTATCAACCTTTCTCCTTCTCTTTGCATAAATATATTTTAATAATATGAAAATCAGATATTTAAGACAATATCTTTATTTAATTAATTTTTAAAATTAATAACGGGCTAATTTACATAAAAAATACCGATTTTTGCCATGAAAGCAATCCTAAATAATTCTAAAAAATCATAAAAATGAGTGTATTGAGTTTAACATTCCACATCGAACAAAACAGCCTGAAAGATTGGGATGATTATGTAGAAAATGACCTTGCCCAAATGGTGGAAAACCTGATGGATTTGGAAAAATACATCCTCTCCCAAGTGCATACTGAAATGATTTCTGAGGGTAGAAATACGAATGTTTTGATGGTCTTTGATAATGATGAAAAGCGACAGGATTTCCTCGAAATAGAACTAAAAAATATCACCGAGCGTATAGAAAGCCGCTTCGGGGATTTAGTCATGGTTTTCGTGACAGAATTGAATCCTTTGAAGTCGAGGTTTTAAAAATTTTCGCATCTTGTTTCAAATATAAAACAATCAGTTAAAATTCAGCAGAGGAGAACACAAGAATCAATAAACATCCACGAAACTATGCTTATGCGGGACTAGTGAAGTCATTAGTGATTCTTGAGTTACAGAAAACAAAACAATAAAATAAGGGCAGAAACTTCCGCCCTTCATTTTTTATTACTTATAACTTATTAATTATTTCTCATGAAACCAGCACCTCCCCTGTCATCACTTCTGGTACGGGAAGGCCCATTACGGTGAGGATTGTAGGTGCTATATCGCCCAGTTTGCCAGGTTTTAGATTCCATTGGTGCTCCTTATCCATCACGATGAGTGGGACAAGGTTTGTAGAGTGTTGCGTATTAGGCGAACCGTCTGGGTTGATCATCACATCCGAATTACCATGGTCAGCGAGGATAAACACCGCATAACCATGCTCATAGGCGGCGGTTGCCACTTTTTCGATACAAGTATCCACCGTTTCAGCAGCTTTCACAGCGGCAGAAAATACGCCCGTATGCCCCACCATATCGGTATTGGCGAAATTTAAGCATATAAAATCAGCGGTTTCGTTTTCAATTTCAGGAAGGATTTTTTCTGTAATATCGTAAGCGGACATTTCCGGTTTCAAGTCGTAAGTTGCAACATCTTTCGGGCTTGGGCAAAGGATTCTCCTTTCGCCTTCGAACTGTTTTTCGCGGCCTCCTGAAAAGAAAAATGTCACATGCGGATATTTTTCTGTCTCTGCTACTCGGATTTGAGTTTTGCCGTTGCGCTCAAGAATTTCGCCCATCGTTTCGGTCATCACCTCTTCATCAAAAACCACTTTTACATCCTTAAATTCTTTATCATAATTCGTAAGTGTCACATAATAAAGTGGCAACGCCTTCATTCCAAAATCCGGAAAATCCTTTTGGGTGAGGACTTCGGTAATCTCGCGGCCACGATCGGTACGGAAGTTGAAGCACATCACCACATCGCCGTCGGTGATTTTTGTCACAGGCAATTTATTGGTATTCGTACCTGTCACGATGATCGGCTTCAAGAATTCATCGGTCACTCCAGCCTCGTAAGATGCCTTTATTGCGGTAAGCGGCTCCATAGTTTCTGCGCCAATGCCATTCACCATCGCATCATAAGCAACTTTCACGCGTTCCCAACGGCGGTCACGGTCCATGGCAAAATATCGGCCGGTAATACTCGCGAGTTGTCCCGTGGTCTGCTGCATGTGGTTCATCAATTCCTGGATAAATTCCACACCAGAGTGTGGATCGCAGTCGCGCCCATCAGAAAAGGCGTGAACAAACACATTATCATTTAAGCCAAAATCCTTTGCTGCGGTAAGCAAACCCTTCAAATGGTTGATATGCGAATGCACACCACCATCCGAGACAAGGCCGATAAAATGAACCTTTTTGCCGTTTTCTTTGGCATAACTAAAAGCGTCCTGAATCACTTTCTCATTGCCCAGAGTTCTGGATTCCACAGCCTTGTTTAGTTTAACCAAATTCTGAAAAACCACTCTACCCGCGCCCAAATTCATGTGTCCTACTTCAGAATTTCCCATTTGCCCTTCGGGAAGTCCCACGGCAAGACCACTGGCTTCCAGCGTGGTATTCGGGAAATTTTTCAGACAAGAATCTATAAATGGCGTGTTGGCTTGAGCGATGGCAGAGACTTTAGGATCAGTTCCGATTCCCCAACCATCGAGGATTGCAAGTATGGCTTTTTTTGACATTTTAAAATCTGTTTTTTAGTTGAAACAAATTTAAGGATTATGTGTGGGAAAATTAGCTTTTAATTGATGATTTTTAGGTTTAAAATTTATTATCTAAGCAGGCTTTAGCCATACCGATTTATTTCCTTAATTTTGAATCATGGATTTAAGAGACCAACTGAAAAACCTCTTCCCTACACACGAAGAGCAGGATTTTGAAATGCCCGAGAACCCGGCAGAACAATTTGTGCAGAAAGAACCCCTCACCTGCAAATTTGAAAAAAAAGGTCGAAACGGAAAACCTGTCACCCTCGTGGAAGGCTTCGAAGGCACCGATGAGGAACTGAAAAAGATCTCAAAAAAAATAAAAACCACCCTCGGAATCGGTGGGTCGGAAAAGGATGGTGTAATTATTATCCAAGGCGACAACCGCGACAAAATCATGCAAATACTGAAAAACATGGGCTACAAAACGAAACGCGTGGGAGGGTAAGTAGACTTGGAGAATCAAGAAAAAAGAGCCAATATGCGAGATGTTTTGAACTATCAAACCACAACTAACAACCATTAACCAAAATGAATTTAAAATCATCCGAACTTGTCGTAAATGAAGACGGGAGCGTGTACCATCTGAATCTTTTGCCTGAGGAAATTGCAGGGAAAATTATACTTGTGGGCGACCCAGACCGTGTGCCGAAAGTGTCTAAATATTTTGACAAAATTGAAGTTAAGAAGAATAAGCGCGAATTTTATACCCATACCGGAATGCTTCGCGGTGAGCGAATCACCGTAATGTCCACGGGGATTGGAACTGAGAATATCGATATCGTGATGAACGAACTCGATGCGCTTGTAAATATAGATCTTCAAAAAAAGGAAATCAAATCCGAAAAAACAGCACTCGAGCTCTTCCGTCTTGGAACTTGCGGCAGCGTGAATCCTGAAATAGAGGTGGACAATATGCTTGTCACTGAAAATGTAGTTGGACTAGACGGGCTTCTGCATTTCTATTCCGATTATGAGTTTGAGAATGATTTCAGCAAAAACTTTCTGGCAAATTTCCCATACGAGAAAATAAAACCGATGCTTTATTTTTCAGACTGGTGTGAGGAAATTTCTGGCTATTATAAAGACGCGAAATACCGAGGTAATACGGCAACCTTCCCAGGATTTTATGCGCCACAAGGTCGCGAACTGCGCCTGAAAGCGATTGACGAGAAATTTTTAGAAAAACTAAACGACCTCGGAGTATCTAATTTTGAGATGGAAACATCTGCGATTTACGGGTTGTCGAAATTATTAGGCCACAAAGCATTAACGGTAAACTGCGTGATCGCAAACCGCCGCCGAGGAGAATTTTCTGCCGACCACCACGCTTCGGAAAACAATATGATAGAATGGGTGTTGGAAAGGATAATTATGTAAATACCTTGATTTTAAGATAAAAAAGCCCGTCGGAGACTTCCAGCGGGCTTTTTCTAGGCAATGCTTTATTTTTTCTTCAAATTTATCTTTTTACTTTCTTTGATCTTTTGTTTAAAATCGTCGTTCATATATTCGTCGATTTCCGAAAACGGAATCCGTATTTCTATAATTCCATAGGCATACGCCGCGATTTCATACGGGTTATAGACCATATACAAACTTTGGTTATCAAAATAAAAATTATCTGTAAAAGTTAGTTTTTCGGGTTCAAAAAGATCCGTCTCTGAAAAACTTGCGCCACCGGAATCTTTGCTAAAATTCGACAAACAGTTTCTTAAAAGCGTGTTCCATGGCACCTTCTGCGTATCCATTATCGTAGAAAGGCTCACGATATTATTGTTTTTATAATCTATATTCTTATAATTTACCGTCTGCATCCCGTGTGCACCGCCAGTATAACTATCGTAGAAAACTTCCACGCAAAAGAAATTTTGGTCGATGGATTTCAAAGTCATATTGGTGGAGGAAATATAATTGTACATTGCCGCCGAAGTGCTGTCGCTTTGGATAGGTTCTTCTTCGGCAAGGTCATTCAGTTCCGCATGGAATTGCTGTTTTTGCGCTTCTTTAAAATTGGCTTTAGTCCAGTTTGCAAAGCCCGCTCCGGGAAGAACATCCTTATACAGATAATCTAAAACGAGTTCATTTTTAAGGTCTTCAAAAATTAAAATCTCTGAGTTGAAATCTAAAGTATATCCGTTTCCCGAACTCCCCGCTTCTTTAAAAACCGAAGTGGTGTAAGTGAAATCTTGGTTATTTCTATCCGTTTTTAAATCTGAAATAGAATAAATCCTATAACCGGTATCGGTATCTTTATATTTGATTTTTCCTCTGATGTCATAATCGAAAATCTTACCAGTTTCCACCTTACGCACGGAATAACTGATGTGGTATTCATATTCATTCGGTGCGGTTTCTTGGAATGAGAGGATATCCATTTTTGTTTCCTGCCACTTCACTCGGTAATCTTTCAACTCGGAAATTACTTTGTCGAGTGAAGGATTTTCGAGGTTAAAATGCCGTTCCATAGGATCGGTATAGACCTCATAAAGACGACTAAAATCCCCGGAAATCTGTATATCGTGCACCTTTTGATACAGTGCACGCGCCTCGCTCGGTGCTATTTTTTTTGATTCGGAAGTTTCAGTTTTACCATAATTTTTAAATCCGAAATATCCTGCCGCCAAAATCACGGGAATAAGTAAGAACCATAGCCAATTATTTTTTTTCGACGGAGCAGGCGCCACTGGAGCGGAAGTTAGAGGTGTCGGCGTTGCTTCCATTACCGGCTCAGGAAGCGGCTGTTGTTTTGGTTGAGGACTAGGCTGCGGTACTGCTACTACCTGCGTTTTATTGCCTGGTAGAATTTGAGTTTTAGCTGCGGAAGAATGCGGCTGTGGTACATTTAAAATAGATAAAAGCGCGCCAATATCGCTGCTTCTTTTGGCGACATCTTTTTCCAGACACATTCTCAAAACCTGCTGCCATTTCTGTGGTAGTCCGCTGATGTCTGCACTCAGATCGTTATTGAGTATATTATCGTACAGTTTATTTTCATAATCAAAGGATGTGGTGTTCACATTCGGGACATCGAACGGATACTTCCCTGTGAGGAGTTCTACAGTCATTACCGCCCATGCCCAGAGGTCTGTATTGTGTTTTATAGGTTCGCCTTTCAGTTGTTCGGGGCTGCTGTATTTTAGCGTTCCACCTCCGAAGGAATTGGCGAGACGACTTCTCCCGGTGAGGTCTATCTTCTTGGAAAGACCGAAATCCGCAATTTTAGGGATATATCGCCCGGAAATATCATGCCTGTGGATCAGAACATTAGATGGTTTCATATCCCTGTGCACCACATTGTGATTGTGCAAAAACTGCAATCCTTGGAGAATCTGTACTGCAATATCTTCTTTTTGTTCGAAACTTAACCCCTGTTTTTCTACCAGATTGCTGAGGTTTCCGTCTTTATAATATTGTATCAGTGCATAATCATACAAGCCATTAGGCTGCTCGAAAGTGTAAATTTTATCGTAACTGGCAATATTCGGGTGGTCTGCCAAGTCTTGCACGGCACGGAACTCATCCTTCAAAGAAAATTCCTTGTCCCCGATGGTTTTCACCTCTGCAACTTTCAGCGCGACATATTTATTCAAAACATTATCATAAGCCTTATAAACTGTTCCAAAGGCACCGCCACCGAGTTTATCTGTTCTTGGCGAGTAGGTGTATCGGCTGAAAAATTCTTCCTGTGTCATGGTTATTTAGTTAATTTTAAAACGAAGGGATGGATTGTCGCAATTTAATCCTTTATTTTCGGGCAAGTTCATTGTGTCGCAAAATTAATAAATAGAGTTCTTTCTGCGTGCCTTTATCCAGGTTTTCGCCTTGCGGCTGCACAATCTTTTGCTTGGCGCTTCGCGTATCATTCCTGTCGAGGTCTGCGGAAATTTTTGCTAAAGTTTTTTGTATCACAGGAGCCGAAGTACTTTCACTTTTATTTGGTAATATTTTCGTTGAAACTATTGGCGGATTTTGCGATTTATTTTCATTATTGAAGACAAAATAAACCATAGCCAGCATCATCATTGTCAACAAACCGATAAGCCAAAATCTGGATATTGAGTTTTGCCTCGTGGATTCCTGTATAGGTGTTTCTTTTTTATCAAGATTGGTTTCGGTTCTGCTTGGCATTGGCTGTAAAATTTCAACCAAATAAAAAGAAAAATTATCGCTCGATCGCTCTTGGCAAACATTTACAATATTTTCAGAAATTTTTTCTATCGTTTTCCTTTCTTGAAATAATGCTTGCAACTGCCCATCATCAAAAGCTTCCGTTACGCCATCGGTACAAAGCAGAAACACATCACCAACCTCCAAATCAGTAATGATTTTGGTACTGGGTTTGGCTGACTGCACACTCGCACCAAGCACGGCCTGCATAAGGACGCTTCTTTCGTGGTGGTTTCGCGCCTCCTCATCGGTTTTTAGCACGCCGGCATCCCTCAGCATCTGTACTTTGGAGTGGTCTTTTGTTTTAAAAATAATATCCCCACCGCGAAACTGATAGACCCGGGAATCTCCCACATGCGCCACAGTAGCGCCGTCCCGATATACATTTAAAAGGCAAAATGTAGAACCCATGCCCATTGCCGACTGGTGGTCCGCCAGGTAATCATCAAATTTCTCTTCCACGAATGCCAATGCCTCGCGTATATTTTCAGAATCAATATGCGCAATATTATTTTTAACAAAATACTCCGGGAAGTACCGGCATATAAGTTCGCTTGCCACCTCGCCTTTCACATGGCCGCCCATTCCGTCGCATACCATATACAGTCCCGGAAAAGAAATTTCTGAAATGCGATAGGGATCGGGAAACAAAGAATCCTCGTTTTTCTGTCGTTTCCCAATACCCGAAAATGAAGTAGCTCTGTGTTGATTTGCCATTTTATTGATTAAATTTTTGATTAAAATACTATCCAATTCCGTTTGGCGTTACCACGACTGTTCGGTCAGGATTGGGATTTTGTTTCGTTTTAAAGGTAAATTTCGTTTTACCCGCCAGTATCACTTCCAAATTTTTAATTTCCACAGTTCCGCCGGCTTCCATCTGACGTGGTGGCTCACCTACGAATGTGCCATTGGCAGCGTGGCAATCTTTTAACAAAAACTTAGTAACTCCTGATTGCTCCACGACTTTGATTGAAAAATGATTTCGGCTCATAAAAGGATCTTCCGAACCGATGACCAAACTATTTCCCGATTGCTGTGGCTCCCGACCTACAAAATTCTCACCTTCAAAAAGTTCAAGACTCTTTTCCGAAATGCCGTCCTGTAAAATAAGCCATCCTTTTGGGTTTTGAACTTTTTCAGATGCAAGATTTTCTTTTTGGTAAAAAAGCGCATAAGCACTGAAAATTTTCTTGCATTTAGGACATTTCGTGGTGATATTAGGATCGGCAACTACGGTGTCCCTCAAAGACATTTTCAAATTGCATTCTGGATTTGGGCAGTGGATGGTCATAGTTTTTACGAATTTCAATTATCGATTGCATTTTATATATCAAATATCCAAAACGAAACTAATTTTAAACACTTTTTACACCCAATCGTCCACAGCGGATTGGTTATCAAAACCAGCATCATGTTGCGCGGTATCGTCCGGATAGTAGTCATTGTGGGTAATGGTGTTCGCGGTATCATCGGTAGGGAGTGGCGTATCTGCCGTATGTTCTATTTTGGCGGCTTGGTGCGCCGTGTCATCTTGCTCTGTTTTCACATTATGTTCTGCGGAGAAATCATTGTCATTGCTCACCATACTTCCGGCCACGAAATGTATCGGGTTGAGCGAAGGATCCTCATTATAAGTGCTTTCGCCTCGCATGGTATTCAATAAGGAAGGATCTATTTGCTCCTCATGCACCAACTCACCCTGACTGTTGAAAAGTTGCATATGCCCGGAAGGATTCAAACTCACCAAAGAATCGGGTGTGCCATCGTCATTAGTATCTACATTGGCCTCTACTCTACCATCTTCAAAGGCCGTCACCCATGCCATATGCCCATCTATCATGATTTCATCGGAACGCACCGGAATTTCAGAGTTTGGCGCCAAATTATTTCCTAAAACCGGCTCCCCGGTGTGGATGTCTACAATCTGAGAGGAATCACCATCGTAGGCATACTCGTAAGTACCATTCTGATCAGCATCTATACGGATTTCCGGCGTTCCATTATGAAGGTAAATTCCAACCGTAACTTCCTCACCATCCATAGAAACCGTGCGCGTTCCTAAAAATTCATCGTCTGTATAGGCGTTTGCCTGAGTTTCGGTATCGGCATTATCGAAATTTACCTCATCAAAATCCTCGCTGCCCTCGTAATCTTCCGCAAATAGTGGATTTGATGCTGACTCACGGAAAAGCAGACGGTCTTCGGCAGACATTCTGCTCCATTCACCGCGGGTGTAGGTGTGATAGGTGCGTCCGTGCCAATCGAAAATACCGCCGCCACCTACTTCCTGACGAGCTACAGCAAAGGCATCTCGGAAAGACATTTCGTCATCTGTATGCGTGGCAACCGGTGCTTTTTCATAAATATTAAAACTATTGCGATTCTCGGAAGCTCTATTTTCAGGCTGCAAATTCAGTGCAGAATGGGTGAAATCCAGTTGTTCATCTCTGGAAAGTTGATCCCATTCGTTGGAATAATAAGTACTGAAAACTTTGCCGTGCCATTGGAATGTGGCTCCTGGTCCTGCTGCTTCGCGCGCTGCTGCGAAAGCGTCTTGGAAACTCATGTCATCCCTTACCACCGTAGTTTCTTCGGGATTGTCGGGAAGTGGGATTGGGTCGTTTTCGTTGTATTTCTCAGGATCGATCGGTGCCGGTGAGAAGGACATCATCGCAGCAGCAGCACCAATGCCCGCAAGTGCTCCAGCCGCAATTTTTAACTGACGGCTTTTTCTATTTTGATGATTAGCGGCTAATGCTAAATCTTTTTGAAATTCAGGGGTAACGATTGTGGTGGGTGATTGATGTTCCATTTGTATTAATTATTTGATTTGGTTAAAAAAGAAGAGAGGAAACTAATTTAAATTAGAAAAAGTTATGAACCTAAAGTCTAAGAATTCGCAGTTTAAATCAATGATAAAAACTTACAATTTGTTAGCATTGTATATGGCACCGCATCGAAAGCATTTGCCGGTTTCAAAATGCAGATTCCAAGAATTACTGGTGCCGAGTTGCATACTACATTCGCGGTTCGGGCAGACATATTGCAGCCTGAATTTTTCATCCAGTTCTTCCAATTTATCGGTATTGTACATATTGCCGGTCACGAAGTTGGCCACTCCCGCGCCCATAAGCGACAATGCAGAATATATAGGTTTCCCCGGAAAAAAGAACAACACCGGCAGCGGCAAAACAGTAATTCCCGTACGGATAAGTGCGGTTTTTTGGTTATGTTGAAGAATCATTTTTTTGCGGTCGCGCTTATAATTTTCATAGATAGGCTTTAGCCGCGCAAACTCTACCGTGAAATCTTTCGGGTTGTTTTTGGATAATTCTTGATTGGGCGTTTGTGAAGGTTTTAACCCAAATATCTTCACCAAATCCAGAATAGTTCCCGAAGAAAGTCTCACTTGGTCGTTGATGTTCACCGTCGTTTTTTGGACGCGATAACCATTCACATAGGTTCCGTTTGTGGAACCTAAATCCTCCACCTCGAATTGATCATTTCCAAGGAAGGTAATTTTCGCGTGGCGCGCGCTAATGTCCGGCTCCTGAAGTGCCACAGTGTTTTCTCCGCTTACGGTTCTCCCGAATACAATGCTTTTCTCTATCATCGGTTTTTATTTCTTTGTCAAAATTATTACTAAAATCATACACCGCCACGAAGGAATTTGAAATCGACGGCGAAGACCGGTAGATTACCGTTCGCGTACTGAATTCTGGATCCTCCTCATTTTAAAAAAAACCAAAAGCTCTTCTTTTCGCGATTTGGAAACGCGTACAGGTTGCCCATTGGTAAGTATGATATAGCCGTTATCCGCCTTTATATAACTTTTTATTTTATTAAGGTTTACAATAAAGGACTTATGAACGCGCAAAAAAGGATCCTCCTCCAACTCTTCTTCATAAAAACCAATACTTTTAGCAGAAACAAACGGTTTTTCATTGGCAAGATGAAAAGTAGTGTAAGAATTATCTGCCTCCAAATATAGAATATCGTTCAAATTCACCATTTCAAAGCCAGAAAGTGTGGGGACGGAAAGGGTGTCAACCTTGCTGTGCTTGATATGTAATTTCTTTAAGTTATCGTGCATACTATTTTATTTTAATATTGAGAAATAACCAAGTTTTTATCAAATTTCCCAAACATTTCCGGCGTTTGTTTCCCGCGTGAGGCACGATCTACATTATCCCGAACATAGCGGAAAAGCTCGTAGGCAGTCACCTGTTGGTTTTTATCCGCATCGGCGAGCCCATTTAACCCTTTAATTAGGAACGATGTAAAATATCCAGTGTTATAATTTCGGCTTTCTATGGAAGTTTGATCCTTGCTGGAAGACATAAAAATAATGACATTCCCTCCCACGGCCTGCCCGGAAATTGAAGGTTTTTTGGTTATTTTGATACTACCCGAATAGCAGGCGTCCGCAAAGCAGAGTTTAATTTTAGCCTTGCTCTGTCTGAAGGCGTTTTTTATTTCGGTATGCCACAGTGCAAATTTACCGCCGCTGAGATTTTGCGGGCAAAAAAGATACGGTGCCCCATGCCCCGAAAAATAGAAGATCACAGTATCATCGGTGTCGGCTTTCTTAAAAATTTGCATGGCCGCAAGAATGTTTTGCTTTGTCGCTGCCGCATCCGTAAGGAGTATCAAATTTTCTTTGGAATTGTCTTTTGCTAAAAGATTGTACATCCTTTGGGCGTCCTCTACACAGGCAGACAGATCGCGGATGGACCCGTCATATTTCTCTACTCCTACAATTACTGCGTAGGTTTTGGCCTGAAAACTTAAACATAAAACTAGGAATAGTAGGGATAATTTTATTTTCATAAGGCTAGCGCTTTTCGCCTTAAAGATAATAAATGTAATGTTGTCGCCGACAAATTTCTAAATGACCATTTACCATTCCCCTGGCTTCTATATAAGCATAAACTACTGATAGCAGCGGTAGAGTTTGTCTTTCTCTCAACATGGGCAAGAGAATTTTATATTCTTTAACATTTAGATTAGACAACATAATTCTTAAACATTGATATCCAGTTAGATTAAAATTTTAACATAGATTTAACAACATCATTGAAGATTTAGGAACAAATATTGAATAGATTTGCATAGAAATAGGCAAAAAATTTCTATAACCTTAAAAAAACAAATTATTATGGACAATCAAGATTTAAACAAAGCTGAAAACGCAGTAGAAAAAACTGGTGATGCATTGCAAAATGCTGCAACTGAAGCTAAATGGAAAGTTGAAGAGTACAAAGATCGTGCTACTGACTACATCCGTGAGCAAAAAGAAAATAACATGGAGCCTACTGCAGAAAGCTGGCTAGAAAGAGCAAAAGCTAATGTAGCTGATGCTTGGGAAGATACTAAAGATGCGGTTTCTGATGCATGGGAAAAAGCAAAAGACGCTGCTGAAGACGCAAAAGCAGAAGTTAGAAAAGCGACTAACTAATTTTCGTTTTTATATTAAAATAGAGAGAGCTGAAGAAATTCAGTTCTCTTTGTTATGCTTACAACAATATAATTCTTACTTTTGCTTAATATTCAAAATAAAACTATGTCATACGGATTGTTAAAAGGAAAAAAAGGAATCATTTTCGGAGCGCTAAACGACCAGTCTATCGCTTGGAAAGTTGCTGAAAAATGCCACGAGGAAGGTGCGGAATTCATCCTCTCCAATGCGCCGATCGCCATGAGAATGGGAGAAATAGATGAGCTAGCAAAAAAAACTGGATCGGATGTTATACCTGCAGACGCGACTTCTATGGAAGACTTAAATAAACTTTTCGATGCGGCAGTGGAAAAATTTGGCAAAATAGATTTTATCCTCCACTCCATCGGGATGTCGGTAAATATAAGAAAAGGAAAACCATATACCGACCTGAATTATGATTTTCTTGAAAAGGGATGGGATGTTTCTTCTGTATCTTTTCACAAAGTAATGAAAGCAGCATGGGACAGAGATATTATGAACGAATGGGGTTCTATTCTTGCCTTAACTTATATCGCTGCGCAAAGAACTTTCCCAAACTATGGAGATATGGCCGATAACAAATCTTATCTCGAAAGTATCGCTAGAAGTTTCGGTTATTATTGGGGTGAGCGCAAAGTCCGGGTAAATACAATTTCTCAGTCGCCGGTAATGACAAAGGCAGGCGCCGGTGTGAAGGGAATCAGCGGATTCTTTAATTTCGCAGACAGCATGTCGCCTCTTGGAAATGCTACGGCGGAAGATTGTGCAAATTACTGCTTAGCAATGTTCTCTGACTTAACACGAAAAGTAACCATGCAAAACCTCTTCCACGATGGTGGTTTCAGCAATACGGGCGTTTCACAAGATGTTGTAGATAGATACGAAAATCAATAATCTAATGATTTATAAATTAAGAATCTCGCTCTGAGGCGGGATTTTTTCTATTCAAACATTTCAGCCCATCGTACGGGTTGGATTTTGTTTGGTGAATACATATCCTCAGTTGATTTTCTGACTTCGAGTTTTGGGTAAAGGTTCACACCGATGAGTTTGATGCGGCCTTCCTCCACCCATTTTTGTTCGCGGATGCCTTGCTCGTAGATTTTTTTTTGTAGAATCCCTTTATTTAGCATTTCAAAATAGCCGCCCTCGGTCTCGCATTCCAAAAAGAATTGCCAAGCCTTTTCTGCAAATTGTCGCGTTAGGTCTTCTACAAAATAACTCCCGTTCCCGGCATCTTCAAAAACATTGATAATGCTTTCATACGCCAAAACAATTTGTTGCTTATATGAAATTTCAGCAGACAACTCCGATTGTTCGCACATTTTATAATCATTGGCAAAAACGGCATCGGCACCGCCTATCATTGCGGAAGAAATCTCCAAAGTGGATCTGATGAGGTTGTTTTCCGCATCGTTTAGTGATTTATTTCTCAAAGAAGTTTCTGCAAAAATGTACGGAATTTCGTTTAGCCCCAACTCTTTAGAATAGGTATTGAACAAAATTTTCAAAGCTCTTATTTTTGCGATTTCAAAGAAATACTGTCCACCAACTGCAACTTTGAAAATAATTTTATTTAAAATATCTTTACCGTAAACCTCAGTTAGTTCCTTTGTTTTCGCCAAAGCAATTCCCAACTGCTGCACGATGGATGCACCTGCATTTTGGTGGAGGGAAATATCTATACATACTGACCTTTTGAAAGGCATTGCAATCATCACATCCATTGTCACTTTGGAAAATCCGTACTGGTAAGTCTCGGAATGTTCGCCCAAATCATTGAAAACATCTATCAAAGAGAAATAGTTATTATCCCCTTCAAAAATTAAATCATCTAAGATGTTTTCCGCCGAGTAAAAAATAGTTTTCTCAGACAAACTATGTACAGGATCGTGTGCCAGAACCGCAAAAACATTCTCATCCATTTCCGACGAAAACTCCGAAACTAAATGCGTGCTCTCCTCCACTTTCGGCAAGGCAGCGAGGGGTTTTTCTACAGAATCGTAGTAAGGTTTTACGGTAATGCCCTCTAAATTTTCTTTGTTGAGAAGGTTATAAAGATCGTCGGTTTTCAGTTGCTTCTGCACGAGGTTTTCCCAATCTTGCAGGCTTGTATTCGGGAATGTCATTGTTTTTTATTTCACTTTTGTCGTATCGGCTACGAGGATAAAGATTTCTTCGTTTGGTTTCTTCATAAAATAATTCTCGCGGGCATATTTCTCCTTTTCATACTTATTATTCATGAGCTTTTTATAGAAATCATCGTTCTTTTTATACTCTTCTTTATAATATTGAAGTTGCTCTTCATATTTATCAATTTCCTGGTTTAACTCATTGATAACCAAAAAAGAAGTGCTATCAAAAAATACCATCCACACCAAGAACAGCGCAATGGTTATCACATATTTATTCAGCACATACTTTTTGATGAAGCGCAGCGCCGGGTGCATCGGTTGGATGTCTTTGATGAGTTTTTCCTGTTCCATCAGATTTGTTTTTTGAGTGAATTATTAATGACCGTCGTCAAGAAATCTATGGCCACATTATTATGCCGCATATTCGGTACGATGAGGTCTGCCTCATTTTTAGATGGCTCTATAAATTCCTGGTGCATAGGTTTTAGCGTGGTTTGGTAGCGGTACAGGACCTCATCTAAATCACGACCGCGCTCTTGGGTGTCCCGCCGAATTCGGCGAATCAATCTTTCATCGGAATCGGCATGAACAAAGACTTTTAAGCTAAATTCCTTAAAAAGTTCCTTATTTGTTAAAACCAAAATCCCTTCTACAATCAATACATTTCGGGGTTCCACGGTGATAAAGTCGCCCGTTCGGGAATGCATCACGAAACTATAAACTGGCTGCTCTACAGACTGGCCGCTTTTCAGAGCGCGTACATGCTGCGTCATCAGTTCAAAATCAATAGATTTTGGATGGTCGTAGTTCAGAGCCTCGCGTTCTATCATAGAAAGATGCTGATTATCATGGTAATAGTTATCCTGTGACAGTACATTTACCCTTTCGGCGTTCAGTTGTTGCAGAATTTTATTAACCACGGTGGTTTTCCCGGATCCGGTTCCCCCGGCGATTCCTATGACGAGCATTCAGTTTGTTTTTTACAAATATAATGTTTTAGCAGGAGCAGACAAATACTTATTCCTAAAGAAAAAATCATGATTATATCCCCAAAATATAGTACAGCACTGCCAATACCCGCGCCAAAAATTCACGCGAATGGTTCCTATAGTAACTTTGGTATCGGGAAACATCCTGTGCGTCGAATCCCAGTGCATTCATCTTATTATTTCTCGCAAAAAACAGGGCGCGCAAGTTGTGGTAACCTTGTGACACGATAATAATATTCGTTTGTTTGTAGACATCTCGGCATCGGTTGATACTGGCATGGGTGTTTAGTCCCATCGGATCTTGAATGATGATTTCCGCCGGAACGCCTTCCTCATAAATTAAATAATTACGCATTGCGGCAGGCTCATCATAACCCTGACTTTTCTCTCCGCTTACGATGATTTTTTTTACTTTTCCGTGGTGGTAAAGGAGCGCCGCTGCATCCATCCGCGCCGTAAAATAAGGGTTGGAAATACCCGAACGCATTTTCGGGGAAGTCCCCAGGACGAGGGCGCACTCTCGCGGTGGAATCTTGGAAATTCGAGTATATGTACGGCCATTGGTAAGCGCAAAAACCCATACATTCGCCAAGATCATCATGAGGATGAACAGTTCGACTGCTGCAAAAAAATACTTAAATATGTCTATTATTTTTTTCAATCGGGATCGAAGTTCAGTTCTAAATTATCACTCATCGGCACAGCCATACACGCTAGGATTTGTCCGTTTTGTTCTTCTTTTTCGGTTAAATATTCATTTTCCAAGAGTTCAACCTGTCCTTTTACCACTTTACATTCGCAAATGCCACATATTCCGGATTTACAGGAGTATGGCACAGGAAATTTCTGCGCAAGCAACTGCTGCAACACACGAAAACGGTTATTAGGTAAGGTTGTAGTATAGTTATTTTGATTTAATTTAAAATTAATGCTTATATTTTCAATTAATGGAAACTCTTTTTCTTGAGGATAAATGTCGTCATTAAAAGATTCAAATAATTCAAAATGAATATTTTTCTTTGGAATCCCATGATGAAAACAAGCATTGGCAAGTTCTTTTATCATCTCACCTTTTCCACAAATCAAAACCTCGTCCACAGCATCCCAAAGCGTAGCCTCTTCATCCGTATCATCGGTATGGAGGATTTGGTTAATGATAAGGTCGAGTTTTGGTGCATCCAGGCGCCCTCGGAACAAGCCTGACGAAGCGGAATCCTGACTGAAAAAATAGTACACATGCAGGCGTCCAGGATGTTGTTTTACCAGCATTTCAATTTCACTTTTAAAGACCACTTCCTGCCGTGAGCGGTTTCCATAAAAAAGGTAGATGCGGGTGCGCGACTCGCTGTGCAAGAGGTGTTTGATATGGCTCAAAATCGGCGTGATTCCGATGCCGGCTGCAAATCCCACAATGGTGCGGAACTCGTGCGGCTTGGATGCGAGGGTAAACCTCCCATGCGGCTCGCTGATTTCTAAAATATCACCTTCATTATAATTATTAAAAAGATAATTCGAAGAACTTTTTTCCGAATTGATCTTCACGGCAAATCTTATGAAACCCTCGTGCGGCGCCGTTGCGATTGAGAAATCGTGGTAGTAAATATCATCCCCTGAGGCGTATTTCACCGTGATGTATTGCCCTGCTAAAAAGGTAAATTTAGCCTGTAAATTTTGTGGAATTACCAAATCCATCATAAAAACGGTTTTGGTAAGACGCTCTTTTTTTTCTATTTTTAACCCGTGGAAATTGAGCTGCCGAATTTTTGGTGAAAGTGTATCCATAAATAATGATTCAAAAATAACGAAAATAATTTTTGTAACAGAATCCATCGCAATTAAAAGCAAATAATAAAAAATGAAAAAACTTTTTTTATCAGTCTTAATGCTTTCAGCGCTAACCGCGTGTAAAAAAGAAACTGCGACTACTATTACCGCTACCGCCGACAACACTGCGGTAACTAAGGCCTCACCAACGCAAAACCCTGCTGCAAGTTTGCAGGAAATGACCGCTGCCAAAGTATCGGAGTTGGTGAAGCCTAAGCAAAACGACACAGTCTATGTTACGAATTTCTTCGCGACATGGTGCGGCCCTTGCATGATGGAAATCCCGCATTTCAAAGAAAAAATGCAGGAACTGAAAGGCCAGCCTGTGAAATTCACCTTCGTAAGTTTGGACAATAAAGCCGATTGGCCGGATGCCGTGAAAAATTTTGCCGAGGAGGAAAATCTAACTCAAAATATCGTTCTTTTAGACGCTTCCCAACTTGCACCGGACTATTTTACCCAAAATTTTCAAACTTGGGATGGCGGTTCAATTCCCTTCACATTGATTACCAAAGGCGATCAGCGCAAGGAAACTGTGGGATCCATGACCCGAGAAACACTGGATGCGCAAATGAATTCTTTCTTGGCGACTTCAAGATAGTAACTGTTTTTTTACTATGAAATTTAAAATCCTTTGTTCAGTGCTATTGGCGGCCATAATTATCGCGATAGTCATCAGCCTGAATACAGGATTTTTAAGTTTAAGCTTGAATGATTTTTTCTCTGAAACTGCTAATCACCAAATTGCGCAACTGCGAACAAACCGAGTGTTGGCAATGCTTTTAGCAGGATTAGCGATTCCTACGGCGGGGTTTCTTTTGCAGGAATATTTTCAGAATCCTCTCGCAGATTCCTCAGTTTTGGGTGTGACTTCGGTGGCGAGTCTTTGTGTGGCGTTCTTCATTTTTTTTTCGCAAAGTCTAGTACTTCCGGAATTTTTGCAAAATGGCTTCCTAAGTATTTCCGCCATTGCGGGTAGCACGCTGATGCTAGTCGTACTCCTATTGTTTTCCTCGCGTTTTAGAGATAAATCTTATCTGATAATTTTCGGTTTCCTTGTGTCGGCACTGGCAGGAGCTGTGGTTTCACTTTTGCAGTTTTACGCTGAAAATCAAAGTCTTAAAAACTTTATTCTCTGGTCTTTTGGCGCAAATAACCAGGTGACCGGCAACCAATTGTTGATTTTGGCACTGATAGTGGGTGCAGGCTTACTATTAAGTTTCAAAAGCATTAAACCATTGATTGGCAATGCCTTGGGGGTGTCCTATGCGCAAAGTTTGGGAGTGAATCTGATGGAATTAAAGTATTTGATAATCGTGGCTACCTCGCTACTGTCAGCGTCTGTCACGGCGTTTATGGGTCCTGTTCTGTTTATTGGGATAGTCGTTCCGCATTTTAGCAGGTTCATGTACAATCCTGCAAAACTCTGGCAACAATGGATTTTGAATATGCTGATGGGAATTTTAATCATGGAAACCTTTTCTATTATTTCGGAAATATCGCAGTTGCCATTGAATGTGATCACTTCCCTATTCGGTGTGCCGGTAATTCTAATGATGATGGTTAAATCTCGCAGATAATACCAATTAATACGGGTGAACTTAAAAATGGCGATAAAACTAATGATTTGTGAAAATCTGTGAAATCCACGATAAAATAAATGTTTTTACAACTAAAATATACAGACATCGGCTATAAAACACCTTTAATAAAAGGAGTGCAAACCAGTTTGGATTTAGGGGACGTTTGCCTTCTCATCGGGGATAATGGCACAGGAAAAACCACTCTGATTAAATCGATTCTCAACCAAATTTCGTCTTTGGAAGGAGAAATTCTTTTAAATCAAAAAGACATCAAAACGCTTTCTGCAAAAGCCATTGCGAAACAAATCGCCGTGGTATTTTCCAAGTCGCAGATTCCGGACAATTATACGGTGACAGATCTTATTTCTTTGGGTAAATACATACATTACCCCTATTATTTTGAATTAAATAAAAAAGATTTACAAAAAGTTGAAAATATTATCGAGAGTTTGAATTTAAGCCAATACAAAAATCTGACTTTGGATAAACTTTCCGATGGAAATCTTCAAAAAGCCTTTATTGGTAGAGCGATCGCGCAGAATTCACCCATGATTATTCTGGACGAACCCACCACGCATTTAGATGAATCCAATAAATACATGATCCTCTCGCTGCTGCGTGATTTAGCAAAAATGCACAACAAATTAATCCTCTTTTCCTCACACGATTGGCGGTTAGCGAAAGATTTTTCAGATAAAATTTGGTTCGTTTATCATCAAGAACTGCATTCGGGGATGGCCGAAGATATTTTAATAAAACACGATGAGGTGCTCAACCTAAAATCAAAGATTGGGAAAGAAAAATTTGCACTTCCGACCATCATATCACCAGATTTAGAAGGTGAATTATTGCGCTCCTTTTTAATGAAAAATTCAGAAAAAAACTTATCCGAGTTTCAGTTTGAGTTAAAAGACAGCGTTTGGAGTGTGTCCGCCACCGATTTTCAACAAAATTTCTATTCCTTTGAAGAAATGTTAGGTTTAATCAAAAACCTTCATTAATTCTATACTTTACAAGATTGTTTAAATAGTTACATATTGATAGTATTATGCTAATCATAATTTTTAAATAATTGGTTATCAGATATTTATTTCATTCACCGAAAATACTATGCATGCATAGTATTTTTTCTTTATATTTGTAAGGAATCACAAGATCAACAAGATATGGACAAAAAGAAAACTGAAAAAGTAGAAAATGTAGATCTCATTTTGAAATCTACTTGGCTTGCCGTATCGAAGATGTATTCTGAAATGGCACAGGAGTACGACTCTACGGCAGTGCAGGCACTCACGCTCCTGAAGATAGACCCAAAAGAAGGAACAAGGAGCACAAACTTGGGACCGAAAATGGCGATTGAGCCTACTTCGCTCACACGGATCATTAAACTTTTGGAAGATAACGGCTACATTTATAAAGAAAAAACCACCAGCGATAAACGCGAAGTGATCATTAAACTCACCGATAAAGGAATCAATTCCAGAAACCTTTCTAAAGAAGTGGTGGTGAATTTCAACAAAAAAGTAATGGAACAAATCGCCCCGGAAAAACTTGAAATCTTTAAGGAAGTGATGAACAATATCCTGAGAATAGCGACTAACCTTAACAACAAAAAATAACTTGATATAATATGAAAAGAAGAATCAAACATGTCACCGTGCTCGGTTCCGGGATTATGGGTTCCGGTATCGCGGCCCACTTTGCCAACATCGGCGTAGAGGTGCTGCTGCTGGATATTGTCCCATTTGAACTTACAGAAGCCGAACAGAAAAAAGGTCTTACCAAAGAAGACAAAGCTGTGCGAAACCGAATCGCTACAGAGAATTTTGAGAAGCTGAAAAAAGCAAGCCCTGCGCTGCTGTACGCGCCGAAATTTGCGGAAAGGATCACCGTAGGTAACTTCGATGACGATCTTCCGAAAATTAAAGATACAGACTGGGTTATCGAGGTTGTAGTGGAAAGATTGGACATCAAAAAATCGGTTTACGAAAAGATAGAACAGTTCCGCAAGCCGGGAACTTTGGTTTCCTCCAACACTTCCGGAATCCCGATACACCAACTGATAGAAGGCCGTAGCGAAGATTTCAAGAAATATTTCGCAGGAACTCACTTCTTCAACCCTGTGCGTTACCTTCCACTTTTGGAAATTATCCCTACGCCGGAAACCGGCCCTGAAGTGGTGAAATTCTACATGGAATATGGTGCAAAGTTCCTCGGAAAAACTACCGTAGAAGCGAAAGATACACCGGCTTTTATCGCTAATAGAATTGGAGTTTTCGGCATTATGAACCTCTTCAATAATGTTAAAAAACTTGGCCTAAATGTTTCCGATATAGATAGACTGACGGGCCCTGTCATCGGTCGTCCGAAATCGGCTACTTTCCGTACAGCGGATGTGGTGGGATTGGATACGCTGGTGCATGTGGCAGAAGGTGTTCACCAAAGCGGCGCAGAATCAGACAAATATAAAGAACAGTTTGTGATGCCTGATTTCATCGATTTTATGATGAAAAATAAATGGCTTGGTTCTAAATCTGAACAAGGTTTTTATAAAAAAATCAAGACCGCGGATGGAAAATCCGAAATCCACGGCCTCAACCTGGAAACTTTGGAATACGAAGCACAAGGGAAATCCTCTTTCCCAACGCTGGAACTCACCAAAACCATTGATAAGCCGCTTGATCGCTTCAAAGTTTTAATTAGTGGAAAGGACAAAGCGGGAGAACTTTACCGCAAGATGTTGGGCGCCCTCTTCGCATACTCATCGGATAAAATACCTGAAATTTCAGACGAAATTTATAAAATTGATGACGCCTTGCGCGCCGGATTTGGTTGGGAAAACGGACCATTCCAAATTTGGGATGCCGTAGGCGTGAAAAAGGGTATAGAACTAGCTCAGGAAGCAGGCTACGAAGTATCCGACTGGGCGAAAGAGATGGCCGAAAAAGGCGAAACATTCTACAAAATAAATGAAGAAGGTCAAACTACTTACCTTGATGAAAAATCCGGAAATTATTATAAAATTCCTGGACAGGATTCCTTCATTATCCTTGATAATATTCGTCATAACAAAACTTTATGGTCGAACTCCGGTTCTGCAATTCAGGATTTAGGAGATGGAATTATCAATTTTGAGATCCGTTCTAAAATGAACGCGCTTGGTGGTGAAGTTTTGGACGGACTGAACCGTGCTATAGACCTTGCCGAAAAGGAATACGATGGTTTGGTAATTGCCAACCAGGGAGCAAATTTCTCCGTAGGTGCCAACCTTGCTATGATTCTTATGATGGCCATCGAACAAGATTGGGACGATTTGAATATGGCAATTGCTTACTTCCAAAAATCCATGATGCGCGTACGCTACTCGTCTATCCCGGTAATTGTTGCGCCACATGGAATGACTTTGGGTGGTGGTTGCGAAATGACGATGCACGCCGACAGAGCCGTGGCCGCTGCGGAAACTTATATAGGTCTCGTAGAAACCGGTGTGGGCGTAATTCCTGGTGGTGGTGGAACTAAAGAATTGGCGTTAAGAACTTCACGCGAATTCCATAACGATGATGTGAAAACCAACCGCCTGCGTGATGCCTTCATGAATATTGCAATGGGTAAAGTGGCGACTTCCGCTTACGAAGCCTATGATATGGGAATTCTCGAACAACACAAAGACATTGTGGTGGTGAATAAAAATACCCAAATTAAAACGGCAAAAATGTTGGCACTGAGCATGGCAGAACACGGCTATACCCAACCTATCGAACAGAAAGTGAAAGTCCTCGGACGCGGTGCAATGGGCATGTTCTATGTAGGAACAGACCAAATGCTCGCCGGAAAATACATCTCCGAACACGACAAACTCATCGCCGACAAACTGGCAAATGTGATGGTAGGCGGTAACCTTTCCGAACCAACTGTGGTATCAGAACAGTATCTACTGAACCTCGAAAGAGAAACCTTCCTGCAACTCTGCGGCGAAAGAAAAACCCTCGAAAGAATACAGTACATGCTGCAAAATGGTAAGCCGCTTCGTAACTAGATTTTAGATTATTAGATATTAGAAGTGAGATGAGAACGCATTTTTTAAGGGATTTAATTATCTGGAAGAAATCGATTTTATTGGTAAGAGAAATTTATCTTTTAATCAATGATCTTCCTTCGGATGAGAAATTTGGTTTAATATCTCAAATCCGCAGATGCGCAGTCTCTATCCCTTTTACTATCGCCGAAGGTGCGGGGACAAACAATAAGATGGAATTAGTACATTTTTTACGAATTGCTAACGGTTCTTGTTATGGACTTGAAACTCAATAAATTCTTTTGTTAGAATTATATATTAAAAATAATGAAGAGATTCAGCCGCTCCTAAGTAATCTAATTGAAAAACAAAAAATGATATAACGGTTTAAAACCACTTTAATTAACAGTTAGAAATCTCAATAGTTCAAGACTATTTGAAAAATTGAAATCTAAACTCTAATTTCAAACAACTCTAATTTCTACTTAAATGAAACAAGCATATATAATAAAAGGATATAGAACTGCGGTGGGCAAGGCTCCGAAGGGTTCTCTGCGCTTCACGCGCCCCGATGTGATGGCAGCAACCGTCATTGAAAAATTGATGGCCGAAGTGCCACAACTTGATAAAGAAAGAATCGACGACCTGATTGTAGGAAACGCGATGCCGGAAGCTGAACAAGGGCTGAATGTGGCCCGTTTGATTTCCCTCATGGGATTGAATACCGATAAAGTTCCGGGTGTTACCGTAAACCGCTATTGTGCGTCAGGATCGGAAGCCATTGCAATTGCATCGGCAAAGATTCAGGCAGGAATGGCAGACTGCATTATCGCAGGTGGAACAGAATCAATGAGTTTCATTCCAATGGGCGGTTACAAACCAATCCCTGAGCCTGCGGTTGCAAAGGCCAATCCAGATTATTATTGGGGAATGGGCTACACGGCGGAAGAAGTAGCGAAGCAATACAACATCTCCCGCGAAGAGCAGGATCAGTTCGCATTTGAATCTCACCAAAAAGCCTTAAAAGCCATTGAAGAAGGGAAATTTGCCGGACAGATTGTTCCCCTTCCCGTAGAATACAATTTCTTGGACGAAAACCAAAAAATGCAATCTAAAAAATACGATTTCATGGTAGACGAAGGCCCAAGAAAAGATACTTCCCTTGAAGGTTTGTCAAGACTAAAACCAGTTTTCTCAAGTGCAGGATCGGTTACAGCAGGAAATTCTTCCCAAATGTCTGACGGTGCAGCGTTCGTCATCGTCATGAGCGAAGAGATGGTAAAAGAACTTGGCCTAGAGCCTCAGGCGCGTCTTGTGGCGTATGCAGCGGCAGGTTTGGAACCTCGCATCATGGGTATGGGACCTGTTTATGCTATTCCTAAAGCCTTGAAACAGGCAGGTTTAACATTAAACGACATTGATTTGATTGAACTTAACGAGGCTTTTGCTTCTCAATCAGTCGCCATTAAGAAAGAACTTAATTTGAACCCTGACATCCTGAATGTAAACGGTGGAGCCATTGCGCTTGGTCACCCACTGGGTTGCACCGGAACGAAACTCACCGTTCAACTCCTCGACGAAATGAAACGCCGCGGCAGCAAATACGGCATGGTCACCATGTGCGTAGGAACTGGACAGGGAGCAGCATCGATATTCGAATTATTATAAATGTTGAATTTAAAATTTCGAATTAGTAAAACAGAGAATACCGTTCGAGATAGCAGTTTTGATTTACTTTAAAGATCATTGATCTTTATAAAACTTATAAAAATTCAAAATGATTATTTGGTTTCAAAACGATTATTGAGAAGCGGAACAAGCATCGGTGCCAATGTGCAAGAAGCCAGTACTGCATTTTCTAAAAAAGATTTTTTTGCATTAAATGAAAATTGCAAGCAAAGAAGCAAGAGAAACCCAAAACTGGCTTTTACTGCTTTCAAAATCTAAAATAATTGCTTTTGAAGAGTAATATTAATTAGATGAAATTCGAAGTGTTGCAAATTTTTTGACTTCGATATTTAAAACCACGCAAGAAAATCTTAAAATAATCTCTAATTCAAAACCCAAAATTCGACCCAAAAATTTAGCAGCGTTTAACTCAAAATTCAAAACCCAAAATTCAAAATTCAAACATCATGAACAATACAAAAGGTGGCGAGTTCCTTATCAAGGAATTGGAAGCCCAAGAAATTTTTTCAATTGAAGACTTCAGTGACGAGCAAAAGATGCTCAGCGATTCCGCTCAGGAATTTGTTGATCGTGAAGTAGTGCCGAATAGCGAGAGATTCGAGCATAAAGATTACGCACTTACCGAAGCATCCATGCGCAAACTAGGTGAAATGGGCCTATTAGGTGTTGCCGTTCCAGAAGAATACGGCGGCATGGGCATGGGATTCGTGAGCACAATGTTGGCTTGCGACAAAGTATCTGGTGGAAACGGCTCATTGGCAACTGCTTACGGAGCACATACCGGAATCGGAACTTTGCCTATCTTGCTATACGGAACGGAAGAACAAAAACAAAAATACCTTCCGGACTTGGCTACAGGAAATAAATTCGGAGCCTACTGCCTGACAGAACCTGATGCCGGATCCGATGCCAACAGCGGAAAAACCCGCGCAAAACTATCCGAAGATGGCAAACATTATATCATCAACGGGCAAAAAATGTGGATTTCTAATGCAGGATTTGCTGAAATATTCATCGTTTTTGCTAAAATAGAAGATGATAAAAACATCACCGGATTTATCGTAGAGCGCAGCACGGAAGGACTTTCCTTTGGCGAAGAAGAGAACAAACTCGGTATTCGCTCCTCCTCTACCCGCCAGGTTTTCTTTAACGACATGAAAGTACCGGTCGAGAATCTTCTGGGTGAAAGAAACAATGGTTTCAAAATAGCTCTAAACGCCCTGAATGTAGGCCGTATCAAACTTGCAGCCGCTAATTTGGATGGACAAAGGAGAGTTCTTAGCCACTCCATTAAATACGCCAATGAAAGAAAACAATTCGGAGTTTCAATTTCGAGCTTTGGCGCGATTCGCAAGAAAATTGCGGAGATGGCAACGGCTGTTTTTGTTTCCGAAGCGGGATCATACCGCGCTGCAAAAAACATCGAAGACAAAATCGCAGAACTTGTGGAAGGAGGCATGAGTCACCAGCTGGCGGAACTAAAGGGTGTAGAGGAGTTTGCAGTAGAATGCTCTATCCTGAAAGTTTTCGTGTCCGATATTACGCAAGTCGCAGCAGATGAGGGCATCCAAATTTATGGCGGAATGGGATTCTCCGCCGATGCACCGATGGAAGCAGCGTGGAGAGACGCCCGTATCGGCAGAATTTATGAAGGTACCAATGAAATCAATAGACTGCTTGCCGTAGGAATGCTTATCAAGAAAGCAATGAAGGGAGAACTCGACCTTCTTTCCCCTGCAATGGCGATTTCCAAAGAATTGATGGGCATCCCGTCTTTCGATGCGCCAGATTATTCCGCATTTATGAGCGAGGAAAAAGCATTGATTAAAAACCTTAAAAAAGTATTCTTGATGGTAGCTGGAGCGGCGCTTCAAAAATACATGACGGAAATCGAAAAACAACAGCATCTGTTGCTGAACGCCTCCGAAATTTTGAACCAAATATATATGGCAGAGTCCGCAGTTTTGCGTACTGAGAAGCATTTTGCCGAAGGTTCTGTAGAGGCAGCAATGGCACAATTAAACCTTTACAAAGCGGTAGAAAAAATCATTACTTCAGCAAAAGAAGGTATTGTATCCTTTGCGGAGGGCGATGAGCAACGCATGATGCTGTCCGGACTTAGAAGATTCACCAAATACACCAAGCACCCGAATGTGATAGCGCTTACCGAAAAGATTGCTGCACATTATGTGGAAAAAGGAGGATACTAAAATTTAGAGTTTTAGACACGAAATCCAAAATATAAGATGACAAAAACGCTCCGAAAGTTCGGAGCGTTTTTGTTTTTATTAACGCGATTAATTCACAAAATAGTTGGGATTTAAATTTATTTTAGATAAAATGAACCAATTTCATAAGTTTCGGGGATATTTTTTTTTGCAGTAGTTGGCGGGTATTGATTTCGATAATTTCGTGCAATCACCGTCACAGCGTTATCCGGTGGCCTATCTTCAGCCGGGTCCAGCATTTGTGTGGCAGTTTTTAATGCACTGGAGCAGCGCTAAAGACTTATTTTTACGGCCATTTAACACTTCTAAATCTTTATTTCTGATATATTTTTCCAAGCCTGTAACCGGGTTTGGACCTCGGAGGGTTTGCGCAAGATATAGCACCACGCTATATGTTATTATATGTTACAAACGCTGCATTTTCGGGGCGTGTATATTTTAACAAACATTTATTAATTTTTTCCGCCTGTCCTATTTTTATATATGATTTTTGTCATATTTTTACAATAATCTAAATTTTATATATTATGTCAACATTAATCAATCGTCCCCAGTTAAAAGAAATATATGATAACTATATTGGTGGAGCGTGGACGCCACCTTCCTCTGGTCTATATTTCGAAGTAACCTCTCCTCTGGATGGAAAACTGATGGCTAAGGCTGCACACTCCAACAAACAAGACATTGAAAAGGCTGTAAATGCCGCTTCCGAAGCCTTTAAAACTTGGAGCGAAACTTCTGCCACAGAGCGAAGCATTATTCTCAACAAGATTGCAGACCGCATAGAAGACAATCTAGAATACATAGCTGCAGTAGAAACCGTGGATAATGGTAAAGCTGTACGCGAAACTTTAGCGGCAGATATTCCATTGGCAATCGATCATTTTAGATATTTTGCAAGCGTTATCCGTGCTGAGGAAGGATCGGTTGTGGAATTAGATAAAGATACAGTCTCCATGATCGTGCATGAACCTATTGGCGTAGTAGCGCAAATCATCCCTTGGAATTTCCCGATCCTGATGGCAGTTTGGAAACTTGCCCCTGCACTTGCAGCCGGAAATACCGTTGTTTTGAAACCAGCCGAAAGTACGCCAATTTCCATTATGGTTTTAATGGAACTCATCGAAGACCTGCTACCAAAAGGCGTAGTTAATATTGTAAACGGTTTCGGTGCCGAATTAGGAAGGGCACTGGTTACCCACCCAGATGTTGCGAAAGCAGCCTTCACAGGATCTACCGCAACAGGAAGAATGGTAATGCAGTACGCTACTGAAAACATAATCCCTGTAACCCTGGAACTAGGTGGGAAATCACCAAACATCTTCATGCCATCGGTAATGGATGCTGATGATGAATTTTTAGATAAAGCCGTGGAAGGAGCTGTACTTTTTGCTTTGAACCAAGGTGAAGTCTGTACCTGTCCTTCACGACTATTGGTTCATGAATCTATTGCCGATGCATTTCTTGCAAAAGTGGTAGAGAGAACTAAAGCCATCAAAATCGGGAATCCGTTGGATCCTACTGTAATGATGGGCGCACAGGCATCACAAATTCAAAAAGATAAAATTGAATCGTACTTGAAACTCGGTAAAGAGGAGGGAGCAGAACTGCTTTGCGGTGGAGAAGCCAATCATCTTGGTGACGGCTTAGAAGGGGGTTTCTACATCCAGCCGACTATCTTCAAAGGACACAACAAAATGAGGATTTTCCAAGAAGAAATTTTCGGACCAGTGTTGGCGGTTACTACATTTAAAACCACCGAAGAAGCCATCGAAATTGCTAATGATACCATGTACGGCCTTGGCGCAGGACTATGGACGCGCGATGCACACGAACTTTACCGTGTGCCGAGAGCCATCAAGGCAGGTAGAGTTTGGGTAAACCAGTATCATGCCTACCCTGCCGGCGCACCTTTTGGAGGATATAAGCAATCCGGAATCGGAAGGGAGAACCACAAAATGATGCTGAACCATTACAGACAGACCAAGAACATGCTCATTTCCTACAGCAAAAACAAACTTGGATTCTTCTAAATCAACAAATCGCAGGGAGTGTGGAAAGCACTCCCTTTTTCTTTAAAACTTAAAATTTCAAAATGGTAAAAAGACTTGATGCAACGGAAAAAGCATTGGATTTAATTAAAATACTCAAAGAAAAGCATGGCGATCTTATGTTTTATCAGGCTGGCGGATGTTGCGAAGGCACACAGCCACAGTGTTTTGAGAAAGGAGGTTTTTTCCCGCGGATGAACGACGCAAAAATCGGTGAAATAGAACGCTCAGAATTTTGGATTGACAGAGACCTTTTTGAGTACTGGAAATATTCACATTTTAAATTGGATGTTCTGGACGGACATGGCCCCGGTGGCTTTTCGTTGGAAACTCCTTTGGGCAAGACTTTTAAGATTCATTACCGATTGTTTACCCCCGAAGAACTGGATAATTTGGAACCGGTAACGAGAATGGAATAAAAAACTAGGAATCAACTATTATATCCAAATTTTTAATAATTTTAAAAAATAACAACGACAACCATGGGAAAATTTGAAATCTCAAAACGCTCAAATGGCGATTATCAATTTGTTTTGAAAGCTGACAATGGACAAATCATCCTCTCTAGCCAGGGATACGCTTTCAAATCGTCTTGCGAAAACGGTATTAATTCTGTGAAAAATAATGCTCCGGACGACAGCCACTATGAAAGAAAAAAATCTTCTGACGACAAATTCTATTTCATTTTAAAAGCAGGAAATGGGCAGGCAATTGGCGCTAGCCAAATGTATGAAGCCGCTGCCGGGGTAGAAAAAGGGATACAGTCGGTAAAAGACAATGCACCGGGTGCCGAAATTGTGGAAATTTAATTTTACATTAAATACCCACTCGAAATGCTCCTCTTTTGGGAAGCATTCTTTACTTTTGCAAAAATTTTAAAAGAACCATGAAGGAAGAACTGCTGAATAAAGCCATAAACATCGCCACCAAAGCTCATGCCGGACAAACCGACAAATACGATGCGCCCTATATCGGCCATGTGATGCGCGTAATGAACTACGGCAAAACACTAGACGAAAAAATCGTGGGCGTACTGCACGATGTGGTGGAAGACTGCCCGGAATGGTCGTTTGATAAGTTGCACAAAGAAGGCTTTCCAGAAAATATCGTTTTCGCGATTGAATGCCTTACTAAACTAAATCCTGACGAAAACTATGACGATTTTGTAAATAGAACAGAAAAATCTTCATTAGCTATTGCTGTGAAATTAAACGATTTACGCGATAATATGGATCTTCGTCGCATCAATCGCCTTCTCACAAAAAAAGATTTAAAACGCATAAACAAATACCTAAAAGCCTACCGGTACCTGACGGAGAAATACTAAAAGGCTGAGGCTGAGATTTAATTTAGGTTGGGTTAAAGAAGTTCAAGCTTGTATAAAACTTTAATCCCTTATATTCCCAGCCTAAATTAAATCTCAGCCTCAGCCTAAACCTGACCCTCTAAAGCCCTATCGTATAAGCTACTCCCACATGGAACCAGCGACCAGACATTGGAACGCCGAACGCCTCGGTGTATTTCGTATTTGTGATGTTGTTTGCGAGCAGATAAATTTCCAAAGCATTTGCAGTGTAATTCAGTTTTCCATCTAAAAGATTATAACTGCCTATCCCCGCTCTTTCGTTGTACCTGTAAACCAATTCGTTAGTGATATTTTTAAAGAAATGCGTTTCCAGTTTTGCTGTAAACTGGTGTTTCAAATAATCAGCGGCGTATTTTGAAGTCAATCCAGCGGCAGTCGCGTAATCACTTTCCAGAAAGGTGTAGCCCGCAGAATATTTCAGCCAGTTTATTGGGCGGTGTTCAAATTCTGCTTCGATGCCTTTTGTTTTGATATCGCCTATATTTTTTGCATTCCACACCGTGGAAGGCGGCATTTTCACCCAGTCGATCGCCTTTTGTGAATCACGCAAGAAAGCACTCAGTTTTACCACCACATTCGGGCGCACATAGCGATAGCCCAGTTCAGCAGAAAGCGCGCTTTCCGGCTTCAGGTCTTTGTTCCCAACTTCGGAAGAGCTGGTGTAATATAGATCCGTAAAGGTCGGGATGCGGTGCACCTGCGCCACATTTCCGTAGATTTTATGATGTTCCGTGATGTCGAAACCGGCGTCCAATCCCGGATAGAAAAAGTTCCCTGCGTTGGAATAATTTGCCCAAGTCACTCCCGGAACTACAGTAAGACGATTGTCCAGCATAGAAAAATGATGTTCTAAAAATATCTGCGTGATGAAACGGTCGTGCTTGCCCATGCTCAGGTTGGCTTTGGTGAAACCATTCACATTGTTGCTTACGAAAAATTCCTTGCGCAATTCCACGCCCAATCCGGTAGTTCCCAGCGATGAAGTATAAGCGGCATTTATCTCCCCGCCGAAGTTGTTCCCAATGCTCATATTTCGGTAGAAGCTGGGATTTTCTTTTTTCAACATGTACATATCCTGCCCTCTTCTCCAAAACAAATTGCTATTGATAGTTAGATTTTTGTAGGTAGAATTATGGTTGATAGAAACCACACTTGCCTGAGATTCCTCATACTGCTCGGTTAGTTTCGGCGAAGCATAAAATCCATTTGCACCGAACTTTTTCTCTTGGAAACCAGCTTGCATACCAATAGAGCCATTTTTCAGTTTAAAAATATTTTGGTAAAAAACATTGTTGATTTTATGATCCGTGTTATGCCTGTAACCTTCTGATCCTTTAGAATTTACTTGAAACAGATTACTCATTTTTTCGTTTCCGAAAGTGGCACCGAGACCGAGGCCATAGGTTTTAAAATCACCACCTTCCGCGGAGATTCTTACTTTTTCTTCCGAAGAAGTTTTAGTAATGATGTTGATGGCACCCGCAAACGCACTATTTCCAAAGCGTCTCGCAGCAGGACCTTTCAGGATTTCTATACGCTCTACCTGACTTAGATCTACAGGTATGTTCAAGGAATTGTGACCTGTTTGAGAATCATTCATTCTGATACCATTTATGAGAATTAGAACCTGCTCGAACGATCCACCACGGATAGCGACATCACTCTGCACGCCATCGGCCCCGCGACGGCGAATATCCAATCCATTTACTTGTTGTAGGAGTTCGTCAATGGTTTTTGCGGATGCGTTTTGGATATCCTTTTTGGTGATGATTTCCACATTCTCGCTCACTTTCTGGTAACGAATGTTCATAAATTTCCCTTGGATGCGCACGCTATCGATATCGGTTGTGCGATTCTGCGCTGTAGCCGATGTGATAACACCTAGGCAAAAAATGGTAAAAAATTGTTTTTTCATAGTATAGTTTAAATGAAGAAAACACTTGCAAAGAAATGTTTTCATTAAAAATTAGAAGGGTCAAAAGTATGTAAAATTATCCATAGTTACATTTCCAAAATAGAAATATAAATACAAAAAAATTATCAATCTTGTAATATTGTTAAAGCAAGTAAATAAAACAACATTTAGAACATGAACCACTTCGTATTCTTCTTAATAAAGCAATGAAAATAAAAATTAAGGTCAAAAAGAACACCGAAGTACTCTCTGGACAGTCTCCATTTTCCGAGGCTATTATTCATTTTTTTTATCAAAACATTAGTGTCATAAATATCTATAGCTCGAAACATTTCTCTATTTTTTCCGTATTTTTGAAGTCTGAAAATCATTATGGCTACAACTGAAAACATCAATATAAAAACACAACTTTTCGTAAAAAATGCACACCTCAATAACCTGAAAAATATTGATGTACTGATTCCGAAAAACAAACTCATAGTAATCACCGGCGTTTCTGGGAGCGGGAAATCCTCCCTCGCTTTTGACACTATTTACGCCGAAGGACAGCGCCGCTATGTGGAAAGCCTAAGTTCCTATGCAAGACAGTTTTTAGGAAAATTAGAGAAACCAAAAATCGATGATATTAAAGGTCTGGCGCCATCCATCGCTATCCAACAAAAAGTAATTTCCAGCAATCCGCGCTCTACGGTAGGGACTTCCACGGAGGTTTATGACTATATGAAACTCCTTTTCGCGCGTATCGGCAGGACTTTTTCGCCCACTTCCGGCGAGGAGGTGAAAAAAGATTCCGTAACGGATGTCATTGATTATATCAAAAAATCTGGGAAAGACGATGCCTATGTCCTTACTGTGCCACTAAATTTTGAGGTGGAAAACTTTCCTCAACAACTGAACACGCTAAAAATGTCGGGCTTCACAAGGCTGGAAGTGAACGGAAACATCGCCGGGATTGAGGACTTGGAAGCTTTCAATTTCACACCGGAAAAAGATATGGAAATCCGCTTGGTGATTGATCGTTTTAATTATGAGGAGGACGAAAGTTTTATCCAGAGACTCGCCGATTCTGTGCAGATGGCATTTTACGAAGGGCAAGGATATTTAACCTTAAAAAATCTTAAAAATGAATCTGTAAAAGAGTTTTCAAACAAATTTGAACTCGATGGCATAGAATTTTTGGAACCAAATGTCCATTTTTTCAGTTTTAATAATCCTTTCGGCGCGTGCCCCACTTGCGAGGGGTACGGGAAGGTTGTCGGGATTGATGAAGATTTGGTGATTCCGAACAAAAATTTGTCGGTTTTTGAAGATGCCGTGGCATCTTGGAAGGGCGAAAGCATGAGCGAATGGAAGCGCAATTTCATTAAAAAAAATAAGGATTTCCCAGTTCACAAACCTTATTTCCAACTCACGAAAGAGCAAAGAAATTACCTCTGGAAAGGCGATGGCACGCGCAGTTTTCCTTCGATTAATAATTTCTTCCGAATGCTGGAAGAAAATCTCTACAAAATCCAATACCGCGTGATGCTCTCTCGCTACCGCGGAAAAACGATCTGCCCAGATTGTGAGGGACTTCGCCTGCGTAAAGAAACCGAATATGTGAAGATCGACGGACATAATATCCAATCGATGATTGAGTTGCCATTGGACGAACTTTTACCATTGATAAAATCATTAAAACTCACCAAAACGGAACAGGAAATCGCCAAGCGATTGATTTACGAGATCACCACGCGACTGGAATTTTTGACCAAAGTCGGCTTGGGCTATCTCACGCTGAACCGGACTTCCAACACACTGTCCGGCGGTGAAAGTCAACGCATTAACCTTGCGACCAGTTTGGGTAGTTCGCTTGTGGGTTCTATTTATATTTTGGACGAGCCATCCATTGGCCTTCACTCCAAAGACACTGAAAACCTGATAGATGTGCTGAAAAATCTGCGCGATTTGGGCAATACCGTTATCGTGGTGGAGCATGACGAAGATGTGATGCGCGGGGCCGATTATATCATAGACATCGGTCCCGAAGCCGGTTATTTGGGCGGCGAACTGGTGTTTGCGGGCGATTTCAAAGAACTGAAAAATGCCGATACCCTTACTTCCAAATACCTCACCGGCAGACTGGAAATCGCGGTGCCGAAAAAGCGGCGCAAACCGAAAGAATTTATCCAAATAAAGGGGGCGCGACAAAACAACCTAAAGAATATAGATGTTGCAGTTCCGCTGGAAGTGCTTACCGTGATTACTGGAGTTTCCGGAAGTGGTAAATCCACCCTGATGAAGGAGATTTTGGTGAATGACCTCCAAATTCAACTCGGAATGGGCGGCAAAAAGACCGACTACGACAGTGTGGAATTCTCCCAAAATATCATCAAACACATCGAACTAATCGACCAAAACCCGATCGGAAAATCCTCGCGCTCCAACCCTGTGACCTACCTGAAAGCGTACGACGATATCCGCGATTTGTTTGCACGCCAAAAATCCGCCAAAGCCCATGGCTACAAGCCTAAACACTTCTCCTTCAATGTAGATGGCGGCCGCTGCGACGATTGCAAAGGAGAAGGCGTGATCAATGTATCCATGCAGTTTATGGCCGATATCGAACTGGAATGCGAGACCTGCAAAGGCACGCGATTCAAAAGCGAAATTCTGGACATAAAATTCGACGGGCGCCATATTTCCGACATCCTCCACATGACTGTGGATGAGGCGATTGCGTTTTTTAAGGATAATAAAGAAGACAAAATCGTCTCGAAAATCAAGCCATTGCAAGATGTCGGGCTCGGCTATCTGCAACTTGGACAGAGTTCCTCCACCCTTTCCGGCGGCGAGGCTCAGCGCGTGAAACTCGCCTCCTTTTTGGTGAAAGGCGTCACCACGGACAAGACCCTTTTCGTGTTTGATGAGCCTTCCACAGGACTGCATTTCCACGACATCAGCAAACTCCTCACCTCCCTTCAGGCGCTTATAGAACTCGGCCATTCCGTAATCGTAATCGAGCATCAGCCGGACATCATCAAGTGTGCCGACCACATTATCGACATCGGTCCCGGTGCCGGAAAATACGGCGGCGAAGTCATTTTCAGCGGAACGCCAGAAGACTTAGCCAAAAATAAAAAATCATTTACCGCGAAGTATGTGAAAGAGAAACTATAGTTGGTTGTTAGTTTTTGGTTTTTAGAAATCACTGAAACATGATGAATTATTGTCTTATCAAAAAAAATAATTCAAAATTTTAAAAGCCAAATATTCAAAATTCATCTCAAAATTTTTCTTCCAACAAGCAATAACCATCAATCAACAACAATTGGGGCGTGCCCCTCCGGGTCGGGCTGTTCAGGGCTCCGCTTCGCTCCGGTGCTTTGCACTGCTCCCTTTCGGTCGCACCCTTACCATCCCTCACGCGGTGTGCGTGAATAAATAGAAAAAGAGAATTATTTATATTTGATTATAATAATCTTGCCATCGGGAACCGTTCTAAATTGAAAAATTGAAAGAGGTGTTCATAACCGAAGGAGATGGAAGCATATTTCGGGAAACATACTACAGAGAACCTGTCTAAACCTTAATTCAAGCTCTTAAGCCTTATGATTATATCCAGGTTTGTAGTAAGCGTAAAGGAGCTCTCATTGCGTACTGTCTGCAAGACAAATGACAATCAACAGCTATTTTCCTCACTCTTTTCCTTTTATTCATATATCTAATATCTAATTTAAAAACTTCTGCAAACATAGGATGATAAAATTTTGATAAAAAAGGTTATTTAAAATCCATCTTTACAATCCTATCTTTCCCGGCTAAGACGAGAGTGTTTCGGCCAGACCAGGCGCAGGCGTACAGACCTTTTTCGTCCGATAGTTTTCGCCAGGTTTTACCATAGTCGCTGGAAAATTCTATATTTTGATCGCCAATCGCGATGATTTCTTTACCCTTGGATCCGGGACGGATTTTTACGCAGGTTTTGTAGCCGCCATTTTTACCGCTTGCCTGTATTTGCCAGATCTCGCCGCCATCGGTGGTAGTGGCGATATTGTTGGTGTTTTCCGCCTGTTTCGTGTAGTCCCCGCCCACCGCGATCCCGAATTGGTCTTTATAAAAGTCAATGGAATAAATGCCCTGCGAGGAACTGCCCTGTACGAAAGGGGTTTCCACCGCACGCGCCAAATTGGTTTTTAAATCAGCCAAAATAATGCGGGAAGCCTTGCCGCCAGTCGCTATCCAAAGTTTGTTTTTCCAACCGGAAATATTGGTGTTGCTGGCTGCAAAAGCCGCCTCACCATCTTTCAAAATCAAATTTTGAATGTAATTAAGATGAAATTTGCTTTTCTTTTCATAAAACGAAGCGAGCTTTAGTTTCAAATCGCTTTCCGGGTCGCTGAACGAGTAAAATTTCTTTTTATGAAGATAAAGTGCATCGTAGAACGCATTTTTGTCGGCATCCGTATGAAGGATTGTGGTTTCAAAACTAAGCTTGTTCACTTTATAGAAATAGGCAGGACTTTCTACATTAATCAAATAAAAACAGTTGCCACGGTACGCCAAAGTGCGGAACTGCAGCGGCTTCTCCGAGATACGAATCTGCTTCTTATCCAAAGTATCCTTTAAACTCACATAGCCAAATTTCGCATCCGTACCGGAATACCACACTTTATCATCCACCACCTCTATCGCACGAATGCTGATTTTGTCTTTTAGCAAAGTTGTGGTTTCCATTTTTTGAGAGAACGCCTGTGCACCAAGCATTAGTAATAAAATTTGAAGTGTTTTCATAAATTAGTATAAAGTAAATTCAAAATCCTTTTTCGACCACAAAAGGCACAATAGTTTAGTGGAAAAACATTTTTTTTGAGCAAAAAAGCAGACTTATATCCATCAATAATTTTTTAATTAAAATTAAAATTAAAATCCTTTTTCGACCACAAAAGGCACAATAGCTTAGTGGAAAAAATATTTTTTAGAGCAAAAAAGCAGGCTTATATCCATCAATAATTTTTTAATTAAAATTCAAACTCACTTTTTTGACCACAAAAGGCACAATAGTTTAGTGGAAAAATATTTTTTTTGAGCAAAAA
>JAGLBA010000059.1 GCA_018260475.1 Chryseobacterium sp. | reverse complement strand
TTGTAACCTCGGTTTTTCGGGTTATCGAAGAATTGGAAATCGCTCCCCGCCTGACGTGCCACTTCTGCGAGATAAAAATGAAAACTTAAAGGAGCAAAAAAAAAAAAAAAGAAAAAGAAAAAAGAAAAAAGAAAAAAAAAACTAAGAAAATCTCAGATCAACGACCTTTTGATACGATTCCCAGAAGAAAAAAAAATTTCGCAAGCTTACGCAACTCCCCGCTCTTGTACTGTCTCAGACAGCCTGACGCTTTCGAAAAATCAATTCTGTCTGATAAAGCAGCAAAACGAAAAAATAAAAAATAAAAAAAAATAAAAAAAAAATCTTTTGCCTCGATCGGTCGGACGAACCGCTTTCCTAATCGGGAGTTACGTTGCCCACATCCAAAAAAAAGGAAAAAAAAATCAATGCTCGTGGGCCGGCATCTCGGTAGAAGGACGTTTTTGACCGAACCGAAGAGTGAACGATTGTGATCGTTTGCCGGAAAAAAAAATAAAAATAAAAATAAAAAATAAAAATAAAAAATAAAAAACAAAAAATAAAAATAAAAAATAAAAAATAAAAAATAAAAATAAAAAATAAAAATAAAAAATAAAAAATTAAAATAAAAAATAAAAAATAAAATAAAAATAAAATAAAAATAAAAAAAAAATAAAAAACAAAAATAAAAAATAAAAGTAAAAAATAAAAAATAAGAAATAAAAATAAAAAATAAAAATGAAAAATAAAAAACAAAAAATAAAAAATAAAAACAAAAAATAAAAAATAAAAAATAAAAATGAAAAATAAAAAACAAAAAATAAAAAATAAAAACAAAAAATAAAAAATAAAAATAAAAATAAAAAACAAAAAATAAAAAATAAAAAACAAAAAACAAAAAATAAAAAATAAAAACAAAAAATAAAAAATAAAAATGAAAAAAAACACCAAATCGATTTCCCAGATGAAAACCGCGGCGCTTCGGGTGCGCGAGAAACCTGCCTGGCTTTTGGGTCCTTCGCGGCCGACCAGGAAGTGAATCGATCGCCTAACGGCAATCCCGTT
>JAGLBA010000058.1 GCA_018260475.1 Chryseobacterium sp. | reverse complement strand
ATAAATTCTAAAGAAATTGAATCAGATGAAGCGATTATACTATTATCTTTTCTACAAATTGTATAAATTTTGGGATTATGTTTCGGTTCCAAAATTTTGGAGTGATTTTAAAGCAATTGTATCTATAATAGCACTGGAAACATGGCTCTTTTTATCATTATTTGCTTATTATGCATATTCGTCAAAAAAAAATATCGAATTGTCTTTATCACAGCCCATTATCTATTTGCCATTTGCATTAGTATTATTTATTAAATATTTAGCATTTAATAACAAAAATGTTTGGAAAAAATATTTTAAAGAATTTGATAGATTACCGAGAAACAGAAATAGAATAGGGAGCTGGGTTGTATTTTTTTTTGTAATTCTTGTTGTATCAAATTTTATTTATTCTATCTATTTGTATTATAATAATTGAAAATTATTATAATTAATCCCCCTGTTGGTAATGTTGGTAATGTTCCAAATGGGTAATGTTCCAAAAGGGTAATGTTTCAAACATGTTAGATTCGTGTATTCGTCTGGATTTAAGAGATAAAATAAGAAATAACAACAACAAACCTGTGCAGGCAAATGCCTGCAAAAGCGTAGAAGTTCTTTTAGGTTTTTAAAATGCGGCACGCCATACGAAAGCAACATTATTTTCGTTAAGAATTATACAGAGAGCAGCGGTTCTTACAAATTTTTGCATAAGGACTACCTGGGCAGCATACTGGCCATCAGCGATGAGGCAGGGAATAAGATTGAGCAAAGGCATTACGATGCTTGGGGTAACCTCACGCACCTGCAGGTGAACGGCGGTGCCATCATGACGGATGATAACCAAATAAGGGATTTTATGTCGAATGGCGGCTTGCTGCTTGACCGGGGCTACACCAGCCACGAGCATTTTGCCGAAGTCGGGCTCATCCACATGAACGGAAGATTGTATGATCCATTGCTGAGAAGGTTTTTAAATGCCGACGAGAATATCCAGGATATGTTCAACACCCAGAACTACAATAATTATAGGTATGTAATGAACAACCCCATGATTTATAACGACCCG
>JAGLBA010000057.1 GCA_018260475.1 Chryseobacterium sp. | reverse complement strand
ATTTTAATTTTTTTTGTGTTCATTTCGGCCATCTATGGACCACATGATTTCGACAATTTTCTCCTAACCCAGTATTCCTTCATCTTTATGCTATGTTGTTGCTTTCGTTCTTCTGTCCACTTTGTACCTGCCTTTCTTTTTGGTGTGTCAGTTAAACAAAGGGTTCTGCTTTTCTCTTTGAGTATGTCCCGCTTTTCGAAAACATCTTTTTCATTTTCAGAGAACCAGGCTCGTCTAGTTATCTTTTGGCGTAAGATTATCGGGATCTTGTTGGTCAACCTGTCTGGGTTCATTCGTATTATATGTCCGCAAAAGACAAGTGTTCTTTTGCGCTAGTTTTGAAACTAGAGCATATAGTTCTTTGTTGTGATGCCTCCTGCATTCATTAGTTTTCTTTTATGGGTCCCAGAATTTTTCTTAGAATTTTTCTTTCTATTAGAGCTAACTTTTCAACCAAAATATTTCTCTTTAGGGTGAGACATTCTGTCGCATCAAGGCTTCTGACCTGATGACCGTGCAATAATGCCTCAATTTAGCGTTGATGGAAACGGACTTTTTCTTGTCAGGATCTCTGGTCCTGTGAATTGGCATCTTCAATTTATGTGCCCTGGCCTCTCATTTATGCTATTTTATTTTTAAAATGAGTAAACTGTGAAAGATAGGCTTAACAATTATTTATCTAAAATCGTATTTGAATCACTGAGACATACATTCCCTCAATGCACATTATATTAAAATATAACATAATATTATAATAAAAATAATACATAATAAGACTTAATTATAATATAAACTCTTAGTTATACATAATAATTTAATCCGTTTCTACAATAGTATAAGTCACTAGAGACTTTTTCTATACCTCATCATAAACCCTCTCATCAATGTCACAGAGTGAAGTTGATGAGAGGGGAATGAGCGAGAAAAACCAATTTGTGATTTTTTCACAATTTTCCAAATTCAACCACGAAAGCATCAAATTTGATTGAAATATCTGTCTTTTTCAGAAAGAGAGAATTTTTTTTTTGCAATTCTTTTCCCTGATTCGAATGCCAG
>JAGLBA010000056.1 GCA_018260475.1 Chryseobacterium sp. | reverse complement strand
GATCCAGTTCGGTGGGCAAGATTTTGAAATGCAACGCCATGGCCGTAATGTGACGGGAATAATTATCAAAGGTACGCCTGCTTCTGCCCAGGATAGAGATATTTCTTTCAAAGCGTTGCAGGAGTTCGGCAAAACCGTTAACTTCGTGGCAGGCACGGTTCAGGAATTTGTTCGTTCTTAAATTCTCCTGAGATTTTTTTTTGTAGCCATTTCATGGGTTTTAAAAGGTTAATAAAAACAAAGTTACTAAAACGGCGAATGGGAAAAGCTACCGGTGGTTTAGTTCAACATAGTATTTGCAAAAGGCGGGGCAAAGGTGTTGAATTGAAAAGCCAAACATTCATTCCGCATATGCTTTTCAATTCAACTATTTTGAGTAATTTAGTTTCATTGAAAAAGCATCTGCTTCGGTTGGTCGAAATTGAACTATCCGTTCAATTTAGCCCGCCCTTCGCAAATACTTTTTCCGTTGTACGATATTTTAAAACGAGCCGTTCTTACTTCGCGTAATTAAAAGATAGCAAAGGAAGTTTTAAAGAACCGTAAATTTCAGATTATTGTACAAAAGTTGCAAACGACAACTTAAAAAACGTTTACCAAATAACAATTTTTAACCATTAGTCAAGAAAATGTTCTCGACTTGACTAAACAAAATTGAGAACACAATTTATTATCATGAAAAAGTTCATTAACTTATTGACTGTAATGCTATTATTTACAGCAAATTTTTATTTAGCAAATTCAAAAACTGATTTTCCTAAATATTCAAAAGAATTAACAAAATCTTTTAATTGCTCATGTTCAGGTGCGTTTACTTCTTGTTCCGCCTCGGGAACCTGCACTTGTTCATGTGGCTACTTCACATGCTCATGTACAACTGAAAAACAGGTTGAAGCAATTGCAAAAAATGAAATAGATATTTCAATTTCTGAAAAACAGTTTAAGAATATTGAAAAACTTGCTGAAAAACTTCATGAAGTAAAGGCAGATGCCTAATAGCGTAATTAATTTCTGGACACAAAATACAGTTATAATATTAAATTTGTGTCATGAGTTTACATCGAAAAA
>JAGLBA010000055.1 GCA_018260475.1 Chryseobacterium sp. | reverse complement strand
TTGTTTAGATATATTTTCTGCTTTTAGAGCGAGCATAATTAGTGTTCAATAAGTTCAAAATTCAGTTTCGGCATACGGATTTAATTATTTACCAATTATTTAAACCGTATCCATAAATCCTTTTTCCACTTTGTTAAAAACCAGTGTTCCGATAGCAAGTAGGATAAAAATAATCACGGCGCTGATGGGCAGCATGGTGGGATTAAAATCACCAACGCCCAGCCAGCCGTATTTAAAACATTCGAAAATGCCTGTCAATGGGTTGTACATCGCCAATGTACGCCAAATTCCTTTTAGTGAAGAAACAGGATAAATCACCGGCGTGGCATACATAAAAAGACTGATTCCGAATGCCAAAAGCATTTGTAAATCGCGGTATTTTGTGGTTAATGATGAGAAAATCATCCCTAATCCAAGTGCAAAAGCGGCCATCAATATCACGAGAAAAGGCGTTGCCAAAACCCAAATATTGGGGTGGACCTCACCTTTGAATAAATAATAAAGCCAAAACGAGAGAAAGAGCGCAAATTGCACTCCGAATTTCATCAAATTAGATAGGACAATCGATAGAGGCATCACCAATCTAGGGAAATAGACCTTTCCAAAAATGTATGCATTTGCTGTAAACACAGACGATGTCTCAGTAAGACAACTGGAAAAATAATTCCATAGCGTAACACCTGCGAGGTAGAAAAGTACTTTGGGAGCGCCATCAGTAGGCAGGTTAGCAATTCCACCAAAAACCACTAAGTAAACGATAGTTGTGAAAATAGGGTTGATGAAAAACCACAGAGGTCCAAGGATGGTCTGTTTGAAACTGGAAACGAAGTTCCGTTTTACAAACATATATACAAGGTCTTTATATTTCCATACTTCCTTGAGGTTCAGGCTTAAAAGATGATGTTCGGCTTCGATGGTTTCAGTCCACTTCTGTTGTGGTTCAGTCATTTGTGTATAAATAGTTTTTGCAAAAATAGGAGTTTTTAAATTAAATTATTGAAACAATAGAAAACTTAACTCAAAGATAAACCCTCTGCCAATCTGTCACTATTTTCCTTATCTTTGCAGTTCATTTTGAATCCATA
>JAGLBA010000054.1 GCA_018260475.1 Chryseobacterium sp. | reverse complement strand
AAGAATAAAGAAAGGGGAAGAATAAAGGGGAAAGGAATAATAAAGAGAGAGGATAAAGAAAGGGAAAGAAAGAAGAAAAGAAGAAAAGAAAAGAAGAGAAGAAAAATTTTTAATTTGGCAATGATAAATTTTTTTCTTCATATTTTCGACTTGAAATTTAAAATCAAAAGCAGCAATAAAGTTTAAATTTGAAAATTCAAATCGCGTTTACTTGCGCGCAAGTGGCAGAAGAAAAAAAAATGAATTTAATTTTATTTTTTAGTTATTTTTTTTTTGCTTATTTTTAAATGGAAAGTTTAAATTCAAAATTACTTTCTTTCCTTCTTTCTTTCTTTCCAATAATTTTTTCGTTCGCTCTTTGGTGCGAGATCATCACTCTCGGGGAAAAAAAATAACACGTCGAATGTTAAAAAATATAAATTTTCGACAAGACAAAAGCAACGAATGAATTTTTTTTTTGAGCCCCCGACGAATTTCGCAGCTGGAAATCAAATGAAAAAAAAATTTAGGATTCAAATTCAAATTTTATTCTAAATATAAAGAAATTCGATTCGTCTTTGGCAAATTATGTTAGCGAAAATCATAATCATCTCTTTTTGACCACAATTTATTTTTTTAAATTCAAATCTGCCTGCCGACTGAAAATATTTATTTATTTTTAAAAAATTTTGCATCTGGAAAAATAAATAGATAAATTATTTAGATATATTTTATACTATGATATAATATTAATGTAGAATTATTCAGATTAATTTCCGTGAGCGACAAAAAATTGAGAAACCATGTGCTTTCAAAAAAGAACTCAGAAATGGAAATTGTAAAACTCATTTAGAAAATGATAATTAGAAAAAATTTCGCATCATTTTTTTATGTTTGTTTCGGCCAACTATAGACCACGTGATTTCGACAATTTTCTTCTGTAACCCAGTATTCCTTCACCTTTATGCTATGTCTTTGTTTTTGTTCTTCCGTCCTGTCTTTTCTTTTGGTTTGTCCCTAAAACAAGAGTTTCTGTTTTTCGGAAGAACCAACCCTGTCTATTTTTCTTTTAGAGGAGTAATGTAAAGATCCTGTTGGTCAATCTGTCTGG
>JAGLBA010000053.1 GCA_018260475.1 Chryseobacterium sp. | reverse complement strand
GCCCAATTTTGACCGTTCTCCATCTAACATTTGTATTATTGTGGTTCTACTGGTGAAACAGAGGTTCTACAGATGTTCCATGGTATTACAGTCGTTCTACGGTTGTTCTGGGGTGGTACAGATGTTCCCCTAATAGCACAATGGTTTTATGGTAGTACAGTGGTTTTATGCTAGTACAAAAGTTCCACTAATAGCACAATGGTTTTATGGTAGTACGGTAGTTTTAGGGTAGTGCAGAGGTTCCACTAATAGCACAATGGTTTTATGGTAGAGCAATGGTTCTATGGTAGTTCAGAGGTTCCACTAATAGCACAATGGTTTTATGGTAGTACAGTTGTTCTATGGTAGTCAAAGGTTCCACTAATAGCACAATGGTTTTATGATAGCACAGAGGTTCCACTAATAGCACAATGGTTTTATAGTAGCACAGAGGTTCCACTAATAGCACAATGGTTTTATGGTAGTACAGAGGTTCCATTAATAGCACAATGGTTTTTATGGTAGTACAGTTGTTTTATGGTAGTCAAAGGTTCCACTAATAGTACAATGGTTTTATGATAGTGCAGTGGTTCCACTAATAGCACAATGGTTTTATGGCAGTACAGAGGTTCCACTAATAGCACAATGGTTTTATGGTAGTACAGAGATTCCACTAATGGCACAATGGTTTTATGGTAGTACAGAGGTTCCACTAATAGCACAATGGTTTTATGGTCGTACGGTGGTTCTATGGTAGTACAGAGGTTTCACTAATAGCACAATGGTTTTATGGTAGTACAAAGGGTCTATGATAGTACAGAGGTTCCACTAATAGCACAATGGTTTTATGGTAGTGCAGAGGTTCCACTAATAGCACAGGGGTTTTATGGTAGTACAGTGGTTTTATGGTAGTGCAGAAGTTCCACTAATAGCACAATGGCTTTATGGTAGTATAGAGGTTCCACTAATAGCACAATGGTTTTATGGTAGTGCAGAGGTTCCACTAATAGCACAAGGGTTTATGGTAGTACAGTGTTTTTATGGTAGTGCAGAAGTTCCACTAACAGCACAATGGTTTTATGGTAGTACAGCGGTTCTATGAAAGTACAATAATT
>JAGLBA010000052.1 GCA_018260475.1 Chryseobacterium sp. | reverse complement strand
AGAAATTTTTTGTTTTCATTATTTTCTGCATTATTTTTTGTTAAAAAGAGAAAAAAAATTATGCAAATAATTTGGTAACGATTAGAAAATAATTAGGGTTTTTAAATGTGAAAATGTATTTTATTTGTTTTTTTGCAAAATAAAATGAAATCATTGAGAAAATCGCTTTTATTTATATCAAATGATTGTGTCCCTAGGAGGATTATTAACTGAAAACAATTCAGTGAAACGAGCTCTAGGGCCGAGGCACACAAATTGGAGATGGAATATCCCAGAATCAGAGATCTTTACAAGAAAAAGTTTATTTCCGTCAGCGCTAAGTTGAGGCATTTATTGCGCGATTAATAGACCAGAAGTTTCACTTTCAGGGAATAGAGTTTGGTTGAAAAGAAAGAAAAATTCTGAGAAAAATCCTGCATTTCATAAAAGAGAACGATGAATACAGGAGGCGTCACAACAAAGAACCATTTGCCCAAATTTCAAAACTAACGGATGTCATACGCAAAAGAAGGTTTGCCATTTACGAACATCTAGCTTGAATGAACCCCATACAGTTTGACCAAAAGAATCTTTACATTACTACTTCAAAAAAAACCAGCCAGCTGGTTCTCTGAAATTGAAAAAAGATGCCTAAAAACTGGGAATAAAGCAAGAAGATTTCAAAAAGCGGGACGTACTCAAAGAGAAAAACAGATATCCTTGTTTCACAGAGAAACCGAAAAGAAAGACAGTTACATTATAATTGGGTAGTAAAAGTACATTAAAAGTGGACAGAAGCAAGCTATGTTCTTGCTTTCTAATATCGTTAGAAATAGAACGTTATTCTAAATATTAAAAAATTTTTACAGTTATTTACGCGACGCAATCACCCGAAAAATAAGTGTAAAGGTGTCAGTGAATTCAATGAAAGTCGCGAAATAAGATCCAACCATTTAAAATTGGGTTGATAACTAATAGGGAGAAGGGAAATTATAAGGAAAATAAATGATGGCATTAAAATTAAAAAAAATTTTTTTTAAAATTCGGAATTCGGAATCATCAAAAATAGATTTTCAATCGATCATTGATCAATATTCCAAACATCCAGATCATCAAAATCCATTCTGGTCGATCGTCTTAGGGGTCTCACG
>JAGLBA010000051.1 GCA_018260475.1 Chryseobacterium sp. | reverse complement strand
AGACGGTTACTCGCCATTCGTCTGACGGCGGATCCTCTCAGTATCAAAATCGGGTTCACCGCAAGCGGTTTAAGTGAATCGAAAAAAATTATTTTTTTTACCCCGTGAAATTGCGCCGATAATTTTCACATTTTTTTTATTTTTTTATTTAAAAGCGATCGAATTTTCAACAAAATTTTGAAATTTTCCATTCATCGATTAACTTAAGTCAACGTAAGTTTTTACTTCAATTTAATTTTTACAATTTAATTTTGTCAATTTAATTTGACAATTGAAAAAATAAAAATAAAACTCGCACGGCTTGCAGAATCCTCGCGCGCCACCATTTTGAATTTTGATATTCAATTTTTTTTTTTTATTTTTTTATTTAAAAGCGAATTTTCAACAAATCGAATTTTCAACAAAATTTTGAAATTTTCACTCATCGATTAATTGTCACGCGTAAGTTTTTGCTTCAATTTAATTTTTGCAATTTAATTTTGTCAATTTAATTTGACAATTCAAAAAATAAAAATAATGCTCTAATGGGTTGCAGAATCCCCCGCGCGCCGCCATTTTGAAATTTGATTTTCAAATTTTTTTTTTTTTTTACGTCGGTTCGGAAAGATGGAGAAAAGAAAGAAATTTCTCTTTAGCGGGATTTGATTTTTCGTTTCGATTCTAAATCGATCAATTGATTGATTTTCGATTAAACCGACCGAAAAATATGCCCTTTCATTGCAAAAAAAATTCTCTCCGTTCTTAACGATGGCGAGAAAAAAGTAAGAAAATGCAATAGAAAGTTACTGTTCTAGGTAAAGGTTAATGACGTTAATTAAAACTGAAGGAAGAGAGAGACAGGAGTTAAAAGGAAGGGAGACAAAAGAGAGAAAGAGAGAGAAAAAAAGAATTGGAAAATATGCAAATGAAAATCCGGGTGAGAATGAAACTGCTGCCAGCCTCTTTATTTAAAATTTCCCTCGAGTGAAATTTCGACCACTTTCATGTCGTTGAACCGAGAAACGCGGAAATTTTTAAATTAAAATATTTTTCATAAAAATTTATATTTTTTTCGGCGTTTTTGCGGCCTATGCGTTTTTAATTTATTTCGATGTGCTCCGAGCAAATCGCCGAAATCACCTTTCCGCCTTTTTTCTTCTCATTTTCTTTTTTTCCTTTTTG
>JAGLBA010000050.1:914-1178 GCA_018260475.1 Chryseobacterium sp. | reverse complement strand
TGTTGGGTTAAGTCCCGCAACGAGCGCAACCCTCGTTCTATGTTGCCAGCACGTTATGGTGGGGACTCGTGAGAGACTGCCGGGGTCAACTCGGAGGAAGGTGGGGACGACGTCAAATCATCATGCCCCTTATGTCTTGGGCTTCACGCATGCTACAATGGCCGGTACAAAGGGTTGCGATACTGTGAGGTGGAGCTAATCCCAAAAAGCCGGTCTCAGTTCGGATTGGAGTCTGCAACTCGACTCCGTGAAGTCGGAGTCGCT
>JAGLBA010000050.1:0-904 GCA_018260475.1 Chryseobacterium sp. | reverse complement strand
AGTAATCGCAGATCAGCAACGCTGCGGTGAATACGTTCCCGGGCCTTGTACACACCGCCCGTCAAGTCACGAAAGTTGGTAACACCCGAAGCCGATGGCCTAACCCCTTGTGGGAGGGAGTCGTCGAAGGTGGGACGAGCGATTGGGACTAAGTCGTAACAAGGTAGCCGTACCGGAAGGTGCGGCTGGATCACCTCCTTTCTAAGGAGCAACTAGCATCAACTGGTTCTGCCTCAGTGCGGTTCTTGTGTTGGTGTTCAGTGCATACTCATTGCACGGCCGACAGTGTCGTGGTGAGTGCTCATGGGTGGAATCTCAACGAATTCTTGGCGGATGATGCTGGTTCTTGTGGCGAGTACGTGTTGTGTTCCCTGTTGTGGGGAGTGTGGTGCTGGAAAGCTGTGGGGATGGGTGTTGTTCGTCAATTGGCATACTATTGGGTCCTGAGGCAACAACCGGGACGCATACCTGGTCAGTGCTTCCTCTTTTGTGGGGGTGTGCTGGTGGTGTGTGTTGATGGGTGTTGTTTCTGTTTTCTGCCCGTAGCCGGGTCCGGAAATGGTCGCACGTGATGCATGGTCCTCTGTGTGGGGGTTGTGTGGTGTGGTCTCTGGGGATGGTGCGGAGTGGGTTGTTGTTTGAGAACTACATAGTGGACGCGAGCATCAAAGTAATGTTCAAAAATCGAGTTTCGATTTTCTTGATTATTTCGTGTGCTTGACGACAGTCATGATCGGGTTGCTTCCTGTTGTGGGGAGTGTTTGGCCTGGTTGTGGTGTGTGGTCAAGTTTTTAAGAGCGCACGGTGGATGCCTTGGCATCAGGAGCCGATGAAGGACGTGGGAATCTGCGATAAGCCTTGGGGAGTTGATAACCGAACTTTGATCCAAGGATTTCCGAATGGG